>NZ_JBXAFZ010000019.1:0-103791 GCF_058793615.1 Niveispirillum sp. GW835-FHT14G11
TCCGCGCTATCGCGCTTACGCAAAGACTCCCAGCTACCGACCACCAAACACAAGGCGGCTCACACCGGACGCGTACTGATGGCGGTCGGTTATCCGTTTTCCGACCTGCCCACACGCGCAACTCCGTGCGCAGCAGCTTGCCAGTGGCATTGCGGGGCAGGGCAGCGACGAAGGTCACGAAACGCAGTACCTTGTCGCACGCAGTACCTTGTCGCACCTTGTAATTGGCCATGTTGGTGCGCACCCATTGGATGATGGTGTCGGCATCAGCCTGTGCACCGGGGCGCACGATAAAGGCCATTAAGGATGTCGGGCCGACGCTGCCGGGTTCCGCGGGTACCGTATCCGCCAGCATCGTGGCTGCGGCAAAGCCAGAAGCCATCTGCGCATCAGGCCCCATCAAAGGTGAGTTGGTCGGCCCGGATGGGTGCCGCCCCGGTATTGACGAGGCACAAATCCTCCGTAGCGCGGGCGCCAGTCAGTGCAACCCGCCCCTGCCCGCGCCCTAGCAGGCGCCCCTGCGGGTTTCCGCGCCGGATCTCCAGCGGCCCGTCCGCCAGGATCGTGAGCGCGCCGGTGACCCCGCTTACCGCTGGGTAGTGGGCAGCGCCGCCGGGAGAAAGCTCCAGCGCAAACGTGTCGCCACCGCGATGTGCCACTGTGCCACCGCGCGCGTCGAAGAAATCCGCCGCCGCTATTCCCCGCCGCGCGTCATATTGACCGACCCCGACCGTATCGAGCCGAACCGGCGCGATCGTTCCGTCAGCACGGTAATGGACGTAGGAGATCGCGCTGTTGCGGTAGTGTTCAGTCGCCCCTGGCGTCGCCTGGTCGTTGCAGGCGAAATACCACTGGCCGTTCAATTCAAAGAAACTGCCGTGCCGGTCGTAATTCAGCAGATCGTACCGTGCGCCCAGGCGCACAAGGCGCAGTTCGGGATCGGTCGTTGCCACACTCAGTACCGAGCCCTGCGTCTCGAACGGGCCATAGGGGCTGCGTCCAATCGCATAATAGCTTCCCCACGACAGATAATAGAGGTCGCCGCGGCGGTGGAGGAATGGCTTATCGTCGGTCATCCCCTTGGTATAGGGGCCAACCGCATTCTCGATCTTCAGCAGGCGCGGCGGTTCAGCCAGCGAGACCATGTCATCGCCAAGCCGCGCGATGAAATACTGAAACGTTCCGAAGACGATGTAGTTCGCGCCATCTGCGTCCTGAAGGATGCCGGGATCGCGCGCTTGTGTTTTGACCAGCCCTTCGGCGATCAGCGGCTTGCCGATCGGGTCGCGCCACGGTCCCGCCGGATGGTCGGCGACGACCACACCGATCTCCTTCGGCCCGCGCGAGAAGTACAGATAATAACGTCCGTCCTTACGCGCCGCGTCGGTCGCCCAACACTGGTCGCTGGGCTTGCCCCAATAGGTCTGCTCGGGCAGCAGCGTGCCAGCGTGGTGCCAGTCGACAAGGTCACGCGACCGCCAGATCTGCCAGTCGCGCATCACGAAGTCCTTGGCCGTGGGATCGGCGTCGTGTGTGGCGTAGAGCCACACCTCGCCATCCCAAACGCGGACCTGCGGGTCGCAGACGCCGCGGCCAGGGATGATCGGGTTACCGGCGGCGCGGACACGCTCGCCACGCGCCAAAGCGGGTGTGAAAGAGAAAAGGCCGAGGCCGGTTAGCCCGATACCAGTCAGGGCATTGCGACGTGTGATGATCATAGACGTCACGTCAAGGGGTTCGGACCTGGAATCTTGCCTCAACTCGCCTCTCCGATATCTTAAAGAACGGATCTGTTAGGTTGGGTGAGGCCATGCTCAGGCTTGATGACGGCTTTCCTGCGCCCGCAATTCCGTGCGCAGCAATTTCCCGCCGGCATTGCGCGGCAGTGTGCTGACGAAGGTCACCTGGCGCGGCACCTTGTAATTCGCCATGTTGGCGCGCGCCCATTGGATGATGCTGGCATCATCTGCCTGCGCATCGGGCCGCAGCACGACAAATGCCTTGCCGACCTCTCCCATGCGCTCGTCCGGCACGCCGATGACGGCCGCGATCTCGATGGCGGGATGGGCCATCAGCAGCTTCTCGATCTCCGCCGGATAGCAGTTGAAACCGCCTGAAATATACATGTCTTTCTTGCGGTCGGTGATGTTGAGATAGCCCTGGGCATCGATGGTGCCGATATCGCCGGTATGCAGCCAGCCATCCTCGTCGATGGCCTCGTTGGTTGCTTCCGGATCGTCCAGGTAACCCCGCATGACCGCGTGGCTTTTCACCCACAGTTCCCCGGTCTCTCCCGGTGACACGTCGTTTCCATTGTCATCGACACAGCGCACCTGGGTGCCGGGCAGGGGATAGCCGCAGGTGCCGGCCACGGTCTGTGCGTCGTCGCCCTGGCGCGTCATGGAAATGGCGCCGCATTCCGTCATGCCATAGCCATTGACGATGTTGGACATGCCCAGTTCGTGGCGCATCCGCTCCACCAGCGCCGGGGCGACGGGGGCCGCCCCGGTGACAGCGACGCGCAGGGATGAAAAGTCGCGCACCTTGCCGCCGGCCAGTTCCTGCAACAGCGACTGATAGATGGTGGGGGGACCGGGAATGAAGCTGATCCTGTTCACCTCGATCTGGCGCACCATTTCCGCCACGTCGAAAGTCGCCATCGGCACGATGGTCGCCCCGCGCAGCAGACAGGGAACCCAGCCGGCCTTGTAACCAAAGGTGTGAAAGAAGGGATTGACGATCAGGTAGCGGTCGCCCTGGCGCAGATCGACGCGCACGGCCCAGTCGCCGAAAATCTGCGTCACCTGTCTGTGCGCCGTCATCACCCCCTTGGGCCGCCCGGTGGTGCCCGAGGTGAAGATGATATCGCAGATAGCATCGCGGCTCAGCCGATCCAGCGCGGCATCGACCGCCGGATCATGGCTGCCCTTACCAGCGGCAATGAAACCGTCCCAACCGGTCGGGCCATCGCCATCGATCAGGATTATATCGACGAGATCGGGCAGATCCTGCCCGGCGAGCAGGGCACGATAGTCGGTATCCAGGAAACGGCTCGGGATGAGCAGCAGCCTGGCGCGGGCACGGCGGATGATGTCGCCGGCCTCCACCCCCTTGAACCGGGTGTTCAGGGGAACGACACAGGCGCCGGCGATCTGGGCACCGATGGTCGCCAGAATCCATTCCGGAATATTGGGGGCCCAGATGGCCACCCGATCACCCGGCCCGATTCCCCTGGCGATGAAGGCAGACGCAGCGGCACGGGCATCGGCCCACAGCTTGGCATAAGTCCATTGCCGGCCCCCGGCGATCAATCCGGGCTGATCCGGCCAGCGTTCGGCGGCGGCCAACGCCGCATGGGGAATGGTTTCCGGCCATTGGCCCATCGGCTCGATCATGCGCCACGCGGCTCCCTGGGTAGGCCGAGGCCACGCTCGGCGATGATATTGCGCTGAATCTGGTCGGTACCGGCATAGATCGTGTCCGACCGGCTCATCAGGAACATGTTGGGCAGTCCCTCGAACCGCTCTTCACTGGCGCCGATTTCCCCCGCCTGGCCCAGCACATCCATGGCTAGTTCGCCCAGGTCGCGGTGCCAGCGCGACCAATAGAGCTTGTAGGTATAGGCGGCCCCACCCAACTCACCGCCATTGCCGCCCGACAACATGCGCAGCGCGTTGTACCGCATGATCTTCAGCCCGGCATGGGCATGGGCGATCTTCTGGCGGATGATGGGGTCGGCGGCCGTGCCATTGGCCTTGGCGGTGGCAATGATCTCGTCCAGTTCGGTGCGGAAATGCATCTGCTGGGCGAGCGTGGAGACGCCGCGCTCGAAGCCCAGCAGCGCCATGGCCACCTTCCAGCCTTCACCCTCGGTCCCCACCCGGTCTGCCGCCAGTGCCCTGGCCCCGTCAAAGAAGACCTCGGCGAATTCCGCCTCGCCGGTCATCTGGCGGATGGGGCGGGGGTCGACGCCCTGCTGGTCCATCGGCACCATCAGGAAGGACAAGCCCTTGTTGCCAACGCTGCCCGGCGTTGTGCGCGCCACGACGAAACACCAGTCGGCAATGGTGCCCATGGAGGTCCAGATCTTTTGCCCATCGATGAAATAGCTGTCGCCTTCCAGCCGGGCCTTGGTCCGGACATTGGCAAGGTCGGAGCCGGCCCCCGGCTCGGAATAGCCCTGGCACCAGATGGTCCGACCGGCTGCAATATCGGGCAGGAACCGGGCCTTCTGTTCTTCGCTGCCCATGGCCAGAAGCGTCGGGCCCAGCAATTCCACACCCAGGTGGCCGACGCGCGGCGGACCCTTGGCGCGGGCATATTCCTCCGCAAAGATCACCTGCTGCGCGATGGATGCATCGCGCCCGCCCCATTGTTCCGGCCAGCCGATGACGCTCCAGCGTGCAGCACCCAGGGCGGCTTCCCAGGCGCGGCGTTCCGCGACATTGTCGGTCTGGTTGGTCTGGCCGCGGACGGATTTGAAGGGGCCGGCAAGCTGTGTGTTAAGCCAGTCGGCCGCTTCTTCGCGGAACGCCTTGAGTTCGGGGACGAAGGCGAGCTGCATCATGCCACCTCGAACAATCCAGCAGCACCCATGCCGCCGGCGACGCACATCGAGACGACGACATATTTCGCGTCACGGCGCCTGCCCTCGATCAGCGCATGACCCACCAGACGCGACCCGGTCATGCCGAACGGGTGACCGATGGCGATGCCACCGCCATTGACGTTCAGCCTGGTCGGATCAATGCCCAGCTTGCGCTGGCAATAGATGGCCTGGCTGGCGAAGGCCTCGTTGATCTCGAACAGGCCGATATCGTCGATGGTCAGGCCGGCCCGCTTCAGCAGCTTGGGGATGGCGAAGACGGGGCCGATGCCCATCTCCTCCGCCTTGCAGCCGGCCACCTGGAAGCCACGATAGAGGCCCAGGACGGGCAGCCCTTCCTTCTGCGCCGTTTCCAGGTCCATCACCACCTGCGCGGACGCACCGTCGGAAAGCTGGCTGGCATTGCCGGCCGTGATGTGGCGGCCTTGCTTGATGACCAGCCCGTCCTTGAATACGGGCCTCAGGGCGGCCAACTTGTCGTAGGTGGTGTCGCCGCGCACGCCCTCGTCACGGTCGAGCGTCACCTGCTCCTTGCCGGTCTCATTGCCTTCCTTGTCGAACAGCGCCTTCTGGACCGTGATCGGCACGATCTCGTCGGCAAATTTGCCGGCTTCATGGGCCGCCCCAGCGCGCTGCTGGCTGAGGGCAGAGAAATGATCCTGGTCCTCGCGGCTGATACCGTAGCGATCCGCCACCAGTTCCGCCGTCTCGATCATCACCATATAGGCGTGCGGGTCGTGCGCCTTGATGAAGTCAGACCGGTTGCGGAACTGCGGCGCGTGCTTGTTGATGGTGAGCGAGATGCTCTCCATCCCGCCGGCTACGGCCACGTCGATTTCGTTGGCGATGATGCCGCGCGCGGCCAGCGCGATGGCGTTCAGCCCGGAGGAGCATTTGCGGTCCAGGGTGAAGCCGCCGACACTATCGGGCAGGACCGATCCGTGAACGGTCAGGCGACCCAGATTATAGCTCTGGGTATTCCAATGGTTGCCAACGCCCAGATAGACATCGTCCACCCGCGCCGGATCGATGCCCGCACGGTCAATGGCGGCATTGACCACATGGGCGGACAGGACCGGCGCCTCGGTATCGTTGAACGCACCCCGATAGGCCTTGCCGACACCGGTGCGGGCGGTGGAGATGATGGCTGCGTCGCGCATGTGTCGGTTCCTTGTAGTTGCGTTGTTCCCTCAAGCGCCGGGCGGGCGCATCCGCGCCCTTGGCTTTACGCGCCACGTGGCGCGGGCCGCCGGTCGGTGGCCTCCGACGGTCATGAGCCATGACCGTCGGCATCAAAATCCGTGCATGTTGGACGGACCCCAGAAGGCCCGCATCTCGACGATCTTGTTGTCATCATCGAATTTGAACGTGTCGATCACGTCGATCCGCTTGTCCGCGCCCTGGTAGTGAAGATTCACGGCGAAGGGAAAGACGGCGTAGTCGCCGGCGATGCGGATCGGCCCCTGCAGGGCCAGTTTCGCGCCTGTCTTCATGGCTTCGGTATAGAAGGCACGGATGGTGTCCCGCCCGCGATGGATCGGGGTGCCGATCGGGTCTTCGACCGTGCAATCCAGGGCGTACAGTGCCGCCACATCATCGGCGGAGCCGGCGGCAAAGGCGGCGACATAGGCATGGACGGCCGCTTCCATCTTCCGGGGATCAGGCATTTCCTACTCCATGTAGTAACGGGTGATGGCGTCGACGACGCAGGCGGGTTTCTCCTGGCCCTCGATCTCCACGGTGACGCGGATGACGCACTGGATGGCCCCGCCCTTGGCCTCTTCAGCCGACAGGATGGTGCCGGTACCGCGGATGCGGGAGCCGACCGTGACCGGGTTGATGAAGCGCAGCCGATCAGTGCCGACATTCAACCCGCTGCTGAAGCCACGCACCTCAATCATCTGCGGCATGAACAGGTTGGTCAGGGCCAGGGTCAGATAGCCATGCGCGATGGTGGCCCCGAACGGGCCCCCCCTGGCGCGAACCGGATCGACATGGATCCATTGCAGATCGCCCGTCACCCGGCCGAAATCATCAATCCGGTCCTGTTCGATCAACAGCCAGTCTGAGGGATCGAGGACCGTACCGTCCTTGCCCAGCAGGTCGCGCGGGGAATGGAAGATCGTCGCCATGGCTCAGGCCCGCTGGCTGGAGACGGAAACCGTCTCACCGGTCATGTAGCTGGACAGGTCGCTGGCCAGGAACATCATGACATTGGCGATTTCCCAAACCTCTGCCGGGCGGCCGAAGGCTTCCTTCTCCACCAGCTTCTCCAGCGCCTCCTGCGTCGTCACCTTGGCCAGGAACGGGTGCATGGCCAGGCTGGGGGAGACGGCGTTGATGCGGACATTATGCTCGGCCGCCTCCAGGGCGGCGCAGCGGGTGAAGGCCATGACTCCAGCCTTGGCGGCGGCATAATGCGCCTGCCCCTTCTGCGCGCGCCAGCCCAGGACGGAGGCGTTGTTGACCATGATGCCCGACTTGGCCGCGTACATGGCGGGCAGGAAGGCGCGCGTCATGCGGAACAGCGATGTCAGGGTGACATCCAGCACTCGGCTCCACTGTTCATCCGTCATGTCGATGATGGAAACCTCGCCGCCCAGGCCGGCATTATTGATGAGGACATCGACGCGGCCCAGTTCCGACAGGGCCGCGTCGCGCAGTCCCTGGACCGCCGCCTCAACCGTGACATCGCAGACAAAGGTGGCGGGACGCTTTCCGACCTTTTCCGCGATCCGGTCGGCAGCCTCACCCAGCCGGCGTTCGTGGAAGTCGCTGATCAGCAGGGTGGCTCCTTCCTCTGCCGCGCGCAAGGCGGCGGAAAAGCCGATGCCGGTGCCGGCGGCGGCGGTGATGACGACGGTTTTGCCGTTCAGCAGGCCGCGCGGCTGGGGATAGGGGGGGACGGGGCAGGGAATGGTCATGAGGCGTCCTTCAGGATGATCCGGGCGAGCGCCTCCCGATGCTGGTCGGCACTGCCAAGCCAGCTTGCCGTTGCGCGCGCGCGCTTGAAATAGAGGTGGGCGTGATGTTCCCAGGTGAAGCCGATGCCGCCGTGAAGCTGGATGGCGTCGCCGGCCACCGACCGGAAGGCGTCGCTGACATAGGCGCGGGCGACGGCGCAGGCCTCTGCCAGCTCGGCACTGCCTTCCTCGTCAATGGCGGCGGCGGCGTAAAAGGCGGCGGAGCGCGACGCCTCCACCAGCAGCATCATGTCGGCCAGCATATGCTTGACCGCCTGGAATGACCCGATCAGCCGGCCGAACTGGATGCGTTGCTTGCTGTAATCGACCGTGGCGTCGAGGCTGTATTGCATGGCCCCCGTCTGTTCGGCGGCCAGCAGCCCGGCCCCGATGGTCAGCGTGCGGTCGATGGCGGCCTTGGCACCCCCCGGCGTCCCCAGTACCTGATCGTCTGTCACCGCGCAGTCGAAGGACAGGCGGGCAAAGCGGCGGGTGCGGTCCAGGCTGGGCAGCGGTTCCACCGTCAGGCCGGACGTGCTGTCCTCCAGCACCACCAGGCTGTCATCGGCGGTGGCGATGATAAACAATTCCGCCACATGCCCGAAGGTTACGAAATCGGCTACGCCGGTCAGGCGCCCAGCGGCCAATGTCGGACGGGTTGCCGTACCGGCGAAGCAGGCGCGGGTGCCCGCGGCAAGCCGGGGCAGCAAGGCTGCCTTTTGGTCGTCGCTGCCCGCCGACAGCACCGCCTGTACGGCCAACACCGCCGTTTCGAAGAAGGGAACAGGCGCGAGTACACGCCCTGTCTCCTCCAGCACCAGCGCCATTTCGACAGCCCCCAGGCCGGAACCGCCAAAGGCTTCCGGCACCATCAGGCCAGCAAAGCCCATCTCCACGGCCAGACCCTGCCACAGATCGACATCGAAGCCGGTCGGCCCTTCCACCACGCGACGCAGGCTCTCCGGTCCGGCCGCCTGTGACAGATAGTCTTGGACGGCCGCCTGGATAGCGTGTTGATCGTCTGTCAGCGCGAAGTCCATGGCTCAGCCCGCTCCATAGACGGGCTTGGCTGGCTCGCGTGTTTCGACCAGCTTGCGGACGATGCCATCCATCTCCCCCGGTTCGAACCGGGCGCCCTTTTCGTGCGCCGGGCTGTCGGTCCAGCCCTGGGACAGGAAGATCGTGCCGCCCTTCAGTTCGAAGATCTGACCGGTCACGCCCTTGGATTGTTCTGACACCAGATAGCAGACCAGCGGGGCCATGTTCTCCGGCGCATAGACATCGAACTCTCCCTCCTTCGCCGCCATGTTAAAGGCGCCGGTGCTGGTCATGCGGGTGCGGGCGTTGGGGGCCAGCGCGTTGGCGGTGACGCCATAGCGGGCCAGTTCGGCTGCCTGAACCAGCGTCAGGGTGGCGATGCCGCCCTTGGCGGTGGAATAAGCCGACTGGCCCACCGACCCCTGAAGGCCGGCGCCGCTGGTGGTGTTGATGATGCGGGCATTGACGGGATTGCCGGCCTTGTGCTGCGCCCGCCAATAATCGCAGGCATGGCGCGTGGTGCAGAAATGGCCGCGCAGATGCACGCGCAGCACGGCGTCCCATTCCTCCGGCGTGCAGGTGAAGAACATGCGGTCGCGCACGAAGCCGGCATTGTTCACCACAGCATCCAGGCGACCGAAATGGCTGATCGCGGCATCAACCATGCGCTTGCCAGCATCCCAGTCGGCGACATCGTCGGTATTGGCAACCGCCTCGCCACCCATGGCGCGGATTTGGTCGACCACCTGTTCGGCCGCCCCCTTGGTGACGCCAGCCTCGCCATGGGTGCCGACCCCCAGGTCGTTGACGACAACCTTGGCACCCTCGGCCGCCAGCGCCAGGGCATAGGCCTTGCCCAGGCCATTGCCGGCGCCGGTGACAATCACCACCCGTCCTTCACAGATACCCACGTTCAGCTCCCTTGATGATTGGCTTGCGCACGCCGTTCGCGCTCGGCCGCGGCGGGACCGCGCAGGCGGACGGCGATGGCGTCGGATTTCGGGCGGGGCCGGTCGGCCTCCGGAGCGGGAAGCGGTGCCGTTTCGATGAAATCGGTCAGCGCCTCGCGCGTCAGCCGCTGGTATTCTCCGGTGCCATCATTACGCCAGGTGATCTGATGCGGCTCAAAGCTGCGCACGATCCGGGCCGGGTTGCCGGCCAGCAGGCTGCGCGGCGGGGTCACCATCTCCGACTTGACCAGCGACAGGGCGGCGATCAGGTTTTCCGGCCCGATCACGGCATCGTCCAGCACCACGGCATTCATGCCGACCAGTGTATTTTCGCCGATTTCGCAACCATGGATGATGGCGCCATGCGCGATGGTGGCCCCGCGCCGGATGATGGTGTCGCGCAGGGTATTGGCATGGATCGTCACGCTGTCCTGGATGGACGCATCGCCTTCCACAACGATCCGGCCGAAATCACCGCGCAGAGAGGCGCCCGGCGCGATGAAACAGCCAGGCCCCACGATCACATCGCCGATCAGCGACGCCAGCGGATGGACATAGCTCGTCGGATCGACAACCGGGACGATCCCCTGATAGGCATAGCAGGGCATGGCGTGGCTGCTCCCTCAAGCTCACAGGCGTTCGATGATGGTGACGTTGGCCTGGCCGCCGCCCTCGCACATGGTCTGCAGCCCATAGCGTCCGCCCGTGCGCTCCAGGGCGCCCAGCAGCGTCGTCATTAGGCGCGCGCCGGTGGCACCGATGGGGTGGCCGAGCGCGATGGCACCGCCCTGGACATTCACCTTCTCGTGCGGGATGCCCAGTTCCTTCATCCAGGCCATGGGAATGGAGGCGAAGGCCTCGTTGCATTCGAACAGGTCGATGTCATCGATGCTCATCCCCGCCTTGGCCAGCGCGTAGCGGGTGGCTGGGATGGGGCCGGTTAGCATCCAGACCGGATTGTCGCCGCGCACCGACAGATGGTGGATACGCGCACGGGGCTTCAGCCCATATTGCGTCACGGCCCGTTCGCTGGCGATCAGCAAGGCGGCGGCGGCATCGCAATTCTGGCTGGCGATGCCGGCGGTGATGATCCCGCCCTCGTTCACCGTCTTCAGCGCGGCCAGCCCTTCCAGGGTGGAGCCGGGGCGCACTGTCTCATCGATGGCGAAATCACCCACCGGCGCGATTTCGTTGCGGAACCAGCCGGCATCAATGGCTGCCTGCGCGCGGCAGTGAGAGGCAAGGGCGAATTCCTCCATCGCTACCCGGCTGATGCCCCATTTCGCCGCAATCATCTCCGCCGACTTGATCTGGTCGACGGTTTCAGTGCCATAGCGGGCCAGCCAGCCGGGGGAGGTTAGGAAGGGACTGTCGAAGCCATACTCCTTGCCAGCACTCATCGCCGCCATGATGGGAATGCGGTTCATCGCCTGGCTACCGCCGGCGATGACGAGATCCTGCGTGCCGCTCATCACCCCCTGGGCCGCGAAATGCACGGCCTGCTGGGAGGAACCGCACTGGCGGTCGATGGTGACGCCGGGCACTTCTTCCGGCAATCCTGCGACCAGCCAGGCCGTGCGGCCGATATCGCCGGCCTGTCCGCCGATGGTTTCCGTGCAGCCCCAGACCACGTCATCGATGGTCAGGGGATCGATGCCGGTGCGGGCCAGCAGCGCCTTGATCGGATGTGCGCCCAGGTCCGCCGGATGCATGGCCGCCAGACTGCCCTTCTTGCGGCCGACAGGGGTGCGGACGGCGTCGATGATATAGGCTTCAGGCATTTTCTGTCTCACGGGCGAAGGTCTGGTCGGGGCCGGTCGGCTGATTGAACAGCCGGTGGGCGACGCGGGCGCGGTGGAAGGCGGGCGTGCCCCAGCTCTGCGTCAGCGCCAGCGTGCGCTTCAGCAGCAGATGGACATCGACCTCCCAGCTATATCCCATGGCGCCATGCACCTGGATGGCGGCGCGGGCCGCCTGATCGGCGGCTTCCAGCGCCACGATCTTGGCATGGCTGACGCGGGCGCGGGCCTGGGCGTCGCGGTGGCCGATATCGGCGGCGGCGGCCAGTACGACGGGGCGGGCGAATTCGATGGCTACCTGAGCCGACGCAAGGTGATGCTTGACCGCCTGATAGGAGCCGATGGGCTTGCCGAATTGCTGGCGGTCCTTGGCATAGGCGACGGCCATGTCAACGGCGCGCTGGGCCAGCCCCAAACCTTGGGCGGCCGCGAACAAGGCACCGCGATCCAGGGCCAGGTCCCAGTCGGCCCCATCCAGCGTCTGGACCCGCGCGGGATCCCAGTCGACACGGAACAGGCGGCGGAACGGATCGATGCTGGGTTCCGCAATCAGCGTCACCTGATCGGGCGTGGCCAGGAAGGCCCGCCCGTCTCGGTGCAGCAGCAAGGCGGCGGCCGTGTCGGCATCGGCCACGAACGGGTTGACCGGGTGCGCAATGGCGATGCTGGCGCCGGGATCGGCCAGGATGTCGCTGTCGGGGGCCAGCGCGGCCAGCATGGGGGCGGCGATGCCCGCACTTTCGACCAGCGGATCGGGCAGGGCGACATAGCCCGCCTCCTGCGCGATCAGGGCGAAATCCACCTCCGTCAGGCCGATGCCGCCGGCACTTTCCGGCAGCAGGATCAGCGTCAGGCCGGTTTCCACAATCGCCTGCCAGCGCGCGTCCTGACGGGACGTGCCGGTCTCCATCATCCGGCGCCAATGGTCGGGCGTGCAGGTGTCGGTGAACAGGGTCCGCGCGGTTTCCACGAACATCATCTGTTCCTGGCTAAGGGTGAAATCCATGATGCTCCTCCCTCAGCGCGGCAGGCCGAGCATGCGCTCGGCAATGATGTTGCGCTGGATCTCGTTCGACCCGGCATAGATCGGACCGGCCAGCGCGAAGATGTAATCGTCCAGCCAGTCACCGGGGCTGGCATCGAGCGCGTCCGGCATCAGTTCGGCCAGCGGTCCCAGGATGGCCAGCGCCGTGCGGTGCAGGTGAATGTCGAGTTCCGACCAGAAGATTTTGTTGGTGCTGGCCTCCGGCCCGATCTTGGCCCCCGCCATCAGGCGCGAGGCCGTCTGGTAGATGTTCAGCGCATAGGCTTCGGCGTTCATGTGCGCGCGGACAACATCGGCCTCCAGCGCCGGATCGGCGCTGTCGCGGTGGGCCTTCCACAGATCGGCCAGCTTGGCCGCCGCCACCTGATAGCGGGCAGGGGAGCGCAGCATCAGGCCCCGTTCGAACCCGGCGGTGGCCATGCAGATGTGCCAGCCCTGGCCCTCGTCGCCCAGCCGGTTGAAGGCCGGGACGCGCACATCCTCCAGGAAGATCTCGGCGAAACCGACATGGCCGTTGATCTTCCTGATGGCGTTGACCGTCACGCCGGGCGCGTTCAGCGGGAAGAAGATCAGGCTCAGGCCCTTGTGCCGCTCGCTGCCCGGCTGGCGGAACAGGCCGAAGGCCCAGTCGGCGAAGACGGCCCGGCTGGACCAGATCTTGTGGCCGTTCAGGACATAGCTGTCGCCATCCCGCACCGCCGTGGCCCGGACGCCGGCCAGGTCGCTGCCCGCCTGGGGTTCCGACCAGGCCTGCGCCCAGATTTCCTCGCCCGAGGCCATGGGCGGCAGGAACCTTTCGCGCTGGGCGTCGGTGCCGAATTCGATCAGGGTCGGCCCCAGCAGGAAGATGCCGTTCTGGTTCACGCGGCCCGGCGCGCCGGCCCGGTAATATTCCTCCTCGAAGATCAGCCACTGGATCAGGTCCAGGCCGCGCCCGCCATATTCCCGTGGCCAAGTCACCATGCCCCAGTCGCCGGATTTCAGCGTGCGTTCCCAGGCGCGGTGCGCCTCGAACCCGGCGCGGGTCGCATCGAAATGCTCCAGCGGCTGGGCCGGCACATGCGCTTCCAGCCAGGCACGCACCTCGGCGCGGAAGGATTGCTGTTCTTTCGTGTAGGTCAGGTCCATCAGAACACCGCCGTCCCTTTGCCCTGTGCGAAGGCGTCGCGGGCCTTCTGGCTGTCTTCATGCATGTACATTTCGAGCGTGAAGCCCTGTTCGATGCGGTAATTGTCGGACGGGTTCGTCGGCTCGATCAGGTTCAGCGCCTGCTTGGCGATGACCAGGGCCGTGCGGCTTTTCGCGGCGATGATCTCGCAGAAAGCGAACGCCTCTTCCTCCAGCCGGTCCAGCGGCACGATCTTGTGAACGGAGCCGTGGCGGTGGGCATCCTCCACCGCGATACGGCCGCCGGTGAAGAAATTGGCCCTTACCATCTGGATCGGCAACATGCGGGACATGAAGGCGGCACCGCCCATAGCGCCGCGATCAATCTCCGGCAGGGAGAAATAGGCGCCTTCAGCCGCGATCAGCGCGTCGCAGGCACCGGCAATATTGACCCCACCGCCGATCACGAACCCGTGCAGCGCACCGACGACCGGCACGGCGCAGTCGCGGATGGCCTTGAAGGTCAGGTAATTATCGCGGTTCAGCTTGGCGATGCGTTCGGGATGGGCCGCCATCTCCTTGATATCGACGCCACCGCAAAATCCGCGTCCCTTGGCGCGGATCAGCACGCAGCGGACATCCTCGTTGACCGACGCCTGATTGACCAGGGCCGGGATCGATTCCCAGCCCTTGGTGTCAAAGGCGTTGACTGGCGGATGGTCGAACAGGATTTCGGCGATGCGGTTCCTGATGCTGAGCGTGATGGGCACGGCAGACTGCTCCTTTCAGGCGGTTTAGCGGCCCAGCGCGGCCAGTGCCGCCAGGCGGTCATGGGCCTCCGCAACGATGCGGTCGATCAGGTCCTGGCAGGTGGGCACCTCGCTGATGCGGCCGCCCACCACGCCCGTTGCCATCACGCCGCGTTCGATGTCGCCTTCGACCACCGCCTTCTGGATCAGCATGGGCATGGTCGCGGCCATCATCGCCTGTTGCAGCGGCATGGCGCCGTGGGCCGTCATGGCGCGGGCGGATTTCAGCATGTCCAGCCAGGAGGCCCCGGTCTGCGCCTTCATCTGGCGCCCGGCTTCCAGCGCGCGCAGCCACATGCCGATGCGGCCGGACCGTTCGATCCGGTCCATCAGCTTGGTGCGCACCATGCGTTGCGGAATGCCGTCCAGCTTGGTAGTGACGACGATACCGTCGGTGGTGGCCGACAGATAGCCGGCCTTGGCGCTGTCGGGGACGGGGCTTTCGCGGGTCAGCAGGAAGCGGGTGCCCATGGCAATGCCGACGGCGCCATAGGCCAGGGCCGCCACCAGCCCGCGCCCGTCGGCAAAGCCGCCGCTGGCGATCACCGGCACCTTCACCGCGTCCAGCACCTGCGGCAGCAAGACGGTCGTTGGCACCGAGCCTGTGTGCCCACCGCCTTCACCGCCCTGCACATTCACCATGTCGACGCCAAGCTGTTCCATCTTCTGGGCATGCTTGACGGCACCCACCGTCGGCACGCACAGGATGCCGGCATCCTTGAAGCGGCCGATCATCTTGGCGTCCGGCCCGCGCCCGAAGGAGACGGCGCGCACCTGTTCCTTGTTGGCGATAATCAGATCGACGATCCGGTCGGCGCCGGGCTGGAAACTGTGAAAATTGACACCAAAGGGACGGTCCGTGCCCCGACGCACCGCCAGAAGCTTTTCCCGCGCCTCATCCGGGGTCATCACCGCCGCACCCAGAAAGCCGAAGGCGCCGGCGTTGCTGCTGCCGATCACCAGGCTGGGTTCCGCGACCCAGCCCATGGCCGTCTGGATGATCGGCCAACGGCAGCCCAGGCGGCTGACCAGGATCGTGTGCAGTGGCTCGCCCATCACTGATCCCCCGCCTGCTTTTTATTGGCGGCGGCCATGGATTTGGCATCCATGCCACCCAGGCTGTTCTGCGACACCAGATCGCTTTGCGCGTGGGCGAAGTGATGCATGTGGAAATGCGCGTCGGTGGCGGTGCGCTTGCCACGCAGATCCTCCACATGGTTCAACGCCTGCTTGGTCAGCCAGTTGCCCAGCCGGGAGCGCGTGGCCAGTTCGTCGGCGATCTTCTTGACGTCGGCCAGCAGTGTCTCGCGCGTGGACAGTCGGTTGACCATGCCGAAATCATAGGCGCGCTGCGCCGGCATCCGTTCGCCCAGCAGGATGAATTCCTTCGCGATGCGGGGCGGCAACTCGAACCCGTGCGCGAAATATTCAACGCCCGGAATGCCCATGCGGTTGACCGGGTCCTGGAAGAAGGCATCCTCGGTGGCGACAATGATGTCGCAGACCCAGGCCAGCATAAGGCCGCCAGCCACGCAGGCGCCCTGCACCGCAGCGATGGTCGGCTTCGGAATGTCGCGCCAGCGGCGGCACATGCCGATATAGACCTCATGCTCGCGGGTATAAAGGAACTCCGCCGCCGGCTTGTTGGTATGGTCGGGCACCAGCATCTGCCGCTGCCAGGATGCTGTGACATCGCGGCCCGGCGTGCCGATATCGTGCCCGGCGGAGAAATGCTTGCCTTCCCCGCGCAGGACGATGACGCGGATGGCATCGTCATCCACCGCCCGCCGGAACGCCGCATCCAGCGCATAGGTCATCTGGCTGTTCTGGGCGTTGTTATAGGTCGGGCGGTTCATGATGATATGTGCGACTGCGCCGTCCACTTCGTACCGGACGGGCTCAATCGTTTCGTAGACGATCTCCACCTTCTTCGGCTCAACCAGATCGTTCATGGCGTCCCCCTCATGCGGCGCGACGGTCGCCCGGCGGGTT
Organism: Niveispirillum sp. GW835-FHT14G11; assembly: GCF_058793615.1. Taxonomy (NCBI): domain Bacteria; kingdom Pseudomonadati; phylum Pseudomonadota; class Alphaproteobacteria; order Rhodospirillales; family Azospirillaceae; genus Niveispirillum; species Niveispirillum sp. GW835-FHT14G11. The sequence goes on from NZ_JBXAFZ010000019.1 coordinate 16,310, forward strand.
GTCTTTCAGGGCCGTGTGCCGTACCCCGTTCGGATCCAGCTGGGCGATCAGCGCCAGTTGCTCGGCGGTCGGTGCCGGCGTCACCGGGATGTCGTCCTCCGGCCGGGCCAGCGGGAAGCCGGTATTGTCCTGCACCTCATCGAACGTGACGCCGGGATGCAGCGACTGGACGCGGATCGCGTGGTCCGGCCCCTCGAAATCCATCACGCAGAGGTTGGTGACGATGATGCGCAGGTCCAGCCCCGCAGGCGGCTTGCCATTCAAGTAGCGCTTAGGGTTGAAGCCCGCCATGCAGACGAAATCGACCTCTCCTTCTACAAAGGCCCGCTTGTTGTGGCTGGTGAAGAAGAAACTGTTGGGATGGCTGATCGAGTTGCCGGGAAAGCCACGCGCGCCCAGCATCGCCGATTTCGGCTTCTTATGGTCGCCGATGACGCTGATATTGGCCTGGCCGTAGCGGTCGATCTGGACGGGGCCGACCATCGCGTGGCGCTTGCCGCCCCACAGGGTGGAGAACACCCGGTCGTAATGGGACAGGCCTTCCAGTTCTGGCGGTGACGTCGGCTTGCCCGGGCCCAGCGGCTCGGTCGTGTACCACACCTCACCATCGGTGGTCTGGATGGCGGGGCTGAAGGTTTTCTTGGCAAGGCCGGCGCCGATGCGGGGCAGGGGGCCGATCCCGGTCGCCATGATCTCACCGCTGTCGCGCCACGCCTCGGCGGCCGCGACGATCATCAGTTCCGCGAGCGAATAGAGGCTGTCGGTCATGTCTCTCGCTCCTCAATAAACCGGCTTGGGAAGGGCGGTCAGCGTCGCGGGGCCTCCGACGGCGGTCAGATAGGCGCTCTCGTCCACATCCATGAAGGCGGCCTTGTAGGCGGCCCAGGCCTCGGGCGAGGTCGCACTCTCGACATAGGTTTTGATGTGCTTAAGATCGAGCTGGTAGTCGGGCGCAGCACTGGTCGGGTGCGCACCGAACGGCGCCTCGGCCACGCCCGTTATCCGGGCGCGTTCAACCAGATTGAAGCGGCTGTTGGTCGCCATGTCGAGTTCGGCGGTCGGCACGATCTTCTCCACCGTGACATAGGCCCTGTCGGCAGCACGCACATAGAGTTCATCGAAGAACGGGTCGGGGCTGAGCGTCAGCAGGTTGCCGCGTTCATCCGACCGGTGCGCGTGGATCAGCGCCACGTCCAGTTTGATCGCCGGCATGGCCACCAGTTCCTCGCCATCCTCATACGGGCTTTTCACCAGTTTGAAGCCCGGCTGGGTGATGATGTCGGTGCCGATGCCGGCACGGGTGGGCAGGAAGGGCAGCTTCATCGCCGCCGCGCGCAGGCCCCAGTGGAACATGCCCTCATCCAGTTCCAGCACCTCAAAGGCGCCGGCCTGGCGCGCGGTGCGGAAATGCGGTTCCAGCGGATAATGATCCAGGCTGACGAAGGCGAAGACCAGCTTGCGGATTTTGCTCGTGGCGGCCAGCAGGCCGACCTCTGGCCCACCATAGCCGGCAACCAGGGTAAGATCCTTCAGGCGTGACCGGGCAATGGCGCGAACCAGCGCCATCGGCTTGCGCCGCGTCGCCCACCCGCCGATGCCGATCGTCATGCCATCGGACAATGTGTCGACGATGTCGTCGACGCTCATGCGCTTGTCGAGCATAGTGTCAGTCATCCTTCTCGTGGGCCCATTTGTGGCCCCAGTCACTGATGGACAGGCTGGTCGTGGGGACCCAGGTGGCCGGGTCGATGATCAGACCGTTCCAGCCATATTCCAGGTCGAAGCCGCTGGGCGTCTGCATGTAGAAGGACGTCATCTTGTCATTGACGTGACGGCCCAGGGTCGCCGACAGCGGCACCTTGCCCTTGCTTTTCAGCACGCGGTCATAGGCACGGCCCACATCCTCCAGGGCGGCCACTTCCAGCATCATATGGACGGCGCCGTTGGGGCTTTCAGGCAATTGGCCCAGGGCCAGGCTGTGGTGGCGGCCGTTACGGGCATGCAGGAAGGCAAAACCGATCCCGGCATCCTCCGGCCCGCCGCCGCCCAGGTAGAACCGGCCCAGGTCGGTGTCGCCGAAGCCGAGTACGTCCCGGTAGAAGCTGTGGGTCTCTTCGAAGTTCGGGGCCGTCAGGACGATATGGCCTAGCCCCATGTCACCATTGGCCCCGGTGACAAAGCCGGTCACGCCGGCCTGGGAGACGAACGGCGCATAATCGTAGAAACGGCCGTAATAAAGCTCCATCGGGTTCCCGGCCGGGTCGCTGGACCGGGCCAGCGCATAGACCTTGCGTTCCCGCGCCTCCATAATGTCGGCGATCTCCACCGGCCGGCCCACCGCCCGCAGCCGGTCCAATGCGGCGTCGAACTCAGCCTTGCCGGCGAATTCCCAACCCGGTGCGACGAACGCATCCTTCTCGCCCTTCTGTACCCACAGCCGGAAGGCACGGTCGTCGATGCGGAACAGAAGCACATCCTCCCGGTTCGACTCGGCCGGCATGGCCCCGACGACGTCGACGGCGAAGTCGCGCCATTTGGCAAGATCCTGGGTCTCGATCACAACGTAGCCCAATGACTGTACGGCCATCTCTGAATGCCCTCGCTTCGAAAACGATATCGGTCCGTAGTGCCGGCTGACGGCGGCCGCAGGGGGTGGGCTGCTGAGGGTCGGCGGGACTGATCGTTGGATTGTATTCCACTATCTACGCAAACACGCAATCTTTTACGGATTGATGCATATAAAGCAGTGATATTTTCGGATTTCATTTACGATGCATCGCAACCCGCTTCCGGCTTGGAATAAGGGCGCGAATGAAAAAACGCAACCCCCCATTGCTTGACGATTTGCGCTTTTCTGAATAAATCTATCTACGCATATCGGTATCATCCATGTGCGACAAGACTGGAGATGGGTAGAATGAACGCGAGGACGGCACCAATCCGGCAGGCGGATGATGAAACGGGTGTGGCACCCGCCCCCTCAGCGCTGATCGAACGCGCACGGGCGATGATCCCCACCCTGCGGGGGCGGGCCAGGGATTGCACGGTGGGGAACAATGTGCCGGCGCAGACGATCGCCGAATTGCGGGAGGCCGGCTTTTTCCGCATTCTCCAGCCCAAGCGCTGGGGCGGGTACGAGATGCATCCCAATGTGTTCTTCGAGGTGCAGAAGGCGCTGGCCGAGGGCTGCATGTCCACCGGTTGGATGTATGGCGTGGTTGGATGTCATCCCTATGAGCTGGCACTGTTCGACGAGCGCGCGCAGGCGGAGGTCTGGGCCGATGATCCGGATATGCTCGTCTCCTCCACCTACCAGCCTGTGGGTAAGGTCGAGCCGGTGGAAGGTGGCTTCTATCTGTCCGGTCGCTGGGGTTTTTCGACCGGCTCGACCCATTGCGGCTGGGTGCTGCTGGGGGCCATCAATTTTGCCACCGGCGGCCCGCCGGACATGCGCACCTTCCTGTTGCCCGGTTCCGACTATAAGGTGATCGAAGGCACCTGGGATACGTTCGGGCTGCAGGGCACCGGCAGCTTCGACATCGTCGTGGACCGGGTCTTCGTGCCGGAATACCGGACGCACAAGGCCAGCGACGGTTTCGCCTGCAAGAATCCCGGCCAGTTGCTGAATGACGGGCCGCTCTATCGTTTGCCCTGGGCGCAGGTCTTCGTCCGCTCGGTCTCCACGGCTGCTTTCGGTGGTGCCCGCGCCGCGATCACCGCAGCCATGGACATCATGCAGAGCCGCGTTTCGACCAATACAGGCAAGGCTTCAAAGGCCGATCCGTTCCTGCACGCCGCCATCGCGCGTGCGCATGCCGAAGTGAAGGAGATGGAACTGACCCAGCGCGCCACCTTCGATGAATTGATCGGCTATGCCGAACGCGGCGAGACGGTGCCCATGGAGCGCCGGGCCCTGTTCGCGTATCAGTCGTCCAGTGTCGTGCGCCGCATGGCCGATCTGGTTGATGACATGGTGAAACTGCTGGGCGGGCGGGCGATCTACATGTCCAGCCCCATTCTGCAGCCCTGGTTGGACCTGCTGGCCGCCCGCGCGCATGTCGCCAATGATCCTGGCAATCGCAACAGCGACGTCGTTGGCACCATGCTGGGCGAACCGCCCGCCTTCACCTTTGTCTGAACGGGGATTGGCATGGCCAGCGAAATAATCAGCAGGACCCACCGCGTCAGTGGTGGCCACGACATTGTCGTGGCCGAAATGGGCTCGGGCCCGGCGGTGGTATTCATCCATGGCAGCGGGCCGGGGGCATCGGGACAGTCGAACTTCCGACAGAATGCGCCCTCATTCGTAAATGGCGGCTACCGCGCCATCCTTCCCGATCTGATCGGCTATGGTGCGTCGTCAAAGCCGGAGGGCATCGATTACACCCTCCAGCTTTTCACTGATACGTTGTATGAAGCGCTAATCGCCCATGGCATCGAGAAGGCGACCCTGGTCGGCAATTCGCTGGGCGGCGGCATCGCCATCCAGATGGCGCTCGACCATCCGGAATTCGTTGATCGTCTGATCCTGATGGCGCCGGGCTGCATCGAGGAGCGGGAGGAATATTTCAAAATGCCCGGCATTGCCGGCATGGTGAGCTCCTTCGGCGGCCCGGACTTCAATGAGAATGAGCAGCGGCGTCTCATCACCAACCTTGTCTATGATCCCGTCTATGTCACCGACGCACTGGTGAAGGAGCGGTTCGCCGTGGCCCGCACCCAGCCCAAGGATGTGATCGTGCGGATGCGGACCCCAAACCTGCGCCCGCGCCTGGATGAACTGAAGATGCCGATCCTGGTCTTCTGGGGTTTCGCGGAACGATTCATGCCATTGACCGGCATCAACTATTTCCTGGAATCCTGCGATGATGTCCGTGTCGTCACCTTCAACAAGGTCGGGCATTGGGTGCAGGTGGAGCGGGCAGACGAGTTCAACCGCCTGTCCCTGAGCTTCCTTCATGGGTAGTACTGAACAAACCCAGGGCGATGGGATGCCGTTGGCGTTCCGGGGCGCCATGCGCCGGCTGGCCTCGGCTGTCGGCATCGTTACCGGCCTGGGGGTGGACGGGCCTGTCGGCATGGCTGCGACCTCCATCACCTCGCTGACGATGGAGCCCCCGGCGATCCTGTTGTGTGTCAACCGTTCGGCGGGCCTTCACGCCTGTCTGCTGCCGGATGCGCCGCTTTGCGTCAACATTCTGTCGCGGCATCAGCAGGAGGTGTCGATAGCGTTTGGCGGTGCCATGCCCAGAGATCAGCGCTTCCGCGTCGGCCAATGGGAAAGCGACGCCAATGGCCTGCCGATACTGTGTGAGGCGCAGGCCGGTCTCTCCTGCCGCATCGATCAAGTGGTGCCCTATGGCACGCACAGCATCGTCATAGCCCGTGTCGAGGCGGTGCGGTTGAGCGGGCCTGTGTCACCGCTGATCTACCAGGACGGGGCCTATCTGTGATGCGGCTCTCGCTGGACCATATCACCGTCACCGACGCCACCCCGTCGCAACTGGCCGATCTGGCCGCCGCGACGGGGTGCGCGGGCATGTGCCTGTTCCTGCATTCGATGGACGTGCTGCCCCGAATGCCGGTGTACGATCTGATCCGGGATGCGGCCGAACGCCGGGCGACAAAGGCCGCCATGGCAGCGGGCGGGGTGGTGGTCGATCTGGTCTATCCCTTCACCATGGCCGGTCGGACGGAGGTGGCGGGGTTCGAACCCGCCTTGGCGGCGGCGGCATATCTGGGTGCGCCGTTGGCCAATGTGCTTTGCTATGACCGCGATCCCGGGCGCCGAACCGATAAGCTGGCGGAACTGGCGCTGCTGGCCGCCGGTTACGGCGTTGGCCTGTCTATCGAGTTCTATCCGCCATCGCAGGTCCGCACCCTCGCCCAAGCGCTGGCGGTGATTGATATGGTTGGGCGCGCGGATATCGGTGTAACGCTGGACCTGCTGCATGTGATGCGGGGCGGGGATTGGCGGGACAGTTGGACGCTGCTTGCCGATCCGCGCATCCGGATCGCGCAGATCAGCGATGGCCCGACCGCCATGTCTGCTGACCTTATCGAGTGGGAGGCGGGGCTTCAGCGGCTGTTGCCGGGCGAGGGCGTCTTCGATATCCGCGCCTTCATCGGGAATGTTGCCGCCGGTGTGCCGTTCAGCGTGGAAGTGCCCCAGGAAGCGGCCATCGCCGCCGGCATCCCGGCGCTGGACCGGGCACGCAATGCGGTTTCCGCCACAAGGCGCCTGTTTGCGTAAGGCCTGAAGGGTGCCGATATTTCCCGGAGCAGCATCGTCACGGTCTGCTTCTGGCCAGGATGTGTGGGTCAATATTCACGTTTTTCGCGACGGCCGGTGGACCGAATTACGCAATAGGGGCTGCGTCGCAGGTGCGAACATGGCTGGCGGTCGGAGATTATGTTCTGATATAACTGCGAAATGCGTAGTTGGGGATATTGTAGGGAACCCGTTGAGATATGCAGATAAGAAGCGGCAAGGCCATTACGCCGGCATCATTGGACGCGCTGGACAATAGTATCATTGCGATCCTTCGCTCCAACGGTCGGGCGACCAATCAGGAGATCGCAGAACGGCTGTCCATCACGGCGGCGACCGTGTCCGCCCGGCTACAGCGGATGGACGAGGCGCGGGCAATGCGCGTCGTGGCGGTCACCGACTTCTCCGCCCATGGCTACAATCTGCTGATCGCGCTTGGCGTCAAGGTGCAGGGCCGGGATGTGTTTGAGGTAGGGCGCGATCTGGCCAAGCTTGACGAGGTGTTGAGCGTCAATGTGATGACAGGGGGGCACGACCTGGAACTGCTGGTCGCCCTTCATGACCTGTCAGAGTTCAATGGCCTGCTGTCGGCGCATATCTCCGCGATTGAAGGGGTTTACCAGATCAGCCCCGGCATTGCCGCCGACATTGTCAAATTCGAATTCAATGTGGTGCCGCTATGAGTGAGAGTGCCAACGGTGTGAAGCTGGACGATCTGGACCGGGGTATCGTCCAGAAACTGGCCCGCGATGCGCGTGTGTCGAACCGGGCCATTGCGGCGGAATTGGGCGTCACCGAAGGAACCATCCGAACCCGCATCAAGCGGCTTCAGGTGGAGGGCCTGATCCAATTCACGGTCGTGACGGATTTCCGCATGGCCGGATCACCCAACCTGTGCATGATGGGGATCGATGCGCAGCCATCCCATGTGGCCGAGCTGGCGGAAACCTTGTCAGCCATGCCGGAGATCGGGTGCGTGATCAAGCTGTTGGGTCGGTACAGCCTGCTGGCCATGGGTCTGTTCACCAGCATCGAACAGCTGAATGATCTGGTGACCAGCCGCATCCGCCCGCTGGCGGGCGTACGCCATGTCGATATTTCGATTTCAGTACATAATCTGAAATACGAAGCCGGGATGGCGAAGGTGTCTCTGCCGAAGCGGCGGGTGGAGCCGGTTTAGGCTCCACGACCGCCGCCCGGTAGGGTCTTGCCGTCAGGCTGCTGCGACAACCTGGTTGAGCGAGGGGGCCAGAGCATTACCCGTTTTGGGGCAGTGGGTGCCCGATGGGCCGTACATGGCGGCCACACAGCGGTTGCAGGCATCGCAGCCTGATCGGTGCGCCGGATTGATAGCGAAGTGATTGATCAAGGCCGGGTCATGGACCAGGGCGCGGGCGATCACAGCCGCATCGAAGCCTTCATCCAGGGTTTGCTGTGCGGCAGCCAGCGAAAGGACGCCGCCCAGATAGCCCAACTGGCATGTCACGGCAGCCCGAACCTTGCGTGCGGCTTCCAGGAAATAGAGTTCTGAGAAACGCAGGGCTTTCGGTGTTGTCAGCTTCAGCAGGCCGAATTGCAGCTTGCCCTTCCAGCCCGGCGACAGCTTGGCCAGGTCGTCATAGGGCAGGGGGCTCTGGAAGATGGCCCAGGCGGCCTCGATATTGCGGCCACCGGACAGGACCAGCATGTCGGCACCCGCCGCCTCCAACAGCTTGGCCGTGACGACGGCGTCATCGACCGTCGCCCCACCCTTCACCCCGTCATAGAGGTTGATCTTGGCCAGAACGGCCAGCCGCCCGCCGACGGCCCGTTTCACGGCGGCCAGGATTTCCGCCGGATAGCGGACCCGACCGGCCGCATCCCGGCCATATTCGTCACGCCGCTTATTGGATAAGGGTGAGATGAACTGGTTCAGCAGATAGCCATGGCCCATATGCAGTTCCACGGCGTCGAACCCGGCCTTTTCCGCGCGCAAGGCGGCGGCCACGAACTCGTCGCGCACCTGATCCATGTCCGCGCGGGTCATGGCCCGTTGGAATGGCCTGCCCATCAGCACGCCGATCTGGTCGATACCGCCGCTGGCCGACATGGCACGCGGCGTCGACAACTCCTTATGCTGGACAAAGCTGCCGGCATGGGTGATCTGGGCCGATGCCCGGGCGCCCTGGGCATGCACGGCGTCGGTGATGGCGCGGTAGTGCGGAATGGCGGCATCGTCAAGCACGCCCTGGCTTGTGAAGGTGCGCCCGTCGGGCGACACCGCGATATAGGCCAGCGTGGTCATGCCCACGCCGCCGGCTGCCAGATTGCGGTGGAATTCCAGCAATGCCTTTGTCGGTAGACTGTCCTTGGTCATCATTTCGTTGGCGCCGGACCGGATGAAACGGTTGCGCAGCGAAATCGGTCCGATCATCACGGGGGAAAGGGCATTGGCCATGATGTGGCTCCGGCTTGTCCTGGGGGATGGGGACGGGGATGGCGGTGCCGTGGCAGGACCGCCAAACCTGAGCCGAACCATCAGAGCAGTTGCACCACCTCTATCAGGTGGCCTTCAATATCGCTGACGAAGCCGACCTTCACGCCGTGTGCCGTGTCGTTGTAGGCGGGCTGTACCAACGTGCCGCCAGCTTCGACCGCACGCGCGATGAAGGCATCGACGTCGGGCGTGATGAAACCCAGGATCACCTCGTCGCTGGACGGCTTCTGCGCGTCCAGGAATTTCAACAGCACGAAGGTCGCCGCTCCCTGATAGGCTGGTGCAAACAGGATCTCGCTGATCTTGCGACCGGCGATTTCCGCCTCGACCCGCCCGGTTTCCGTCAGTTCGCAGACCTTCTTGTAGAATTCGGCCGTCGCTTCCAGGTCGTTCACCAGCAGCTTGGTGAAGCCCAGCATCGTAAAGGGAACCTGCATTCCATCCTCCCCAGTTTTTTCTGCAATGAACATATAAAGAAGGTGGGGGAAGCCGACCGGGCCTTCCCCCACCTTCAGCCACCGCACCGGTCAGGCGACCAGACGCAGCGGAGACAGCGGCGCTTCCGGCGGATAGATCGTCGGGCGACCTACGTCGTAAGCGGCATTCAGCGTGCCGATGAACACAGGGTCCACCAGCGGGTTGGTTGGGGTTTCGATCTGGATGCCTTTGGCGCGCACATCCTTGATCAGGGTGTCGAACACCCGGTCGAAGGTCAGGTCGTCGCTATGGTCCATGTTCTTCTTCAACTCGGCGAGATCCTCGAACACTTCCGCAGACCAATGGACCAGGAAGCGCAGTTCATCGGTGTGATACCGGGCGATCTCCTTCTCGCCGGTCTTTACGATCCAGTGATCCTTGCTGTCGGCAGCGCCGGAGAACAGGGAGGTAAAGTCCAGCCCCTCCGGGAACCGCTGGTCCAGGGGGCCATTGGCCTCGCCCCGGTGCACCATCAGTTCATTCTGTACCAGGACACCCCGGTTATAGACCGGCGGCAATAGACGCTTGGGTGCGGCGCGTGGTCCTTCAGGCCAATAGGTGAAGCCGCTTTCCGGGTCATGGCTGAACCAGGCAATGACCTGCGCCATCTTGATCAGATAATCGCGGAACAGGCCCGACTTGGCCATGACGGAGCATAGCCAGGTTGGCGCATTCTCGTACCGGATGCCCCGGAAGCTGGGGCTGTCCAGGTGGCCCGGATCATTGTTGCCGCACGGGCCGTTCACGTTGAACAGCATCATCTGCGGCTTGGCGTACTTGGCTCCCCAATAGCCGCGCGCCAGATCCAGGAAGCGGCTGTTGAAGAAGCAGTCATCGATTTCCGGGAACAGGCAGGCCGAATAGTTGGCATAGAAATTCCGGAAGGTCGGCGTCAGGAACATGTCCAGCGACGGCGTTACACCCTCCGGGAAGCCACCGGACAGCGTGGCGATCAGGGCTTCAGGCGATGAGAAATGTTGCGCGATGATCAACTTGTGCGGACCGCTGTCGCGCACCACACCCAGCAGGCGCTGGAGCTGGTCAGGCGTGTAAAGATCGGTCAACTCACGCGGCGGCGCCACCGGGCGAAGGATCTTCGCCAGTTCATCCTTATGTGCTTCGGTCAGCATTTGTTTCCTTCCCATATGCGGCGGTCGGTTGAACCGCTTCCGATTCTGTAGTAAGTAAGCACTTACAATAATTCGGCGTCAAGACCCTTCGAGGCATCCGGGGCCCCACTGGACGAAACGGCAGAATGCGTCCATACAATAGTCTGAATATACGCAAAGTGGGAGGAAAAGTTGGAGCGTTTGAATGATCGCGTTGCCATCATTACCGGCGGTGCCAAGGGGATGGGTGCTGCCATGGCGCGCCTGTTCGCGCGCGAGGGCGCGCTGGTCGTCGTCGCCGATGTGGCGGAAGAGGAGGGGCATGCGTTGGTGACCGACCTTGGCGCCGGTGCCATGTTTCAGCGTCTGGATGTCGGGCTGGCGTCGGATTGGGAGGCGCTGGTGGCGGCCGTCCTGGAACGTCACGGTCGCATCGACGCTCTGGTCAACAATGCCGGCGTCGTGCACTTCGCCGATTTCGCCAGTCTGACGGAGGAGGCGTTTGACCGCGTGCAGCGGGTGAATGTGAAGGGCACCTTCCTGGGACTCAAGATCGTGGGCGGCGCCATGGTGGCGGCTGGCCGTGGCGCCATCGTCAATTTCTCCTCCATCGACGGGTTGCGCGGCAGCAGCGGCGTTGCGGCCTATGTCGCTTCCAAATGGGCGGTGCGCGGGCTGACACGATCGGCAGCGCTGGAATTCGGCCATCGCGGTGTGCGGGTCAATTCCATCCATCCCGGTGGCATCGACACGGAGATGGGCAATCCCATGCACCTGACCGGCGCTTCCAAGAACCTTGGGTACGAGGAAGTGCCCCTGCAACGCATGGGCGAACCGGGAGAGGTGGCCGCCGCTGCTCTGTTCCTCTGTTCCGACGATGCGTCCTACATCTGCGGGGCGGAACTGGCCGTCGATGGCGGCTGGAGCGCTGGCCATTACCACGTCTCGCTGCCGGGCGCGCCCGCCAGCATCGCCAAGCCGATGTCCCAGTAATCAACGGGAGGAAAGAATGTCCGCGAACGAGGCCGCTGCGGTCCGGCGCAGCCTGGGTCATATCGCCCTGCATTACCGCAATCCGCAGGAAGGCCCGCTGGCTGCGCGCCTGCTGGGTCTGGTCGGATTCCAGGTTGTCCAGGATTTCCCGCTGCCCGATGGCAGCCGCTTCTATCAACTGGTGCTGAACCCGGACGAGGGTGGGCGCGGGCAGGGGATCGTGTATCTGTCGGCCCTGCCGGAACCCGACCGCGCCCTGCAGGCCGCCATCCATGCGGCCCTTGGCGTGGGCACGGGGGCGGAGCATCCCTCCGTCACTAACTTCCGCGCGGCCCAGGCCAGCGATCCGGAATATGGTTTCCATGTCGGTATCCTGGCTGACAGCCTGGAATGGATCGAACAGACCATGCTGACACTGAAGGACTGGTCGCAGAATGATCCGGATTTCATGGGGCGGCTGAATCTTCTGTCCAACCGCTCACGCCGGGGGACCGATGCCGTGGACCAGCGGCTGGACGCGTCACCCGTGTTTGGGGGTACGTCGCGTTACACCTATGGCCGCCATGCCGTGCAGGCCTTTGTCGATACCGACATCTTCGCCGCCGGCCCGCTGGGCGAGAAGCTGGTGATCGAACTGGACTACGTGTTCCCCGGCTATCCTGAAAACATGTTCACGAAGACGGAATTCTGAAGGGCGCCGCCCTCAGTCTTTCCAGGGAGGAAAAATGAAGTTCGATCCACAGCTTGAGCCGTTCATTGCCGGCATGGCGCAGTTCCCCAAGATGGATCAGGTGCCGTTGGCCACCATGCGCGATCTGGTGCGCCAGGCATCGACCAGCTTTCCCAAACTCGACTTGCCCATGGGGGAGATCAGTGACCGGCTGATCGATGGACCCGGTGGTGCCCTGCGCGTGCGCATCTATCAGCCGGCGACCGGCATGCCGGCCCCGGTGCTGGTTTATTTTCATGGCGGCGGCTTCGTCATGGGTGACCTGGACACGCAGGACATGATCGCGCGCGGTCTGTGCCATGCGGCGCAATGCGTGCTGGTGTCGGTCGAATACCGGCTGGCGCCCGAATATCCGTTCCCGGCCCCCGTCGATGATTGCTGGGCCGCCACCCTGTGGGCCGCCGAAAACGCGGCGGAGATCGGCGGCATCCCCGGAAAGATCGCCGTGGCCGGCGATAGCGCCGGTGGCGTGCTGTCGGCTGCCGTGGCGCTGCGGGCGCGCGACGAGGGCGGGCCGAAATTGTCGGCGCAGGTCCTGATTTATGGTGGCGATGGCTATCCCACGGGGGAGAGCGAGACCTGGAGGCGCTATCCCCACGCGCCGCTGTCTGACATCAAGGACGTCCTTTATTTCTGGGACACCTATCTGACCAAGCCTGAGGACCGGGAGAACCCGCTGGCCTCTCCCGGACGGGCGACGGATTTCCGGGGGGTGGCGCCGGCGCTTATCATCACCGCGGAATATGACAGCACCAGCGATGATTCCGAGGCCTATGGCCGCAGGCTGATCGCGGCCGGGGTGCCGGTCCTGACCCGCCGCTATATCGGCGCCATCCACGGTTTCGTGTCCTGGCTGGGCATGGTGGATTGCGCCCGTTCTGCCATTGATGATGCCGGCGGCTGGCTGAAACTCTGCTGGGCGCGGTGACCGGTCGCGCTGTCCCTGAAGCCCGGAAGGGCTTCAGGGAACTGATCTTCAGAACGGCGCCACCTGCGCGAAGAACGGGCTTTTTGCCGTGACGCGGTCATAGCTGGCCGGGTCTGTCTGGCAGTGGGGGCACCAGTGGCCACCCTTCAGCATCAGGTTTGGCGTCATACTGAACTCATGACCCAGCGCACATTCCCAAGGGGCGGGCAGGTGGGCGTCTGCATTGTCGCCCAGGAAGCGGCTGCCCCTGTACCCGGCCGCATCGCGCAGCGTCGAAACGGTCCAGTCGACAGGCGCTACGCTTTCATCATAACCATGGTTGAGCAACGTTGGCGTGCGCGACGGCTGGTCGAAGCGGTACTTGTCCCAGCTTGACGGGAGCGCCTCCCATGCCTGACGAGAGCCGAAATAGGCGTTGATATGGTCGCGGTCGTCCGTTGCCAGCCAATGCAGCGATCCGCCTTCGGCCTTGGCCAGGGTTTCAATCCGGTTGCGGATCAATCCGGGAGCGAAACGGCCGATGGTTTTTACCAGCCAGGGTACATTGGCCGCCAGATCGCTCAGGAAATCGGTGATCGTCTGACTACGGTAGGGGACCAGGGCTTCCAGCCGATCGGAATCGCTGTACCACTGGCCATGGAAATTGCGGGTGGCGAACCAGTTGGGATCGAAGATCCGGCGGAAGTCCTGGATGCCCAAGGCCGTGAACATCTGAACCATATATTCATGGTTCACCACCCGGCAGCTTTCGCCGCCGCCGATATTGTAGAAGCCCCGCCAGAGCGTCTCCGGCACGTCCGCGCCGCAGATATTTGCCATCAGCCGGCCGCTGTCCTTGGCCGTGACCCATTCAAACACCCCGTTGAACGGATTGTGGAACATGATCGGGTCGTGGGTCTTCCAGATGGTGGGATAGGCCATGCCCGTCTGGCGCAAGGATACCCAATATTTTAATCCGGACGTGGCGACGATGGCTTCCGCTTCCGTCTTCGTGACGGCGTAATGGTCGAAGCAACTGATCTTGATGGGGTCGCCCGTGCGGCCCCAATGGACGGGGGCCATGCGGCTGCCGGTCTGGGCGACGGTGCCGATATAGATCAGGCGGATGCGGTCGGGTTCCGGCTGGTTCTGGATGGCGTGGACGATGTTCTGCGCCCCGCCGACATTCACACGTCGCGTCAGGTCCGGGAACCGGTCAGCCAGAGGGGAAACCATGCCACCCACATGCAGCACGATATCCGATCCGGCCACGCCGCGTTCCACATCTTCATACTTGGTCAGGTCGCCCCAGAGGAGGTCAACATCACGGTGCCCGCCGAATTGCTGGATCACCGGATGTTTGGCCTCCGTGGGCAGGACCAGGATGCGTATCTTGGCCCCCCCTCTGGCGAGCAGATGCGCCAGGGCTTCCCGGCCCATGTTCCCCGTGGCGCCGGTCAGGAAAATCGTCTGATCATTCTTCATGATGGGGCTTTCAGGGCGATGCGCGCAGCCGCAGCCGCGTCCGGCTCTCGTTCAAGGGATGGGATTGTCCGTTCCAGATGAAGCTGCCGGGTAGCTTGGCCGGCTTGTCGATCTCGGCCTCCAGCCAGCCGCCCTCCAGCCGATAGCGCACCTTGACCGGCCCGTGTGGGGTCGCGGCGGTGGCATCCAGCCGGGTCAGGTCGCCCAGATGCGGTTCCACGCGCAGAGCTGCGTAACCAGGGGCGGCGGAACGGATACCGGCGACGATGCCCAGCAGGTCGGCGGTGGGATGGGCGCTCCAGGCGTGACTGTCGGACCGGGTATTGCCCCGCTCCTCCGGCCAAGTGGTGTAATTGAGCGCCAGCAGATCCCGCCAGGTCTTCAGCAAACTTAGATAGCGCTCGGACAGGCCGGCATGATCGAAGGCTCGGATCAGGTACCAGGCAAAATAATAGCTGGTGGTGAACATGCCATCCGGCGCGTCGATGCCTTTGCCCGGCGCCATGATGCGATCCAGAATGCCTGGCGCCTGTTCTGGCGTGGCCACGTCATACAGGACGGCCAACGCGTTGGTGTGTTGGCTGAATACATCCAGATCGGGGTTGTCGGCAAACAGACCGCGTTCGGCGTTCCAGCAATGCTGGCGAAGCGCGGTCCGCAGGGCGTCAGCCTTCCCCTTGAAGATAGCGGCCCGGTCAGGATCGCCCAGTGCGGTCTCCAATGCTGCGCCCTGGTCCAGGGCACCCAGCCAGGTGACGGACATCAGGCAGCTTTCATTAGTTTCCTTGCTGTAGGAGGGGAACTTGTCACGGTCCACGGCCGTCTGCCCGGCCCAGTCGATGAAGTTCCATTGCGGATTCCGGGTCAGCAAGCCGCGGGGGGACCGGTATTTCTCGAACCAGTCCAGCACGGTTCGCATCCGGTCCAGGTTCCGGGTGATGGGCCGTGGGTCCGGCTGTTCCATCCACCAGTCATGCAGCATCCCCACCCACAACAGGGAGAAGGGGGCGATGGCGTTGGAGCGGCGTGTGGGATATGCCGCTTCGATCAGGCCGTTATCGGTGTTGGAACTGGCAAAGGCGTCGATGGCCTGTTCGGCCAGCCTGGGGTCACCCGAAACGGCGTAGGAAATCAGCATCTGAAGGCGCGTGTCGCCGGCATATTGCAACTGTTCCCAGAAGGATGTGTCCATGTAGGTTTCATGGGCATCGACCTCTGCCGTGCGCCAGCCGACGTGCCAGATACGGTCCAGTTCCGGATCGCTGCTCTCAAACCGTGCTATCTTCTGGAACGGATAGCCGGTTTCGAAGACGGACAGTTTTTCCAGGGTCAGCGGCACTTCCTTGGTCGTCACCTCAATCTCCAGATAGCGCCAGGTGCGCCACCAGAGGGGCATGAAGGACAAGGAACGGCCATCGGCGGTGATGCTGTCGGTGATGCCCACCGGCTTGCGGTCGCCGATCAGGTTGCGGTCGGCCTTCTTGAACTTCTCGTCATACAGTGCCTCCGCGTAGGTCAGCTTGACCTGTGCGCCGGCCCCGCCGGAAAGCACCAGTTCGGGATAGGCCGACACCATGGCGTCGCGTTGCAGCAGCAGTGTCACTTTGCCATTGGCGGGCACTGTGACGGGCCGGGCCGGGAAGCCCTTTGCCGCCGGTAAGCTGGTGCGCACGACTTTGCCCGCCGGCACGGGGAAGAAACGCTGCTGCGGCAGCCGGTCGGCGACCAGCGTTCGGGCCGCCGCTTCCGGTGCCGGCACGGCATTTGTCCAGTCCCCGGGCGTGATAGTGGCATCCAGCGTTTCCGGCGCCCCGGCGGCGTAGTACCAGCGACGAACCTGCTTTTGGCCGTTGCTGGCACCGCGTGATGGATCAATGGCGGTCTGCCAGCCGGGTGCATCCGTGCCAATGCCTGCCGGCCCGCGCAGCCAGAAGCCGGTTGCCACGCTCTGCTGCGCGGCGGGGCCGGTCTGCTGCACCATTTCAAATGCCGTGAAGGCGGCTTGCTGCTGTTTCGTGGGATCGGGTGGTAGTGTCGGGGCTGGCTTCACGAAGTTCCAGACCTGGGCGGTCAGGATGTTGCGGCCCGGTTGCAGATAGGGGGCCAGATCCAGGCTGCTGATCCGCCAATGGGCCACGCCGCCCATCGATGGACCGGAGGCCACGCGCCGGCCATTGACGAACAGGATGAAGCGGTTATCGGCGGTGATCTGCACGGGGAAGGATGTGGGAACAGCGTCCAGGTCGAACTGACGTTGGAACGTCAGCACGATCGGGGCGCTGTCTGCTTTCACCGACGGATGGGTGATCCAGCCCTGCGCCTCACCGCCAAGGGCGGTTCCGGCCCAGCCGGTCACCAGCATGGCACTGGCCATCAGCAAATTACGGACGTTCATCGCACGATCTCCAACGCCACGGGGCCGATCAGGCCGGCGGGAACGGGTTTCAGCTTGCGGAAGCCAGGGGCCTGCGGATCGATCATGGCGTTCTGGGGCGTGTTCATGATCGCGATGGAGATTGTGTTGTTGCCGGCGCGCAGGGCTTCGGTGACGTCCAGGCGGAAGGGTGCTGTGATCAGCGGTTGGAAAGCCCGGCCATTGACGGTGACCACCGCCACGTCATGAACCAACCCAAGGTCGAGCCAGACACGATTGCCCTTGCGCAGCCAGTCCCGCTCCACCTTGAATTTGTGGTCATAGGTGCCGGTGCCGGCGAATTGTTTCAGCGTCTCCACCTGTGACCAGTCGGACAGCGTGATATCCTTGAAACTGGCTTGCAGAACCGCCCCCTTGGGGCCATGGCCGTCCACGGTCAAGCGCCAGCCATCGGGGCTAAGCGTTGTCGCCGCGACCTTTTGCGGAACGGGCACCGTCTGGGGCTGCTGCGTCGGGTCCAGGACCAGCAGCGCGCTTTCACCAGCGGCCAGCGCCAGGGCGACAGCGGTGCCGTCCGCCACGGCTTGGGCGTTGACGGGGGTGGTGCTGCCCTGCAGCGCGTTCCAGCGGCTGACACCGCCCATCGCGGGCAGGATCAGGCTGGCATCGCGGGGTGCCCCGGTCCGATTATGGAGGAAAGTAACCAGTTGATCACCCACCCGCCGCTGTACATAGACAAGCCCGGACGCGTCGGTGCCGGTGAAGCGCAGATTGGCCGGCACCGACAGGGATGACAGGGCAACGGCCACGTCGGACGCCGGCACGACACGCGCACCGGCGGCGATGGCGGCGGCGATGGCGGTGCGGACACGGGCATCGCGCCGGTCGGCATCCGCCAGCCCTTCGTCCCGGTCGGGTGCCTTGTCGGTGAAGATCACAGGCAGGCCGTCCTTGGTGAAGGCGGCAATGCTTTCGGCTGTTTCCGCCCGGATACCGTCCAGCGGCGGCAGCACCAGCGCCGGATAACGTGCCCCGCCCTTGGACAGCAATACCCTTCCTTCGACCTTGGCATCGGCGATGGCGTCCGGGTTGATGCGGTCGAAATCATAGCCGGCGGCCAGGAACGTCTTCTCGGCCGCTTGGGCGCCGGCCCCGGCATCCTCTATCCCGACATAATAGCCGGTCTGGCCGTAGAAATAGGCCACGGGCACGATGGCGGTGCCCTGGCGCAGTACGGCCTGCAGGCGGGTGATATAGCCCGCCAGGGTCGGTATGCCGGCCCAGATCGGATTGGCCTCGTTCAGCATTGTGCTGAAGCCGGCGGCGAAGGCGCTGGGCTGGAACGCGTGCCAGCCGGGCCAGACCGCGTCCGCCCGTTCATAGTTGAAACCGTGCAGCACCAGGCTGTTTACACCGCCGGCCAGGATCAGGTCGACGCGGCGACGCATTTCGTCTGGCGTCACGTCATAGGGACGATCCTTCCAGACCAAGCTTTCCGCCGAGATGGTGGGACGGCCGTAGAGATGCGCACCGGAGCGGGCGAACCGCATGAAGATTGGGTCGCCGTCATGGACCAGATCCTCCGTTTCCGGAATATCGACGATGCCATAGCCACGCACGATATCCAACGCCCCGCCATGGGCCTGGAACTTGGCCTTCAGGCCATTAGCATGGTTCCAGGCCACGAACGGTTCGATGAACCCTTCAAACATCAGGTCGGAAATGGTGCGGCGATAATCGGCGCGCACCCGATCCGCGATGTCGCCTTTGGCATCATTGAAATAGGGTGGCGACCAGTGTTCGCCCCAGGCCTGCATCCAGCCCGGCTGGATGACCATCGGCAGGTAAGGTGTCAGGTCATAGCCCCGGCGCTTCTGAAACTGGGCCAGGAAGTCGCCGGTCCAGGGCAGATCCTGCATCAGTTCCAGACTGTCCACGAAGCCGGCGCGCATCGCCCCCATCGCGTTGCCCAAATTCGGGCGCAACGGGTCGCCGACGCGGGCGGCGTGGGCGGCAAAGGCGGTTTTATCCATATGGTCCAGGATTAGCTGCGGTCCCTCGCCGCTCCCGGCCAGCACGCCGACATTGGCGGCGAACTGCTTGAAGACAAAAACCTGCCAGGTGCCGGGCAGCGGTTTCCAGTCGAGTGTGCCGTCATCCCGCAGCTTGTCGGTCAGGACCAGGATGCTGGCAGGGTCCAGCACTCCCGGCTGCTTCACGTCCCCCCAGGGGGTCAGTACCAGACCTGCCGTGGCGGCGGGCTTGTCCAGTTCGGGGGCGGTGCCCTTCACGGCCAGCACGGCGACGATGCGCGCCCGCGCATCCATCCGTGCCGGCCAGTCGGCGGCGCGGGGGTCCTTCGACCGTGGATCGAAGCTGGACAGGGCGCCCAGCCGCTTGGTCCGTGTCGGGATAGCGGGCGTGATCTTTTCCTTGCTGCCGCTGGTCACCTCCGTGCGGGCCATGGCCAGTTCCAGATAGGCTTTTTCCGGCGGGATGGCGAAGCCGCCACCGGAGGGCCAGGCCGATCCCAGCGTGTAATCCAGCACCATGCCATGGGCCTGTGCTGCTTCCGCTGCGGCGCGGACATTGGCAAAGAAGGCGGGAAGGGCATAGGTGTTGATATTGTCCTTCTCCCAGGTGCTGAGATTGGGTACGCCGGGATTGAAGGACTGGATTTCCGCCCCGCCGAAACCGGCCTTGTCCATCTGGGCGATCTGCTCGCGCAGCTTCTCTGCTGTCACCGCATTGCCCGGCCACCACCAGCGCAGCAGGGGCCGCGCCTCTTTCGGCGGGGACTGAAACATCTGCTCAAGATTTTGCGCCTGTGCCGCGATCGGGGTCAGAGCGATGGCGGCGGCGCAGGCGGACAGCAGCAGGGCGCGCAATGGCTTCATCAGGGAACCTCCGGTTCGGATCAGGGCTTGCGCGTGGTCTTCGCCAGATCGACGGTACCGGTCAGCACCGTATCGATGGCCGAGCGGCCCACTTCCACCGTGTATGATCCGGCGGGGACGACCCAGCGCTGTGCGTTGGCGTCGAAGTCACCGACGATCCGGGGATCAGCCTCCACCACCACTTCCCGGCTTTCACCGGGTTTGAGGAAAGGCTTGTCCCAGCCGATCAGGCGCTTGGCCTTACCGGGACGGGAGACATAGACCTGGGGTACGTCGGCCCCGTCGCGGTCGCCGCTGTTGGTGACGGTGAAGCGCACGCGCAAGCTGTTCCCGCCTTCCAGCACCAGCCCGCTGTAACCGAAACTCGTGTAGGACAAGCCGTAGCCGAAGGCGTAGAGCGGCTGATGGCCCTTCCGCGCGAACCAGCGGTAACCGCCATCCGACCCTTCCGGATTTTCATACTCGAACGGCTTCAGATTGGCCTGCAGCCCATAGACCGACCGGGTCTCCTTGTCGGCTGGCGGGGCGTCGGATCCGGGCAGCACCGGCAGGGGCAACTGGTCGACCGAGGCCGGGAAGGTGACGGGCAGGCGGCCCGACGGGTTGACGGCACCGGTCAGCACATTGGCGATGGCTTCCCCGCCGCGCTGACCGGGATACCATGCGACCAGCACGGCCCCGACTTTATCCTGCCAGGGCATGGTGACGGCATTGCCGGTTTCCAGCACAACGATGGTGTGACGATTGACCTCCGCGACAGCGGTGATCAGCGCATCCTGCCCATCGCCCAAGGTCAGGTCCTGCTGATCCACGGATTCCGTGGCCCATTTTTCGGCAAAGACGATGGTGATGTCGGCCTGGGCGGCGGCTTTGGCTGCCGCCTGCGGGTCGCTGCCGTCCAGGTAGGTTACCTCGGCTCCCGGCAGGCCCGCTTTCAGGGCGGCCAGGGGCGAGGAGGAATGATAGGTTCGCTTGGCGAAGGAGCCCTTGACGGAGACCTCCTTGGCCAGCCCGCCAACCGAAATTACCTGACTGGAACCGCCGCCGGCCAGCACGCCGATGTCGGCATTGCCGCCGATAACCACGACACGCTTCACATCCCCGGACAGGGGCAGAAGTTTATTCTCGTTACGCAGCAGGACGATTCCCGCCTCTGCCGCTTTCTGGGCGATTTTGGCATTGGCGGTGTAATCGATGGCGCTGCCCAGGGTAACGGGATTGTCGATGACGCCATGGGCAAACAGGGTGCGCAGAATGCGGCGGGCGGCGGTGTCCACGGCTGATACGGGGATGGTGCCGGCGGCCAGCGACTTTTCCAACAGGTCGGAGAAATATTTCTTGCCGTCCAACTGTTCACCCGACTGCTGGTCCAGCCCGTGGACCAGAGCCTCGGTAGAATGCACCGCACCCCAGTCGGACATGACATAACCCTTGAAGCCCCAGTCGCGCCGCAGCACGTCGTTCAGCAGGAAGGGGTTCTCGCAGGCGAAGATGGCGTTGACGCGGTTATAGGCGCACATGACAGAGCCTGGGTCGCCGATCTCCATGCCGATCTGAAACGCCAGCAGCTCGCTTTCACGCATCGGCGCCTCATCCATCGTCACCGACAGCACGTTGCGGCCGGTCTCCTGGTTGTTCAGCGCAAAATGCTTGATGGTGGCGATGATGTTGTTGGACTGCACGCCGGCGATGGCGTGACCGACCAGCCGGCCGGCCAACAGCGGATCCTCGCCCAGATATTCAAAATTGCGACCCGCACGCGGGTCGCGCACCAGATTGACGCCTCCGACCAACATGACGTTGAAGCCCTTGGCGCGGGCTTCTGAACCGATCATGACGCCGCCGCGCCGGACAAGGGCGGGGTCCCAGGTCGAGGCAAGGGTCAGGCCGGAGGGAAGGGCGGTGGCGACATCGCCTGGGCGGCCATTGTTGAGGTTCGCCACGCCTAAGCTGGCGTCACTGGCCGTCTGGTAGGGAATACCGAAACGCGGAATGCCGGCGATGTAGCCGGCCCCCATAGCGATCCCTTCCGGGCGTTTTGCCTTGGGCATCAGCAGCGGCATGGGGCCGTGCAGCAGGCTGATCTTCTCTTCCAGGGTCAGCCGTTCCAGCACGGCCTGGGCCTTCGCATCGGCGTCCGGCGGATATTCGGCGGCGTTCGCTGCACCGGTTGCAATGGCCAGAAGCGACGTGAAGGCGCACAGGGCTGCCCGCATGGTTTTCCTCCGATTATTCAAACTGCCTGATTGTTTTGATATTGGACCCTCCATCGCCTTCTCGGAACGATGGAGGGCCGGATGCGCCATCGGTCAGTCGAATGCGTAACGGACCATCAGGCCGATTTCCCGCGCACGCTGCGGCTGTCCGATCTCATAGCCGCTATTATAGAAGCTGTAATCGACCTGGGCACCGCCACGCGTGGTCAGGGTGGAGACGTCGGCGATGTTCTTCACGAACAGCGACACTTCATAGGTCCGGTCCACATCGCGGAACCCGACGAAGAAGCTGTTGTTCAGCAGGTCGTTGTAGCGGATGTTCTGGAACGGATCGGTCCGCTTCGGCACATAGTTCAGCAGGCTGCGGATGAAGCCTTCATGGCTGCTGGACAAGCCGGCGGTATATTCAAGGTTGGCACTCACCCCCCACTTTGCCTGGGAGCTCAACCGGCCCGACAGGCGGCATCTGGCGATCTGCTGGCCGACGGGCACGCTGGGGGCGCCCACCGTGTCTGGCACGCCGTCGCCATTATAGTCATTGCAAGGCGCCAGTGCGTTCTTGAACTGAGCGTCATTGTAGGTGACGGACAGGCTGGTCTGGAACCCGTCGAACAACTCCCCGCTCAATGTACCCTCAATGCCGCGCACCCGGGCATCGGCGTTGAAGGTGGGGGCGTGGTTGTTGTCCACGATACCGTTGCGCTGGGTCGATACCGACAGGTAGCTGCCCGTATAGGCTTGGTAATTGTTGAAATTCTGCTGATAGACGGCGATCGTATAGGTGAAGCGCTGGTCGAAGACCGTGCCCTTCAGGCCCGCCTCGTAGCTGTCGGACTTCTCCGGCTTGAACAGCAGCAGATCCTCATCCAGTTGCGCCGTGGTGGAGGTCACGCCGCCGGGGCGGTAGGAACGGCCGTAGCTGAGATAGCCCATCAGCTCCTTGCTGAAATTATGCTTCCAGCTTGAAGAACCGGTCACCTGCTTGTACTTGCCCCGCTGATTGGCGGGGGCGATGCCGTCCTGCACGATGGGGAAGGGGCCCAGCGCCGGGCCGCTCAGCGTCTGGATGAAGCGACGGTTGAACTTCTGTTCCTGATAGCGCAGGCCGACCTCGAACAGATCATCCGGCGTGATCTGGAAACGCTGGTCGGTGAAGGCGGCATAATTTTCCACCTTGCCCGGAATATCGATGTTGATGTCGATGACGCCGAAGGCCGGCGGCGGCGCCGGCACCGGGCCCAGCCCGAAGATCACCTGCTTCTGGTGTACCGTTGTCGGCACCTTGGCGTTGTCGTAGTAGGCGCCGAAAATATAGTTCCAGAAGGGGTCGTCGCTGGAGGACAGGCGCAATTCCTGCGTCACTAGCCGCGTGTTGTTCTGGAAATCCTGCATCTGCGTGTAGTTAGGAATGGAGCCGCCACGCGCCAAGTCGGACACACGGCCATTATAGATCTTCTGGTAGCCGCCGACATAGCTCACCTGCATCTCGTCCAGATAGAGATCGCCGGTCAGGGTGGTGATGTTGCTGCGGAAGCTGTATTCCGTCGGTCCGTTGGTCACGGATTTGCGGTCGTCCGTCGTCAGCATCGGATTTGTCGTCTGGCCCGCTGCTGTGAAAGCAATCGGGTTGGCCACGGTCTGGTTGATCAGGTACTGGTGCGTCAGGCCGATGGACAAGTTGTCCGTCGGGTCGAGGGCCAGGCTGGCGCGCAGGCTGCGCGTCTTGTCCTTGTCCTCCGAACCGTTGCGCAGGTTTTCTGCGCCCAGCCCGTCATTCTTGTCGAACAGCCCGGCCAGGCGGAAGGCCAACTTGTCCTCGATGATCGGGGCACCGATGGCGGCCTGGGTATTGTAGCCGTCCTGATCGGTCACGGTCTGCTGAATGAAGCCGCTGGCAGCGGTGAGATCAGGACGGCGCGTCGTGACGGTGATGGCGCCCGACGGCGACGTGCGGCCGCGCAGCGTACCCTGCGGCCCGCGCAGAACCTCGATCTGACCGACATCGTAGAGGCCCTTGAACGCCGTCTGGGCGTTGATCGGCACCTCGTTCAGATAGACATCGACGGTGGAGGAGGTGCCGGAATTCGGGTCGAAGCCAACCCCGCGCAGGGTGATGGCATTGTTCGACGGTTCCTTCGATTCCAGGCTGAGGCCGGGGGACAGCTGCTGGATGTCGCGGAAATTGGTCAGGGCCAGCTTTTCCGCCGTGGCGCCGCTGACCACGTCGATGGATTTCGGCACGTCCTGCAGGCGTTCGCCGCGCTTCTGCGCCGTCACGATGATTTCGGCCAGAATTTCGGTTTGTGCGGCGGGCGTGGCCGGCGTCTGGGCGGCAGCCATCGAGGCCAAACCCGAGGCCATGGCGGTGGCGGCAAGCATGGCTGTTCTGTAAGCGGACTTCATGATCCTCCCCTTTTCAGCGTTAGCTGACGTTCTGTTTTGTGAGAAGGCATCTTGCATATTGGAATTCGATGCGTCAAACTAAAACTAAGTGAGCACTTACATTTGATTCCGAGGTCGGGCGATGGCGGTGTCATCGTCCAGTCCCGTGAACATATGTGATTACTCGCTAACTTGCATCTTTCGCCGTGTGAACGGTTGCCCTATATGGCGAAAGGGAAACGCCGTCCTGCGAATGACCTGTAAAAGGCATGCCAATGGGTGGCTGCCTGTCATCCGCGGGGACGGGACACGAAGCAAATTGCAGCGGCCCCACCGGGCCGGGGAGAGAAAATCAATGTCCAAGATCATGCTTTCCGTCTGGCTGTCCATGGCCGCCCTCAACCTGGCAACGCCGGCCCTGGCCGATCCCGCCGTAGCGGCGGCTGCCGGCCGGTACAGCACGTCCGCTACCGAAATCGGCACTTTGCTGGACGACCCCGCCAGCCGCGCCCTGCTGGACAAGCACATTCCCGGCATGACCAACAGCGACCAGGTTGATCTGGCTCGTGCGATGACGCTGAAGGACATCCAGTCCTATTCTCCGGATGCAATTACCGACAAGGTTCTGGCCGACCTGGACGCCGAATTCGCCAAGCTGCCGTCGGCGAAGTAACGGGCAATGCCTGCGGGAGGGGAATGATATCCCTTCCCGCATGGCCCTGCGGGGCCGAGACTTTCAAACATTTCGGGGGGATTCATGCCGGCACCGGTTATCGGGTTGCTGCTGCATTGGCTTGGCGGCCTGGCATCTGCAAGCTTTTATGTGCCCTACAAGCGGATCGAGCGCTGGTCGTGGGAGATTTTCTGGATTGTCGGTGGTCTGTTTTCCTGGGCCGTGGCGCCCTGGTTGTTCGCGGGCATACAGACCAACGCCCTGACCAGCGTTCTATCTGCGACGCCGGCCATCACGTTGTTCTGGTGCTGGCTGTGGGGGGCGCTGTGGGGTCTGGGCGGTCTGACTTTTGGCCTTACCATGCGTTATCTGGGACTGTCGTTGGGCATGGCGGTAGCATTGGGCCTGACGACAGTCATCGGAACGCTGGGCCCGCCGATCTTCGCCGGTACGCTGATCGATCTGGCCCGAACCAGGGGTGGTGCCACGACGCTGTTCGGCATTCTGGTCACTGTCGGTGGAATCATGCTGGTGGCCAAGGCTGGCCGCGCCAAGGAAGGGGAACTGGCCGGGTCTGGTGACGCCGGCGTGGCCGAGTTCAATCTGCGCAAAGGTTTGGCAGTGGCCGCCTTCTCTGGCGTGATGTCCAGTTGCTTTGCCTTCGGGTTGGCAGCGGGGCAGCCAATCCGTGATCTGACGCTGGCTGCAGGGACAGATCCGCTATGGCAGGGTCTGCCGGTTCTTTGCGTGGGTCTTGCCGGTGGTCTGACCACCAACGCACTGTGGTGCGGGCTGTTGATCGTGCGCAATGGCAGTGCCGGTGAACTGATCGGCAGACGCAAGGACGGAAGCAGGCCTGCGCTGGGCCGCAACTACCTGCTGGCGGCACTGGGCGGGACGCTCTGGTACCTGCAGTTCTTCTTTTACACGATGGGTGAAAGCCAGATGGGGGCCTATGGCTTCTCCTCTTGGACATTGCACATGGCCTCCATCATCCTGTTCTCAACCCTGTGGGGGTTTGGTCTGAAGGAATGGGCAGGTGCCAGCGCCCGCACAAGGTCTACCGTCTGGGCGGGCATCGGCGTACTGCTTTTGTCGACGGTTATTATCGGTGCCGGTAACGCACTGGCCGGTGCCGGGAGCGGGCATTGAAATATATGACCGACAGGGCGCCCCCCGATAATGTGGACCCCAAGTCCGCGCCTAGCGGTAGCCAGACGCTGCAACGGGGTCTTGATATCCTGGAAACCGTATCGGAAGGGGCGATCAGTCTGGTCAGGATGGCGGAGCAGTTGGACCTGACCCGCAGTACGACGCACCGTCTGGCTGCGGCACTGGTCGACCGGGGCTATCTGTTGCTGACTCCGCGTGAGGGATACCAGTTAGGCCCTAAACTTCTCGAATTGGGATACCTGGCCCAGCAGCAGATGGATATTCCGCGTATCGCCCGGCCCTTCATCGAAGATCTGGCCGTCACCACCGGAGACACGGTGCATCTGGGTGTTCTGGATGGAACCAGCGCTCTGTATCTGGACAAGATATCTGGCGGCCGGCGCGTTGAAGTCCGGTCCCGCGTTGGCGAACGTCATCCCATCGCCTCAACCGGTCTGGGCAAGGCGCTGATCCTGGAAGAGCGACCGATTCGCTGGCGCGCATTCTTCGAGGCGAGATACGGTGTTGCAGGAGACTGGGCTGCCTGGGAACAACGAATGCATGTCTATGCTGAGGCCGGGTATGCCTTCGATCTGGAAGAGAATGAGGACCGGGTCCGCTGCGTCGCGGCTCCGATCCGCGGGGCCAATGGGCGGATCGTCGCCGCCATAAGCCTGTCCAGCGCCGCCCAGTATATGAATGACGAGCGCATGTGGGAACTGGTGGAACCGGTGAAGGATACCGCGCGTGCCATCAGCCACAAACTTGGATGGTAACGCGCGGGTAGGTTTTCGTCAGATCCATCACTCTCCCGACGGGTTGATCGCCGGGCTGGACCAGGAGGGCGGGGCCGTGCGGGGCAGCAGGGTGCGGCCATCCAGGCTGTGAACCGGGATGTCGTGATGCCAGGGGAAATGCATGCTGTGCGCGATCAGGCCCGTCCGAGTCTGGGCCGGAAGGTGGCTCATCGCCAGCACGGTTTCCGCCAGATAGGCCACATTCTCCGTCGGGTAATCGCCGGGGATATAGTCGGCGGCCCCCGGCGTGCGAATGGCGGTGGACGGTCCCACCGCATTGACGGCAATGTTGGCCGTCAGCAATTCCGCCGCCAGCCCCTGGGTCAGGCGGTTGACCGCCGCCTTGGCCGCTGAATAGACGGCATCGCCGCTGACGGCCAGATAGTCGGGAAACGGCCGTGTCACCGGCAGCGCCTGGGCCGAGGTGATGTTGGTGATCCAGCCGGCACCCCGTTGGCGCATAGCCGGAACGGCGGCGCGCGACAGGGCGAACGGCACCCGTACATAATGGTTCATGGTCCTGTCGAACACGCTGTTCGACATCTGCTCGACATTGATGAAATCGCAGAAGCCGGCATTGTTGACCAGAATGTCCAGCCCGCCCGCCACTGCAACCACCCGATCAACCAGCCCGTCGCATTCCTGAATGTTCTCCAGGTCCGCCGCGATGGCGACGGCCCGGCCGCCGGCCCTTTCGATCAGGTCCACCGTCTCCGCCAGGGTGCCGGGGATGATCTTGCGTGCCGCACGCCTGTTATCGCCGACTTCCCGGTCCAGGGAACGGGCGGTGACATAGACAATGGCACCGGCAGAGGCCAGCCGCTGGGCGATGGCCCGGCCGATGCCCCGGCTGGCGCCCGTCACCAGGGCAATCCTGCCGGTGATGTCGGGGCCGGTGCCGTTCTTCTCAACGCTCATGTCCGGATTTCCCTCAAGTGGTTTCGATGACCGCGATAGGGGTGCGGACTTCGGCTTCCGTCCCCTCCGCCAGCAGGATCTGGGTCAGGATGCCGGTGGCCGGCGCCTCTAGTTCCTGCGTGGATTTCGCGGTTTCGATCTCCACCAGCGGCTCCCCGGCCTCAACCCGGTCTCCCACGGCCTTCAGCCATTTCAGGATGGTGCCCTCATTCATGCCCGTGCCCCATTTGGGCATCACGACCTTGACGCGCATGGTCTTCTTTCCTGTCGGTTGTTTGCCTCAAGCGCCACCGGTCGGCGGTCTCACATCAATTGCCGAACCGCTGCGATGATGCTGTCCTTGCTCGGGTAGAGCGGCTTTTCCATCGGGGGGCTGAACGGGATGGGGATATCGGGCGTCACCACCCGGCGGATCGGCTTTTTCAGCAGATCGAACCCGTCCTCCGCGATGATGGCCGCAATCTCGGCGGCGGCACCGCAGGTGCGGTGCGCGTAATCGACGATCACCACCCGCCCGGTCCGGCCGACGGTATTCAGGATCGCCTCGTTATCCAGCGGCAGCAGGGTGCGCAGGTCGATGATTTCGGCGCTGATCCCGTCGGCCGCCAACTCGTCGGCCGCCTTCAGGCAATGGCGCAGGCAGCCGGCGACGGAGATGATGCTGACATCCGTGCCGTTGCGGCGCACGGCGGCCTTGCCGATGGGCACCACGAAATCGGTGTCCAGCGGCACCTCCTCCCGCATGCCCCACAGGTCATTATCCTCGAACACCAGCACAGGATCGTCGTCGCGGATGGCGGCCTTCAGCAGGCCTTTGGCATCGCTGGGCGTGGCCGGCACGACGATCTTCAGACCCGGAATGTTCATGAACATCGGATAGGGCCGGTCGGAATGCTGGGCGGCGTTGGCCTGACTGTGCCACATGGAGGCACGCACGGTCAGCGGCACCTTGAACTGCCCACCCGTCATATAGCGCAGGCGTGCTGCCTGGTTGATGATCGGATCGGCGGCCAGATAGACGAAATTGGCGATGGTCAGGTCAACGATGGGGCGCAGGCCGGTGATGGCCGCGCCCACCGCCATGCCGACGAAGCCGCATTCGGAAATCGGCGCGCTGCGGATGCGTTTGGCGTCGGTATTGCCATAGGCACCGCCGGCTGCGTAGAGCGAGATATCCTCGCCGATGATGATGGTGTCGGAACTCCCCTCCAATTCCTCGCGCTGCGCCAGGCCCAGCGCGTCGAGATAGGTCATCCGCTTGGTCTTCACGTCACTCATGATCTGTCGTCCCCGTTACCGGCGGATGGGAATGGCATTGGCGTGGACAAGGTCGAACGCCTCTTCCGGTTCGGGATAGGGGCTGTCCTTGGCGAAGGACACGGCCTCTTCCACGGCGGCGGCGGCACGGGCCTCGATCTCAGTCAGCGCGTCGGTTGGAACACCGTTCTCCACCAGCCGGGCCCGCAGCAGGCGCAACGGATCGCGCTCATTCCTGAAATGCGCGATTTCCTCGGCCGGGCGGTAGTTGCCGTTGATGAACAGGCCGACGCAATGCTCGTCGAAGCGATAGGTCTTCGCTTCGATCAAGGTCGGACCGTCACCCCTCCGCGCCCGTGCCACGGCTTCGACTGTGGCGGCATAAACCGCATCGAAATCCTGGCCATCAACGATGATGCCGGGCAGGCCATAGCCGTCGGCGCGGCGGGCCACATCGGGCTGACCATGGGTCTTCGTCGCGGATGTCACGGCGGCGTAGCCGTTATTTTCGCAGAAGAAGATCACCGGCAGCTTCCAGATGGAGGCCATGTTCAGGGATTCATGGAACACGCCTTCGTTCACGGCGCCGTCGCCGAAGAAGGTCAGCGCCACCTGGTCGGTACCGCGCACCTGGGCGCTAAGCGCTGCACCAGTCGCCAGGGGGATGCCGCCACCGACGATGGCGGATTCCCCGATGCTGCCCACGGATTTGTCGGTCAGGTGCATCGACCCGCCGCGCCCCTTGCAGATGCCCGTGGCCTTGCCCAGGATTTCGGCCATCAGCGGCTTCAGGTCGGCACCCTTGCCAATGGGGTGGCCGTGTGAACGGTGGGTGCCAGACATATAATCATCCAGGCGCAGCGCCATGCAGGCGCCGACGATCGCTGCCTCCTGACCTGCACTGGAATGGCAGGCGCCGGGTACGCTGCCCTCAGTGATCAGACCGGTCACCGCCTCTTCGAAGCCACGGATGCGCAGCATGCGCAGATAGGCCTCGCTGCCGATATCGTTTCTCATCGTTTCCTCCTGGCTTGCGTCATTCGGGCATGGTCAGGCGGCTGCCGGCTCGTCGATGGCGTCGGGTGGGATATTGGTCGGCCCGCCAATGTCGTAGACCTGACTGACCAAGCCTATGAATTTGCGGTCGTTCATCGGATCGGTCGGCATCTCGAAGGCGACGCCGCGCCTGCGCATGTCATCCACCAGGATGTTCAGCGCCTTATCGGCGGTGATGTCGTCGGTATGGTCGTAGGCGACCTTCAATTCGTCGAAATCCTTGTAGAGCTTGGCGCCCCAATGGACCAGGAAGCGCATGTCCGCTTCTGGCACCTTCTGGTTCACCTTGCCGAAGGTTTCGATCTGCCAGCCGGTCGGATCATCGGGATCGGCTCCGAAGGTTGACGTGATGTCCAGTCCCTTCGGCTTGCGTTGGGCGACCGGGCCGCAGGCCTGGCCATGATGGAACATGCGTTCGTTCTCCACCACCACCGCGCGGCCCCACAACGGGCCGTTGATCGAAACCGGCGCCCCGCTGGGACCGTCGGGCCAGCAATTGAAGCCGCCGCCGATCCGACCCTTGTAGTACCAGGCGATGATCTGGCCCTTCTTGGCCTGCCAATGCTTGAACAGGCACGACTTGTTCATGGTCAGCAGCAGCCACAGCGGCGTGTTTTCCATGGTCATGCCACGGAACACGGTGCCGTCCAGATGCGGCGGCCCGCCGATAGGGGTCGGTCCCTGGATATTGAACAGGAACGTCTCCGGCTCCGCATAGCGGCAGTCCCAATAATTCCGGACCAGTTCAAGGAAGCGGGAATTGTAGTAGCAATCCTCAAGTTCAGGATGGAAGCAGACTCCGGCGCGGGCCAGATAACCCCGGAACACCGGGTTCATGATCATGTCCCAGGTCAGTTCCACCCCTTCCGGGATGGTGCCGGACGTGGCGGCGATCACTTCCTCCGGCGTCTTGAAATTCTCCGCCAGGATCAGCGGCCAGGGGCCGTTGTCGTGCACGATCTGCAACAGGCGGCGATGCTGGTCGGCCGTATAGGCGTCTTCGATGATCTGCGGCGGGGCGACGGGGCGGAACTGCTCGGCAAGTTCACGGGTCATGGCGGGGGCTCCACGGGGGCTGGTAGCGGTGGCCAGGGTTCGGGCAACAGCATCCCGTTCCCGCCCCGGCGGTCGGGGCGGGCAGGGTCGTGTCGATCTCTTGGTGGTCGTATGGGCAGATGGACGCCGGTCAGGCGTCCATCTGCACCACTTCGGTCAGGTGCCCTTCCGGGTCCTCGATGAAGGCGACGCGCAGCTTGTGTTCGGGCATGGATCGGATCGGATCGGCGATCCTGCCGCCGGCCGCGACCACGCGATCGACCAGGGCCTGGATATCCGTCGTGGTGAAGCCCGCAATGGATTCCCCGCGCGCCGGCCCGGTCGCATCGTTGAACTTCAGCAGGGTCAGCGACCCGCCATTGGGATATGTGGGCAGATAGGTGATCTCGCTGATTGGGCGGCCGGCGATGTCGGCGTCCACCCGGTACATCTCCACCAGCCCGAAAACCGTCTGATAGAAGCGGCCCAGCCCGTCCAGATCATGCACGATGATCTTGCAGAAGCTGAAATGGGCGTCGCTGGTGGCCGCGTGCGGAATGGTGTTCGTCATGGGTTCCTCCCTGGAATTTTATGCGCCGTGCCGTCTTCAGATGGTCAGCAGCTTCATCTCGGGCATGTGCGCCGGTTCGGCATCGGGCCGGACGGTGGTGTTGAAATCCTGCGTCCGAGGGCTGCGCAGCACGTGCCAGATGTGGGAATTGTGGCGGGGGACGGCCAGAATGACCTTCTTGCCCTGGTCACGGTAATAGCCATGGGCATTGCCGCAATTGACCCAGGCCGTCTTGGACAGTTCGCTGTCCATTTCCTCGACGAAGGCTTGGGTCGCCTGCTCGCTGACATCGATGCTGTCCAACTGTGCATCGACCATCCATTGCAGCATTTCCAGGATGTAATGGACCTGCTGCTCGCTGACCACGGCATGGTTGGCGACCAGAAAGCTGTAGGGGCCGCCCATCAGCACGAAGTTCGGGAAGCCCGGCACCAAAAGCCCTTCATAGGAGAAGGGGTAGGGCTCGAACGTTTCCTTCAAGGTCCGGCCATTTCGGCCGGTGATGGCGAATTGCCGCCCGAAATGCAGCTTGTAGCCGGTGGACAGCAGCAGCGCGTCGCAGGGCAGGTGGGTGCCGTCTGCCAGGATCACGCCATTCTCGTCGGCGGCCGTCAATTCGCCCCGGACGATGTGGACATTAGGCTTCTTCAGCGTGTCGAAGAAGCCGCAATCCAGGATCGGCCGCTTGGCGAAGACCGGATAGGGCGGGGTCAGCAGCTTGACCATTTCCGGGTCATCGGGGAAATGGCTTTTCAGATAGCCATCGCACATCATGCGGATGCCGTCATTGATGGGACCGAAGCCGCCGGTCTGCTTGGCATATTCCTCGTCCTTCATGACCATGCCATGCATGTCCTGAAGCGAGCTGGACAGGCTCTGCAGGCGCTTCCACTGCACCACGAAGGGAATATTCTCCATCGCCCAGCGTTCCAGATCATCGACCGGGTCATGGGCGGCGGGGTTGGGGATGACATGTTCAGGCTGGCGCTGGACGATGGTCATGTCCCCGACCGTATCGGCCAGGGCCGTGGCGACCTGGACGCCGGAACAGCCGGTGCCGATCAGCACCACCTTCTTGCCCGTCAGGTCGGCCGAATAATCCCACTGCGCCGAATGGATCACCTTGCCCTTGAACCGGTCGAGATTGTCGACCTTGGGGAAGTTGGGGGCATTGTTTGGCCCCACGGCCATGATCAGGATATTGCCGCTATAGGTGACCTTCTGTCCGTCGCGGACCGCCTCGACCCGCCACAGCTTGGTAGCTTCGTCCCAGAGGGCACCCTCTACCTTGGTGTTGAAATCGATCCGTTCCCGCAGCCCGTACTTGTCCGTTACACGGCCGAGATATGAGAGGAATTCCGGGCCATTGGGGTAATATTTCGTCCAGGAGGCGTTGGGCTCGAACGAGAAGGAATAGACCCGGCTGGGCGTATCCACGGCAGCGCCCGGATAGGTGTTCTCCAGCCAATTGCCGCCAACATCGTGCAGCCGCTCGATCACCTGATAATCGAAACCGGCCTGCTGCAGCTTCACGGCGGCATTGATGCCCATCATGCCGGCACCGACGACCAGCACCTTGAAACCGGCGGGCGGGGTGCGTTGCGGCTGGCGCACGCGGGTGTCGGCGGTGAAGCCGCCATGCTGGAAGGCCGGTTCGATCGACATTTCCGGCAGGTCCAGCCCCAGCGCCAGCCGCGCCATCTGCCGGAACAGCGGGCGGTCGAGATGTGGCAGGATGGAAGGCCGGCCGGATTTGACGGCGGTGCGCAACAGGTCGCGCACTTGGCCGGCCACCTCCAGCGACGCGGCGCTGGGCGGCGGGGCTTGATTGAAGGCGACGAAAGCCTCCTTCAACTGGTGCTGCGTGCCTTCCAGGGCGGGGCCGTACTTGGCCAGCAGCGTGCGGTCGCCGGTGATCTGGATCAGGGACAGCAAGGCGACGACAGGATCCAGCGCATCAATCGCCCGGTCCAGCGTGTCGGACGTGGTCAGGGTATCCGGCATTCATGCCTCCCGTGAAGTTATTCGATTTTCATTGTTGATGGGATTTAATTACAGCTATCGTTGTAATTAGTCAATGTGGAAATTCAGGCCGACAGATGGCATCGAGGGTGCATCAGATGCGGGTGGGGCGGGGACAGAGCAGCATGGACGGCCAGACAAAGAAGACCCGCCGGGCGGGACGGCCCAGCGCTGAGGAAGCGGAACAAAAACTTCAGATGCTATTGGACACGGCGTTACAGGAGTTCGTGAATACGGGTTTCCATGGCGCCTCCGTACGTGTCATCGCGGAACGGGCCAAGGTTTCCACGCGGACTGTCTACAATCACTATCCTGACAAGATTGCTTTGTTCGGTGCTTGCCTGGACCGGATATCGGAGGAAATAGAGCCTCAGGTAATCGATAATTCCGGGGATATACAGGGCCGCCTGAGCGGGTTTGTGTTGAAAATGCAGATCCAGCTGTTCAGGGACCTGAACATGCAGATGGCCCGGCTGATCTATCGCGAGGGATTGGCATTCCGGGAACTTCAGGAAATGGCGCGTGTTCAGTTCTACCGCTATCAGGTGGGGCCGGTGGCCAGGATATTGCGCGACAATGGGGTCAATGGCGACGATGCCAGCGAACTGGCCGCCCATTTCGTGGTCATGGCCCTGGGGAAATGGCAACGGGTCATGATATTCGGCGATCCCATACCGTCTGAAGAAGCCATGAAAGCCCATGCTGACCAGGTAACGGGAGTCTTTCTGAATGGATTTAATAATTTACCAAGAAATTATTAGTTATCACTTTGCGTTACTATAGAATATTTGGAATAAATTAAAATAAATGATCGACACACATCCGGTCACAGGCTCTCCTATTCAAGGATACAGGGTCTTTTTCCCTGCAAGGTGCTGACCATTTTGTCGACAGCTGTGCCCTGCATGGACGAAGAGAGAATCATACTCGGCCATCCTCGTGCTGCGCTACCTGCAACTGAACCGCTCCGAGTTTGGCGGAGTGTCAATCGGCATTGAAGGTTGACCCTGTATAGGCGTCGAAATTTCAATGCCGATTGACATCTATGGCAAAATCGAACGTCGGCATCAGACCTTGAAGAACCGCATCCTGCTGGAAAACTACTTCCTGCCCGGCAACCTGGAGGCCAATATCCAGGCCTTCGTCGATCACTACAACCACCGCCGTTACCATGAAAGCATCGGAAACCTGACGCCAGCCGATGTCTATTTCGGCCGGGGAACCGCTATGTTGGAACCGCATGCCAAAATCAAGAAGCGAACCATCCAGCACAGGCGCTTGTGCCACCAACGCCAGACCGCTTAACATCATTCCGCAACGGGCCAGAACCTCCGTTCACAACACCAACCCGATGTCCCATTTGTTTCGATGACGGACGGGCGTGGAAATCCTGCACTGCATGCTCATCCTGAACCATTTCCGTTTTGTGCTGTGGAGTGCAGCCAAGGTGGCGAGGCCAGTGCTTCCCGAAGCGATTGAAGAAATACGTTGGCGCGGCTGCTGCGGCCCCGGCGCGCGTGCACCAGCGCTACCACATCGGCTGACGGCAGGGACCATTGCGGTAGAAGCCGATGCAACTTTTCAGTAGCAAGGTCCCTGGCCACGTCCCATTCGCTTCTCACGATGATGCCTGCCCCTGAAAGCGCCCAGTCGCGAATAACCTCGCCATCGTTGGTCGACATGGTTGGGTTGATCCTTACCGTCGCACCGCCCCGCGTCGGGTGCGTAAAACGCCACAGCGTTACATCTTCATTATTTTCCCGCAGGGCCAGACAGCGATGCAGGGCAAGATCCTCCGGCCTTTCAATGGGTGGATGGCTGGCCAGATAGTCCGGTGCCGCGCAAAGAAGGCGGCGATTGGGGGCCAGAGTCGTCACCAGCCGGTCACTTTCCGGCAAGGCGCCGATATGGACGACGATGTCCCAGCTTTCCGACATCTGACGTATCGGGCTGTCCGACAGTTCAAGGGTGACGGCAGCGGCCGGATGGCACTGTGCGAATTCCTGGACAATGGGGGCGATATATCGCCGCCCGAAACCGTGAGGAGCGGCGATCCGTAGATGCCCCCGGACTTGCGTCGTCCGTCGGGCGAGGCGTTCGGAAAGGTCATCCATCGCTTCAATGATCGTGCGCCCCTCCGATGCCAGGAGTTCGCCCTCGTCGGTGAGATTCAGTCCGCGTGAGGTGCGGTCGACCAGATTGACTCCGACGCGCAGTTCCAACGCGCGCAGCCGCTGGGTTACCGCGGGCGCGGTGACATTCAGGCGCCGCGCAGCCTCCGCTAAAGACGGGGAAGCGGCGATCATGGCGAAGAAGGTCAGATCCTCCGTGGAGATCATAAGGCTAGCCTTAACCAAACATAAAGCATTAGTTAATTGTCGAGTTCATGTTTTTACATGATCCTTTCCTTGACGCAATGCCCCCGGGACCCACGGTTCCGTTCTCCGTCGTTGGCATCAAAAGGTGGATTATGGCGTTTATGGTCTGCGATCGGCATTATATTGGGGGCCGCTGGGCGGTCCCGGCCATATCCGGGGATCTGATGCCGGTCGTCGACCCGGCGACACAGCGGGAGGTCGGGCAGGTGGTGTCCGGCAGCACCGATGATGTCGATCTTGCCGTGGCAGCGGCGCGTGCGGCCTTTCCAGCATTCTCCATCACGCCGGTTGCCGACCGTGTGGCGCTGCTGGGCAGGATCCTCCGGCTGTTGGAGGAACGGGCCGAGGATATGGCGCGGGCCATCAGCCGGGAAATGGGCGCGGCCATCAGCTTTGCACGCGCCTCCCAGGTTCCTTTCGGCATTGCGCATGTCAGGGCCGCCATCGAGGTGCTGGGGACCTATGCCTTCATCCGCCGGCAGGGCACGACGGCGATCATCAAGGAGGCGATCGGCGTCTGTGGGCTGATTACGCCGTGGAACTGGCCGCTGTATCAAATTACCGCCAAGGTGGCGCCGGCCATCGCGGCGGGATGCACGATCGTGCTGAAGCCCAGCGAGTTGTCGCCGTTCAGCGCCAATCTGTTCGCCCGGATCATGCATGATGCCGGGACCCCGCCGGGCGTTTTCAACCTTGTCCATGGCACTGGTCCACAGGTGGGCGCCCCGCTTGCCGCGCACCCGGATGTGGACATGGTGTCGATCACGGGGTCGACCCGCGCCGGCATTCTGGTGGCCCATGCCGCAGCCCCGACGGTGAAACGGGTCACGCAGGAACTGGGCGGGAAATCGCCCAACATCCTGCTGGACGATGCGGATTTTGACCGTGTCGTGCCGTTGGGCGTGGCGGCGGCCTTTCGCAATGTCGGTCAGTCCTGCAGCGCCCCCACCCGTATGCTGGTTCCGGCCGGCCGGTTGGCACAGGTTGAGGCGTTGGCCGCGAGGGCCGCCGCCGCCATGACGGTCGGCGATCCGATGGACGAGGCCACGGTCCTGGGGCCCGTCTCCACCGCAGCGCAGTTCGACAAGGTGCAGGCCATGATTGCCATCGGCCTGGCGGAAGGGGCGAAGCTCATCTGCGGCGGGCTCGGGCGGCCTGAGGGGCTAGAACAGGGATACTTCGTTCGGCCGACAATCTTTTCCCAGGTTCGGTCAACCATGCGCATCGCCCAGGAGGAGATATTCGGGCCGGTCCTCTGCCTGATCCCCTATGCCGACGAGGAGGAGGCGGTCAGCATCGCCAACGATACGGTTTATGGCCTGGGTTCGCACATCCAGTCCGCCGATCTTGATCGCGCCCGGCGGGTCGCGTCGCGGATCAGGGCCGGACAGGTCCACATCAACCATCCGGCTTGGGACGCGCACGCCGCCTTCGGTGGCTACAAACAGTCCGGAAATGGCCGCGAATATGGGGAATTCGGCATGGAGGAGTATCTGGAGACCAAGGCCGTTCTGGGCTATTTCCCGCAATGAGCGGCGGCAGGATTAACCGCCGGGTTCTGCTGGGCACAGCCGGTGCCGGGTTGGCAGTGGCCGGAACCAAACTGCTGGAACGGCCCTCCAGGATCACACCCCCGCCCGCCGCCGGTTCATCCCAGCCGCGTGCGGGCGGCCGGATCCGGGTGGCAGGGACTTCATCATCGACAGCCGACACGCTTGATCCCGCCAAAGGGGCGCTGGGCACCGACTATGTCCGGCATTTCATGCTGTATAGTGGCCTGACCGAACTGGACCGCGACCTGAACCCCTATCCGGCACTGGCGGAAACGATCGTTAGCGATAATCAGCTTGTATGGCATGTGAAGCTGCGCCAGGGCGTACAGTTTCACGATGGCAAAAGTCTGGATGCCGCCGATGTCGTCTTCGCCCTGATGCGGCACAAGGATCCAGCTGTTGGCTCCAAGATGTTGCAGATCGCTAGACAGTTTAAAGAGGTCAAGGCCACGGGTCCGCTGGAACTGTGGATCGAGTTGACAGGCCCCAACGCGGATTTGCCGACGATCCTGGCCCAGTCGCATTTCCTGATCGTGCCTGAAGGGCAGACGGATTTTTCCACTGCCAACGGCACCGGCCCCTTCCGGCTGGTCGAGTTTCAGCCCGGCATCCGAACCATCGTCCGCCGCAATGACAATTTCTGGAAGCCGGGCAAACCCTATCTTGACGAGATCGAGCTGATCGGTATCCCGGATGAGGTCAGCCGGGTCAACGCGCTGCTGTCGGGTGATGTGCATCTCATCAATGCCATGAACCCCCGATCCGCGCGGCGCGTTCGGGAAGAACCGGGATATGGGATCATTGAGACCAAGTCCGGGCTCTACACCAATCTCATCATGCGGCAGGATCACCACCCGACATCGAACCCCGATTTCGTGGCAGCGATCAAATATCTGTTGGACCGGCCCCTGATCAACAGGGCGATGTTCCGGGATTACGCGACCATCGCCAATGACCACCCGATCCCGCCATTTCATCCCTATTATCGCGATGACCTGCCGCAGACGGGCCTGGATATCGATCGTGCCAAATGGCACCTGCAGCGGGCCGGTCTGGTTGGCGTGCGCCTGCCAGTCTACGCGTCGCCTGCTGCGGAAGGGTCGGTGGACATGGCGTCGGTTCTTCAGGAGTACGGGGCTCGCGTGGGCCTGCAACTGGCGGTAAACCGCGTGCCGGCCGACGGCTATTGGTCGACCCACTGGATGAAGCATCCGATGGGCTTCGGTAACAGCAATCCGCGCCCGACGGCGGATATGATCTTCAGCCTGTTCTACAAATCCGACGCGGTCTGGAATGAGTCGGGTTGGCGAAATCCCCGGTTCGACAGCCTGCTGCTGGAAGCGCGGGGGGAATCAGACCACGCGCGGCGAAAGCAGCTCTACGGCGAGATGCAAGGTCTTGTGCGGGACCATTGCGGCAGCGCCATCCCCGTCTTCATCAGCCTGCTGGATGGTTATGACCAGCGTTTGAAAGGGCTGTATCCCGTCCCGTTGGGCGGGTTCATGGGCTACACCTTCGCCGAGCATGTGTGGTGGGATGCCTGAGGCATTAAGCCCAGCCTTATCCAATCATGCAGAATCCGTTAATTGTCCCGCTCTCTTCGCGGGAGCAAAAATGTCATCACCTTATCTGCGAGGACTTATCTGTGACGTACACGGACATCCCGCCGAACCCCGATATGGCTTCGGCGCCGGTCCGCCTGGCGGACCTTGAAACACCCTGTCTGATCCTGGATGCCGACCGCCTTGAGCGCAACGTCGCGCACCTGCGGCAGCGGCTTTCATCCTTGGGTGTTTCGCTGCGCCCGCATCTCAAGACGGCAAAGTCGGTTGATGTGGCGCGTCGGGTGATGACTAGCCCGGAAGGTCCGGCAACGGTCTCCACGCTGAAGGAGGCCGCCCATTTCGCGGCAGCAGGCGTCAAGGACATGATCTATGCCGTCGGCATCGCCCCGGGCAAGCTGGCCAAGGTGCTGCAGCTTCGCCGGGACGGCGTTGATATTGCTGTGGTCCTGGATACGGTGGAACAAGCCGAAGCCGTGGCGGCCGCGTCGCGGGCGGCGGGCCACGCCATCCCGGCCCTGATTGAGATCGATTGCGACGGCCATCGGTCGGGCGTCCTTCCCGGCGATGCCGCGCGTCTGTTGGCCATCGGGCAGACCCTGGTCCAGGGGGCGGAACTGCGTGGCGTGCTGACCCATGCGGGGGCCAGCTATGGTGCGCGCACCGACCAGGCACTGGTCGATGCGGCCTCCCAGGAACGTTGCGCCGTTGTCCAGGCGGCCGGAATCCTGCGCGATGCCGGCCTGCCGTGCCCCGTGGTGAGCCTGGGTTCCACCCCCACGGCGCATTTCGCCACCGACCTTGCCGGTGTCACGGAAGTGCGTGCCGGTGTGTTTGTCTTCTTCGATCTGGTGATGGCCGGCATCGGTGTCTGTAAGGTGGACGATATCGCCCTGTCGGTCCTGGCCACGGTGATCGGGCATCAGCGGGAGAAGGGCTGGGTGCTTGTCGATGCCGGCTGGATGGCGATGTCGCAGGATCGCGGCACCGCCAAGCAGCCGGTCAGTCAGGGGTACGGGCTGGTCTGCGACAGCAGCGGCACCCCCTATGCCGACATCATTCTGGCCGATGCCAACCAGGAGCATGGGATCGTGACCGTACGGCCCGGCTCCGGGGCGACGTTGCCTGACCTGAAGATCGGTGACCGTGTGCGTATCCTGCCCAACCATGCCTGTGCCACGGGAGCCCAGCATGCCGGATATCAGGTCGTGCGGGGCGCATCCGATATTGTCGAGGCCACCTGGCCGCGCTTCGGAGGCTGGTGATGGCTGGTATTGAGACCATCCTGACGGATAAGGCGCCAGCGCCCGCGGGGCATTATGTGCAGGCTGTGCGTGCCGGGAATACGCTCTATATCTCCGGACAATTGCCGATCCGGGCCGATCGTCAGTCCCTGGCCGATACCGGTTTTGAGACGCAGACCCGTCAGGCCCTGGCCAATATGTTGGAAATCCTGAAGGCGGCAGGCGGAACACCGGCGCAACTGGCCCGGGTGACCGCCTATATCGTGGGCGTCGCCAACTGGCCGGAATTCAACCGCATCTATGCGGAGATGCTGCCCGGTGCGCGGCCGGCGCGGACCGTCGTGCCGGTGTCCGAGCTTCACTACGGCTTTCTGGTGGAAATCGATGCCGTTGCGTATCTGCCGACGCCTGTCCATACGCCCTGATCCATAAAAGGAAATCGACCATGACCAGCACCGAATGTCCTTCCTTTGTGGATTTGGAATCCCTGGCCGCAACGCTGGCGCCGGACGCCGGGCTGGAGCCCTTCGGGTCCGGGGCAAGGCTGCTTCCCGTGCGCGCCGGTCCTTGCGAAATCTTCGTCACATCGGTTGCCGCCGGCGAAGGCGCGCATGTCGAGGGTCGTGGTGATACCTGGATTTTCGTCAGGAAGGGCACCCTCACCCTCGACGCCGGGCCGCAAAGGGCCATGATCGGCCCGGGAACCAGTGCCGTGATCTCCAAAGGCACAGCGTTCCACTGGCATGCCGCCCAACCGGTTTCCATCATCGGTATGCGATATCTGGATGCGGTCGAGGAGGGCAGGGGCATCAGCGTGATCGACAATGCCGCGACCCTGGTTGCCTCCAACCCGCCGGCGGATGAGGTTCTGACCAGCGAAAGACCGTCTTGTCGTTCCCATAATGCCTTCCGTTCCGCCAGCGGGGAGTTCCTGTGCGGCACCTGGGATTCCACGCCTTATCAGCGGATACCCATCTTCTTCCGCCACAGTGAACTCATGCATCTGCTGGAGGGTGAGGTGACCTTCACCGATGAGGCCGGACGGACGGGCACCTTCCGTAAAGGTGACACTTTCATCATCGAGCAGGGTGCCCGCTGCAGCTGGGCCAGCTTTGTGCATGTCGCCAAGATCTATGCGCAATTCAAGCCGGTCGCGTGACGCCGGCGTTTGACCGGTCCGATATCAGATATTGAGGCTATCCATGGTTCCCGCCGTTCGAACCGTTGCCAGCGACGAAACCCTTCCCCCGTCCGTCGATGTCGTGGTGATCGGCGGCGGCATCGTCGGCACGGCGTCCGCCTATTATCTGGCAAAGCGCGGCCTGTCCGTGGCGTTGCTGGAGAAAGGCCATATCGCCTGCGAACAGTCCAGTCGGACCTGGGGCTGGTGCCGTCAGCAGAACCGTGATCCCCGCGAAATGCCCCTGTCGATCCTGTCCATGTCGCTCTGGGACGGGCTGGCGGTGGAGATCGGCCAGGATCTGGGATTCCGCCGCACCGGTCTGGTCTATGCGACCGACGATGCCGCCATGCTGGCCGGGTGGGAGGCCTGGGGGCCGACAGCGCAGGCGTTCGGTGTTGAAACCTACATGCTGACCGGGGCGCAGGCCGCACAGCGCATTCCGGAAACTCGCCGCAAGTGGGTGGGCGGCCTGCACTCCGTCGCGGATGGCAAGGCGGAACCCGCCTGGGCGGCACCGGCCCTGGCCGAAGGCGCGCGCGCGCGCGGCGCCACCATCCATCAGAACTGTGCCGTGCGCGGCCTGGACATCACCAATGGCCGCGTGACGGGTGTGCATACCGAAAAGGGCAGCATAAGGGCGGATGCGGTCCTGTGTGCCGCCGGGGCCTGGGCCTCCACCTTCCTGGCCCGGCACGGCGTGGTGTTTCCCCAGGCCAGCGTGCGCCAGACGGCGTTGCGCACAAAGCCGACCCGTGATGTCGGCGACGTGGTCTATTGCCCCGATCTGGCCATGACGCGGCGCCTGGATGGCAGCTACACCCTGGCGATCAGCGGGCGGGCGACGCTGGAACTGACAGCGCAGGGCATACGCTTCGCACGTGAATTCCTGCCGCAATTCATCAAGCGCCTGAAGGCGGTGCAGATCGGGGTCGGCAAGTCCCTGTTCGCCGGGCCGGAATCTCTTCCATCCTGGCTGGGCAGCGATGAAAAGATGTTCGAGCGTCAGCGCGTGCTGGACCCGGCCCCTAACCGGCGGCTGGTTGAGGCCATCATGGACAATGTGAAGGGCACCTTCCCCGAACTGGCCGGGATCGAGATCGACCATGTCTGGGGCGCCTATGTCGATTGCACGCCCGATGCCGTGCCGGTTGCGTCCGGCATCGATGCGGTCGGCGGTCTGTTCCTGGCGGCTGGCTGTTCGGGGCACGGGTTCGGCCTTGGACCTGGTATCGGCTACCTGATGGCGCAGTTGATCAGCAACGAAACACCATCCATCGACCCCAGCCATTTCAACCTGTCACGGCTGGTGGACGGGTCGACCATCCAGGTCGGTTCGCTTTAGGACATTTCAATCAAACAGACAATTCCAGGGGGCACAACATGGGCACGATCGCTATGTCCGCTTCCGGACAACAGCAATCCGGCATAATCGGAACCGTCATAAAATCAGCGGGGGCACGTCTGCGCAGCATTGATGCGCTGCGTGGCTTTGTCATGGTGGTGATGCTGCTGGATCATGTCCGGGAAACATGGTTCCTGCATGTCGACATTGCCGATCCGGTGGACGCAACGACCATCATGCCGGCCCTGTTCTTCGCCCGGCTGGCCGCCAGCCTGTGCGCGCCGATCTTTGTGGCGCTGACCGGTCTTGGTATCTTTCTGTATGCCCGCAATCACACGGCCCAGGAAACGACCTCCTATCTGCTGAAGCGCGGCCTGCTGCTCATGGCGATAGAGGTGTTTTTCCTGTCCCCACTTTACTGGGGGATCGCACAGCCGACGCTATGGCTGCAGGTCATCTGGTGCATCGGGGTGTGCATGATTGTGCTGGCCGGTCTGGTCCGGCTGCCGCTGGCCACGCTGATCGTGCTGGGTCTGGTGATCGTCGCGGGCCACAATCTGCTGGATCCCATTCGTCTGGCCCCGGATGCGCCGTTTCACTGGCTCTGGGCCCTGCTGCATCAGCGCGACCTGCTTACCCTGCCCTTCGGGCTGGTGGCCAAGACCAGCTATCCCGTACTGGCCTGGATCGGTGTGATCCTGCTTGGTTTCGGGATCGGGCCCTGGTTCCTGCCGCATGTGTCGGTCCAGGTCCGTCAGCGCCGGTTGCTGCTGCTGGGTGTCGGCATGATCGCCCTGTTCGTTGGCCTGCGCCTGCTGAATGTCTATGGCGACAAGCCTTGGTTTGTCGTTGATGGTGATCCAGCGCGGACGATGATGAGCTTCATGTCGCTCACCAAGTACCCGCCATCGCTGGATTTCCTGCTGTTCACGCTGGGTGTCGGGGTGCTGCTGCTGGCCTTCTTTGAGCGTATCCGCGAGGCCGGTGTCACCAGCGCCCTGGCGGTTTTCGGCGGCGCCCCGATGTTCTTCTACATCTTCCATCTGGCGATGTTGCGCGTGCTGTACCATACGGCGCTGGCCATCTGGGGTCCCAACCACGGAACGCTGTTCGGTTTCGACAGCTATGGCTGGGTGTTCGCTTGGTATCTGGGCCTGATCATCCCCTTCTATATACCGACGGTCTGGTTCTCGCGGCTGAAGGCACGGCGCAAGGACATCGCCTGGCTCAGATATTTCTGATCGGTACCGGCTTCGATCGGGCGCGTTCACTGCCCCGGCTTGGCCGGTGAAGGACGTCAAAGGGAAGATGTGATGGCTGTTTCTGAATCCGCGGCGGCCCCGCTCCGACTGGTTACATTGACGGCGGCGCATCTGCCGCAGGGATTGGCGCTGTCACAGGCGCTGCAATGGCCTTACCGGCTGGAGGACTGGGCATTCGCCCTTGCGCTGGGGAACGGTGTTGCCGTCGAGATGGAGGGCCGGCTGGTGGGAACGGCGCTGTGGTGGCCCTATGGCGACCAGCACGCATCGGCCGGAATGATCATCGTCGCTTCCTCTGCACAACGCCGGGGTATCGGCAAGGCCCTGATGGATGCGTTGCTCGAACAGGCTGACGGCAGGACGATCATCCTCAACTCGACATCGGAAGGGCTGGCGCTCTATGCGCGGCTCGGTTTTGTCGCCGATGGCGCCGTACACCAGCATCAGGCGGTGCTTGCGACCATGCCGGTCGTGGAGCCTGTTGACGGTCATATCAGGGACTTCCGGGCGGGTGACCTTGCTGCCATCCATGCCATTGACCTGGCGGCAAGCGGGATGAATCGTGCGAACCTGATCGGCGCCCTGGTCCGGACAGCGTCCATCCGGGTGATTGAGCGGGCGGGTACGGTCTGCGGCTATGGTTGTGTTCGCCGA
The DNA here is from genome assembly GCF_058793615.1 of Niveispirillum sp. GW835-FHT14G11. Lineage (NCBI taxonomy): Bacteria > Pseudomonadati > Pseudomonadota > Alphaproteobacteria > Rhodospirillales > Azospirillaceae > Niveispirillum > Niveispirillum sp. GW835-FHT14G11. The sequence continues at coordinate 61,286 of NZ_JBXAFZ010000019.1, forward strand.
TGGGGGCGGGGTGTCGTTATCGGGCCGGTGGTGGCGGGTGATGTAACCGTGGCCCGCGCCTTGATCCTTGACCTGATGACCAAGCAGGTGGGCGGTTTTGTCCGCATCGATGTCACGGCTGCCAGTGGTCTCTCGGCGTGGCTGCGGGATCTCGGCTTGCCCAAGGTCGGGGAAGTTACCGCCATGGTGCGCGGAATTCGACCGCCGTCCGATGGTACTGTAACCCTGTTTGCGCTTTCTAATCAATCGCTTGGCTGATTTCCAGGCTGACCCTTGTCAGCGGCGATATGGTTGAGGAGTTCCGGTGATGAAGATGACTTCCTATTGGCTGGATACGACCACGCCCTTCGGTGCCGCAATGCAGGGCGGTCCGGAAGGAAAAGCCGATGTTGCTGTCGTTGGGGCGGGTTTCACAGGTCTGTCGGCCGCTCTGGCCCTTGCCAGGAAGGGCGCCAAGGTGGTGGTGCTGGAGGCCGGGCGGGTTGCCAATGCCGCCTCAGGCCGCAATGGCGGCATGTGCAATAATGGCTTCGCCCAGGATTATTATTCTCTGTCCATGGCGCTGGGCCGGGACAGGGCGAACAGATATTATCGCGCCTTCGATGCCGGCGTCGATCTGGTGGAAAAGATCATCACCGAGGAGGGTATCGACTGCCATTTCAAACGCCTCGGCAAACTGAAACTGGCCGCCAAGCCCGCCCATTACGACAAGATCGCGCGCTCTCAGGAATTGCTGTCGCGGGATGTCGATCCCGACACCTGCATGGTACCACGGTCGGAAATGCGGGCCGAAATTGGCTCTGACCGCTATTTCGGCGGCATGCTTTTCAAGAAAAGTGCCTCCCTGCATATGGGACAATATGGTCAGGGCCTGGCAGCGGCGGCGGCGCGCCACGGTGCGTGGATTTACGAGAACAACCCTGTCACCGGGCTGCGTCGTGTCGAAGGGCAGGTCCATGAAGTAACGACGCCCAACGGAAGCATCCGGGCCAATCAGGTCCTGTTGGCGACCGGCACATCGCGGATCGGACCGCTCGGCTGGTTTCGCCGGCGGATCATACCCGTCGGGGCCTATATCATCGTGACGGAGCCCCTGCCGGTCAGCCTGCTTGACCGGCTGACCCCCAACCGTCGCAACACCACCGACACGCTGAACTTCGTCAATTATTTCCGGATTCTGCCTGACAATCGGCTGCTATTCGGCGGACGTGCGCGGTTTTCCAGCGCCAGTGATCCGGTATCGGATGCAAAAAGCGGAGCCATTCTGCGGCGCTCAATGGTGAGGCTTTTCCCCGAACTGGCGGATGCCCGTATCGATTATTGCTGGGGTGGCATGGTGGAAATGACGCGGGACCGGCTGCCACGGGCGGGTGAACGCGACGGTCTCTTCTACTCCATGGGCTATAGCGGGCACGGGACTCATATGGCGACCTATATGGGTGCGGTCATGGCAGACGTGCTGGACGGTCGTGCGGACCTCAATCCCTGGCGGGACATGGACTGGCCCGCCATCCCCGGCTATTTCGGCACGCCGTGGTTCCTGCCTTTTGTCGGTGCCTATTATCGATATCTGGACATTGCAAGATAACTGATCGACCGTGATAAAGTCCTCCTTTTGGGATGGTCTGATATCGTGACAGACCTCCGTCATGCTGCAACTTTTTAGTGTGTTTGCGCGAATTTACAGGGAACCTGTTGTGACCGGGTTATAATCGGTAATCCCACCACAACGGGAGGCGCTGGAACATTCGTGAAGGAATTGTTCTGGTCAGATAATGACGGTTAGGTCGGCATACCATCGGTCAAATCCTACCCCCGCATCCGAACTTAAGCCGTTGATCCTCAACAAGGATCAACGGCTTTTGTCATTCTTGGGCCAGCCTACCATACACCCCGCAGGTATCCCGCACGGCTGACGCTGGCTTCTGACTGGGCCAAATAGGAGATGCATGTATGACGGAAGACATGGGGCGTGACCATGTCGGGATCGAGGCCCACCGCTTCTGCTGCCGATGCGAATGACCTCTTCAGGTCTTTGATATGGCGGTTGTGGGGACCATACTCGAAAACGTGAGTATTTGTCCGCCGGCGTGCGTAGCGCAGGAACCGAAGCAGCCGAACCGTGCAGAGGATAAGGTGTGGCTTGTCGAGGAGGCGTATCAGCCTGGTGTCGTGGTTCGGGATGTGGCGCGACGTCTGGGGCTTCATGAAAGCCTTTTATATCGCTGGCGTCAGGAGCTTCGGGGTCGGGCTTGGCGGCCCTGGACACGGGCTTCATGCCGGTGACGATGATGACGGAGCCATCGTCCGTGATTGGTGAAGCTGCCCCGGAGACTATGGTCCCCCCGTCATCCCGCCTGCTTCAACCGCAGCCTCTCGCGGATGCCATCCACCAGATAATTCAGCCCGCTTTCGAACACGGCTTCGGTATTGACCGTTCCGACCCTGTTGAATGTCGCCAGCGCCTGGGTGAGCAAGGGGAACGGCGCCAGTTCCGCCATGAAATCATCCTTCGGCGCCGCCTGATCCATCAGATTGCGTTCACGCTCGCCCTGTTCCTCCAGCACATAGCCGACGACATAGCGTGTGACGCAGATGGCGATCCCGAACGCCTCCTCCGCCGTGAACCCCGTATCGACGTAAAGCGCCAGGACCTTTTCGGCGTCGGCAAATTCCGCCACGGACGGGCGCGTGCCGGCGGTCAGCCGCGCGCCGTCGCGCACCGACAGCAGGGTCTTCCGGATGCTGCGGGCATTGGCCAGCGTGAATTCCGCCCAATCCTGGCCAGGCCGGGGCAGCCGATCGGCATGGTGGCGCAGCAGCATCTCCGAATTGATGGCATCCAGCAGTTCCGACTTGTTGCGGAAATGCCAATAGAGGGCTGGCTGCTGCACACCCAGCCGCTCCGCAAGCTTGCGGGTGGACAGCTTGTCGATCCCCACCTCGTTCAGCAGCGACAGCGCCGCATCGACAATATGATCGCGTCCGATGGCCATGAAGCAATGCACCCCTTGACTTATCGGCGATAAGGGAGCTTATCACCGATAAATTTATCACTGATAAAGTCTATCCGGACGCTCCGCCATGAACAAGGCCCTTATCGTCATCCTGTCGACCGTCGCCCTTGATGCCATCGGCGCCGGGCTGATCTTTCCCATTCTGCCGGACCTGCTGAAGCAGGTGACGGGGGGCGACGATATCGGCCTGCTGTACGGGGTGATGCTGGCTACCTTCGCCATCATGCAATTCGTCTTCTCGCCCGTTCTGGGTGCGCTCAGCGATCGTTTCGGCCGGCGGCCGGTCCTGCTGCTGTCCCTGGCCGGCACCTTTCTCGACTATCTGGTGATGACCTTCTCGCCGCTGGGCTGGGTGCTGGTTGTCGGGCGGGCCATGGCGGGCATCACCAGCGCCAACATGGCGGTGGCCAGCGCCTATATCACCGACATCACCCCCGCCGAACAGCGCGCGTCGCGGTTCGGGCTGATCGGTGCGGTGATGAGCCTTGGCTTCATTATCGGCCCTGTCATCGGCGGCGTCATGGGGGCCTGGTGGCTGCGCGCGCCGTTCCTTCTGGCCGCCTTGTTCAATGGGCTCAACCTGCTCGTCGCCCTGTTCGTCCTGCCGGAAAGCCGGCAATCACGGTCCGGCGGTTTCGCGCTGAAGGATTTCAACCCGCTGGCGCCCCTGGTCTGGCTGTGGAACTTCAAGCCGCTGCTGCCGCTGGTCACCGCTTCGGTGGTGTTCGGTCTCGTGGCCGCGATACCGGGGACGATCTGGGTGCTCTATGGCGCTGAGCGGTTCGGTTGGGACAGCGTGCATATGGGCCTGTCATTGTCGGTCTTCGGAGTCAGCGGCGCCCTGTCCCAGGCATTTCTCGTCGGCCCGCTGTCGCGCCATGTCGGTGATCTCGGCACGCTGATGATCGGCGTCGCCTTCGACATGATCGCCTATGTGCTGATGGCGTTCGCTGATCAAAGCTGGATGGGCTATGCCGTGGCCCCCCTGTTCGCGCTGGGCGGCGTCGCCATGCCGGCGCTGCAATCGCTGCTGACCAGCCGGGTCGGCGATGACCAGCAGGGTCAGTTGCAAGGCGTCCTCGCCAGCCTGATGAGCTTGGCCGGCATCGCGGGACCGGCCTTGACCACGGCCTTGTTCTTCTCGACCCGGACCATCTGGATCGGTACGATATGGCTGGTCGGTGCGGGGCTTTATCTTCTGGCATCACCACTTTTTGCAACCATCCGGCAGCACAAAGCCATGGCGACTGTTCATGTCACCGGCAGTTAATCCCAGAGGCTGCCGTTCGCCGTCACCCGAATTTCGACCGTCACCTCGTCCCCCAGACAGATCGCGCCCGTCTTTCTGACGGCTGCCTTCAGGGGCAGCAGATAACCGCCATCTTTGGGAAACAGGGCTGTCGTGAAGGACGCGTCATTCACGACAGCCTGAACAGGCACCACGCCCCAGCCATAGCTTGCCAGGCGGGCCGCATGGCGCACGTCGCCCACCCGGTCGGGCGGCAGCGCGATGAAGAAGAACGGCGCCGGACCACGCCATTCGATGACGGTTCCAACGAAGGTGAAATGAGCGAGTGGGGGGATGTCGGACGGCATGGCACCAGTCTATTGCAATTCAAGAGCAGGGGATAGTTGCGGTACCTACACATGCCATAATCGTTGTTCTGGTTCTGTCCCTAGTTGCCACGATGCGTGACGAAAGTCTGTAAAGATCGATGAGGGACCTGATGGCTGGAATGACATACAACAATAAAAAGACACAAACAAAACAAGAACATAAATCACCATAATGCCGATTTGATAGCCTCCAATCGTCACATGGAATGATGTCAACGAGGAAAACACACCGACCTTCGATGAAAATCTGAACATATGTACGTCATTGCTTGTACTGTATCCTTCATTGGTTGCTGTTGGGCAGGGGGAGCGACGCTGGAGATACAATTTTTCAGTGTCGGATGCCTCTGCTTGCACCTTCATCGGCAATTGCTGCATCATCCAGTATCAACCAACAGCATTCGTTCGTGCCGCCTTGACTGTTCCCCGCACCCCCAATTTCGCGTTTCTCGCTGTGCATTCGGCGCAGCTTGTACGCCTGGGTGCAGTGGCGGAGCGGAATTTCGTGGAGGACCCGTCCACGACGCTGGTCAAGCTGCGGCAGCTCGGCGAACTGATGGCCCATCTGCTGGCCGCCCGCGCCCGCATCCTGGGCACGCCCGACGAGCCGCAGTTGGAACGTTTGCGGCGGTTGCAGGATCGCGGTGTGCTGCCGCGCCCAGTGGCGGACCTGTTTCACCAGTTGCGTCGCGCCGGCAATGCCGCCGTCCATGCCCTGGATGGCGACCATCAGCAGGCGCTGGCCCATCTGAAGATCGCGCATCAGCTGGCCGTCTGGTTCCACCGCTCCCTGGGCGACCGCGCGTTCCAGCCCGGTCCCTTTGTCCCGCCACCCAACCCCCGCGCTGAAACCGCCGCCTTGCAGCGGGAGTTGGAACGGTTGCGGGCGGAGGCGACGGCCAGCCGTAGTGCGGCCGAAAGGGCCCAGGCCGAAGCGGACGCCGCCGACCAGGCCCGCCTGAGTGCCGAGGAACGGGCCCAGGTCGCAGAGACGGAGCGTGCGCAGCTGGCCATCCTGGCGGCCGAACTGGAGGCCGGGCGACAGGCAGCGCTGGAGCAGGCGCAGGCCATGCAGGCGGCCCCGCTGCCCGCCGATGCCATGCCCCTTGCCGACGCGGCGGAGATGGCGGCCCGCGAATTGTCGCTGGATGAGTTCGAGACGCGAAAGCTGATTGATGCGCAGTTGGCAGACGCGGGGTGGGAGGTGGATAGCGCCAGCCTGACCTATGCCGCCGGCGCCCGCCCTGCTCGCGGGACCCATCGCGCCATTGCCGAATGGCCCACCCCGGATGGTCCCGCCGATTATGTGCTGTTCGCGGGATTGACGCCGTTGGCCGTGGTGGAGGCCAAGCGCCGCGCGTCCGACGTGCCCGGCGCCCTGGTCCAGGCCGCGCGGTACAGCCGCCATTACCAGGGGCAGGCAGACGAGGTGCCGGCTGCCGGCGGCCCCTGGGACGGGCACCATATCCCCTTCCTGTTCGCCACCAATGGCCGGTCCTATCTGCCACAGCTGCGCACGGCCAGCGGCATCTGGTTCCGTGATGTGCGGCGGGCAGAGCATGCGGCCCGCCCGCTGGAGGGCTGGTACAGCCCCGCCGGCCTTCTGGACCTGCTGTCCATGGATGTGGCGGCGGCACAGGCGGATCTGGCGCGGCAGGGCTTTACCTATAATTTCGGCCTGCGCGATTATCAGGTCCGCGCCATCCAGGCGGTGGAGCGCAACTTGGCGGCGGGTCGGCGCAGCCTGCTGGTCGCCATGGCCACGGGCACGGGCAAGACCAAGACCTGCATTGCCATGCTGTACCGGTTGCTGGCGGCCAACCGCTTCCGTCGCATCCTGTTCCTGGTCGATCGCACCGCCCTGGGGGAACAGGCGGAAGGTGCCTTCCGCGACACCCGCATCGTGCAGATGCAGCCCTTCGCCGATATCTTTGAGGTCAAGGCCATCGGCGACACCGTGCCCGAAGCCAGCACCAAGGTGCATATCGCCACCGTGCAGGCCATGGTGAAGCGGATCATGTTCGCTCCCGATGGCACCAGCCCACCGCCCGTGGACCAGTATGACTGTATCATCGTCGATGAATGCCATCGCGGCTATCTGCTGGACCGGGAGGCGACGGCGGATGAGCTATCGTTCCGCAACGAGAATGATTACCGTTCAAAATACAAGGCGGTACTGGATCGTTTTGATGCCGTGCGTATCGGCCTGACGGCCACGCCGGCCCTGCATACCACGGAAATCTTCGGGCCCCCCGTCTTCCGCTATGGCTTGCAGGAGGCGGTGATCGACGGCTGGCTGGTGGACCATGCCCCACCGCAGCAGGTGCTGACCCAGCTGCGCGCCGGCGGCATCCATTGGCAGGCCGGGGAAACGGTCCCTCTGTTCGACCGGGTGGCGGGCACCCTGACCGATCATGAATTGCCCGACGACCTGGATTTCGCGGTGGAGCAGTTCAACCGCCAGGTCATCACCCAGCCCTATAACGCCGCCGTGGCGGAGGGCATTGCCGAGCAGATCGACCCGGCCCTGCCCGGCAAGACCCTGGTCTTCGCGGTGACGGATCAGCATGCCGACATCCTGGTCGATGAAATCCGCACCGCGATGCGCGCCCGCTATGGCACGCTGGAGGAGGCGGCGGTGGAGAAGATCACCGGGGCGGTGGACCGCCCCAGCCAGCGTATCCGCGCCTTCAAGAATGAACGCCTGCCCAGCATCGTGGTGACGGTCGATCTGCTGACCACGGGCATCGACGTGCCGGAGATTGTGAATCTGGTCTTTGTGCGCCGCGTGTCCAGCCGCATCCTCTATGAACAGATGATCGGCCGCGCCACGCGGCTGTGCCCGGAGATTGGCAAGATCGAATACCGCATCTTCGATGCCGTCGGCATCTATGCCCAGATGCAGGCGGTCAGCGCGGTCAGGCCCGTGGTGGCCAATCCGACCATCCGATTTGGGCAGTTGCTGGAGGAATTGAGCGAAACCGTGGGTCTGCCCCCACCCGCCCCCCCGGAACCGGACGGCATGGCAGAGGCGGCGGACGGTTATGACAGCGGCCCGCCCCCCGGCACCGACAGCGCCGATCCGGCTGCCGACCCCGACGCCACCCGCCGCGCGGAGAAGGCCTGCTATCTGCTGGATCAGATCGTGGCCAAGATGCAGCGCCACCGCCATCGCTATCAGCGCGACGATGCGCGCGCCGAATGGTTCAGCCATCTGGCCGGCGGCTTGTCGCCCACCGATCTGGTCACCCGCCTGCGCCACGCCACCCCGGTGGAGGCGGCGGGTATGCTGGCCAACCTGACCCCGCTGATTGACTGGCTGGACCGGGCGGGGGAGATGGGGCCTGTGCGCCTGCCCGTGTCGGACCATGCCGACACCTATCTGGGCACGGCCCAGGGCTATGGCCCCGGCTTCACCCGGCCGGAGGATTACCTGTCGGCCTTTGAGAATTTCCTGAAAACCCAGATCAACGCCATCCCGGCGCTGACCATCATCGCCCAACGCCCGCGCGACCTGACCCGCGCCCAGTTGCGGGAGATCAGGCTGCTGCTGGAGGAAAAGGGCTTCAAGGAGGCCGACCTGCGCGCCGCCTTCCGCGACGCCCGCCATGTCGACGTCGCCGCCGGCATCATCGGCTATATCCGGCAGGCGGCGCTGGGCGACCCGCTGATCCCCTATGAGGCGCGCGTGGACCGGGCGTTGGCGGCGATCCTGTCGGAACGGGCCTGGACCTCGGTACAGCGGCAATGGCTGGAACGGATAGCGCTTCAAATGAAGCGGGAAGTGGTGGTAGACCGCGACAGCCTGGACAGCGGACAGTTCAAGGCCGCCGGGGGTGGGTTTGCACGGCTGGATCGGGTGTTCGGGGGGGAGTTGCTGAATGTTCTCTCCCGGATGGTCAACGGCTTGTGGCAACAGGCGGGCTGATATGGCTGTAAAATTTAACACAAAACTGATGAGTGAGCAGAAGGACTGCTGGGCCGACTTCATGGCTTTCATCGGCAAGCGCGAGACGTCCAACTGGATGTTCAGGGGGCAGGGGTCCGTGTCATGGTCCCTTCGTCCAAAGGTCGGGCGGGCGCAGTCCTGTCCAGTGGGCAAGTACAACCCCCTGTATGAAAAACGCATTTTCGATACGTTTAAGCGGCGGGCGCGGGGCTATGGCAATATCAGCGTCGCCAGTGACTGGGAAATGCTGGCCATCGCCCAGCACCATGGCCTGCCGACCCGCTTGCTGGACTGGACCAGCAACCCCTTGGTCGCAGCCTATTTTGCTGTCAAGTCGCACGACGATGCTGGGTTGACGGAGCCGGCGGCCATTCATGCCGTCAAGATCGGTAAGACACTGATCCTGCGGACGGAGGATGAGCCCGACCCGTTTCTGGTCAAGGATGTGAAGTTCCTGGTCCCGTCGACCAGCGATGCCCGCCTCGTGTCGCAACGAGGTTTTTTCACCATACATGGAACGCCGGACGAGGATTGGCCTCTCACCAAAATGGAGGAGAACCGCTTCGAGGTTCCGGCCCACCATGTGCCCTATTTCCGCAAAAAGCTCTTCTATCTTGGCATTGACCCCTCCCATATAATGGCGGACCTGGACGGTCTTTGTGAAACGCTGAGCTGGCAATATAGGCGCGGCATCGCTGTCGGCGACGTCAGCTACTGAGGAGGGCATGATGACCACGGATGACCGAACGGCGGCGCGGCGACAGGCCATTCGTGCAAAGATCGAATCCCTGGATTTGCGTTTGTTCCCGACCTGGTCGGAAATGGCGGACCTGTCTCCTGACACTGCCATTGATTTGGTCGAAATATTTGACGATGAAATCATCTGGAATGGGGATAAATTCTCAATTCTTGTGAATGTATATGTGACGCTGTCTTATACAGATGATGAGATGAGTGACGTTTTTCCAGCCACTATAGATGGTCATATCGATGACGGGTCGGTTATCATTGATCGGATAACGTTCGATACATCTTCATTTTATTATTCCCACGGCATCAAACGGGCGCAATGACCACCCTCGACATCGTCTCCAAACTCTGGAACCTCTGCCATGTCCTGCGCGATGACGGCATTACCTATCACCAATATGTGACGGAGCTGACCTATCTGCTGTTCCTGAAAATGGCGGAGGAGACGGGGGCGGAGGAAGGCAAGCACGCGCCCAACCTTCCGCCCGGCCTGCGCTGGGCGGACCTGAAGCGGCAGACGGGGACGGAGCAGCTGACCTTCTACCGCCAGATGCTGATCCGCCTGGGCGCGGAGGGCAGTGAGCGGGTGCAGGAGATCTATGCCAATGCCCAGACCTTCCTGAAACGCCCGACCAACCTGAAAACGCTGGTCGATCATCTGGATGGGCTGGACTGGTACTCCGCCCGGACAGAGGGGCTGGGTGATCTGTACGAAGGGTTGTTGCAGAAGAACGCGGAGGAGAAGAAGTCCGGGGCTGGGCAATATTTCACCCCGCGTTGCCTGATCGACAGCATGGTTTCCCTGATGCGGCCACAGCCGGGGGAGGTGGTGCAGGACCCCGCCGCCGGCACCGGCGGCTTCCTGATCGCCGCCGACCGTTACATCAAGGGGCAGACGGAGGATTTGTTCACCCTGCCCGAATCCATGCAGTATTTTCAGCGGGTGCGCGCCTTTCAGGGGCTGGAACTGGTGCAGGATGCACAGCGTCTGGGCCTGATGAACCTGATCCTGCATGGGATTGAGGGGCCGGTGCATGTGGGCGATGCCCTGTCGCCCGATGGGTCGGCGCTGGAAAAGGCCGACCTGATCCTGACCAACCCACCCTTTGGCACCAAGAAGGGCGGGGGATTGCCAAGCCGTGACGACCTTACCTTCCCCACCTCCAACAAGCAGCTATGCTTTCTACAGCATATCTATCGCGGCCTGAAACCGGGGGGCCGCGCCGCCGTGGTCCTGCCCGACAATGTGTTGTTTGAGGATGGGGTGGGCCGCGATGTGCGCCGCGATCTGATGGACAAGTGCGACCTGCACACCATCCTGCGCCTGCCCACGGGCATTTTCTATGCCCAGGGGGTGAAGACCAATGTGCTGTTCTTCACCCGTGGACGCAGCGACCGGGGCAATACCGCCATCACCTGGATCTATGACATGCGCACGGGCCAGCCGCCGTTCGGCAAGACCCGCCCCCTGACCCGCAGCCATTTCGCCGATGTCGAAGCCGCCTATGGCCCCGACCCGCACGGCCGATCCCCCCGCCAGGACCAGGGGGAGGACGGCCGCTTCCGCCCCTTCACCCGCGACCAGATCGCGGCCCGCGGCGACAATCTGGACATCACCTGGCTGCGCGAGGAAGGCAGCAGCAGCGAAGACCTGCCCCCACCCGAAACCCTGGCCGCCGAGATCATCGACCAACTGCGCACCGCGTTGGAGGAGATGGAAGAACTGGCGGCATTGCTGGAACCGGAGAGTGTGGGGGCGGGGGTATGAGTGGCGGTGAGCCCTTTGCGATTCCAGAGGGGTGGTCCTGGGCCAAGGTTGGGGATGTCGTCACGCGCATTGAAGCCGGAAGCAGCTTCCGTTGCGTTGAAAGGCCGCCGGAATCGGGCGAGCCTGCGATCATCAAGATCAGTGCCGTGACCTGGGGAGAATTTCGCCCGGACCAATCGAAGGTGGTCCTGGATCGTGGACGGTTGGACGTTGCCGACCGAATTGTCGAGGGCGACTTTTTGTTCAGCCGGGCCAACACCCTTGAATTGGTTGGCGCTTGCGTCATCGCTGGGCCGCATGAACAAGAGCTGTATCTTAGCGATAAAATTCTTCGCTTTCGGTTTGCGGGAGAGTTCAAGAATTGGCTGCTCTGGTGGTTGCGCACCCCGGAAGGGCGTAAGTCCATTCAAAGTGCCAGTTCTGGCAATCAGCTTTCGATGCGTAACATTGGTCAGCAGGCCATTCAGGATTTACCCCTTCCCCTCCCACCGCTGCCCGAACAACATCGGATTGTGGAGCGGATTGAGGCGCTGTTGGCCAAGGGTGCCAAGGCCAAGGCCGCCTTGGACACTCTGCCCGCCCTGCTCGACCGTTACCGCCAATCCCTCCTCGCCGCCGCGTTTCGCGGGGATTTGACGGCTGATTGGCGAGAGATAGGTGGGGATTTGTGCGGAGCCGCTAGTCTGCTTCATTTGATATCTGCGTGTCGAAAGGAGCGTTGGGCAGAGGGTATTCGCTCCGCTGGACGGAATCCTGACCGCACTCGATATCTGGAACCTGAACCTGTAGCGGAATATCCACACGGAAACTTGCCAGAACATTGGACTTTTGCCACTGTAGAGCAAGTTACAGATTTGATTCAGTATGGGACTTCAGAGAAGACGAATGATGTAGAAAATGGTGTATCCGTTCTCCGAATGGGAAATATCGTTGATGGTTTTCTTGATTTTTCGAAATTAAAGTATCTGCCAAATGATTGTCCTGATTTTGCGAATTTAATGCTAAGTCCTGGTGATGTATTGTTTAATCGAACAAACTCCGCTGATTTAGTTGGAAAGACGGCAGTTTACAACGGGCATCCTGCCGTTGCATCCTTCGCATCTTACCTAATTCGGATTCGCACGGTTCTTTATCGCCCACAATTTCTCGCTTACTTTATAAATTCTCCATTTGGGAGGCGTTGGGTTGCGTCGGTTCTGGACCAGCAAGTTGGGCAAGCCAACGTCAATGGCTCAAAGCTGAAGAAGCTCGTTGTGCCATTGCCATCTTTGGAGGAGCAAGATGAGATATGCCGGAGAGTAAGCCATGCTATGGCATCAATTCGAGAGCTGAAGTTAATAATAGAAAGATGTGACACTAAACACACCGCCCTAACCCAATCCATCCTCGCCAAAGCCTTCCGGGGCGAACTGGTTCCCCAAGACCCGGCGGATGAGCCGGCCGCTGTGCTGCTGGACCGTATCCGGGCGGAGCGTGTGGAGGGGGAGATCAAGCCGCGGCGACGGAAGCGGGAGGATGCCTGACCCATGCTTGCCCTGATGCCCGATGGCCGTTCGTTTAAAGCCGCCCTGATCGAGAAGATTGATATCGTGCGGATGCCGGAGCCCGAACCGCTCGCCCCTGCTTATCCGCCGGTACTCGATTTCGGGAATGGTCTTCGCGGCGTGGACCATCTTCCTGAAGTGAAGGTCGTACAGTTTGGCGCGTTACCGCCGCTGCCGGACATGGCGGAACGGCCGATGGGCGAGTGGGTGGTTCAGGCACACCTGGTCGATGGCCGCGTCGAAATACTGGGCTGGTTTCAGGGCACCAATCAAGGTTATGAGCAGGCAAAGGATTATGCCACGGCCTGCCACCACGCGGTGAACGCCGCCTTGCTGAAGGCCCGCTGACCCATGCCTGACCTGAAACTCTTCCGCCTCTCCCCCACCGGCCCCGCCGAACTGTCCGCCCGGGCGGCACAGGTGGAGAAATCCTTGCAGGTGCTGTTCGAGGCGAACCTGGACGGCTTGCTGGGCGTGCGGTTTCTGGCGTCGGAATATAGCACGGGCAAGGTGCATGGCGGGCGGATCGACACGCTGGGCCTGGATGAAAATGGCTGCCCGGTGATCATCGAGTATAAGCGGGCGCTGAATGAGAATGTCATCAACCAGGGCCTGTTCTATCTCGACTGGCTGCTGGACCACCGCAAGGAGTTCCAGTGGCTGGTGATGGAGAAGCTGGGGGCCGACGCCGCCAAGGCCGTGGACTGGTCGGCCCCGCGCCTGCTGTGCATTGCCGGTGACTTCACCCGCTATGACGAACATGCGGTGAAGCAGATCAACCGCAGCATCGAACTGATCCGCTATCGCCATTATGGCGATGATCTGCTGCTGCTGGAACTGGTGAATGCCACGCAGGCGACGCCAGCCACGGCCCCTGTCACCCGCCCGCCGCCGGAACCCGCCGCACCGGCGGCATCACCGGCAGAGGCGGGGCCGGTGGCAGGGGTGGTGAAGGGCATCGCCTATCGCATCGCCAGATTGTCGCCGCCCGCTGCTGATCTGTATGAGGCGGTGCGGGCCCATCTGCTGGCGCTGGGTGATGATGTGCAGATGAAGGAGCTGATGCATTACATCGCCTTCAAACGCCTGCGCAATTTCTGCTGTCTGGAGGCGTTTCCCAGCCATGGCACAACGGTGCTGTACCTGAAACTGAACCCCGACAGCGTGGCGCTGGAACCGGGCTTCACGCGGGATGTGCGGGCCGTGGGCCATTACGGCACCGGCGATGTGGAGGTGACGCTGTCCAGCCTGGACGATTTGCGCAAGGCCGAACCCCTGATCCAGCGCGCCTATGAGGGGGGCTGAGGATCATCCCCGAACAGGTGCGTTTCCAGCACCTGCCGGACGCGGGCCGTGAGGGGGGCGTCGTCCCCCGGCACGGCCCCGATGGCCGATACGCCCGCGCCGAAGCACCGGTCGGGGCCGGGATACAGGATGGCGGCATGGCGGACGGCCCGGCGGCCATCGGCATGGATGATGGCGTCGCGATAGGCGTGCATCTTGTCGATATCACCCTTCTGCGGGCCGGTGCCGGGCCCATCCTCCAGCTTGTATTTCGGATCGAAGATCAGCAGGCGCGGCGGCGTGCCGGGTACCGCCAGCTCCACCACCAGATCGGGCCGCTGCGGAAAGCTGACACTGCGCAGGGGGCCGCCGGGGCCAAAGCTGCGCTGCGGTGTCGCCGTCATTCGCCGCCCATCTTCATGGGCCAGTTCCAGCGCGCATTGTCCGCCCGGCGGCAGCCTCACCAACAGGCAGCCCGGCACCGCCATGACCAGCGTCTGACGGATGACCTGGAACCCCTGCTCCACCGCCGCGCCCGCCACCATGGCCATGACCGACAGGCAGCCCCACAGCTCATAAAGCGCGGGCACACTGTCCATGCCGGTCGTTATCGACGCATCGTCCAGCCGGACGGTCAGCCCCTCCGTCAATTGTCGCCACAGCGATAGGACCCGCGCATAATCCGGCCGGTGGATCATCACCTGGCTGGGCTGGGTGGGCGGGTGGGGCAGGGCCCCCACCTCGTCCAGGAACAGCGCCGTCTGGCGGGCTGTCTTCAGGCGCGCCATCACCTGCGCGCATCGGCCATTGCCATCATCACGCAGGATCAGTGCCAGACGGGCCAGCCGCCCCCTGACCATGTCATGCAGATGCCGCAGCAGCCGGTTTTCCGGCACATCACAGGTGGGTTCCACCCGCCGGTCACAGATGCGCAGGGGAACCCCGTCATCATCGACATGCCGGTCGCGGTACAGTGCTTCGCGCAGCTGTCGCGGGCCGATCCGTCGCGCCCTTGCCGTTGGCACGTCCCACAGCACTTCCTGCAGCCGGCGGTGCGGGTCATGGGCGATGCGGCGCAATAGGGCGGCAAGGCCCCGGTCGCCGTCCACGATGGCGCAAAGCCGCTCCAGCTCCGCCCCGGCCCCGGTCGGGCCTGGCGGTTGCTGCCCATGCAACCCCGCCAGGGCGCCACCCTGGCGCAGGCTGGCCACCAGCGCATGGGGCAGGCGCTGATCCAGATCGGTCAGCAGGGTCGACAGTTGCGTCGTCGACAGCTTGGCCGGCGGCACGAATAACCGCTGCGTCACCGTCCCCTGCCTCATGCCGGTGACGGTGATCTGATAGGTGCCGGCGGCACTGGGCGGCCAGTCGCACACCACAGAATTGGTCTGGCCGAAGCGGCGAAGCTGCGCCGGCCGCTCCATACCGTTCACCGTCAGGCTGACGCCGTGCCAGTCATCCGGGGCGCAGGGCAGGCGCAGCAGGAGGTGCCGCCATTCCTCGACGCCCCGTTGCTGGCCCTTCAGGTCCAGGAATAACAGGTCAGAAGAAGGAGACGGCACCATCGCGCAGCCCCTTCATCATCTGCTCGACCTTGGCATGGCTCAACGGGAAGGTATGTTGGGTCAGGGCCGACAGTTTCTGCAACACCTCCGCCAGGCCGGGATCGAAGCCCCGGATGCGGGGCAGCAGCTTTTGCAGCATGGCCTCGTCAAACGCCTCCTCCCACGCCGCGCCCAGGGCGGTCGCCCCCTCCACATAATCGGCGATATCATCGGCGGTGCGCATGGCAAAGGGTGCGACGGAACCCAGCGCATCCCACAGGTCCAGCAGGATATTGGCATAGGCCCGCCCGGCAATATGGGCGGCCAGCGTCGGCCGGTCCAACGTCACCTCAATAACCTGGGCGCGGTCATAGATTTTATGGGCGAAGCCGTGCGTCGTCTCGTCCATATTGACAGTGCCGATGAAGACCAGATTGCCGAACAGGCTGACGGCCGTCTCACCCAATGTCAGGCTGGCCTGGCCATGCCGGTTGCGCAGTTCCAGAACCGACAGGAAATCGGCGAAGTAATGTTCGGCCCGCGCCAGATTCATCTCGTCCAGGATGACATGGAAGGGGCGGGCCTTGTTCTTGTCTTCGGCTTGTTCATGGGCCTTGACTGCCCGGATCAGAAAGCGGCTGAACGCCGTATGCTGATACTCCCCGCTGGTCGGGCTGACATAGCCCAGCAGATCCTCCCGGCTGGTCCAGTTCGGCGCGACCGGCACCACCAGATATTCAGCCGCCACCGCCTGGGCATAGGCTTCGGCCAGCCAGGTCTTGCCCGTTCCCGACACGCCGGCCAGGATGACGAAGCCCCGCGTCTTCAACGCCACATGATAGCGGCGCAGCAACCGCTCCGGCAGTTTCAGGCCACGGGCGGCGATGGCGGATACAGTGTCGGGGAAGGACGGCTCAAGGTAGAAATCCCCGGCCAGCTCCGGCTCTGTGCCGTCAAGATCATCCGGCAGGATAGGCACATCCGGGACGGAGTGTTCACCCAGGATGGCAGTGTAGATGGCCCGGTCGACG
Source organism: Niveispirillum sp. GW835-FHT14G11 (assembly GCF_058793615.1). Classification (NCBI taxonomy): domain Bacteria; kingdom Pseudomonadati; phylum Pseudomonadota; class Alphaproteobacteria; order Rhodospirillales; family Azospirillaceae; genus Niveispirillum; species Niveispirillum sp. GW835-FHT14G11. The sequence continues at coordinate 77,790 of NZ_JBXAFZ010000019.1, forward strand.
GGACAGATGGCACAGTTCATCCAGACGGAACGCACACCGGGCGGCAGCTCGTCCCGGACATCGCGGCCATAGTCCAGGTTCCAGCGCACCGCTACGGTATGCTGATATTCCGGCCGCGCGGGATCAAAACTATATCCCGGCTCCATCACCTCGCCCATGGCCAGGATCTCGCTGGCGCCACGGGTGGCCAGGATGATGTCGCCTGGTTGCAGGTTGCGGAACAGCCAAAGTTCCTTGGCCTTCCTGGTGCCGGTGGCCCGTCTTGCCCCGGAACCGGTATAGTGTTCAGGATACGCATTGCGCAACGCCTGTTTCAGGTCCTCCAGGCCATCGGTGGGAAACACGCGCAGGTCGCCAACCCGGTCCCAACCGATGCGGATGATCCCCTCTTTCCGGCATTCCGGCCAGAACCGTGCCTGTTCGCCGGGTGCGATCTTGAAGATGCGTCGTTCGGACTGTGGATCGGTGGCATCATTGAAGGCATCCAGCGGGGCCTCTGTATAGGCACCCGATGCTGCCACCCAGAGGAAGCTCTGGACGTCGATCATGTCTTGCGGCTGCCATCCCCAGTCCTGAAGGCAGGTCCGGATCGCAGACGCGAAGCGCAGGCAAGCCTCGTAATCGCCGGCGTTCAGATGCTCATCGCTCAACGGGCGCGGACATCCCAACTGCCGCGCGACATCGTTGAACAGGGTGGTGCGCACGAAAATTTCGTGCGCCGGATCACCCAGCATCAACAGCAAGGTAGGCAGGCTGCGGCTGACACCTTGCGTACCGGATGTCATATAGCGGCTCAGGATGGCGACATAGCTGGCGTTGAACCGTTCCACCCGCGTGGGTGTGTCGCCATTGCCGGAAAGAAGATCACGGAACAGGTGAAAGGCTTCCAGCGCCTCGGCTCCGCGCAGCCGGCCCAGATGCTCCGTGGCGCGCCAGGACAACAGGTTCTGGATGGCTGGCGGCTCCCCAACCTTTCGCTTGGTCAGCAATTGGTGAAGGGCGTGGATCGCCGCTTCGGCCTGGTTGACGTCTTCCGGTGGGGCCGTCAACAGCGGCAGCACCTCCGCCTGGAAGATTGCCGCCAGTTGCGTCTTGTAATCCCTTTCGTGCCGCCGGTAGGTGCCGCTGCTATCGGTGAAAGTAAGAAAGCCGGTCATGTGCGCCAGAAACCGCTGCCGCATTTCCCGCAGGGCACCCGTCTCGAAGGCCAACACAGGATGGCCCTTGTTCTGATCAGCGACCCAGCGTTCGTATCCGACCAGCAAAGCGTCTAACAAACGGTTCAGGGTTGTGTCGTCGGGAAGCGCATTGGCGGGGAATGCTGCCCAGGCAATGGTCCGGGCGGCCAAGTCGCCGGCATCATTGCCGTCATCCTGGCCCAAGCCGAGGTCCCCATCCAGTCGAAATCCGACCGATGCCAGATCACCGATCAACTCCCGTGCGCGGCTTGCCCGCGTCCGCCATGCCGCCCGCGCCTCTTTCCGTCCCCGTTCCGCCAAATCCCGCGCTGCGCCCTGGTTCAGGCTCAGGCTTATACCCGCCATGTCTTGCCGGAAATTGAGCGCGACGGCCACGCCCCGCTGTGGCGTAGTCGTCTCCCTGGGGTCCAGGATGACCAACCAGGGAACCTTGGCCCATCGTCCCACGCCGAAACCGGCACGGATCAGCAAGGTCGGCCTGGACTGTAGGGCCGGCAGTTGTGCGATGGCCTGTTCCAGCTTGTCGAACCGTTGCCGGAAATCGCCGGGGAAGGGCGCGCCTTGTCGGGCGGTGAGGTAATCAGCGAGCAGTGCTGCAAGCTGACCTTGGATCTCGACTGACATGCTCGGCCCTTGCGCCATCTTGAAAAGACAACGTTACGAGGGAATCTCCCATCGACACAAGATACCACTGAACCGGAAACGAGAGCTGAGCAGAGCAATAATCTCTTAGCTGCCCGTATACTTGCTAGTTGGTGGCTAATTCATTGAATAATAACAGACCTACGACCGATGTTGCCTGTTCATAATACGAAGCCGATTGGCTTATCAGGAACATTATAGAGACGTCGCCCCATTGTGGTTGTTCAATGGGGCGAAGACGGCTCCTGAATGCCGACATTGACACCCCCCCCAAAAAACCTGCCGAATTTCGACGGGGTTTGTCAGCAGCCTGATCAATGGAAAGCCGCTTGACCGCAAATACAGTTGCTCAAACACGCAAGTTAAGTTCTGGTCGTTTCGGTCTACCGCTGCGAGCCATGATTATCCCGGATGACACAGCGGAAACCGATATGGGTGGTCGGGCTGTCGATGGCCTGGGGGTGGCGTGCGGCCGGGCGGTAGCGCTGGCAGTAATTGGGTGCGCAGAGATGAGAGCCGCCCTTCAGCACTCTCCGGCCGATGCGGACATGCGGGGTGCAGGGATCATAGCTGTCGCGTTCCTTGCCGCCGCGCGGATTGGCCGGCACGCAGCAGGCCCCCTTGAAAGGCTTCGCCGGTACGGACGGCAGCGACCACCAGTCGGATGTCCATTCCCAGACATTGCCGATCATGTCGAACAGGCCGAAACCGTTAGGCGGGTAGGTGCCGACCGGCGAGGTCCGCTCCCAGCCATCCAGCATGTCGTTGGCTTGGGGAAAGGCGCCCTGCCAATAATTGGCCAGCATGGCACCGTCCGGCGCCAACTCATCGCCCCAGGCGAACTCGGCGCCATCCAGCCCGCCGCGGGCCGCGAATTCCCATTCCGCTTCGGTCGGCAGTTCCTTGCCGGCCCATTTCGTATAGGCTTCGGCGTCCTGATAGGCAATCTGCACGACGGGATGGTCATCCAGGCCGTCGATGGAACTGCCTTTGCCCAGCGGATGACGCCAGTCGGCACCAAATTCGAACTTCCACCATTGGCTGAAGTCCCGCATGTCCACGGGTCCCCGCGTCCGGCGGAAGACCAGGGAACCGGGCTGGGCCAGTTCAATCGGCATGCCCGGATAATCCTTGGGGTCCGGGGCGATCTCAGCAAAGGTAACGTAACCGGTCGCCTCAACGAAGCGGCGGAACTGCCGGTTGGTCACGGGCGTCTCGTCGATCCAGAAGCCGTTCACCCGCACCGGGCGGGCCGGTCGTTCTTCGGGATAGAACCGGTTGGACCCCATCTGGAACGACCCACCCTCCAGGCGCCGCATGCCCTCGAAACGGGCGTCCGTATCAACCATCACATCACTCATCGTCGATCGCCTTTCCGTGGGCGCAGTTAGATCACGGATCAATCTCGCTGCAAACCCTGGCGGCACCGCCGCCCTCCCCGCCGCCTTTGGCCTCCCCGGCGGCCGGCGGCTTCTTTCCGTCGCCCTCTGGCGCTTTCGACAGGGGGCGGACAAGGCAGTCGCGGATCGGGTCATAGCTCACGGGTTTGGGCCGTTTTTCCACCGGCCCCTTGGGCAGCAGGGCCTTCAGCTCCGCCACTGTCGCCGCATAGGCCGGGTCCGGGGCCAGATTGCGATGTTCGCCGGGGTCGGCCTGATGGTCATAGAGTTCGCGGCCTTGTCCGCCTTCCTCCCATTCCGTGTAGCGCCACCGCTCGGTCCGCACGCTGCGCCCACCGCGAACCTGGGACAAGGCCGGCTTGGTCCATTTCGGATCGGCCGGATCGGTCAGCAGTGGTTCCAGGCTTTGCCCCTCGTTTCGGTCATAATGCGGCAACCCGGCCAGGCTGGTCAGGGTCGGATACAGGTCCAGCAGTTCCACCGTCCGGTCCGACCGGGTGCCTGCCTTCGCCATACCGGGTGTGCGCACGATCAGGGGGACGCGGGCGCTGTCCTCCCACAGGATGTTCTTCATCCATTGCCCATGTTCGCCCAGCATGAAACCATGGTCGCTGGTGAAGACGACGATGGTATTGTCCTCCAGCCCCAGTTCCTTCAGCGCCGACAGCACGCGCCCGACCTGGGCATCCATGAAGCTGGTGGCGGCGGAATAGGCCTGGATCATGCGCCGCTGTTCATCCGGGCTCATGCCGAAATGATCGGGCGTCCAGGCCTTGGCCGCCGGCAGAACCTTGGCCAGGGCTTCCGGCGTTTCATCGGCGATGCGGGTGGTCTCCAGCGGATACAGGTCGAAATATTTCTTCGGCGCCACTTCCGGCACATGCGGGCGGTAGAAGCCGACACCGATGAAGAACGGCTTGTCCTTGTTCGCCTTCAGCATGTCGATGGCCGCCGTGGCCACCTTGCCGTCGGTCTGTTCCTCGTCAGCCCCGTCATCGGCAAGATAGGCCATGGCCGAGCCATAGGGGATACCCGGCGTCATATTGATCAGGGCACCGTTTTCCGCATCCTTGTCCCGGCCGCGCGGGTTGACCACTTCCGTCCAGGATTGCGTGTCGTCCGGGCCGCCCAGGCCGATATCGCCGGGCACGCCCTGATGGAAGATCTTGCCGATGCGACCGGAATAATAGCCCTGATCCTTGAAATATTGCGGCAAAGTCTTGATGTCGGGCAGTGCCTGACGGAAGGGCGTCGCCAGGTCCATGACGCGCGTGGTGTCGGGCCGGGTACCGGTCAGGAAGGAGGCGCGGCTGGGTCCGCACCATGGAAATTGCGCATAGGCGCGGTCAAAACTGACACCCTGCGATGCCAGCCGGTCAATGTGGGGGGTACGGACGGGCGCGCCATAGGAGCCCAGCCGCGCCGCCATATCATCGGCGATGATGAACAGCACATTCATCGGGCGTTCGGTGCGTGTCGTGGGTCCGGCATTGGCAGCCGCCGGCGGGGCCGCCAGACCGGCCCCTGTGCCCAGCGCCATGGTGCTGACGCCCAGGGCCAACGCCACGACCGAACTTTTCCCCAATCGACGCCAGTTCATCATTCTTTCCTCCCGTTCATAGACAGTCTTTGGCCTTGGCCTTCAATGACGCTGCGGGAAATACGCCCGCCCTTCGGCATCCGCCTTGGCCTTTGCCTCGCTGTCCGGGAACAGACCGTTCATCTTGGTGGGCAGATTGGGCTTCACATACCATTCCGCCGGGAAATCGGCGGCACGCGGCCCGGCTTGATCGCGATGGACCACGCCGGTGCTTTTCTTTTCCGTGAAGGGCACGACATGGTCGTTCCCCTTGTTGGCAAGCTGGGTGAACAGGGCGCGCCGAAGCTCGATCTTCGTCTGCATATAGGCAGGATCATTGATGAGATTGTGCATCTCATCCGGGTCCTGGTTCAGATCATACAGTTCCTCGATGTCCCAGACCCCGTGATATTGGATGTACTTCACCCGGTTCCGCTCGATGGCGAAGGTGGTCGGGGTCTGCGGGAAGGACCATTCCCAATAATATTCGTAGACGAAATCCTGTTTGTTCCATTCCTGGGCACTGATCTTGCCCTGTGCCACCGGCAGGATGCTCTGCCCCTCCATCTGGGCGGGCTTTTCGACATGGGCCAGGTCCAGGAAGGTCGGGGCCAGATCCAGATTGCGCACCACGGCGTCGTTCGTGGCCCCCTTGGGCAGCAGATCGGGGGCCAGTACCACCATCGGCACCCGCACCGACGGTTCATAGGCATTGCGCTTGTCGATCAGGCCATGGTCCCCGATCAGGAAGCCATTGTCGCTGTAGAAGACAATGACCGTATCCTTGTCGATCTTCTGCTTGCGCAGGGTCGCCATGATCCGGCCCAGACTGTCATCCACCGGCGACAGGGTACGGTAATAATCGCGCACCATCTCGGTCAGGGGCTTGTCGGTGTGGTAGGGGAAATCCGCCCCGTGCCAGCTGTTGCGCTGATTCTGCACCCAAAGCGGCTTGCCCTGGTTGTTTTCCGGCGTATTGGCCAGGCTGGCGGGAAGCCGGATATCCAGGTCCTTGTACTGGGTCTTGTAGCGTTCCGGCGGTTCGGCGTCGGAATGCACGGCCTTGTGGCTGAGATAGAGGAAGAAGGGCTTCTTGGGATCGCGGCCCTTTTCCAGCCAGTCCACCGCGTAATCGGTCAATTCGTCGGTGATATAGCCGGTGCGGTCGACCTGCTGCCCGTCGACATTCAGGGTCTGACGTTTGCCGGCGGCGATGGCCGCCGGCGGCAATCCCTGGGTCGGGAAATAGGTGCCCTGACCCTTGAAACTGACCCAGCGGTCAAAGCCGGGGCGCGGCGCATCGGTATCATTGCCCATGTGCCATTTGCCGAAGAAACCGGTCTGATAGCCGGCCTTCTGCAAGTAGGAGGGGAAGAAGATCAACCCTTCTTCCGACGAGTTATTATTGTCGATGACCCGGTGATTGCGGGCCGACTGGCCGGTCAGGATGGTGGCCCGGCTGGGCGAACACAGCGATGAGGTCACCACGGCATTGCGGAAATAGACGCCGTTCTTGGCCAGATAATCGATATTGGGGGTCTTCAGCCCCGGGGTCAGGAACCCCATGGCATCGAAGCGCAGATCATCGACCAGCACGAAAATGATGTTCTTCGGCTTTTCGGCGGCCTTGTCCGCCGCGCGTGCCGTCGTGGACAGCGCCATCAGCGCCGTGGCGGCCAAGGCCAGGGTCCGGAGCTTCATATTTCGCATCACCATGGTGTTACCATCCCGTCTGTTATCCGCGATTTCAGCGGCGTGGCCCGATACCTGCCCCACGGACATAGAGGGGTTGCTTGCTGTCATCCGGCAGGGCCGGGTTTTGCTTCTCCACTGCCATCATGGATGAAGGCAGTTCGAAGGGCAGGCGGCCTTCGGCACGGGCGCGGCCCGTCACGATATCCATCACCGCCCCATCACTGGCGCCAAAGGTGACCAGCAGGGCGCGGGCCTTGTCCTTGATGTTGGTCAGGACGGCGGGGCGATCCATATCGACCACCACGATTGTCGGCACCGTCGCGCCAACCTTCTTGATCACCTCATAATCGGCATCTCCGTCGCGGAAATCCAGTCGCCCTTCATGCTGGCGCGCGCCGAAGAAATGGTGGGGATGCAGCTTTTCAAACGGTGTGCGCGTCCGTACGATGGCGACATCCGCCTGCGCCGGATCATCCACGACGGTGAACCCGGCCGCCCGCGCCACAGCGGCATCCACCTGATACAGCCACACTTTCGATGGTTTCAGCGGCAGCAGATTGCCCCTGTTCTCCAGCAGCACCTGCGCGCGCCGCTGCGCTGCCCCGGCCTCGGCCTGGAATTTCTGGTCACCGATGACAGTGCCGGCCCGGTCGGGATCGACATAGGGATCGTCGAAAAGCCCCAGTTCGAACTTCAGCCACAATATCCGGCGGACGGATTGATCAATCCGGGCCTCACTGACCCGGCCTTCGCGCACCGCCGCCAGCAGGGCCGTTGGATCGTCGACGCCACCGAACTGATCCAGCCCGGCCTCCACCCCCTTGGCGAAACGCTGCACCTGAGACAGTTCCTCCACGCCCCAGGGCATGGCGATGGAGGCCGGTGTCTGCGGCTTCTCCGCGGTCGGTGCCATGCATTCGGCCGGGCAATCCTTGGTGATAGCCCAGTCGGAAATCACGACGCCGCGATAGCCATAGGTACCGCGCAGCAGGTCCGTCAGCAGCGACCTGCTGTAGCCGGCGGCGACGGGCGGCAGGGGTTGACCATTGACGCTCACCCCCTCCAGGATCGGATAGGTGGGCATGACCCCCGCCGATCCGGCGGCAAAGGCGCCCTTGAACGCCGCGACATGCAACGCGAAGCTGGCATCATCCAGGCGGGCCGTGCGGCCATAATAATTATGGGCATCGAAACCGTCCGGTTCCGCGCCATAGCCGACCCAGTGCTTCACCACCGTTGCCACACCGCCCGGGGTCAGGCCTTTGGCGCTTCCCTGGAAACCCTGGATATAGGCGCCGGCCAGGGTGGAGACGGTTTGCGGATCGGAACCAAAGGTCCCGACGGCCCGCGCCCAGCGGGGTTCGCTTGCCAGATCGGCCTGCGGGGACAGGGCCATATGGATGCCGACCGCCCGATATTCCTGACGAACGATGTCGCCGAACCGGCGGACCAGCGACGGGTCATTGATCGCCGCCAGGCCCAGGGTCTCCGGCCAGACGGAGAAGCCGCCGCCGGACGAACTGGCGCCGACCACCGTCAGAAAATGGCTTCTGGGGTCGGAACTGATGGTCACGGGGATGCCGAGACGGCTACCCTCCGCGATTTTCTGGATAGCATTGTTCTGGCGGGCAAATTCCGCCGGCGGCATGGTCAGCCGGGTGATGAAGCTGTTCACCCCGGTCTCTTTGATGACGCGCTCCGCCACCGCCAGATCGTACCCCTTGGCCGATGTACCCGTCAGGGAATCCACGGCCCGCAGGGAGCCATGCATCATGGTGCCGACCTTCTCCTCCAGCGTCATCCGCCCGAGAAGATCATCAAGCCGGCGGTCGATGGACAGTTGCGGGTCCTCATACGGATCAAGCTGACCATTATGGTTCAGGTCACGGAATCCCGGCGTCGCAAAGGCAAGCGACGATATCAATGCCAGAGCGGCTGCACCGCCCAACAGATAACCCATGCCGCGCATGATACCTCCAAGCTCCTGTTATTCGTTGGCGTCGCCATCGCCTTCGCGCGGACAGCCGGCGATTTCCGGAACAACACCCTCCTTCAGCGAAGGCTTGCCGGCACACATGGGGAACCGCACCGGGTTCAGCGGACCGTCACCCGCCTTGTCCAGGATCGCCTGGAACTGTTTGAGACGCCGCCGGGCCTCCGGCGTCATCTCCTTCACCTCGGTCTCCGTGTCATGCACGGGGTCCAGGGCCATGAAGCGGCCATCGCCATAAAGTTTCCAGCGCGCATCGAAGACAAAGCGCGCGGGTTCATGGATCCAGCCGGGCGCGTAATGCATGAAGATCTGTTCCCGGACCTTGTCCTTCTTCCCCGTCAGCACGGGGACCTGACTGGCGCCATCGATCGGGTCGGGGCCGACCTTGCCGTGACCGATGTCGGCCAGTGTCGGCAGCATGTCGGTAAAATCGAACAATCCCTGCGGCTGCGACCCCGGCTGAACCTTGCCCGGCCAGCGGACGATCATGGGAACATGGGTGCCGGCGATGGTCGGCTTTCCCTTCCCGCCCCGGACGGAGACGCCATTGCGCATGCCCTCGATCTGGGCACCCGTACCATTGTCACCGGTGAAGATGACGACGGTATTCTGATCCAGCCCCAGTTCCTGAAGCCGATCCAGCACCTGTCCCACCAGCTTGTCGATATAGCCGACCATGCCCGTGAATTTTGCCTTGGCCGTATCGGCGCCCATGCTGTCCGGCGTCGGCACATAGGGGGAGTGCGGCAGCACCATCGGATAATAAAGGAAGAAGGGCTTGTCCTTGTTCCGGGTGATGAAATCCAGCGCGAAGTTGCTGGCCAGATCGGGGCCGAAACCGGACTCATTGACCTTGGTGCGGCCATTGTTCCAGAAGGTCGGCCCCCAGTAGCGCGAGCCCTTGGCCGGCCCGCTGGCCACCTGCCACAGCAAGGCCTCGTCGAAACCGGCCTTCAGCGGCGGCATGCCGACACGGCCATCGAAGCCATTGCCGGACAATTGCCACTTTCCGACAATCGCAGTGGCATAGCCGGCTTCCTTCAGCACATGGCCAAAGGTGCGGGCATTGGGGTTCAGATAGCCGAACGCCTCATAATTCCGGGCATTCTCGATACCGGTCAGGATGCGGGTACGCGACGGAGTGCAGAGCGGCGTGGCATGGGCGTTGGCGAACATCGCTCCTTCGCGCGCCAATTGATCGATGCGCGGGGTCGAATATTCGCCGCCATAGCTCCCGATCCCCGACGCGCCCAGATCATCAACCATGATCAGGACGATGTTGGGCTGCGTCGCCTGCTGCTGTTCCGCCGCCACGGCCGTTGCCGGCATCACCGCCGTGAGGCCCAAGGTAACCGGCGCGGTCATCAAGGCCAGAACCAGCCGCGAGGTCACGGACAGAAGCGTGGCACGGCGACGGGGCGTGCCGGCCTTGCCTGCGTTATACATCTTGATCATTTCCCTTCTCCCTGGCCGCCGCTGACGCAGGCCGCCTGAGCATCGGCGGGGTCGAAGCGTTCGCGCCTGGCAAAGCGTTCCGGCATTTCAGCGATGACGGGCTGGCTGTACTGGCCCGCTTCCTGCCACCAGCGTTGCTTCAGTTCGGCGAGCTTTTCCGGATGCTGGCCTGCTAGGTTCCGGCTTTCGGAAAAATCCTCGGCCAGATTGAACAGTTCCCAGCAATCACTCTCGAACGGCGTGCCGGGACGATGCAGGGCAACGGCCCGCCAGTCGCCGACCCGGATGGCCCGGTTGCCGCGCAGCTCGAAATATTGCGCATCCCGGACATTGGGGGCTTTTGCCTGGGTGAAGCTGGCCCGGATGCTCTGGCCGGCCACCGGAATTTCGGCCTGACCGGCGACTGCCGTCGGGAACTGTGTGCCGGCGGCATCTGTCAGGGTCGGCGCGATATCGACGGCATCCACATATTGCCCCCGGATGCTGCCACCATCGCGGATGGCCTTGGGCCAAGAGACGATCAGCGGCGTCCGCACGCCCCCCAGATAGGGCCAGACCTTGTAGCGGCGGAAGGGCGTGACACCGGCCATGGCCCAGGGCCGGGGATATTCGGACTGGGTCTTGACCGTTCCCAGTTCATCAATCCGGGCCAGCATCTGCTCAGGCGTCAGATTGTTGGGACGGTAGAGCCGCTCGAAAAAGCCATTCTGCCCCGCCTCGCTGGCCGCACCATTGTCCGACACCAGCATGACCAGGCTGTTCTCATACTGTCCGGTCTGCTTCAGATGTGCGATCAGCCGGCCGATCTGGGCGTCGGTATGCTCGATGAAGCCGGCATAGACCTCCATGAACCGGGCGAAGACCTTCTTCTCCGTCGGTGTCAGGCTGTCCCAGGCGCGGTCCCCATTGTTGCGGGGTGGCAGCACCGTGTTCTGCGGCACGATGCCCATCGCCTTCATCCGCGCCAGCCGCTGTTCGCGCAGCGCGTCCCAGCCCTGGTCATAGACGCCGGCATAATGGTTGATATAGGCGCGCGGTGCCTGGATGGGCGAATGCCCGGCGCCGAAAGCAAGATAAACGAAAGCCGGCTTCTCCGCCCCACCGCTGCCCAGGGCCGTGACCGCGTGATCAACGATATCGGCGGAGAAATGATAATCCGGGGGCAACGGCGCGTCCGGCAGGGACCGGTTGCCCTCGATCAGCGTGGGCCGGTACTGGTCGGTCCAGCCCAGATAGAAGCCATAGAACTGGTCGAAGCCGCGTTGCAGTGGCCAGGAGCCATTATTGCCTTCCGCCCCATCCTCATATTCTGGACCCAGGTGCCATTTGCCGAAACCATAGGTGCGATAGCCCGATGTCCGCAGAACCTGTGCCACCGTCTGCGCGTTGACAGGCAGTTCGCCGCGATCCTTGGTCAGGTTGGCCGGATCGGGCTTGTCGGCCGGCAGATCCGCCATCCGCACCGTCTGCGGGTTGCGGCCTGTCAGCAGGGCGGCGCGGGTCGGCGTACAGACCGCCTTTGAATCAAAGCGGTTGTAACGCAGCCCATCGCGGGCCAGCGCGTCGATATTGGGGGTCCGGATTTCCGATCCGAAGGGGCCCAGATCGGAAAAGCCGACATCGTCCAGGACGATCAGGATGACGTTGGGCCGTTCCGCAGCCCCGGCGGCCACCGACAGGCCAAGGGCGAGAGCCAGGGCGGTACCGGCCAGGATGGAGCGCTTCCACATTTCCTGTACTCCCTTATCCCGCACGGCCGGGCGTCGACCGGCTCAACATCCGTTCCAGATCGAAGATCGGCATTGAAGGCTGGTAGGTTCCTGTCAGCACGGCCACCAGATAGCGCCCGGCATTGCGCACGAATTCCTGCTCGCTTTCCGCCGCCTGCTGGATCACCGGCAGGGCCGGCTTGGCCTTGTCACCGAGGAAGGTCAGGGCGTTGAGCGCCTGCAGCTGGATCTGCCAGGGCTGTGTCGGCATACAGAGCTCGGCCAGCACGCCAACGGCCTCCTCCGGCTGTGTCAGCGTGGCGACAGCCTCCGCCGCCACGATACGGGTCTGCCGCCGTTCGTCGGTCCGCATGACGGACAACAGGTCCGGCAGCGTCGACGTCGCCTTATCCCCCAGCATCAGCAGGCCCGCCGTCGCCCAATGGCGCAGGATCGGGTTCGCATGTTTCAGGTTGGCCTGCAATTCGCCCAGACCGGCGGGGTCACGGCGGGCGGCGGTTGCCGCCAATTCCATGATCTGCTTCAGCGGATAGCGGGTCTTGTCATTGCTCTCAGACCAGCCCTCTTCCGGTGATGCCTCCGGAATGAAGCCATTGTCATTGATGGACAGCATGTGCCGATCCAGGGCCGAGCGCAGATCCTTCAGCACACGGACCGCCTTCGGATCATCGACCAGATTGGTCACCTTATCCTTGTCCACCGACAGGTCGTACAGTTCCTCAAACGGCTTCGGCTGGAAAAAACGGTCCTGCACCGGCGTCAGGGTGCCGGCACGGTGTGCGGCCTCCCAATCCTGATAGCCCTTGGCCAGCCAGGCGAAGGCCTGATGCTGCCCCAGGGGACGGTGCGGCATGTAGTTGCGAATGTAGCGCCAGCGCCCATCGGTCACGGTGCGCTGGAAATCATAGCGCTCGTCCATGCGGTTGCGCATGCCGAAGGCGTAGCGCTTGGCGGCCCGGCGGCCCTTGCCCATGAAGGGCCGGCCCTGCATCTGCGCCGGCAGCTTGATCCCGGCCAGCGACAGCAGGGTCGGGGCCAGATCGATGAAGCTGACGGGATCGGTCCGCTCTGTTCCCGCCTTGCCCGGTGCCAGATGGGCCCATTTGGCCGGCACCTTCACCACCAGCGCGCAACGAAGCCCCTCCTCATAGCAATAGCGCTTGGATCGCGGCAGCACGCCGCCATTGTCCGAATAATAGAAAATGATGGTGTCATCGGCCAGCCCGTCGGCCTCCAGCTCGGCCAGACGTTCCGCCAACTGCCCGTCCATCTTCTCCATCAGATTGTAATAGCTGGCAAAGTCCTGGCGGATCGCCGGCGTGTCGGGCAGATAGGCGGGCAGTTTGACCTGATCCGGTGTCACCCGCCCCGGCGTAGGTTTGAAAATACGGGATTCATGCGTGGTCATGTAATTGAAGACGGCCATGAAAGGCTGACCGGCCGGCCGCTGCCGCCAATGCGCGGCAGCACCCTGCTGGTCCCAGATGGCCTCTGGCACCACGTCGCAATTATAGTCGGTCTTGGCATTGTTGGCGCAGAAATAGCCGGCCCGACGCAGTTGCTCCGGATAGGTGGTCAGGGGCTTGGGCCAGCGGGCCGTCGCCCGCATATGATTGGCCGGGGCACAGGATTCCGGATAGACCCCCGTCAGGATGCCGAAGCGGGACGGGGCACAGACGGGGGCATTGCTATAGACATTGCGGAACAGAACGCCGTCCCGCGCCAGACGGTCGATGGTGGGGGTATGTGCCAGCGGGTCGCCATAAGCGCCGATGAACGGGTTGTTATCCTCGCTCACCAGAAACAGGATGTTGGGCATCCGGTTGCCGGCGGCACCGGATGGCAGGGCGGACGCCGCCACGCCGACGCAACCACCGGCCAGCACGGCGCGCCGGTGCAGCTTGTTTCCGCTCATTCCATTCTTCCCCATGGTCACACCAAACCATCCCCGCCATCGGCGGAAATGAACGGGCCGGGCTGTGAAGCCCGGCCCGCCCCTGTCAGAAGCGCACCCCGACCGAACCACCGAAATAGCGGTCGGCATCCTTGTTGAAGGTGCCGACCAGATCGGTCGTGGCAACGGAGCTGAGAAGGGCCACATGGCCGACGCTCGTGAAGTAGTTCTTGTCGAACAGGTTCTTCACGAACAGGCTGACGGTCCAGCGGTCGTCAATCTCATGCACGCCGACGGTCAGATCGACCAGCGAATAGCCGCCCTGGCGGGTCAGCGGGTCCTGTTCAATCGTGAAGTTGACCGCGCTCTGGTAGCTGACATTCATCTGGATGAAGCCGGCCATATCGTTGGAGATATCGCGTTCATAGCGGGGAGAGACCACGACGCGATATTTCGGGGACGACGGCAAAGTGGCGCCCTTGAGGTTCTGGAATGCCGTGCCGCCGACAGTGCGGCGGACACAGGTATTGTATGGCACCTCGGACGTGCTGGGCACCACCGGCGCGCCGGCCTGGAACTGCACCGGGCAGTTCAGACCATCGACATTGACGGTCGACTTGGCATAGGTGAGCGAGGAGTTGATGGACAGTTCGCTTGTCGGCCGCAGCGTCGTTTCCAACTCCAGACCCTTGGTGCGGGAACTGCCGGCATTGATCGACTGGAACCGCACGATCCCCAGCGTGGGGTCACCCCGGTTGGCCTGGACCTGTAGGTTGCTGAAATCTGTCAGGAAAGCGGCGGCATTGACGCTGAAAATCCGATCATCCGTCGAATATTTTGCGCCCAGTTCATAGGCATTGGCGTGTTCGGGTTCCAGAACGGTCTGGGCGGTGAAGTCAGTGCCTGCTTCCATGTCATAACCCAGGCCTTTATAGCCACGGGTGTAGGTGCCATAGGTCTGAAGGTTGCGGTCAAACTCGTACTGCAAGCCGGCTTTGCCTGTCGTCGCCCAGTCGGACGCCACCATGGTGCCGCTGTTGGGGCCCGCCGCACGGTATGGCGTTCCTGCCACAATGGCGTCGCCCGCCACCAGGGGACCGAACTGCGTGCCGCTGTTCTCGCCACGCTCATACTGAACGCGCAAACCGCCGATGGCCTTCAAACCACCGACAATACGCCATTCCGCCTGACCGAAGGCCGCGACCCCATCCTGCTTCAGATTGGATTCCGTGCTGCTGGACTGCCAGCGCAGGTTCGCCGTGGGACAGGTGGCGCCAACCGCCAGCGGCGTCTGGCCGGCCGCGTTCTGCACGCAGGCTGCACGACGGCGGTTGAACGGGCGGGTAATGTCGAGATGGTTGTAGAACAGGCCGGCGACATAGGTGAAATCACCGCCACCATTGGAGGCAATCCGCAGTTCCTCGGAGAACTGCTTCAGCCGGACTTCACCCGCGTTATAGTCCCAGGCGGAATAAGGTGCGGCCGACGGTACTCCCAGAAACCGGATCGGATCGGAATCGGTGCGGTCGATCGGCTGGTTATTGTCGAGGTTGAACTTCTGGAAGGCGGAGATCGAGGTGATCGTCGCGAAATCGATGTCCCAGTCCGCCTGGATTGAGCCTGTGAACTGTTCGGTATTCGCGTAGGTTTCCTCATTCTCGGAAATCTGACGGTTCGTGCGCGAAGCGACGACCGGGGCATTGATGCTGACCATGGTGGCGTTGGTCAGCTGTATGGGAACCGACGCACAGCACTTGGCATCCTGCTTGCGGTAATCCATGGAGAACAGGACGTTCACATTATCGCTGGCATCCCATTCCAGTTTGCCGCGGGTCCCCCAGCCTTCGGAGCCCTGCACGTCCTTGCCGGTCGTGACATTGCGCACATAGCCGCCAACATTGGTGTAATAGCCGCTCAGCCGTGCCCGCACCGTATCGCTCAACGGGCCGGTAACGGTGCTCTTGGCGCGATACTCATCCCCCTCGGCGATGGTGACTTCGGCGCGTCCGCCGAACTCGTCTGAAGGCCGCGCCGTTACGACATTGATCACGCCGGCCGTGGCGTTCTTGCCGAACAGCGTGCCCTGCGGACCACGCAGAACCTCAACCCGCTCGATATCGGCCAGTTCGGCGAAGCCCTGCGCCCCACGCGCCGAGACAACACCGTCCACGACAACCGAAACCGAGGCTTCCGTGCCCTGGCCGAAAAGCTGGGTGCCGATGCCGCGAATGCGGAAATTGGTGTTCGTCGGATTGGCCCCCTGCTGATATGTGAGCGAAGGGATGGCGTTGGTCAGGCTGTTGCTGTCGCTGATCCGCAGGTTCTCCAGCATGTCACCACCCACGGCGGTAACGGCAAGCGGAACGTCGATCAAACGCTCCGCCCGCTTCTGGGCCGTAACGATGATTTCCTCAAGCAGGGCCGGGGCATCATTCGTCTCGGCTTGTGCGGCCAGGGCGGGGACCATGGAAAGGATGGTGGCACCCAGCATCAAGCGGGATTTGTACATCATGTCACTCCCTTTTCGTCTTTTGACCGTCGCGGGAGGCGAACAAGGATTATCCGGGGCCCCTGCCAGATGGCGGGATAGCCTGCGCGCGATGCGTCAGTCAGCCAAAAGCGGGCGCACGGATATTGTCATTGTCTTCCCCCTGGAACGACCCCTTCTGGGGTTCTCTCATCTGCTTGCCGGCAAGGGGACACCGCTGTCCCCTTCGGCCCAAAAAAGACCGGCTTCTCTGCCAGTCAATTTTTGCTAACACCAACCATGCGCCTTCGCAAGCAAAATGTCCAGCGCTGTCCCCTTCTGTTGCCGAATCTTCCAATGCCGGGTAAAAGCCTATCCAGGTGACAATCAATCGGAGGGCACCCGTTCGTGAGCAAGCCCACCATCTATGATGTGGCCCGCGTGGCCGGTGTCTCGATCAAGACCGTGTCGCGTGTCTTGAATGGCGAGACCAAGGCCAGCCCGGCGACACGCGAACGGGTGCAGGCCGCCGTTGCATCCCTGGCCTATGCACCCAACCTGTCGGCCCGCAGCCTGTCCGGCGCGCGCAACTTCATGATCGCCTTTGTTTTCGGCAGCAATCCCCACCAGCCGAACATGTCTTTGCAGAATGAATATATCGCGGCATTGCAGGTAGGGGCGGTGACCGCGGCGCGGGCGGCAGGATTCCATCTGCTGGTCGAGCCGCTCGAACTCATGGAGGAGGGTTTCACGGACCGGGCGACGCGGTTGATCGCCATGCCGGCGGTAGACGGGTTCATCATCATGCCGGGTCTGGCCGATGATCCCCGCCTGCTGGCGTTGCTGACGGAGCGGCCGGGCCGCTATGTCCGGATCAGTCCGGGTGTCGAGTTGGACAGCCTGCCCGCGATGGTCCGCATCGACGATTACAAAGCGGCGGCGGACATGACGCAGTACCTGCTGGACCTGGGGCATCGCCGCATCGGATTCATCAGCGGCCGCTTGAATCTCGGCTCGGCAGAGCGGCGCTTGCAGGCGTTCCGGGACGTCATGTCAGGGGCTGGCCTGTTCGATCCGTCGCTTGTTCGAAGCGGGGATTACACGCGGGAATCGGGACGGATCGCCGGTGCCGAACTGCTGGCATTGGATGATCGACCCACCGCCATCTTCGCTGGCAATGACAACATGGCCATCGGCGTCATGACCGTGGCCCAGGAAAAAGGGGTGCGTGTGCCCACCGACCTGTCCGTGACCGGTATCGACGACATTCCGCTGGCATCCAGCGTCTGGCCCACCTTGACCACCGTCGGCCAACCCATGGTCGCCATGGGTGCGGCTGCCGCCACCTATATCGTCACGGCCAGCCGGACAGGCCGCAGCCCGGCCCCTTTGCCCTTCTTTCCCCATGAACTGGTGATCCGCAACAGCACGGCGCAGCCGCCCCGGCGGCGGCGGGCGGTGCGATCGCCCGGTTTATAGCTCCTCCCGCCCGGCCTCGCCGCCAACGGATTCATGGACGCCCGCGCGACCGGCGGCTAAATTCCGATGCACATGGACGATATTGACAGGAAGTTGGACGGGTGAGCGACCAATCAGGAGGTGAGACGCGCCGTCGCGGCATCCAATCCGTGGAAATCGGGCTGCGCGTTCTGGAGGCACTGGCCGCTTTGGGCGGTGCCGCACCCTTGAGCACCATCGCCCAGGCCACGGATATGCCGCCGCCCCAGGCCCATCGCTATCTCCAGAGCCTGATCGCGGCAGGAATGGCCCAGCAGCATCCCGATTCAGGACGATATGATCTGGGACCTGCCGCCCTGAAACTGGGCCTCGCGGCCTTGGCGCGGGTCGATGCCTTCCAGATCGCCGATACATCCATTGCCGATTTTGTCCGCCGTACCAACCTGACCGTGCAGCTTGCGGCCCTGGGCCCGCTGGGACCGACCATTGTCCGTTGGCTGATGGGTCGGCCGCCTGTGATGACCTCCTTCACTGTCGGGTCGGTGCTGCCGCTGCTGTCCTCCGCGACCGGCCAGGTTTTCTTCTCCTTTATGCCGTCGGCGGAGACCGACCATCTGGTTTCCCGCGAACTGGCGGAGGGGCCGGTCAGCAAAAACGACGCAGAGAAGCTGCGGGCGAAGGTGCGGGCGGATGGCTTTGCCTATGTCGACGGGATGATGGTGCCAGGCCTGCGGGCCACGGCTTTCCCGATCTTCGATCTGCAGGGACGTGTCGCGCTCACCGCCACGGCGCTGCAGCCCGACTCGGCCCATTCCCGCCAGCAGGACGGGACGAAGGCTGACCTCGCCATGCTCTGCCGCGATATCAGCCGCCAGCTTGGCTGGCAGGGCTAAGTACCCTTCTTCACCAAGCGCTTACAACAACCACAGATGGCCGGCGCGGAACGCCGTGCGGCGCCGCACGGGCCGTCGATATCTCCCAGTCTGCGCCGGGCGGACAGCTATCCATGTGTCGCACCCATTAAATTACCCATTGCATAATTCATTCCTCAATGTATAACGCTTGCAACATGTCGGCATATCCAGCGTTCCAGGGAGGAACCCCGAATGTTGTTGGCCAATGACCAGCGCACGCAGCTGGACCGGCTCTACCAGGAAATGGCTCCGCATCACCTGACACCGCTGTGGGAAACGCTGAGCCAGCTTGTGCGCGCCCAACCGCAATCACCGGCCCGGACACACCGGTGGCAATATGAAGAGGCGCGTGCCTATCTGCTGCGGGCTGGTGATCTGATCAGCGCCGAACAGGCTGAACGCCGTGTCCTGATCCTGGAGAATCCAGGGCTGCCGGGACAGTCGGCGATCACGCCAAGCCTTTATGCCGGGCTGCAGCTTGTCCTTCCCGGAGAGATCGCGCCCTGTCACCGTCACTCACAATCCGCCCTGCGTTTTGTGATGGAAGGTGAAGGTGCCTTCACGGCGGTCGACGGGGAGAAGGCGATCCTGCATCCGTTCGACCTTGTCCTGACACCGTCCTGGCAATGGCACGACCATGGCAACAATACCGGCAAACCGATCATCTGGCTTGACGGGCTGGACATCCCGACGGTCCGGCATTTCGACGCCAGCTTCGCCGAACATCTGGATCAGAAGGTGCATCCGGAAACGGCGGGACCCGGCGCGACCCTGGCCAGCTATGGCCATAATCTGCGCCCGATGCGCGGCTCCGCCGCCGATCGCCGGCCGGCGCATCAGGCCCTGTTCCATTACCCTTATCAGAACTGGCGGCCGGCCCTGGACGCGATGGCCCGGACGGCGCCCATCGATCCCCATCTGGGGCATGCCCTGGAATTCGTGAACCCGGCGGATGGCGGCCCGATCATGCCAACCATATCGGCGCATGTCCGGCTTCTGCCCGCGGGCTTCGAGACGAAAGACCGGCGTTCAACCGACGGCACGGTGTTCGTCGTCGTGGAGGGCACCGGCACCGCGAATATCGAGGGGATGGACATACCGCTCGCACCGCGCGACATCGTGGTCGTCCCCTCCTGGCAGGCCCTGCGTCTGCAGGCGCGCACCGATCTGGTTCTGTTTGGTTACTCGGACAAGGCGGCACAGCAGAAACTCGGCCTTTTCAAGGAGAATTGTGCATGACCTCGATTTTTGCCCCCCCGGCGCCGACACTGGCCGCCACCACGGACGGACGGGCTTTTCCGGTCCGCCGGCTGTTCTGCATCGGCCGCAATTATGCGGCGCACGCGCGGGAGATGGGCCGGGACCCGGACCGCGAGCCACCCTTCTTCTTCACGAAATGGGCGGAAACCGTGGTTCCGTCGGGCACCGTGATCGCCTATCCGCCGGAAACCGCCAATTTCCATTATGAAGCGGAACTGGTCGTCGCCATTGGCAAGCCGGGGCGTAACATTGCCGCTGACGCGGCGCTGGAGCATGTGTTCGGCTATGCCGCCGGTCTGGACATGACGCGCCGCGATTTGCAGTTGGAGGCGCGCGACAAGGGGCGGCCGTGGGACACCGGCAAGAATGTCGAACAATCATCGCCGCTGGGCCTGATCCATCCCGCATCGGAAACCGGCCCTCTGACCAAGGGCCGGATCACGCTGAGCCTGAATGGTCAGATCCGGCAGGATGCCGACCTCGCCGATCTCATCTGGGATGTGCCGGAAACGGTCGCCTATGTCTCCCGTTTCTACCGGCTGGAACCCGGCGACCTGATTTATACCGGCACGCCGGCCGGTGTCGGCCCCGTGGTCCAGGGGGATGAACTCACGGTGTCCATCGACGGGCTGACCCCGCTCAGGATCACCATCGGCGCGCCGGCCGGGGAATAAGCAAGACAGCGGCGACGGCGAGTAGAAGCGCCAGCCCTGGGAGGATGGAAATGGCAGGAATGACCGGGCAGGCCAATTCGGCCTCAGCCATCGATAATGCACGTCCTGGTGCTTTTCAGTTCGGCATCGCCGCGCTCTGTGCGCTCATTGCCGGCATTGACGGTTTCGACACGCAGGCCATCGCCTATGTCGCGCCGTCAATCGCCGAGGCCTGGCAATTGGACAAGGCAGCGTTCGGCCCGATTTTCGGGGCCGGGCTGCTGGGCCTTACCATTGGTGCCTTCACCCTCAGCCCCGTTGCCGACCGCATCGGACGCAAGGCGGTGATCCTGTTCTGCTGCGCCATTTTCGGGCTTTTCGGCCTGCTGACGGCGACCGCCACCAACACCGAACAGTTGCTGATCTACCGCCTGCTCACCGGCATCGGGCTGGGCGGCGCCATGCCCAACCTGATCGCGCTGACCAACGAATATGCGCCGGCCCGGCTGAAGGCGACCATGGTCATGACCATGTTCTGCGGGTTTCCGCTGGGCTCCACCATCGGCGGCATCATCAGCGCGCCGTTGATCGCGCAGCATGGATGGGAGGCCGTCTTCATATTGGGCGGGCTCCTGCCGCTGATCCTGCTGCCTGCACTTTATATCCTGCTGCCGGAATCGGCACGGTTCCTGGCGCTGCGGGGCGATGCCGGCGGCAAGCTCGCCGGGATTCTGGCCAGGATCGATCCCGACGCCTCGGTCGATCAGTTCGTGAAGGAGGTGCAGCATGAAAGTGCCGCCGCCACGGCCCCAAGGTTCCCCCTGGTGGAGCTTTTCGCCGCCGGGCGGGCCAAACTGACGCTGCTGGTCTGGATCGCGTTCTTCATGAACCTGCTGGTCATGTATTTCCTGGTCAACTGGCTTCCCTCCCTGCTGCACGCGCTGGGACTGTCCCTGGAAACCGCCATCCTTTCCACGGCATTGCTCAATCTGGGCGGCGTTTGCGGGGCCATCATCCTGGGCCGCATCATCGACCGGTATGAACCCGCGATCATCCTGGGGCTTGCCTATGCGGGCTCGGCCGTGTTCATCGCCCTCATCGCACTGGCGGGACCAAACGTCCCCCTGCTGCTGATCGGTGCCGCGCTGGCGGGCTTCGGCATTGTCGGCGGCCAGATCGCGCTCAACGCCGTGGCGGCATCCTCTTATCCCACCTCCATCCGCTCCACCGGCGTGGGCTGGGCCCTGGGTGTGGGGCGTGTCGGCTCGATCCTGGGACCGGTCGCCGGGGGCGCCTTGCTGGCCCTGGGCTGGTCCAGCCGTGATCTGATCCTGGCTGCGATCATCCCGTCCCTGCTGGCCGCCCTCGTGGTTTTTTTCCTCCCCAAACGCTGACAGGAGAGGCACCATGATCCTGCATGGCTATTTCCGTTCCACCGCGTCCTACCGCGTCCGCATCGCCCTGAACCTGAAGGGCATTGCCTATCAGAATGCCTTCCACCATCTGCGGCGGAACGAGCAGAATGACAGCGCCTATCGCCGCCTCAATCCACAGGGTCTGGTGCCCTCGCTGGAGGTTGGGCCGAACGTGCTGACGCAGTCGCTGTCCATCTGTGAATATCTTGATGAAACCGTACCGACGCCGCCGCTGCTTCCGTCAGACCCGCTGCTGCGGGCCAAGGTACGCGCCTTCGCCCAGATCATCGCCTGCGACACCCATCCCATCCAGAACTTGAAAATTCTGGCCCGCCTCCGGGGGCTGGGCATCGCGGAGGACGCGGTGACAAACTGGGCCAGGACCAGCATCGAGGAGGGCCTGTCGGCCTGTGCGGCCCTCATCGATGACCGCAGCGATCTGTTCTGTTTCGGTGACAGCCCAGGACTTGCGGATATTTGCCTCATCCCGCAATTGGTGAACGCTCGCCGCTTCGGCGTGACCCTGAAATGGCAGAAATTGTTGGACATCGAGACCCGTTGTCTCGCGCTTGCCCCCTTCTTCAACGCATCGCCCGAACAACAGCCGGACGCCGAGTGATGAATTAGATCACGTCCCATGGCCTGGTGTAGGAGCGGCGTGTCCGCGGCCAGGCCCTGTGGGACAGAGGCGGCTGATTGCGTAAAGGAGGATTTCTGGCTCACCGTAGTGACCCGAAGGGAACGCAGATGAGGCAGAAATCCATGGTGCCGAGCAGGTAGAGCTGGTCCCCACCTCTCGAACAGCATACCGGCGCGGGGCCTGTTCAGGCCACATCACGAGGCCTGATACACGACCGATCGAACTCCTCGTAGCCGATACGATGTCAGAAGATTCCTCTTGCTTAATCGGGGGCATCCACACACCCGCCGGGATTGTCGGCGGCATCATAATTGGAAAATTCCAGCTCACACCGGCTTTCATCGCGCTGGAACAGGGGCGGGCCGAACTGTTCCCCGTGGTGACTGGCCATGGCGGGGCTGCCGACCGCTTCTTCGCGATCAAAAGCGGCGTCATCGGCGACCGCGATCTGGCCGGGCTGAAGCTGGGCACCTACTGGCCCGGCAACCGGGCCGCCGCCTTCGCCGGGCGCGTCATTGCGGCGTTGGGGATCGAAGCCGCGTCTGCCGGCCTGGAGGATACGGCACGGGCAGCGGATATCCTTGTGACCGCGACCGCCACGCGTGCACCCCTGGTGCAGGCGCGGTGGGTCCAGCCTGGCACCCATATCTCCGCAATGGGTGCGGATCCTCGGGGCAAGCAGGAACTGGACATGGGCCGGGTTGGCGGTTGCACATTGCGTCCAGGCCGGAAACGCTGAGTTCAACAAGGTTGCCCGGCGATAGGACGTGTTCCTTTTCGATCACCTTGCCGTCCCCGACCATGCTGAAGACCCGCTCAAACTGGATACTCACCAAGGTTTTGCAGCAATACCGGCGTTCCAGTTCCAGGCTGCCTTCACCCAAGGCCCGGTACATGACGGATGGCGGGCCTTGATGCCGCCGTTGCGACGGGCCAGAGTACCGGCGTGTCGCAACGGCGGACCGGCGTCAGAGGCCGAACGCGTAGGTCAGGCGCAGGCCGGCCATGAACTGGTTCTTCCGGCCGCGTTCCGTGATGAGGGGGCTGTCGGCGGCTTCGGGCGCCAGCCGGTCGTAGCGGGCCATCAGGCCCAAAGACAGGGTATCCGTGACGGGCGTGATGATGAAGGCGCCAACGCCGTAGGAGACAAGGCCGGCATCCGCCTTGTATCGGCTCAGTCCGGAATTGGTGGATTGTTTTGCGTTGATGCCAAAATAGGCGTTGTTGTACTTCGCGCTGGCAAAGGTCGCCTGTGGTCCAATCATATAGATCACCGGCCGGCCGAACTGCTCCGTCATGCCCATATATTGCGCGCCAATGTCGGCCACGACGCCCTTGTGTCCGCCGACAGCCTGTCGCACCTCCAGTGAGTAGCTGAACGGGTCGAAACTGTATTCCACGAAGCCGCCCAGTTCCGGCGCGGCATTCAGATCACCCATACCCTTCAGCGCCCTGGTCTTCTTGCCAGAGACACGGAAGGGGTTGCTGTCGTCCTCCTGTCGGCCGAAGTCGAATTTCGCGATCGGGCCGGCGCGCCAGCCGTCGCTGTTGATGATGTTGTAGCCGACCCCTTCGAACAGCGAGGCGAAGAAGATATCCTGGTATTCCACCTTGATATCGGGGATGACCATCGCCTGATAGTCCTTGGCCCCATTGAAGGCTGGCATATAGAGGGTGGCGAGGCCAACTGACAGTTTCCAGTCATAGTCCATCCCCGGCCCCGGCACGGGGGCAACGAATTCTCCCTGCTGTTCCGCTATCTGCTGCCGTTGCGGGCCGGTTTCCTGTGCCTTCACATTGGCGGAGACGGTCAGGGTGATGGACGCGGCAAGTGGTATGAAATTCAGGGCCTTGAGCGTGCTTACTGTCTTGAAGATGTTGGAATATTTCATCGAATGCTCCAGGAGCGGGGTGCCGATCGTCCGCATCCTACGGGCTTTTCCGGCCTGCACATCCGCCTTGAGACCGATGTGCAGGCCGGAAAAACCGATATGCTGGGTCGATATCTGCAAGGAGCGACCGCCAGCGCCGGACAGATCCAGCGTCAGTATGGTGGTGGGTGGGAATGGAGCATCACGGGAACATGAAGAACTGGCTCGACCATTGCCCGGCGTTTGTCGGCCGCCTGTGGTTGCAATTTGCCGTGATCTATACGCTGCTGGCGTTTTGCGCGATGACGCTGCTCAGCGTCAGCAAGTACAGCGCGGAGGATTATGGCGATTTCCGCAAGGCTGTCACCCTGGAGCATGTCAGGGATCTGGTCTCCAGTGAAAAGCTCACCGTTGCGCAGGCGATCCTTGATGTCACCGATGTGCGGTGGCGCCAGCAAGCGTGCGAGAATATCCGCAGGAAGCTCCAAAATATTGAACAGGTCAGCGGCGGATCCGTCTATCGGATCACCAATTCCAGCCGGCCCGAAGTCTATATTCAAATAGAGGACGAAAATAACCGGCTTGTCATATCCGATCCCGTCAATCTTCCGGCGGAGCTGGCCCCGCTTTTCGCCGCGATGAAGCAGCAGCGGGCTGCGACCGACAAGGTTACCTGGATGGTCGAAAACGGCCCCATCTGGGTGGACATGCCTATTGAGGACGGCAAAGGCAAGCTGATCGGGCGCGTACGCATCCTGTATGTTGCCGAGTTCGATACCTGGATACAGATTCAGAGCACCTTCGATTTCCTGCTCGGCGCATGGGGCTATGTCATTCTCTTCTCCGTTCCCATTGGCATCGCCTCCGGCGTGGCGGCCGCCCATTACGTGACGCGGCATTTGGGGCGAATGAATGATGTGACCGAAAGCTGGCGGCGGGGTGATTTCACCGCGCGCATCGCCCTTCCCAATGACGATGTGCTGATCCGGCATAGCCAGCATCTGAACGACATGGCGGATGATCTGGAACTCTATTTGTACCTGAAGCAGAACCTTGCTGTCAGCGACGAGCGCAACCGCGTGGCGCGCGAACTGCACGACACAGTGAAGCAGAAGCTGTTCGCGCTGGGCTTGCAACTGGCAACGGCCAAGGCCAATCCCACCGTGCTGGAGGCTGCCCGCGAGCCCATTCTGGAGGCGGAGACCATCAACCGGGAAGCGCAGCATGACCTGATGGAGATCATCACGCAGCTGCGCCCGACCAGCACCGGCGACAGTACGCTTCACAACCGGGTCGGCATGATCGCCGAAGATTTCAGGCGGCGGTTCGATGTCGACATCGAATTGGGTGATATGGGAGCCATCCAGCCCAACGCGCATGTGGAACATCAGGTGTTGCGCATTTTGCAGGAGGCGCTGATGAACGCGGTGCGCCATGGCAAGGCGTCCAGGGTGACCGTGGCCGCGGCAATCGACGGGAGTGCCGCAATGCTGGCCATTGCCGATAATGGGATCGGATTCGAAATGACCGCAAAAACAAAAGGCTTCGGTATCATCTCCATGCGTGATCGGGCGCGCGACCTGCCGGATGGACGGCTCGACATTGTAAGTGCGGAAGGTGAGGGAACCCGCCTGACGATTTCCTGGAAAAGCGAATCATGGGGACTATCGGGAATTCCGTGCTCGGCTGGGCCATAGTGAGATGCGAAAGGAGCTTCACGATGGCACGACGCAAGGA
>NZ_JBXAFZ010000020.1:0-103575 GCF_058793615.1 Niveispirillum sp. GW835-FHT14G11
GGTCACTACGATGAGCCAGAAATCCTCCCTTACGCAATCAGCCACTTCTGTCCCAAAGGGGCTGACGGCGGACAGTCTGCCAGATCCACAAGCGCGTTCCAGAGATCGCCAGCTCTTGGTACATCGACTGGTGCAAGCACCTGCCCCAAACGCTCGATGGCGTGTAGCCTGTCCCGGGAACCGCCTTCACGGTCGAAATCAAACGGCATCAGCACAAGATGGCGTAGAAACTGCCAAAGACGGAGATCGCCCACGTCCCCGCTGTTTGCTGTGTCCAGTGCCGAGCGGACGTCCTTGACGAACCCCTGCATCGGCTTGCTGGCGATCTTTGCGATATCTGACAGGAAATCCTCTGCACTGGCCCGATGCCTTGCCCACCGCAACGTTTCCTCAGCGTGCCCCAATGTCCTGGACTCAGTGCCGGTGATAATGCCGAAGCGATCATGCTCCAATCTGAATGCCGACCGATTGAAGGTCGTCCAACATTGAGCCATAACCTCTTTGAAAAGCTCGCCGCCCCCGATCTGGACAGTCCGCTTTACTTGAAAATCGAGCGACAAAAGTCCGCCTGACGTCTCGGCGATCATCACAATGTCGTCAAGCGGGCGACCATCGCCGGCGCGCTGGAGCCGAAGAGAAAACCCTGCTGGAAGGCCCCGAACCGAGCCGCCGGACAAGATGGACGCCATAAAATAGGCGACAACACGGCTCTCCAGGCTAACCCCACCGCCGCCGGTGGAGATCGGACTTGCTGTTGACACATCAACACCTTCGGGTGGAAATCCCTCTGATTTTACCAGCTATCTGTTTGTAGCGCTACATACGCCTTGGACGGTGAATGCTTCGTGACCGGCGCACACAAAGAACATTCAGGGTGCTGTCTCCACTGGGCCCGTCCATGCTGCCCCGTTTCTCGGTGGTAGCAGCGATTCAGTCGCGAGGCCCGCTGCACATTATGGACGGAAGAGCGTCCATAGTCGCTGGTGATACACCAGAGTTCGCCAGCGTCCGCCGACGCCCTTTGCACTTACAGCTCACTTACGAGATGTTAGCGTCGCCAACGTGGCGACGCTAACCCCTTGAAAAAATTGGTGGGCCCGGAGGGACTTGAACCCCCAACCAGACCGTTATGAGCGGCCGGCTCTAACCATTGAGCTACAGGCCCCCACCATGCGCGGGGGCGCACAATGCCCCAAAGGGCGGCGTCCTGGCAATACGGGATTTACAACCCGGCATTTCGCCTTTTCCGGGCCCCCGCGCTTGGCCCTTGCAACGGGCGGCCAAGGCTGGCAAGCCTTGGCCGCGCGCCTGAAACCCCAGCGGAGTACCGACCGCCATGCCCGGTCCCGTCACCGTCGATTTCTATTTCTCGCCCGCCAGCCCCTATGCCTATCTGGCCGGCACGCAGATGATGAAGCTGCAGGTCGAGACCGGCTGCCGGGTGGATTGGTACCCCGTGTCGGCCCGCGCCATCATCAAGGCCGCCGGCTATGACATGGAACAGGCCGTGCCGCATTCCGGGCAGTTCCGCCCCGATTACCGCCGCACCGATCTGGCGCGCTTCGCCCGGCTCTATGGCGTGCCGCTGCGCGACTACAAGGATGTGGTCATGCCCAACCCGCCGCGCCTGGCGCTGGCCTGCGTGGCGGCCCGGCGGTTCGATGCCGGCCAGGTCTTCGCCCGCGCCCTGATGAAGGCCCTTTTCGTCGAAGGCGTCAGCCCGGCCGATGATGCGCTGTGCATCAAGATCGCCAATGACACCGCCGGGATCGCGCCACATCTGTTCCAGCCCATGCTGGACGACCCGGAAACCGCCCGCCTCCAGGACAGCTATGTCCGGGCCGCCGTCGCCGCCGGCTGCTTCGGTGTGCCCAGCTTCGTGGTCAATGGTCGCGAGATGGTGTTCGGCAATGACCGCCTGCCCCTGCTGCGCCAGGCCGTGCTGGAAGCCAAGGCCGCCGGCTGATCACGCTACCGCCCCCTCGCCATTGCGGTTGGCCACGGGCGGCGGGGCGGGGAAGACAGAGACGATGGCATAGCCTTGTTCGGCGCCAAAGCGCCGTTCCACCTTGGCGCGGGCAGCGTGCTCGTCGGGCGCCCAGACACGGAAGCGGCGCTGGCCTTCCCAGGGTGGTCCGTGGCGGCCGACATTGACCATGGGTGCTTCCACCGTCACATGCCAGCCGGCATCGGAGATACCGCGCTTTTCGTCCAGCACGAAGGTGCGGTTGGCAGGGTGGGCCAGACGCTGCAATTCGCCATCGACCTGGCTGATCTCCTCAATCAGCATGTCGGCCGTGCGCTGCTGATTGCGCACTTCGCGGCCCAGCGTCAGGCTTTCGCGCCCCGCCACGCGCAGCCGTTCCACCTGCTGCTGACGCTTGGTGAGCAACTGGGTCACACGGCGGCGCGTGTCGCGCACCCGGCGCATGGATTGCTCCAGCGCAATCGCGAACGCCACCGCGATGATCATCACCACCAGCAGGATGGGACCGGTCATCGGCCCCTCAACCCGCCACGGCTTCGGCAGCCGGCGTGGCGCTTTCCACCGTGATGTTCAGCAAGGAGAAACCCAGCGGCATGGGGAAAATGCGGCCAACGTCGCGCTTGGCGTCGCCCAGGCTGTCGGCCCAGATCTCGATCACCTGGGGATTGGCCCATTCCATGTCCAGCGTGGGATGGCGCTTGCGGTCGGTCAGGGCCTGCTGCACCTGCCGGTTCACCATCCAGGCGCGGAACTTGATCAGCGTCTGCCCCTCCGGCCCGACGATGCGCACGGGCGAATTCGCCTCCCGCCGCGCATCGACCAGGGCTTTTTCCTGGAGGAAGCGGCGGCGGCGCAGCTCGCCCAGTTCGGACTGAAGCTCCGTCAGGCGCATCTTGCGGTCACTGCGGCGCAGGTCGAACTTGGCTTCCATCAGGGAGCGGCGGGGCAGAACTTCCTCGATCCGCTTCAAGTCGAGGCCGGATTGCAGGGAGCTTTCGGCATAACGGCCCATGAGATAGGTGAAGAGATAGGCGCCGAGGCCCATCACCATTCCCATCATCAAGGCCTGCGTCCACCCCATCTTGCCGTCGCCCCCGCCAGCGGCTGCACAACCAATATGCAACCTATAGGATCAAACTCTATCTGGCATTTAAGATAAACGTTCGCGACGCGCAAGGAAACCTCTGATCCGATACCACTGAAGCCCAGGACTGCGACACGTTGGACAGGGTATCCCTACCGCTTTTGGTGGTGCTCAATCGGATCGGCCCGGCCTTGGCATGCGCTGCAATGGCCGGCGACGGACGGTCCGGCGCTCATGCGCCGTCAAGCCAGGGGCGCGGATGCGCCCGCCCGGCGATTGAAGGAACATGTATCCCCCTCCTATCAGGCATGAGCCGATGAGCACCCGGTGCCCTTGCGGGGGCGTGCCGCGCTGGCTAGGGTACGCGCCGCAAATCATGCCGCATCGGGTCGAGGTACGAAGGTGTCCTATATCAGCACGCGCGGCCAGGCGCCCGCCCTGGCGTTCGACGATGTCCTGCTGGCGGGCCTGGCCCGCGATGGCGGGCTTTACGTCCCGGCTGCGTGGCCGACACTGACCCCGGATGATCTGCGGCGCTTCCGCGGCCTGACCTATGCCGAACTGGCGGTGGAGGTGATGCTGCCCTTCCTGGGCGACACGATCGGGCGCGAAGATTTCACCCGCCTGGTGAATGCCGCCTATGGCACGTTCCAGCACAAGGCCGTGGTGCCGCTGGTGCAGCTGGGTGCCAATGAATGGATGATGGAGCTCTTCCACGGCCCTACCCTGGCCTTCAAGGATGTGGCGTTGCAGCTGCTGGGCCAGCTGTTCGACCATGTGCTGGCCAAGAAGGACAGCCGCGTCACCATCGTCGGCGCCACCAGCGGCGATACCGGCTCGGCCGCCATCGAGGCCTGTCGCGACCGTGAACGCGTCGACATCGTCATCCTGCATCCGCGCGGCCGCACGTCGGCGGTGCAGCGCCGGCAGATGACCACCGTCCTGTCGTCCAACGTCCATAATGTCGCCCTGGAGGGCACGTTCGACGATTGCCAGGACGCCGTGAAGGCCATGTTCAACGACCAGGCCTATCGCGACGCGTTGAACCTGTCGGCCGTCAATTCCATCAACTGGGCTCGCATCATGGCCCAGATCGTCTATTACGTGGCAGCCGCCGTGGCCCTGGGTGCGCCCGACCGGGAGGTGGCGTTCGCCGTGCCCACCGGCAATTTCGGCAATGTCTATGCCGCCTACGCCGCCCGCCAGATGGGCGTGCCGGTGGCCAAACTGATCATCGGCACCAATGAGAATGACATTCTGGCCCGCTTCTTCGCCAGCGGCGAGATGAAGGCCGATGGTGTGGTCCCCACCCTGTCACCGTCGATGGATATCCAGGTTTCGTCCAATTTCGAACGGCTGCTGTTCGACCTGATGGATCGCGACGGGGCAGCCACGGCCCAGTGCATGGCCGGTTTCCGCCAGACCGGCCGGTTCGAGGTCAGCCAGGGACAGCTGGCCCGCGTGCGCGAACTGTTCGCGGGGTACCGCTGCGACACCGAACAGACCCTGGCCACCATGCGCGAGGCGTATGAGGGCTCAGGCTATCTGGTCGATCCGCACAGCGCGGTGGGCGTGGCCGTGGCGCGGGCCGCCGGGCTGGACCCCGCCATCCCGGTCATCGTCATGGGCACCGCCCATCCGGCCAAATTCCCCGACGCGGTGGAACGGGCGACCGGCGTGCGTCCGCCGCTGCCCCGCCATCTGGCCGATCTGTACGAACGCGAAGAAAGGATGGATATCCTTCCGAACGATATCCAGATATTGAAGGATCATGTGCGCGCCCGGTCCCGCGTGGCGCGCGGCCAAGTCTGAACCGACAAGTCTGAACCGAACAGAGAATAATTTGAGCATCCTCCCCCTCCCCGCCGCCCCCGGCACCCGCGTCACCACCCTTCCCAACGGCCTGCGTGTGGCCACCGACGCCATGCCCCATGTCGAGACCGTGACGGTCGGCGTGTGGTTCGGCGTCGGCAGCCGGCATGAACCGCTGGCCGCCAACGGGGTGGCGCATCTGGTCGAACATATGCTGTTCAAAGGCACGCCGACGCGCGACGCCTTCGCCATTTCGGCCCAGATCGAGAATGTCGGCGGCCATCTGAACGCTTATACCAGCCGGGAACAGACCTGCTATTACGCCAAGGTCCTGAAGGAGGATCTGGGTCTGGCGCTGGGCATCCTGGCCGACATGGTCCAGCACCCCTTGTTCGATGAAGGCGAGCTGGAAAAGGAACGCCAGGTCATCTTGCAGGAGATCGGCCAGGCGGAGGATACGCCCGACGACATCGTCTATGACCATTTCCTGGCCACGGCCTTCCCCAATCAACGGCTGGGACGCCCCGTGTTGGGCACGGCCGAGGTGGTGGAAAACCTGCCGCGCGCCGCCATGGTCGATTATGTGACCGGCCGCTATGTCCCCGCCAACATGGTGGTGGCGGCGTCCGGCAATCTCACCCATGAACAGGTGGTGGAACTGGCCGCCCGCCTGTTCAACGATCTGCCCCAGGGCGAGGCGACCCTGGCCGAACCCGCGCTTTATACCGGCGGGGAGTTCCGGGAGGATCGCGACCTGGAACAGGTGCATGTGCTGCTGGGCTTCGACGGCGTGTCAACCAACAGCCCGGACCTGCACACCACCATGCTGCTCTCCACCCTGCTGGGCGGCGGCATGTCGTCCCGCCTGTTCCAGGAGGTGCGGGAAAAACGCGGGCTGGTCTATTCCGTACACAGTTTCAACTGGTCGATGGCCGACAGCGGCGTGTTCGGCATCTATGCCGGCACCGGGCCGGACCGCACGGCCGAACTGGTGCCCGTCATCTGCGAGGAAGTGCGCAAGCTGGCCGGCAGCCTGACGGAAGAGGAGCTGGCCCGCGCCAAGGCGCAGCTGAAGGCCAGCCAGCTGATGGGGCTGGAAAGCACCAGCAACCGCGCCGAACAGCTGGGCTCCCAGCTGCTGACCTATGGCCGCGTCATCCCGCCGGCCGAAACGGTGGCGCGCCTGGACGCGGTGGATCTGGCGGCCGTGGCGGCCTGTGCGGAGCGGATCTTCGCCACCGCTCCCACCCTGACGGCGCTGGGTCCGCTGGACGGGCTGGAAAGCCTGGACAGCGTCACCAGCCGGCTGGCGGCGTGAGGCAAACCTGCATAGACTGAATCTAATCAAGAAACAGCCGACCAGCGGGGGGACAGGAACAGGATGATCCGTTTGATCCCTGATGGTCTGTTGAGCCCCCCGCCGTTGCGCATCGACGGCGCCCAAGTCTTCATCCGCCCCGCCCAGCCGCGCGACTGGAAGCAATGGGCGGAGCTGCGGGAGGCCAGCCGCGAATTCCTGGTCCCGTGGGAGCCGACCTGGCCGCCCGACGCCCTGACCCAGACCTCGTTCAACCGTCGCCTGCGTCGTCAGGCCGCCGAATGGCGCGATGACGAGACCTACAGTTTTCTGACTTTCGAACAGCGGACGGAGCAGGTGGTGGGCGGCATCGGCCTGACCAATGTCCGCCGTGGTGTGGCCCAGATGGGGTCCATGGGCTATTGGGCCGGCCGCCCCTTCGCCCGGCGCGGCTATACGTCGGAGGCGGCAAGGCTGCTGCTATCCTTTGCCTTCGGGCAGCTGGGCCTGCACCGGGTGGAAGCGGCGTGCCTGCCCTCGAACCAGCCCAGCAGCGGCGTGCTGGAAAAGGTGGGCTTCACCCGGGAAGGCTATGCCCGGGCCTATCTGCGCATCAACGACAAATGGGCCGACCACGTCCTTTACGCCATCCTGCGCGACGATTGGGCGGCGCAGCAGGGGCGGGGGTGATGTCCCACTCCTCCTGCGATCTTCCCTCCCTCGTCATCCCGGCTTGTCGCCGGGATGACGGAAAAAGTTGAGAAGACACTCGCCCAACAAAAAAGCCCGCCCTTCACAGGGCGGGCTTTTCAGGAACCGACGCCGCTTACAGACTCTGCTCGATCCAGGTCTTCAGCTGCGCCTTCGGCAGGGCGCCGACCTTGGTGGCGGCAACCTGACCGTCCTTGAAGATCATCAGCGTCGGGATGCCGCGCACGCCATAGCGGCTGGGGATCGTCGGATTCTCGTCGATATTCAGCTTGGCGATGGAGACCTTGCCGTCCAGTTCACCGGACAGCTGTTCCAGGCTCGGGGCCAGCATCTTGCAGGGGCCGCACCACTCGGCCCAGAAATCCAGCAGAACCGGACCTTCGGCCTTCAGCACGTCGGCGTCGAAGCTGGTGTCGGTGACATTGATGATATCAGCCATTTTTTCCCTCAGGGGGTTCGGTCGTGTCAGGGTGCGCCCGCCTGTCGCGGATCGCCTCTCAAGGGGAAATGTAGGCACCCGCCCGACCCCTGGTCAAGCCGGTGCCATCCGCACGCCAGCACTGCGCCGCACTTGTCTTGAAATCACCGGTTGGGCTCACGGAAAATTGTCCAACTCGCTAAAATACGAGATATAACAAAAGGCATGCTGCGATTGCGCACGGACCGGCCGCTCTTCGGTGGCCGGGTCTGCGGCGACCGCCGCCGCGCTGCTCATGCGGCGCAAGCCCAAGCCCCGCAGGGGGCGTTGGCGACTGAGGCCCGTTGATCGGTGACGACCGGCGGGAGCGAGACAGGTAGGCGGGACGGATTGGCCGGCGATGACGGATCAGGCGGATGGCGGGCGTACCCGCAAGATGATGGAAAGTTTCGCGCCCGCCACTTTCGAGGAGCGCGGTGTCACAGTCCCCTTCACCACCCCGCTATTGAGCCAGGCCCGCCTGCGCCGCGACCAGGATGACCGGTTTGAATTTCTGCTGCCCAACTTCACGGCCGGCAAGGGCACCTATGTCCTGCCGTGGAAGGGGCTGCCCAATGTCATGACCCTGACGCTGCACGACCGGTTGCTGTTCGAAGCGATCGAGCAGCTGGAAACCCATTCGCCCGAGCAAATCCGCGCTTGCGCCCTGTCGGTGCAGGCCACCGGCGTGTGCGGCCCCGATGCCGCCACCCGCGCCGCCGAGCTGCGGGATCAGGATGCGCAGTACCTGGTGCTGACCCAGTTCATCCTGGTCACCGAACTGCTGAAGCTGGTCAATATCAGTGCGGCCGACCTGCTGCGCCCCGGCATGACGGCCGATGACAGCAAGCGCGTGGCCCGTCAGGCCCTGGCCAGGGTGGCCGGCATGGTCGATATCCAGCCCGACGACATGACCATGCGTGTGGACCAGCTGGGCGAGGCGGTGACGCCCGTGGGCCTGCCCCAGGCGCCCAAGCCCGGCCGCCTGCGCGCGCTGGCCAACCGGCTGCACGCCTTTGCCGAAAGTACGCAAGCCTTTGCCGATACCGACCCGTCGGAGGCGGCGATGCTGGGCACCTATGTATCGACGGTGGCCAACCACACGCTGACGCTGGCCCGTCAGCGCATCGGCAAACTGGACGCCGCCTGCCGCGACGCCATGCAGATCGTCAACGACGCGCCGACCCTGCACAAAACCATCCAGGAATTCGTGGCCCGCATCTCCTGGCTGCTGGATGGCTGGGAATTCCTGATCGCCATGTGGGAGAGCGTGAAGGACCAGCCGTCCGCCACCAGACAGACCAGCATCACCGACATTTCCCGATTGCTGCCCATGATCCCGAAGGAGGAGATCAGCCACGCCACCGACAGCCTGGACCTGGACGCCATCCAGCGTCTGCAGAAACGCTGGGTGCGGGTGAATCAGGACTGGCGCACCGGCGTGCTGGACATGGACGCCGTCATGCGCCTTGAAGCGCTGAAGACGGCCATGGGCTGAGGGGCGGCATAGAATGAACGACAAGAAGCAACCCGCCCCCGCCGGCCCGACCAAGCCCCCCAGTGACTGGGCCGTGCTGGGTGCCGATGTTTCCCGCCTGCCCGACCGCAAGCTGCTGCAGATTTACCGCCTGCTGGAACAGGTGGGCGACAAACCGGAAATTTCCAACGCGTTCGAGGCCATGCGGCCGCGCCTGACCACCCTGCGCCCGCCACGCCGGCCGGCTTTGTCGCGGCTTTTCTTCCTGCCGGCGGAGGATCTGCTGGATGATCCGGATCATTACACCCGCAAGCTGAGCCGTATCAGCCGCGCCACCCTGGCCCCCTGCTGGCAGGCGGTGAGGGAGTTCATCCCCCTGCCGGTGCAGCAGGAGACGCAGCGCGAGGCCGCGACCGTCGATTATCGCGACGGGTCCGCCATCGCCGTGCTGTGCGAACCGCTGTGGCAGGCGGGGATGGAGGCATTGGGCAAGGTCATCGCCGAATGCCAGAACAACCTGAAATACAAGATTTCCTTGTTCGGCCGCGATGATGATGTGCAGCGCCAGCTGGAGACATTGCGCCAGGTGCTGTCCGTCGCCTTCCGGATCGAGAAGCTGAAGGCGGCCCTGCCGCCCAAGCCCATCCTGGATCTGGCCGAGTCGCATGTGGAGGCCATCCGCAACGCCCTGATCGATCTGGGCAAGGAGGATGCGGCCCTGACCCAGCCGCTGCTGCTGGTCCTGGCCTCGCGCATGCAGCGTCCGGGGGAGTTGCTGCGCATGCTGGGCGAGGTGCGCCTGGGCGGTACGGTGGCCCAGAAGGAAACCCTGACGCGGGAAATGTCGGGCTATGTCGTGGGCAACCTGCTGCGCCAGACATCGGACTTCGACCGCGAGAACCCGCTGGTGCAGGGCGACCCGGCCAGCCTGGCCGCCGCCGCCGAACGGCTGGCCGACGGCCTGAATTCCGTGAACGACACGGTGCAGAGCCTGAAGGATAAGGACATCACCAACAAGGTGAAGAATGCCCGGGCGGAGATCGGGCAGTTCGTCCTGAAGAATATCTGCGCCGATGTCGACAAGGGCCTGACCGAGGCCCTGTTCGGCCATGGACCGGGTCCCGCCAGCGACGAGGCGGTGAAGAAGGCCGAACAGCTCGCCCTGGCCCTGCGCCGCTCCTCCAAGCTGGCAGGTCCCTTGGGCATCCAGCGCGAGGTGGCGGCCAAGATCACCGAGGCACGCCAGCAGGTGGTGACCAACACCGTCGCCTCCCTGCGCAACGCACCGCGCAACCGCGACGGCTCCATGGGGCCGGAGGCCCAGCGCCAGATGTTCAACGGCCTGCGCATGGTGGAAATCCTGGCCGGCTCGGACGAGGCGGAGCGTTTGTTCCGGGAATGGAGTTCGCAGTACCGCTGACACAGCGGCATAAATGCCGCTGTAGGCCGGCGACTGCCGGCCCGGCGCTCATGCGCCGTAAGCCAAGCCCGCGGATGCGGGCGCCCGGCGCCTGAGGGAACAACAAATACCATCCCATGCGAAACAGTCGTAGGCATGCTACCCTCCTGTTCCGTTTTGGCAACAGAGGGGGGCCGGCCCATGGCCGCCAATGTCCGCATCGAAACCGACAGTTTCGGTCCGATCGAAGTGCCCGCCGACCGTTACTGGGGGGCCCAGACCCAGCGGTCGCTGCATAATTTCAAGATCGGCGGCGAGCGCATGCCGCCGGCCCTGATCCGCGGCCTGGGCATCGTCAAGAAGGCCGCCGCCAAGGCCAATGTCGCCCTGGGCCAGCTGGATGCCGGCCTGGGTGACGCCATCATGCGCGCCGCGGACGAGGTGATCGACGGCACCCTGATCGACCATTTCCCGCTGGTGGTCTGGCAGACCGGGTCCGGCACCCAGACCAACATGAACGCCAACGAAGTCATCTCCAACCGCGCCATCGAGATGCTGGGCGGGGACATGGGCTCCAAGAAGCCCGTTCATCCCAACGACCATGTCAACCGGGGCCAAAGCTCCAATGACAGTTTCCCCACCGCCATGCATATCGCGGCGGCGGAGCGCATCCACCATGACCTGATCCCGGCCCTGGAACAGCTGCACGCCGCCCTGGCCGCCAAGGCGGAAGAGTTCGCCGACATCGTCAAGATCGGCCGCACCCACCTGCAGGACGCCACGCCCATGACCCTGGGGCAGGAGTTCGGCGGCTATGCCCAGCAGGTCGCCTATGGCATCGGCCGGGTCAAGGCGGTGCAGCCTGCCCTGCTGCGCCTGGCCCAGGGCGGTACGGCCGTCGGCACCGGCCTGAACACTGCCAAGGGCTTCGACGTGGCGTTCGCGGCGGAGGTGGCCGCCATCACCGACCTGCCCTTCGTCACCGCCCCCAACAAGTTCGAGGCGCTGGCCGCCCATGACAGCATCGTGGAAGCATCGGGTG
Source organism: Niveispirillum sp. GW835-FHT14G11 (assembly GCF_058793615.1). Taxonomy (NCBI): domain Bacteria; kingdom Pseudomonadati; phylum Pseudomonadota; class Alphaproteobacteria; order Rhodospirillales; family Azospirillaceae; genus Niveispirillum; species Niveispirillum sp. GW835-FHT14G11. The sequence continues at coordinate 11,267 of NZ_JBXAFZ010000020.1, forward strand.
CCCTGAACACCGTCGCCGTCTCCCTGATGAAGATCGCCAACGATATCCGCCTGCTGGGCTCCGGCCCGCGCAGCGGCATCGGGGAGATCAGCCTGCCGGAGAACGAACCCGGCAGTTCCATCATGCCCGGCAAGGTCAACCCCACCCAGTCGGAAGCCATGACCATGGTCGCCGCCCAGGTCATGGGCAACCACGTCACCATCACCCATGCCGGCGCCACGGGCCATTTCGAACTGAACGTGTTCAAGCCCGTGCTGATCTACAACCTGCTGCAATCGATCAAGCTGATCGCCGATGCCAGCCGCTCCTTCGCGGAAAACTGCGTCGTCGGCATCAGCGCCAACACCGACCGCATCGCCAAGCTGATGAGCGAAAGCCTGATGCTGGTCACCGCCTTGAACCCCCATATCGGCTATGACAACGCCGCCAGGATCGCCAAGAAGGCCCATCATGAGGGCACGACCCTGCTTGAGGCCGGCCAGGCGCTGGGGCTTTTGACCGAGGCGCAGTTCAAGGACTGGGTACGGCCGGGCGATATGGTGCATCCGGGGTGAGGGAGTGTAATTAACCTCCTCTTTTATCGCCTTCCCGGCGAAGGCCGGGACCCAGGATCACAAGCCCGACATCGCAGCAGCTTCCGATCAATGCGGCGTATCGCGTTGCTCCTTTGGCCCCTGGGTCCCGGCCTTCGCCGGGAAGGCGATGAGGGGAGTCTTATTGAACTGCCCCCCACCCCCCACCCCCCGGCGTCTCGATCACGAACACATCCCCCGCCGCCATGGCCACCTTGGCCGTGGCCGATAGCAGTTCCACCGTCCCGTCCGCCCGCTCCACCCGCGCCGCCCCCGGCAGCGCATCACCGCCACTGTCCAGCCCATAGGGCCGGATGCGGCGGTTGTTGGACAGGATGGCGGCGGTCATCGGTTCCAGGAAACGGACGCGGCGTTCCACCCCCTCCCCACCCTTCCACCGGCCCGACCCACCCGATCCCGCGCGCAGCCGGAACTGATCCAGCAGCACCGGGAACCGCCATTCCAGCACCTCCGGATCGGTCAGGCGGCTGTTGGTCATGTGGGTATGCACCCCGTCGGTGCCGGCAAAGCCCGGTCCGGCGCCGGACCCGCCGCAGATCGTCTCGTAATACTGATAGCGGTCGTTGCCGAAGGTGAAATTGTTCATCGTCCCCTGCGATGCCGCCAGCACGCCCAGGGCCCCATACAGCGCATTGGTCACCGCCTGGCTGACCTCGACATTGCCGGCCACCACGGCAGCCGGATAGGCCGGGTTCAGCATGCTGCCTTCGGGAATGATGATCTCCAGCGGCGCCAGACAGCCATCATTCAGCGGGATGTCGTCATCCACCAGGGTGCGGAACACATACAGCACTGCCGCCCGCACGATGGCCGACGGCGCATTGAAATTACCCGGCTGCTGCGCCGACGTGCCGGTGAAGTCGATCCGCGCCGACCGTGTATCCCGGTCGATGGACACCGCCACCTTCACCTGCGCACCGCTATCCATTTCGAGATCGAAACGACCATCTTTCAGCACGCCGATCACCCGGCGCACCTGCTCCTCCGCATTGCGTTGAACGTACCCCATATAAGAAACCACCGTTTCGATCCCGAAAAGATCGACCATCTTCATCAACTCGTCCCGCCCCCGCGCATTGGCGGCGATCTGGGCGCGCAAATCGCCCAGATTCTGGGCCACATTGCGCGCCGGATACGGGCCAGCGGTCAGCAGCGCCACCACCTCCCGCTCCAGCAGCACCCCGTCCCGGACCAGCAGGAAATCATCGATCAGGATGCCTTCCTGATCGATATGGGTGCTGTCGGGCGGCATCGATCCCGGCGTGATGCCGCCGATATCGGCCTGATGCCCGCGGCTGGCCACCCAGAACAGGATGTCGGCACCGGCCTGATCGAACACCGGTGTCACCACCGTCACGTCGGGCAGATGCGTGCCGCCGCGATAGGGGTTGTTCAGCATCACCGCATCGCCGGGCCGCAAGCTGTCGCGCCGCGCGTTGATCACCGTGCGCACGCTGTCGCCCATCGACCCCAGATGCACGGGGATATGCGGGGCATTGGCGATCAGGTTGCCGCCGGCATCGAACAGCGCGCAGGAAAAATCCAGCCGCTCCTTGATATTCACCGAATGCGCCGTGTTCTCCAGCGCCAGGCCCATCTGTTCGGCGATCGACATGAACAGGTTGTTGAACACTTCCAGCATCACCGGATCGGCATCCGTGCCCACCGCCACCCGCGCCGGCAGCGCCACCACCCGGCGCAGCACCAGCCCACCGCGCGCCGTCACCCGCGCCTGCCAGCCCGGCTCCACCAGCGTCGTGCCCGTGGCTTCGGTCAGGATCGCCGGCCCCTCGATAGTCACACCCGGCGCCAACGCGTCGCGGTCATGCACGGCCACCGACAGCGCCTCCCCCCCGATCCATACCGGCACATTGGCGCGCGGCGGCGGGGCGGCCAGCGCTTTCGGCTCTGCCAGCACCCCATCATCCAGCCGCTCGCCACTGGCGGCCACCGCCTCCGCCGACAGGCTTTCCACCACCAGCGGCCGGTCAGGCACGTCAAAGCCGAAGCGCTGGCGATGCTCGGCGGCAAAGGCGGCGCGCATCGCCCCCTCCGCCCCGAACGGTACCTCCAGCGTCGCGTCGGTGCCCGCCACCTTCAGGCGCGCCGTGTGGATCAGGCGGATGGCCCCTTCATCCACCCCCTGCGCCATCAGCTCCGCCGCCGCATCCGCCCCCAGCGCCGTCAGCACCGATGACAGCTCCCCCAGCGCATCCGGCCCCAGGACCAGTTCCACCGAACGGTCGCGCAATGCCCCCAGATCGGCCAGCCCCATACCATAGGCCGACAACACGCCCGCGAACGGGTGCAGGTAAACAATCTTCATGCCCAGCGCGTCGGCCACCAGGCAGGCATGCTGCCCCCCCGCCCCGCCGAAACAGTTCAGGGCATAGCGGGTGACGTCGTACCCGCGCTGGACGGAGATATGCTTGATGGCATTGGCCATATTCTCCACGGCGATCTTCAGGAAGCCTTCGGCCAGCGCCTCCGCTCCCATCGCCCGCCCCGTCACCGCCGACACCTCCGCCGCCAGCGCCGTGAATTTCTCCCGCACCACATCGGCATCCAGCTTCTGGTCGCCATTGGGCCCGAACACGGCCGGGAAGAAATCCGGATGCAGCTTGCCGACCATGACATTGCAATCGGTCACGGTCAGCGGCCCGCCGCGGCGATAGGCGGCGGGACCGGGGTTGGACCCCGCCGATTCCGGCCCCACCCGCAGCCGCGCCCCATCGAACCGACAGATCGACCCGCCGCCCGCTGCCACCGTATGGATGTGCAGCATCGGTACGCGCAGCCGCACGCCCGCCACCACCGTCTCCAGGCTGCGCTCATACGTCCCGGCATAGTGCGACACATCGGTGGACGTGCCGCCCATGTCGAACCCGATGATGCGGTCGAACCCTTCGGCGGCCGCCGTGCGCACCGCCCCGACGATGCCGCCGGCAGGTCCCGACAGGATGGCATCGCGCCCCTGGAACCGTCCGGCCTCCGTCAACCCGCCATTGGACTGCATGAAATAGAGCGGAATGCCGGGCAGCGCATCGGCCACCTGCGCCACATACCGGCGCAGGATCGGCGACAGATAGGCATCGGCCACCGTGGTATCGCCGCGCCCCACCAGCTTCATCAGCGGGCTGACCTGATGGCTGGCCGACACCTGGGTAAAGCCGATCTCCCGCGCGCACGCCGCCACAGCGGCCTCATACGCCGGATAGCGATAGCCGTGCATGAACACGATGGCACAGGCCCGGTATCCAGCATCGAACGCCGCCTGCAGCCCCACCCGTGCGGCATCCAAATCCAGCGGTTGGCGCACGGTTCCGTCGGCCATCACCCGTTCCGGCACCTCCAGCACGCTGGAATAAAGCTGTTCCGGCAGCTCGATCCGCCGCGCAAAGATCTTGGGCCGCGCCTGGTACCCGATGCGCAACTGGTCACCCAGCCCCTGCGTGATGACCAGCAGCGTCCGCGTGCCCTTGCGTTCCAGCAGGGCATTGGTGGCCACGGTCGTGCCCATGCGCACCTGATCCACATCGCCCGCCGGCACCGCCTCCCCCGGCGGCACGCCCAGCAGCTCGCGGATGCCGGCGACGGCGGCGTCGGGATAGCGTTCCGGATTCTCCGACAACAGCTTGTGGGTCAGCAGCGTGCCGTCCGGCCGGCGGGCCACGATGTCGGTGAAGGTGCCGCCACGGTCGATCCAGAACTGCCAACGCCCGTCCGCCATCCCGCACCTTTTCCAACCAAACCTGAAGAGGCGTGGAGTTTATCCGGGAACCGGGGGTGGGCGTAAACCCCCGTGACGGATTGGCACCATCTTGGGTGCCAGGGGAGTGGCAGCGGATGGGTCCATCCATTATCTTACGCCTACCCTTGTCACTCCCCCGGCCGGCGCCCCATGCAGTCCCCACCGCCCCTGTCCCATCTTCTGGTGATCTGGATCGCCGCATCGGTCGCGGTGGCCATCGCAGGACCCTTCGGCACCATCGGCTATCCCTTCGAATTGCGCCTGCCTTATTGGCTGGGCCTGATCGGCATCAACATGCTGAAATGGACCCTGTGGTTCCGTTTCGGGGTGCGGCGCTTCGGCGCGCAGCCGCGCACCATGATGATGCTGGCACTGGTCGGGGTCGGGGTCATCAACCTGCCTTTGCCGGTGGAGGTGATGCTGGCCAACATGGCGGTAGGTGCCAAGGGCGGCATGCATTACGCCGCCGTCTATGCCAGCGCCGCCGCCTTGGGCCTCACCCTGGCGCTGGCTATCGCCGCCCTGAACATGACGCGGCACAAGGCTGGAGCCGATATTCCCGTGCCTGTATCCACGCTGGAACCGGACAGGATCACCGGGGTCGGCGAAACGCCCGGCGATGGCCTGCTGACCCGCGCCGGGGTGATCGATGCCGCACAACTGATGGCGGTGGAGGCGGAGGATCATTACCTGCGCCTGCATCTGGCCGACGGGCGCAAGCCGCTGGTGCTCTACCGGCTGCGCGACGCGCTGGCCGAACTCTCGCATCTGGAAGGCGAGCAGGTGCATCGCGGCCATTGGGTGGCCGCCCGCGCCGTGCAGGGGCTGGAACGCCGCGACGGCCGCAAATGGGCCATCCGGCTGGAATGCGGCCTGCGGGTCCCGGTCAGCGCCACCTTCATGCCCGCCGTCCGCCGGCGCGGCTGGCGGGAACTGGCGGTGTGATCAGCTTTCATTGAAATGACCGCTGCAGGCCGGCGACCGCCGGCCCGGCGCTCGTGCGCCGTGAGCCAAGCCGCCGGAGGCGGCGCCCGGCGCCTGAGGGAACTGAAAAGCCACTCACTCCGCCGCCACCGCCGCCTCGGCCGACAGGTTGAACATGTCCAGCACGGCCCCTTCGCGCGCCGCGAACGCACCGGGCAACGCGCGCCTGGCCTCGCGCTCGATGGCGGCCATGGCAGTATCGTCATGGTCGGGATCATGGTGGAACAGGCACAGCCGCTTGGCCCCGGCCTCGCGCACCAGCTTCACACCCTCGTTCCAGGTGGAATGGCCCCAGCCGACGCGGGTGGCATATTCCTCCTCGGTGTAGGTCGTGTCGTACAGCACGACATCGGCCCCCTCGATTAGGCGCAGGATCTTCTCATCCAGCTTGCCTGCCACATGTTCGGTATCGGTGACATAGCAGAAGACCTTGCCGCCATATTCGATGCGGTAACCCAGGGCCCCGCCCGGATGGTTCAGGTCACCGGTCTTCACCACCAGCCCGGGGCCCAGATCCAGCTGGTCGCCGGCCGCCAGGTTCTGGAAGGCCATCTTGGCGCGCATGGTGGTCAGCGGCACGGGAAACAGCGGCTTTTCCATGCAGCTGGTCAGCACCTCGCCGATGCAATCGCAGCCCGACAGGTCGCGGGCGAAGATGTCCAGGTTGAATTCCGGCCAATAGCCGGGCTCGAAGAAGGGGAAGCCATTGATATGGTCCCAATGCGCATGGCTCAGCAGCAGGGTGGCGTTGCGCACCTTGTCGCGCAGGAAGCGCTTGCCCAGCGCGCGCAAGCCCGTGCCGGCATCCAGGATCAGCGTGCGATCGCCAGCATTGACCTCGATGCAGCTGGTATTGCCGCCATAGGTCAGATGCGAGGCATAGGCGCAGGGGAAGGTGCCGCGCACGCCCCAGAACTTAACCTTGAACTCCATGACATTGCCCCTGGGGCCGGGCAAGCCCGGCCGTTGCTGCCTCCGGTTCCGGCGGACACATTCCGCCAGACGCCCCGAAGGTTCCAGAAAAATAAAGGCAGGCGTGCCGGCGCTCCTGTGACGCGGCACACAGGTCCGGTCACGAATCCGTCATGGCGGGGGTGCATTGGGATATCTTTTCGGCCGGGCGATGCATGACTACCACACCCCTCTCTTCGTGATCGCGGCGACAAGCCGGGATGGCGCGAAAAAGATGATGCAAAATCACCGCCGTATCCGGTGATCCAGCCGCTCGTCATCCAGCCCCGCCGGCTCCTGATGGATGGCGAACTCCGCATTGGGAAACACCGTGCGCAGCTCGCGCTCGATCTCGTCGGTGATGTCATGGGCCTGAGCCAGTGTCAGGTCGGGGTCCAGTTCGAGATGGAACTCGATATGCTGGCCGATGCCGGTGGAACGGGTGCGCAGATCGTGCAGGCCGCGCGTTTGGGCATGGCCGCGCACCACCTCCTTGATCCGGGTCCGCTCCTGGTCGGGCAATTCCCGGTCCATCAGCACGCCCAGCGCCGCGCGCAGGATGCGGGTCGATCCCCAGACCAGGAAGGTGGCGATGGCCAGCGCGAATAACGGGTCCCAATAGGGCCAGCCGGTCCAGGCGGTCAGGCCCAGGGACGCGATGACCGCGGAATTCATCAGCAGGTCGCCGCTGTAATGCATGCTGTCGGCCGCGATCGCCATCGATCCGGTCCGCCGGATCACAAAGCGCTGCATGCCCAGCAGCAGGCCGGTCATGATGATGGCGAACACCATGGTGACGATGCCCAGTTCCGGGCTTTCCACCGGCCGCGGCTCCGCCAGGCGCCCCACCCCTTCATAGGCCAGGAACACGCCCGACCCGGCGACGAAGGCCGCCTGGGCCAGGGCTGCCAGCGGCTCCGCCTTGCCATGGCCGAAACGGTGGGTGCTGTCGGGCGGCTGCAGCGCCTGGGCCACGCCCAGCAGGGTGACGACAGAGGCCAGCAGATCGACCGAACTGTCCATCAGCGAGGACAGGATGGAAACAGCACCCGTCGCCATGTAGGAGGCAAGCTTGGCCGCGATCAGGATCAGGGCCACGGCGACGCTGGCATAGGTGGCCAGTCGCCGGTACCGCTCCGTCGCATCCACCTTGTCCGCCACTGGTCACCATTCCTTATGGGTAAAGCCGGCCCCGGGCCCATTCCCCCTCACCCGCGCGGGTGAACAGGATACGGTCATGCAGCCGGTACTCGCGATCCTGCCAGAATTCCACCCGGTCGGGAATGACGCGAAAGCCGGTCCAGTGCGGCGGGCGCGGCACGATGTCGCCGAACCTGGCCTCCGTGTCACGCACGGCCTGTTCCAGGGTGGCGCGGCTGTCCAGGGGCCGGGACTGCTGGCTGGCCCAGGCGCCGATGCGGCTGCCATGCGGGCGGCTGGCGAAATAGGCATCGGCCTCCCCGTCGCTCACCCGCTCCACCGGCCCCTCGATCCGCACCTGCCGGCGCAGCGACTTCCAGTGAAAGGTCAATGCTGCGAAAGGGCAGGCGTCCAACTGGTCGCCCTTGCGGCTCTGGGTGTTGGTGAAAAAGGTGAAGCCGCGATCATCCAGGCCCTTCAGCAGCAGGATGCGCACCGACGGGCGGCCATCGGCGCCCACGGTGGCCACCGACATGGCGTTGGGATCGTTGATCTCCGCCGTCTCGGCCTCGGCGAACCAGGCCCGGAACTGCGCGAAGGGATCGGTGGCATTTTCCAAGGTCATGGCATTTCTTCGTCATAGTTGCGCCTGAATTGATCTGGAGGATAAGCAGCATGGGTTGTTTGTCCATGCCGTCCCCCGCATGGCACCCGTCCGCAGGCGGAAACGCCCGACGGCGAATGGTTGAAGGGGGAAAGCATGATCCAAGAAAGGTCCTGAAGAATGCTGAGGAAGATCGTTGTCGCCACCGCCCTGGTGGCCCTGCTGGCCGGCTGTCAGAGCACCGGCGGCAACAAGCAGACGGGTGGCGCCGTGATCGGCGGCCTGATGGGTGGCCTGGCCGGCAGCCAGATCGGTGGCGGTTCGGGCAAGCTGTGGGCCACGGGCGCCGGTGCGGTGCTGGGTGCGCTGATCGGGTCGGAAGTGGGCGCCTCGCTGGACAAGGCCGACCGCGCCGCCCTGGAGCGCAACACCTATGCCTCGTTCAATGCGCCGCTGAACCAGCCTATCGTCTGGGACAATCCCAACAATTCCAACCGCGTCATCGTGACGCCGACGCAGGAAGGCCGCCAGGCCGGCACCGGCGCCTATTGCCGCGAATATCAGCAGACGATCATCGTCGGCGGCCGCAGCGAGGAAGCCTTCGGCCGCGCCTGCCAGCAGCCCGACGGCAGCTGGAAGATCGTCAGCTGAACCATTCACAAACACTTCCCCCCGCGCCGGGCATCCCCCGGCGCGGGTTTTTATACGGATGAGTTGTCCGGCGCCTGTCGGGCGGCTTGACCGGGGGCCACCGGGGCGTAGGATGCGGCAGAAGTTTCCTTTTCTTCGCATCTGGTGACCATGCGCGATCCCTACCTTGTCCTCGGCGTGACACGAAGTGCCTCGGCCGACGACATCAAGCAGGCCTTCCGCCGCCTGGCCAAGCAGTACCATCCCGACCTGAACCCCGGCCGCCCCGACATTGAACAGAAGTTCAAGGAGGTCAACGGGGCCTACAGCCTGCTGTCCGACCCGGACAAGCGGGCCCGGTTCGACAAAGGGGAGATCGACGCCGCCGGCAGCGAGCGGCCCGACCGCGGCTTCCGCCGCGCCTGGCAGAATGCCGGCCGCAATGGTGCGGGGGCTGGTGCACGCGGTCCCGGCGGGCGGGCTGGTGCTGGTGAGTCGGGAGACGACCCGTTCGCCGATGATATCTTCAACGATATATTCGGGGCCACCAAGCGCCGCTATTCGGCCGGCAGCGGGGCCGGGGTCAAGGCCAAGGGCAGCGACGTCAACTATTCTGTCTCGGTCAGCTTCGCCGATGCCTGTCTGGGCGCCAAGCGCCGCCTGACCTTGTCCACCGGCAAGACCATCGAGGTCAATATCCCCCCCGGCACCCGCGACCAGACCAAGCTGCGCCTGAAGGGCCAGGGTCTGGCCGGGCTGGGCGGGGCCGGGGCCGGCGACGCCATCGTGGAGGTGCTGGTCGACAACCACCCGCTCTTCACCCGCAAGGATGATGATATCCACCTTGACGTACCGGTAACCTTGCAGGAGGCAGTGCTGGGAGCGGCCATCAAGGTGCCGACCCTGGACGGCCAGGTCGCGGTGAAGGTGCCGGCCGGTGCCAATAGCGGCACCGTCCTGCGCCTCAAGGGCAAGGGCATCCCCAACCCGGAGCGCAAGGTCACGGGCGACCTCTATGTAAAGCTGATGGTGATGCTGCCGGAAAAGCCCGACGCCGAGCTGTCGAGCTTCATCGAGCGCTGGGCCAAGGGCAAGGATTACGACGTGCGGCGCAAGTTGGGGGTGTGAGCTTTACGCGCACTTGGGCATCATATTGAAATTGCTTATATATACACTCCCCTATCTCGCCTCCCCGGCGAAGGCCGGGGCCCAGGGGCCACAAGGAAAACCTCCTCCCAGCGGCGTTGATCAACGCCGCTGAAAGGTCGGGCCTGTGATCCTGGGCCCCGGCCTTCGCCGGGGAGGCGGGAAGGGGCATCTCTGTCGATCAATTCCGACAGCCCCTTCCCAACCCCCAATCACTTCTTGTCTTCCGCCTTCTCCATGGCGGCGTCCGCCTTGTCGCGCAGATCTTCCACGGCCTCGCCGGCCTTGTCGCGCGCATCCTCCAGCTTCTCGCCGGCCTTCTCGGTGGCATCGTCGATCTTCTCGCCGGCGCGCTCCGCCGGGCCCTTGTTGTCACACGCCGTCAGCGCCAGCGGGGTGGCCAGCAGCAGGGCGGCCAGGGCGGTATTGCGCAGAATATCCTTATGCATGATGTCTCTCCGTCTCATTGTGCCACGCGGGGGTCACTCCTGATGGGTGACCTTCGACGGCAAAACAGGATAGGGGCACGAAGGTTCCATGCGCGCACCGGGTTGCTGGCAAACGGAACCGAAAAGCCACGCCCGGTGGCTAAGTTCCCGCACCACCGCGCCCGCCCGCTTCTGCTGTTGCGCTGATTTCCGGATGCGCTGTATTCCATGATCATCCGTCGAACCGTGCCGAGAGAGAGAGCCGGGAGCGGGTGGATGGAAAACGGACTGGATCAAGGCGCGCATGTCGGTGAATGGACAGGTCCCGGTCGATCAGGCGCTGGCAGCCTATATCCGCTTCTTCCAGGAACTGCGCCCGGAAACCCTGGCGCGGCTGGACCGGTTGGTCGTGCCGGATGTGTATTTCAAGAATCCGTTCAATGAGTTCCGGTCCCGCGATCGCATGAAGTCGGTATTCACCGGCTTGTTCGAAATGCTGGAACAGCCGCGCTTCATCGTGCGCGACCATGCCGTTTCCGAACAGACGGCGTATCTGCGCTGGGGCTTCGTCTTCCGCCGCAGGGGCCAGCCGCGACCCAGCACGATCGAGGGCATGTCGGAGGTACGTTTCGACTTGGCGGGCCACGTCACCAGCCATGTCGATCATTGGGATGCCGGCCGCGAATTCTATGAAGAGCTGCCGATCCTGGGCTGGGTCCTGCGCAAGATCAGGTCCCACATGGCGGAATAACGCTTGCGGCAGGGCGGCTGAATGCCTACCTCCGTAACCGCTTGCGCCCATTTGCCCGGGAACCGATCCATGTCCCTGCCCATCGTCCGCACCGTCGCCGACCTGCGCGCCCAGGTCTCCGCTTGGCGGGCCCAGGGTCTGCGCGTGGCCCTGGTTCCCACCATGGGCGCCCTGCATGACGGGCACCTGACCCTGGTGCGCCGGGGTCGCGCGCTGGCCGACCGGGTGATCGCCACCATCTTCGTGAACCCCACCCAGTTCGGCCCCAACGAGGATTTCGCCCGCTATCCGCGCGACGAGGCCGGCGACGCCGCCAAGCTGGCGGGGGCCGGCTGCGACCTGCTGTTCACGCCCAATGTGGCGGTGATGTATCCGGAAGGCTTCGCCACCAGCATCGATGTCGGCCCCGTCACCAGCCGCTGGGAGGGCGCCTTCCGCCCCGGCCATTTCCAGGGCGTGGCGACGGTGGTGACCAAGCTGCTGCTCCAGGCCGGCGCGGATGTCGCCTGCTTCGGGGAAAAGGATTATCAGCAGCTCTGCACTATCCGCCAGCTGGTCCGCGACCTGGATATCCCCGTCACCATCGACGGTGTGGCGACCGTGCGCGAGGCCGATGGCCTGGCGCTGTCCTCGCGCAACGCCTATCTGTCGCCAGACCAGCGGCAGGTGGCCGCACAGCTGAACCGGGTGATGCGTACCGCCATCGACCGGCTGCGGGCCGGCGGGGCGGTGGAAACCGTGCTGGCCGACGGCACCGCCGCCCTGCTGGCGGCGGGCTTCACGGCGGTGGATTACCTGGCCCTGGTCGATGCCGCGACCCTGGAACCCCTGGCCGCGCCCGGCCCCGGTCGCCTGATCTGCACCGCCCGCCTGGGGGCTGTGCGGCTGCTGGACAACATGGCGGTGTGATGACTTCACAATATGCCAAAACTGGCATATTATGGGGGCCATGGACACAGCCGACGGCTTGAAGCCGCTGCATTGGATCGGATCGTCGCTGCGGGACCTGCGGAATTTCCCCGATGCCGTGAAGCGCGACATGGGTTCGGCCCTGCTGCTGGCCCAGAAGGGCGGCAAGGCGGAAAGCGTGAAGCCGCTCAAGGGTTTCGGCGGGGCCGGCGTGCTGGAGATCGTGGAAGACCATGATGGCGACACCTATCGCGCCGTCTACACTGTCCGTTTCGCGAAGGCCGTCTATGTGCTTCACGCCTTCCAGAAGAAATCGAAACGGGGGGCGCAGACACCCCGGCACGATATGGAACTGGTCCATTCCCGTCTGGCACTGGCCGAAGAACGCCATCGGCACAGCATGAAAGCGCGTTGAACATGGACGAGATCACCCAAGGCGGACCGAACATCTTCGCGGATCTGGGCCTACCCGATCCTGAACAGGATCTGGTAAAGGCCAATCTTTGCCATGCCGTGGCCGGCATCATCCAGGCCCGCGGCCTGACGCAGAAGGAAGCCGCGACGCTGCTGGGCACCGATCAGGCCAAGATATCCGCCCTGTTGCGCGGGCGGATCAGCGGCTTCTCCACCGACCGCCTGCTGCGGTTCCTGTCCCTGCTGGGCCACAATGTGACCATCGCGGTGGATCGCCGCACGGTGGATCAGGCTGCCGTCACTGTGGCGATGGTGTGAAAAGGGGCGGACCTGACGGCCCGCCCCCCCGATCACCACACGCCAATGTTCGCCATGCTGGTCCAGGGCTCGGCCGGGGGCAAGGCCCCGCCCTTCTGCAACAGCTCGATCGAGATATTGTCCGGTGAGCGGACGAAAGCCATGCGGCCGTCGCGCGGCGGGCGGTTGATGGTGACGCCCTTGTCCAGCAGCGACTGGCAGGTGGCGTAGATATCATCCACCTCGAACGCCAGATGGCCGAAATTGCGCCCGCCCGTATAGACCTCCGGGTCCCAGTTATAGGTCAGCTCGATCTCGGCCTCCGGGTTCTCCGCAGCCGCCAGATAGACCAGGGTGAAGCGGCCGGCCGCATGCTCGCTGCGGCGGGTCTCATTCAGACCCAGCTTGTCGCGGTAGAAATCCAGCGACTGTTCCAGGTCGGTCACGCGGACCATGGTATGCAGGTACTTCATCGTTTGGTGTCCATGGGTTGGCGGAAATCGGATCGCCCTAACATGGGGCCAGGCGGCGCCATATCCCAGCCCCGGCATGCATTTACACACATACGCACCCGCATAATTGGTATGAAAGTTCGATTGCAATGCAGCATGATCCGTGTTGGCATGGATGTTAGCGGTTCGAAACAATAATCATTTCCAATATTTCCGACGCCACCCCTTGACGGGCAGGGGATGGATGCGGGTGGAGTGTGGATGACGAATGATCCGGTCATTCATGTATGGGTCCTGACAGCGACGGCCCTGGTCTTCGCTATGCAGTTGGGATTCTGCCTGCTGGAGGTCGGGTTCGTCCGGGCCAAGAACTCCATCAATGTCGCCATCAAGAACGTGATGGATTTCTGCATCGCCGGCTTCCTGTTCTGGCTGTTCGGCTATGCCCTGATGTTCGGGCCCAGCTGGCTGGGCCTGATCGGCGTCGGCGGCTTCATGCCGGACCATCTGGATGCCGCCACGCCGCTGGTCTTCATCCTGTTCCAGATGATGTTCTGCGGCACGGCCACCACCATCGTCTCGGGGGCCGTGGCCGAACGCATGGGCTATGGCAGCTACATCATCGTCTCTGCGGTACTCTCGGCGCTGATCTATCCCATCTTCGGCCATTGGGCCTGGGGCAGCATGGCGGGACCGGCCAGCCAGGGCTGGCTGTCCGCGATGGGCTTCATCGATTTCGCCGGTTCCACCGTTGTGCATTCGGTGGGCGGCTGGCTGTCGCTGGCGGCGGTGCTGGTCATCGGGCCGCGCACGGGCCGGTTTGATCCCGGCGTGCGGGCCTTGGGCAGCAACAACCTGACCATGGCGGCATCGGGCGTACTGGTCCTCTGGTTCGGCTGGCTGGGCTTCAATGGCGGGTCAGTGCTGGGCGACCTGGACAAGGCGCCAGGCGTGCTGCTGAATACCGTGGTGGCGGGTTGTGCCGGCGGGCTGGCCGGGCACTTCCTGTCCGTGCTGATGGAGCCCAAGCCGCGGGTCGAACATTTCCTCAACGGCATCCTGGGCGGGCTGGTTGGTATCACCGCCGGCGCCCTGGTGGTGGGCACGGGCTCGGCGGCGCTGATCGGCGCCATCGCCGGCATCATCGTCATCGCCGGCGGCGCCCTGATGGACCGGCTGAAGATCGACGATGCCGTGGGGGCTGTGCCCGTGCATCTGTTCGCCGGCATCTGGGGCACCCTGTCGGTGGCGCTGTTCGGCGACGTCACCCTGTTCGGCACCGGGCTCGGCCGCTGGGAACAGCTGGGGGTGCAGGCGCTGGGCGTCGTGGCCTGCGGCGCCTTCACCTTCGGCAGCGGCTATGTCGGACTGCGCGTCATCAACCGGGTCTTCCCGCTGCGCATTGATGTGGAGGCGGAGCGCCTGGGCCTGAACGTGGCGGAGCATGGCGCCACCTCCCCCATGCTGGATCTGGCGGCGGAGATGGAGCGCCACCGGCAGGAGGGCAATTTCGACCGGCCCGTGCATGTGGAGCCGCAGTCGGATGTCGAACTGATCGCCGCCCAGTATAACCGCGTCATCGACCGGGTGACCTCGGAGATCCAGCGCCATTCCCTGCTGCTGGAGGAACTGGGCAAGGCCAAGGTGGAGGCCGACAATTCCAACCTGGCCAAGTCGCAGTTTCTGGCCACCATGAGCCATGAGCTGCGCACGCCGCTGAACGCCGTCATCGGCTTTTCCCAGCTGATCGCCGACCAGGCCTATGGCCCCATCGACGATCATTATGTGGAACATGCCCGCGACATTCATGATGGCGGCAAGCATCTGCTGGCCCTGGTCAACGATGTGCTGGATTTCTCCAGGCTGGAGGCCGGCAAGTTCCAGTTGAGCGAACAGCCGCTGGACCTGCCCCGTGTGATGCGCGGCGTGCACCGGCTGATGCTGGCGCTGGCCGAAAGCAACAGTTTGGGCCTGACGCTGGAGGTGGATGCCGGTCTGCCGGCCCTGATGGCCGACGAACGCGCCATCCGCCAAATTCTGATCAATCTGGTTGGCAACGCCGTGAAGTTCACGCCGGCCGGCGGCAAGGTCCGCATGGTGGCGACCCTGGAACCCGACCGTCGCCTGTGCCTGACCGTGGCCGATACCGGCATCGGCATGGACCCGGCCCTGGTGTCCCGGGCGCTGGAACCCTTCACGCAGCTGGAAGGCGGCCTGGCCAAGGGCCATGGCGGCTCCGGCCTGGGCCTGTCGCTGGTCAACGCCCTGGTGCGGCTGCATGAGGGGACGCTGGTCATCCAGACAGCACCCGACAAGGGCACCGCCGTCTGCATCCGCTTCCCCATCGCCCGCACCATGGAGGCGGCGACGGTGGAGCGCAAGGTCGGCTGAGCGTCGACCTCATCCCCGCTCCACCCGCCCGGCATAGCAACCGCGCCTTGCCAGATGCACATGCAGATAGGCCACGTCCGGCAGGTCCAGGTACCGCCGAAACAGCGCGTCGGCCGCCCTGCCCTCCACGACATCGGCATCGACGATCATATCGTCCCCGTCATAGGCGCGGACCGACAGGATGCGCTTCTCCATCATCAAGGGCACGGTATCCGTCGCCACCACGGTCTCCGCCGCCCCCTCCGTCACGAAGATCGGCCCTTCGGCGCGATAGGGGCCGGTGGATGGCTGGTGCTGATAGGACAGCAGCAGGACCGGGGTTCCCGCCGGCACATCGGCCAGGGTGACACGGCAGGGATAAAGCCCATCATCGGGCGCCACCATGCGGCGAACACCCTGGGCGGCCAGCGCCGCTTCATCCAGGCCGAACAACGGGGCGAAGGGGGCGGATTGCAGGCCGGTGACGCGATAGGCCATGGGGAAACTCCATCGGGGATGTGTCTGACGGCCCAACCCTGCCATCCTCCCACCCCGCCCCGCGACCCGGTTCTTGCGGTTACAGCAACCACCGCCCCTCCGCCCAGCGCAAGGCCCACAGCGCCGGCCGCCCCAGGGTCCAGCGCCCGGCCCAGGTCGCCAGCGCCTCGCCATTGCCCAGATCCACGAACAGGGGCGGGCCATGGCGCGGTGCCTTGCGCGGCACCAGGTCGGTGGCCAGGGCCTGCAGGTTATAGCCCAGCACACCCCAGCCGGCATGACGGCCGCCGGCCGGACGCACCCCCTCCCCCACCGCCAACCCGTGGTCCAGCCCGGCCACGCGCAGCTTCTCATCCGTGCGCAGGCACCCGTCGCCATCGACATCCAGGCCGCTGGTCCGCAGCCAGGCGGGGCCGGCAGCACCCGTGGCATTCAGAAACAGGTCGAAGGCCACCCGGTCGCCACCGGTCAGCACCGCCTCATTCCCTTCCACCGCCGCCACCGGGGCCATTTCCTGCAGGATGGCGCCATGGGCCGCCAGACATTCCAGCAGCCGCACCCCGGCCCGCGCCGGCAGGCCGGTCAGCAGCCGGCCGCGCGCCAGGATGGTGATGGAAACATGCCCGCCCCGCCGGGCCGCCAGTGCGATGATGGAAAGGGCCAGGCTCACCGCTTCCACCCCGCCGCCGGCGATGGTCAGCGCCACCACCCGGCCCGGATGCTGGTCGAACCGCGCCTCCAGTGCAGCGCGCAGGTCCAGCAGCCGCGACAGCGGCCGCGTGGCGAAGCAGCGGGCATGGCCGGCCGTACCGGCCAGCGGCCGCGTGCCGGCATCGGGCGCGATGGACAGAATGTCGAAACCGACCGGCTCCCCCTCATGCCGATGCACCAGCCCGGCCTTCAGCTCCAGGCCCAGCACGTTATCATCAATGAAGGAAACCCCGGCGTCGCGGGCCATGGTGCCCGCATCCAGGCGGGCAATGGCGGGATCGATGCGGCCGGACAGGACGGGCGGCAGGGCTTCCGCCCAGATCTGCGGTGCCGGCGCCAGCAGGGTCACCCCATGCCCGCGCACCGCCAGGGCGGACAGGCGTTTCAGCAGGGGTGGCCGCGCATGGCCACCGCCCAGAAGCAGGATGCGCCGTCCAGCCCTCACCCGGCGGCCTTCGCCACCGCGGCACCCTCCGTCGGATCGCGCAGCACATAGCCGCGGCCCCAGACGGTCTCGATATAATTCTCGCCCTCGGTGGCATTGGTCAGCTTCTTGCGCAGCTTGCAGACGAACACGTCGATGATCTTCAGCTCCGGTTCATCCATGCCGCCATAGAGATGGTTCAAGAACATCTCCTTGGTCAGCGTCGTGCCCTTGCGCAGCGACAGCAGCTCCAGGATGCCATATTCCTTGCCGGTCAGGTGCAAAGGCGCGCCTTCCACCGTGGCACTCTTGGCATCCAGGTTGACGGTCAGCTTGCCGGTGCGGATGACGCTTTCCGAATGGCCCTTGGACCGGCGGATGATGGCCTGGACGCGGGCGATCAGCTCGCGCTTGTCGAACGGCTTGGTCAGGTAATCGTCGGCGCCGAAGCCCAGGCCCTTGATCTTGTTGTCCAGGTCCGACAGGCCCGACAGGATCAGGATGGGCGTGTTAACGCGCGAGGCGCGCAGGCGGCGCAGCACCTCGTACCCGTCCATGTCGGGCAGCATCAGGTCCAGGATGATGATATCGTAATCATAGAGCTTGCCGATCTCCAGCCCATCCTCACCCAGGCTGGTGGCATCCACGATGTAGCCGCCTTCGGCGGACAGCATCAGCTGGATGCTTTTCTGCATGGCGGCATCGTCTTCGACAAGCAGGACGCGCATGACAAGTTCCTCGGGCTTCAATGGGCAGTACCCATCTAAGGCAGATAGGTTAACAGAGCCTCTACGGATATGCTATCCGACCATCGGCAATGCTAGGGGTATAGGCATGTCCATTGGTATGTGTCGGGTAGTTCGGGCACAATCATGCCGAGGATTTGGAGCCGGCCATGCTTGACCATGATCAGT
Source organism: Niveispirillum sp. GW835-FHT14G11 (assembly GCF_058793615.1). Lineage (NCBI taxonomy): Bacteria > Pseudomonadati > Pseudomonadota > Alphaproteobacteria > Rhodospirillales > Azospirillaceae > Niveispirillum > Niveispirillum sp. GW835-FHT14G11. The sequence continues at coordinate 29,234 of NZ_JBXAFZ010000020.1, forward strand.
TGCTGCAAGAGATCAGCGGGTTGCCGTCCTATGCCGTATTCGGGCGCGTCACCTCCGTGCTGGGCATGATGGTGGAGGTGGGCGGGGTGGAGCGCCGGCTGTCCATCGGCGGGCGCTGCCGGGTCATCACGCGCGGCGGCAAGTCCGTGCCGTGCGAGGTTGTGGGCTTCCGCAGCGGCCGGGCGCTGTTGATGCCCTTCGGCACGCTGGACGATATCGGCCTGGGCTGCCGGGCGGAGGTGGCGGAGGGCCAGGCCTCGATCTATCCGACCCAGGCCTGGCTGGGCCGGGTCATCAACGCGCTGGGCCAGCCCATCGACGGCAAGGGCCCCCTGCCCCAGGGTGAGACGCCGATCCTGATCAAGGCCAGCCCGCCCCCGGCCCATACCCGCAAGCGGGTGGGGGGCAAGATGGATCTGGGGGTGAAATCCATCAACACCTTCCTGTCCTGCTGCCGCGGCCAGCGCATGGGCATCTTCGCCGGGTCCGGCGTGGGCAAGTCGGTGCTGATGTCGATGCTGGCCAAATATACCGAGGCCAATATCAGCGTCATCGGCCTGATCGGCGAACGCGGGCGCGAGGTGCAGGAATTCCTGGAGCACGACCTGGGGCCCGAGGGTATCGCCCGCTCCGTGGTCATCGTGGCGACATCGGACGAGCCGCCCTTGATGCGCCGTCAGGCCGCCTACATGACCTTCGCCGTGTCGGAATTCTTCCGCGACCAGGACCAGGACGTTTTGTGCCTGATGGACAGCGTCACCCGATTCGCCATGGCCCAGCGCGAGATCGGCCTGTCGGCCGGGGAGCCGCCCACCACCAAGGGCTATCCCCCCACCGTCTTCGCCGAACTGCCGCGCCTGCTGGAACGCGCCGGCCCCGGCACGGGCAAGGGCACGATCAGCGGTCTGTTCACCGTGCTGGTGGAAGGCGGCGATATGGAGGAACCCATCGCCGACGCCGTCCGCGGTATCCTGGACGGCCATATCGTCATGGAACGCCGCATCGGCGAGCGCGGGCGCTATCCCGCCATCAACATCCTGCGCTCGGTCAGCCGCACCATGCCCGGCTGCAACACACCGGAGCAGAACGCCCTGGTCGGCAAGGCGCGGCGCCTGATGTCGGCCTATTCGGATATGGAGGAGATGATCCGCCTGGGCGCCTATCGCAAGGGCAACGACCCGCAGGTGGACGAAGCCATCCATTACAACCCGGCCATCGAGGCCTTCCTGCGCCAGAACAAGGGGGAGCGCAGCACGCTTGAGCAAGGTTACGCCGAACTGGCGGCCATCCTGGGTGGGGCCGGCTGATGCAGGACCTGAAGCCGCTGATCCGCCTGAACCAGCGCGAGGTCGATCAGCGCCGCCGCGTGCTGGTGCAGTTGCAGGAGGCGCTGGCCAAACTGCTGGAGGAGCGCGCGGCCTTCGAACGCCAGGTGCTGAATGAGCGCGACCTGGCCGCCACCGACCTGATGCTGGCCCGCTCCTATCCCGCCTTCGCCAAGCGCGCCGAGATGATGCGCGAGCAGTACGAACGCCGCGCCGCGACCCTGCGCCTGGAGGCCGAGCGGGCGGAGGAGGCGGTGGCCGAGGCGTTCCGCGAGCTGAAGAAATTCGAACAGGTCCAGGAGCAGCGCGACCAGGCCGCCAAGGCCGCCCGCAAATACCGCGAAACCCAGATGTTCGACGAAGTCGCCTCCATCCGCTTCTCCCGCCAGCAGGGCGCGGCGGAAGAAACGGATGGGGAGACGTAGGGGGACCCCGGCAGTTGCCTTTTCTCGCCTCCCCGGCGCAGGCCGGGGCCCAGGGGCCACAGGGGCCAAACCTCTATGCAGCGTCACTCAACGCGGTTGAAACGTTGGGCCCGTGATCCTGGGCCCCGGCTTGTCGCCGGGGAGGCGAAATAAGCGATTTCAAGAGGTTGAGATAGCCCTCCCAACGCTTAATCCCCCCCTCACGCCCACCCTTTCGCCGCCTCCTCCAGCTGGTCGATCGCCGTCGACCAGCCATCATAGAAGCCCATCTCGGCATGGCTGGTCGCCCCGGCCGCGTCCAGGTGCATGGCACGCGCCGTATAGCGGGTACCGCCCAGATGGTCCTCGAAGGTGATGTCGGCGGTGAAGGCCAGGAAGCCCGGCGTCACGGGCCGGAACCCTGGCGCCATGGTGTTGGTGAAGACCAGCCGCTTGCCTTCCTCGATCAGCAGGAAGATGCCGGGATTGTCGGACACGCCGCCATCGGGCCCTTCCATGCGGGTATAGAATTCCCCGCCGGCCCGCAGGTCCATGCGGACCTCCACCGTCTGCCAGGGGCGCGGGCACCACCATTGCTTCAAATGCTCCGGGCTGGTCCAGGCCTTCCACACCAGGGCGCGCGGCACGTCCAGGATGCGGGTGATGCCAAGGTCGCGGTCGGCGACCAGCACCCGTTGTTCCAGCCGCGCCAGGGTCTGGTTCCCGCCGGCCTCCGCACCCATCTTGCGCTTCTCGGCCAGATCCTCCGCACTTTGCAGGATCATGGTTAGCGTCACCTGGGTCTTGCCCGCCGCCACTTCCTCCAGCCGGATGGATGAATTGAACAGGCAATGGTCGGGATCGTCGCCGCCATGCTCGTACTCCAGCAGCGCCGGCGCCTGCACGGTGCGATAACGGATCCAGTTCTCGAAATCCTGACCCCATCCATGCATCGTGTAGCGCCAGGTACCCCCCACCCGCACATCCATCTCATGGACCGTCGTGGAGAACCCGTCCGGCCCCCAGAAGAAGGGCACATGGCGGGGATCGGTCAGCACCTTCCACACCAGCGCGCGGGGCGCGTTCAGGGTGCGGGTGATCACCATGCTGCGATCGGCAGGCGGCGGTGTATGGATCATGGCTGCTGTTCCTCCTGTTGTTTCAATATCTGCAAATAGGCATCCAGCCGGTCGAACCTTGCTTCCCACACCGCCCGCTGCCGGGCGATCCATTCGCTGGCCGCATCCATGGCATGGGGTTCCAACCGGCAGGTCCGCACCCGTCCCACCTTCTCCGTCCGGATCAGGCCGCAGCTTTCCAGCATCGCCAAGTGCTGCATCAGGCTGGGCAGCGCCATGGGCATGGGCTTGGCCAGTTCCCCGACACTGGCCGGCCCCTCGGCCAGCCGCTCCAGCACCGCCCGGCGCGACGGATCGGCCAGGGCCAGGAACATGCGATCGAGATTGGGGGGGGCGGATTGAATGTTAGGCATGAGCCTAAGTATCAGGACGTGAGAACTGTGGCAAGCAGATAGTTCGGTAAAGACCTAAGTATTTGACCGACGCGTCGGCCCTCCCGACCCTATCGCCTTCCCGGCGACAAGCCGGGACCCAGGGGCCACAGGGCAAACCTCAACGCAGCCTCGACCAACGCTGTGGCACGGTCGGGCGCTTGGCCCCTGGGTCCCGGCTTGTCGCCGGGAAGGCGGGAAGATGGGAAGTAAGGAAGCGGGAGCAAGGGCGTCCCACCCACAACCATGGAATATTTTCCTATTCCATGCTACGCTCCAGGTCTGCCCTCCCAGACCCGGAGCCCCCCATGACCATCGCCACCCACCCCGCCTCCCTCGCCGGCCTCAGCCTGAAACAGCGCCAGGCGGCCATCCGCCGCGCCATGGAAGCGGCCGAGGACCCGTCCACGATCAAGCCCTATTCCGGGGCCGCCCCCTACAAGGGTCGCCTGCTCGACGGATATAATGCCCGCAAGCTGGATGAGGTCACCTGGGCCAAGATCGCCTTCCATCTCGCCGCCGGCGTGCCCATCATCAAGATCGCCGAACATTACAAGCTGTCGCGCACCACCATCTGGCGGGCCTTGTCGCAATCACCCAACCTGCGCCGCCGCGTGGCGGAGGAGCGTGCCCTGCTGCGGCGCGAGGCCGATAGCCGCTTCGTGGCCATGCGCGAGATCGTGGTGGATACGCTCTACCAGGCCGTCGCCGACGGCAATATGCGCGCCACCCTGTGGATGGCCGACCGGCTGGGCCTGGGCCAGGAACTGCTGCAACAGGCCGAAAAACCGCCCAAGCCCGGCTATGCCCGCATCCCCCAGACCTGGTTCCCCACCCCGGAAAAGGCAGCCTCCATCATCGCCGACCTCGACGCCCGGCCCGACCAGCCCCGCCCCCTGCCGGTGATGGAGGAATCGCCCGCATTCGAGCCCCGGCCCCGGCCCAGCCTATCCAATGCATCGCCTTCCCGGCGAAAGCCGGGACCCAGGGGCCACACGCCCGACCTCTCCCCCGCCGACAGCGGGGCCGACAACGACCCCCTGGCGCCCAACCTCGACGGGCCGGCACCGGAGACCGTGGAGATCGCCCTCCATCCCGAACCCTCGCCCTTTGCAAACCTCCTGCCCGACCCGGTCCCGCATCTGCACCCGATCGATGCCGATCCGATGGGCGACAGTTCCGACCCGCATCCGGACGCCCCACCCGCCCTGCGCCAGCACCCCCGCGCCAAGGTCAAGGCATCGGCACCCCCCATCCCCCGCGACCCGACCGCCCGCCCCGCCGACCAGGGCATCCGCCGCGGCCCGTCCTGGGCGGCACCGCGCATGCTGGCCTGGATTCTGCACAACACCCAGCCCGTCGCCGACGGTATCGACAATGCCCCCGGCCTCTCCGCCGCCCGCTGGGTCGCCCGATCCCGCTGGCTCACCTGGGGCGACAAGCCCATGGATCTGTGAGCGACGGACTCCCGGACGCAAACCGGATTTGTTGGGAAACAACCTGAATGTTCACCCCCCCTGAACTGGCTTCTATCGCCTCCCCGGCGAAAGCCGGGGCCCAGGGGCCACAAGATCAACCGTCAACGCTGCCTGGATGAAAGCTGCCAAAAGGTTCGGCCTGTGATCCTGGGTCCCGGCCTTCGCCGGGAAGGCGATGAAGGAAATTCACCGATGAGCCACAACACCCCCATGCGACACACCCCAAAGAACGTTGCACAATGTTTCACAGGGTTAACGCCCACAATTCCCATGGCTCCACCGCCCGCCGCGATGTACCCCACATGACGGTCCCTCCCACCCATGGTCCCGCCCCATGACCTTCCTGATCCTCACCATCTTCGTGCTGGTCTATCTGGGCATGGCTGTGGGCCGGTTCCCCGGCTTGCAGATCGACCGCACCGGCATTGCCCTGCTGGGCGCCGTCGTGCTGGCCCTGGCCGGGGCCATGCCGGCCGACGCGCTGGGGGCGGCTATCGATTACCCGACTTTGTTCATCCTGCTGGGCCTGATGATCCTGTCGGCACAGTTCGAACTGGCGGGATTCTATGGCTGGAGTGCCGTCCGGCTGGCGCAGGCGGCTTACAGCCCCACCGCATTGCTGGCCCTGGTGGTGGCGGTGGGCGGGGCCTTGTCGGCCGTGCTGGCCAATGATGTCGTGGTCTTCGCCATGACGCCGCTGCTCTGTGCCGGCCTGACGGCACGGGGTCTGGATGCGCGGCCCTATCTGATCGCGCTGGCCGGGGCCGCCAATGCCGGGTCGGCCGCCACCATCATCGGCAATCCGCAGAACATCCTGATCGGACAGTTGGGCGGGCTCGACTTCTGGCCGTTCCTGGCCGCCTGCCTGATGCCGGCCTTGCTGGGCATGGGGTGCGTCTTCGCCACCGTCACCCTGGTCTGGCGCGGGCGCCTTGAAATCCCCGATGCCCCGCCCCTGCCGCTCGCCCCGCCCGACCTGGACCTCTGGCACCTGAAAAAGGCCCTGTTGGCCACCTTGATGCTGCTGATCTTCTTCGCCACGCCGCTGCCGCAGGAGGAAGGGGTGCTGGCCGTGGCCGCCGCCATGCTGGTCAGCCGCCGCTTCGCCAGCCGGCGCATGCTGGGGTTGGTGGACTGGCACCTGCTGGTGCTGTTCGCGGCTTTGTTCGTGGTGACGGCAGCCTTGGCCCGTACCGGCATTCCGGGGGAGATGGTGGCGGCCCTGGCCGCCGGCGGCTGGCCCATCGACCGTCTGTCGGTGCTGGCGCCCTTGTCGCTGGCCGCCAGCAATAGTATCGGCAATGTGCCCGCCGTGCTGCTGCTGATGCAGGTCTGGCCCAGCCCGCCCGATGGTGCGCTCTACGCCCTGGCCATACTGTCCACCCTGTCGGGCAACCTGCTGCTGCTGGGCAGCCTCGCCAACCTGATCGTGGTGGAACGCGCCGCGGCCAGCGGCGTGACCCTGGGCTTCTGGGAACATGCCAAATGCGGCGTGCCGATGACCCTGGCGTCGCTGGCGCTGGCCATGGGCTGGCTGTGGGCAATGGGGTATGCGGGGTGGTAGCACCTCTGCCCGTCAACCCGGCGAAAGCCGGGACCCAGGGGTCACATGACCAAACCTCGAAGCTGCCTTGCTTAAAGCTGCCGCAAGGTCGCGCACTGGGCCCCTGGGTCCCGGCTTCCGCCGGGATGACGAAAAGGGAAATGACGAAACTACGCCGCCTTGGCACCCACCACGCTGTCGAACAGGTCCTGCACCGTCTCGCGCTTCAGGTCCTTGACGATGAAGACGATGCGGCTGCTCTGGTCGGCGGTGGGCCAAGCGTCCAACTGCACCGGCGGGTGGAACAGGTGCTGGACGCCATGGATGACGATGGGGCGCTCCGCCTCCTCGACATTCAACAGCCCCTTCACGCGCAGGATATTGTCGCCCTGCGCCTTGGCCACCGTCTCGAAGAAGGTGACCAGCCCGTCCCAGGGCAGCGGCTTGTCCGACCGGATCACGAAGGACGTGATCTTGTCATTGTGGCGGTTCACATCATGGTGATGGTGGCCATGGGCGTGGTCATGCCCATGGTCGTGATCGCAGTGCCCATGATCATGGTCGCAATGGGCGTGGTCGTGATCATCGCCATGCGCGTGATGGTCGTGCCCGTGCTCATGCTCATGCTCATGGTGGCAATGGCCATGGTCGTGGTCGCAATGGGCATGGTCATGATCATGGTGATGATCATCCCCGCCCTCATAGGCTTCCGCCTTCAGCCAGCGCTGCACGTCCAGCGACTTGGTATTGGGATTGTACAGGCCGGCATCGAACAGCAGCACCGGCAGACCCTGGTCCTTCTGCGCATCGACATGGACCGCACCGGGGTTAAGGTCATGCAGGCGGCGGCGCAGCGCCTCCACTTGGGCGGGTTCGGCCAGATCGGTCTTGGTCAGGACCACACGGTCGGCCACGGCGGCCTGCTTCAGGCTTTCCTCATGCTCGTCCAGCTGGCCCATGCCATGGACGCTGTCGATGGTGGTGACCACCCCATCCAGGCGGAAGCGCGACGCGATCAGCGGATCGGTCATCAGCGTGTGCAAGATGGGGGCGGGGTCGGCCAGGCCCGTGGTCTCGATCACCACCCGGTCGAATTCCGGAATGTCGCCGCGCATGCGCTTCATGTACAGGTCGCGCAGCGTATCCGCCAGGTCGGACCGGATGGTGCAGCACAAGCAGCCGCTATCCATCAGCACCATGTTCTCGTCCGACTGCTCGACCAGCAGATGGTCCAGCCCGACCTCGCCAAATTCATTGATGACGACGGCGGTGCGCACCATGGAAGGATCGCGGATCAGGCGCGACAGCAAGGTGGTCTTGCCACTGCCCAGAAACCCGGTCAGGACGGAGATGGGCAGACGGGGCGGCGGGCTGGGCGGGGTCGGTTGCGTGGACAAGGAAGCATCCTCAGGCATGAAAATGGTAGGGCCGGGTCTCCCGGCATGCATGGGGCAACATGTGGGGGGCCGGGGCCCCGTCCGTCAATGGTCGCGGCAGTCGGGGCAGATGCCCGTTACCTCCACGGTCTGCCGCTGCACCGTGAAGCCCTGGGCCGCCGCACTTTCGGCGATGGCGGCCGCGATGCGCCGGTCGGTCAGCTCGGTGGCGTTGCCGCAGCAGGAGCAGACCAGGAACTGCCCCGTATGGGCGGTACCGGGGTCGGGGCAGCCGACAAAGGCGTTCTGGCTTTCGATCCGGTGGATCAAACCCTGTTCCAGCAGGAAATCCAGCGCACGATAGACGGTCAGCGGGGCCACTCGCTTCCCGTCCGCCGACAGATCCTCCAGGATGGCATAGGCGCCGCGCGGCTTGTGGCTGGACCAGACCAGTTCCAGAACCCGCGCCCGCTGCGCCGTCAGCCGTACACCACGTTCGGTACAGATCGCATCAGCACGGGCCAGCGCATCCTGGACGCAGGACCCATGGTCATGGCGCACGGCATGGTCGTGATGATGGTGGGTATGGCTGGACATCGGATGAGCCTTCAGCAAGGACGGTGCCAATGTAGGCAGGCGGGCAGCAGAAGGAAAGGAGGGTCAGCCCTCCTCCCCCCAGCGCCGCACCCGGCCCGTATCGATATCGAACAGATCCAGCACGCGCCCGATCGTGTGGTCAACCATCTCCTCCAGGCTTTGCGGATTGGCATAGAAGGCGGGGACGGGCGGATAGATGATGGCCCCCATCTCCGTCACCGCCGCCATGGTGCGGATATGGCCCAGATGCAGCGGCGTCTCGCGCAGCATCAGCACCAGCCGCCGCCGCTCCTTCAGCACCACGTCCGCCGCGCGGGTCAGCAGCGAGCTGGTAACCCCCGACGCGATCTCCGACATCGACCGCACCGAACAAGGCGCGACGATCATGCCCATCGTTCGGAAGCTGCCCGACGAAACGGCGGCCCCGATATCGGTGGCGGCATAGGTGACATCGGCCAGCGCCCGGATCTCGGCCACCTTCAGCCCCGACTCGTGCGCAGAGGTCACCTCGGCAGACCTGCTCATTACGAGGTGGGATTCGATGCCCAGCCGGCGTAACGTTTCAAGCAGGCATATGCCGTAAACAATGCCCGACGCCCCGCTGATCCCGACAATCATCCGTCGGGGCGGTGCTGCCGCCGGGTACTGGTCAGGACCGGAAGAACCGGCCGGCTTTGGGAGGATATCTGCCATGGAGGTGATGTAACGCCCCCGATGGTTTTCGTCCAGGGTGGCTAATCCGCCCCTCGAAAAACCCCACTACCCTATCCATATGCATAGAGCCGCGGATAACGATTCCATGTCAGGATCGTGATCCATGTTTTGTCCATCAGGAAAGGCCAAGCCGCGTTTCAGGTACCAACAACCAGACAGGTCCGTTGTTCCATCGTTACAGAAGGAGAGGCCGTATGTTGTTCCCCGAGCGTGTTGAATCGCTGCGCACCAAGCATGAAAGCCTGGATCGGGAGGTGCGGATGGAATCCCGCCGTCCCTTGCCCGACACGACGACCCTGACCCGCCTGAAAATGGAAAAATTGCGCGTGAAGGAGGAAATGGACCGCCTGGCCCGCGCCTGACGGCATTTCCGGCCCCGAACGGCCAGAGAAAAGGCCCCCGTCCGAATGCCGGACGGGGGCTTTTTTACTTTAATGATGATCTTCCGGGATCGGCCTGTCCGACAGATACACCTGTCCCCCCTTCTCCTTGAAGGTCGCCGACATGGCGGCCATCCCCTCCTGGGCGGCTGCATAATCGCGCACTTCCTGCGTGATCTTCATGGAGCAGAATTTCGGCCCGCACATGGAGCAGAAATGCGCCAGCTTGGCGCCTTCCGCCGGCAGGGTTTGGTCGTGATATTTCTCCGCCGTCTCCGGGTCCAGCGACAGGTTGAACTGGTCGCGCCAGCGGAACTCGAACCGGGCCCGTGACAGGGCATCGTCGCGTTCCTGGGCGCCGGGATGGCCCTTGGCCAGATCGGCGGCATGGGCGGCCAGCTTATAGGTGATCACCCCCACCTTCACATCGTCGCGGTCGGGCAGGCCCAGATGTTCCTTGGGCGTGACATAGCAGAGCATGGAGGTGCCGAACCAGCCGATCATGGCGGCCCCGATGCCGCTGGTGATGTGGTCATAGCCCGGCGCGATGTCGGTGGTCAGGGGCCCCAGCGTGTAGAACGGCGCCTCGCCACAAACCTTCAGCTGCTTGTCCATGTTGGCCTTGATCTTGTGCATGGGCACATGGCCCGGCCCTTCGATCATCACCTGCACATCATGCTTCCAGGCGATCTGGGTCAGCTCGCCCAGCGTGTCCAGCTCCGCGAACTGGGCGGCGTCATTGGCATCGGCAATGCTGCCGGGGCGCAGACCGTCACCCAGGGAGAAGGCGATGTCATACGCCTTCATGATCTCGCAGATCTCGTCGAAATGGGTGTAGAGGAAATTCTCCTTGTGGTGGGCCAGGCACCATTTGGCCATGATCGACCCGCCCCGGCTGACGATGCCCGTCACCCGTTTGGCCGTCAGCGGGATATGGGCCAGCCGCACGCCAGCATGAATGGTGAAATAATCCACCCCCTGTTCGGCCTGCTCGATCAGCGTGTCGCGGAACAGTTCCCAGGTCAGGTCCTCGGCCTTGCCATTGACCTTCTCCAGCGCCTGATAGATCGGCACCGTGCCGATGGGCACGGGACTATTGCGGATGATCCATTCCCGGATCGTGTGGATATTGCGGCCCGTGGACAGGTCCATAACCGTATCCGCACCCCAACGGATGGCCCAGACCAGCTTATCCACCTCATCCGCGACCGAGGAGGTGACGGCGGAATTGCCGATATTGGCATTGATCTTCACCAGGAAGTTCCGGCCGATAATCATCGGCTCCGTCTCCGGGTGATTGATATTGTTGGGAATGATGGCGCGGCCCCGCGCGATCTCGTCCCGCACGAATTCCGGGGTCACGTAATCGGGAATGCTGGCCCCGAAATCCTCGCCATCGCGGGCCGCCTGTTCGGCCAGCCGCTGCCGCCCCAGGTTTTCACGGATGGCGACATATTCCATTTCCGCCGTGATGATGCCTTTGCGGGCATAATGAAGCTGGCTGACATTGGCGCCCGGCCGGGCGCGCAGCGGCCGGCGGCTTGCCCGGTCGAACAGCGGTACGGGGCTCTCCTGCCCCCGTACCAAGCCATTATCCTCCGGCTTCACCTCACGCCCCTCATACGCCTCGACATCGCCGCGCGCTTCCACCCAGGACCGGCGCAGCTCCGCCAGTCCCTGGCGGATGTCGGTGCGCACATCCGGGTCGGTATAGGACCCCGACGGGTCATAGACACGCACCGGCGGCTCATTGGCGCTGGGCGACAGGTCGATCTCGCGCATGGCGACGCGGATGTCGGGAAAGCGCTCTCCCGCCATATGCACCTTGCGCGACGCCGGCAGCGGGCCGGTGGTCACGCGAAATTCGGGATCGGTAATGTTGGTATCTGGCATTTGGACCTCCCTTGATATGGAGATCCGGGCATGCGCACGGGGTGCGGCGGCACGTTTGGGGCAGACGGGGCCCCTATGCTTCCATCCCTACGCCGGTACGACCCGGATCAGGTTCGAAGGGTTCCCGCGCCGGTGCCGCCCTCAAGCGGTCCATACGGTGTCTCAGCCCCTTGCCGGGGTTCCCCTTGGACGGGATGGAAAGTGCGGGACGATGGGGCGGGGTGTCAAGGGTGGGTAGTTGACGCGGCGATGCTGTTCGTATTCGCTCGCCCCTGATAAGATGTAAAAGATAATCGATACTCTCCCGAGGGAAAGCGATCTTGGGCCTGCGCAATCTAACCGTCGCTGCATTGCTCATCATGAGCTTTGCTATCGCCGCCCAAGGACAGGGAGCGTCACTGCCCCCCGAATATGAGTCGGCCATAGAGGAACTGGAGAGCCATCAAGATCAAGCTGAAGCGCTGATGCGGGCACACCAGGACGTTTGGCTGGCAAGGCTGGACCTGATGCTGTTCTTGCACAGCTTCCGCGATGCCCGCCCGGAGCGGGACGCCGAGATAGACAATTTGAGCCAGTTGATCGCTGCGGAGGCTTGGAAGCAGATCCCGGAAGAATCTTTGGCCCGATTGCCCGGCATGCCACCAACTTATGACGGCACGTCGGAAAGTCTGATCCCAACGGTACAGCTAGCGTCCCTCTCGGACTTGGCGACCAACAGGTCAACAGCTTCGTACCTGATACCCTGTGGGATCCTCCTGAAGAAGCCGGACCTTCTGGTTGCGACGGCACCAATGTTCGGATCCGGTATGGATAATTACACACCACGTTCCGGTTGTGAGTGGGGCCGGGGGGAGATCAGGGGCTTTCCGACAGAAGCCGTGGAACAATTCCGGAATTTAGCCGACGCTGCTGACGTGATCTATAATAATGCTACGATGTCAGGATCATCCAGATATGGAATGGCCAAGCGCCAAAGCTTTGCGATCGAAAAAATAAAGCTACGGGATTTCAAATTCACTGGAGGAGACTATGATCCGGCCAATCTCCCAAGCCCCTATAAATCTTGGGGGTATTTGTCCCTCTACAACCATCAATTAGAGGCCAGAATCCATGGCGCTTATGTTACCGCCATGGAAGGCATAGCAAGATACATCGACCGCCCCCTTGGTGAGGCCTTCCAAGGTATAGGCAGCGCCCTTGATAGCATCGCCATCGGTGGATGTCGCAACCCTGACGGCAGTAGTCTGCGCGAACTGCTTCTTGACGGCGCACCGGAGGAGGAAATCCGCAAAGCATTGGCACAGATAACAGATATTTGGTCTATCGAATCCGACGTGATCAAGTTCTGCGCCAACGAAGGAGAAATAGCCCCAGACCCGATCATGCACATCGCCGTCGCCCGGGCCGATCTGCTGCCAATGATCGCGGCCCATTCCATCGTCGGCGGCATAGACACGCGCAACGATTTCGGTAAAACACCCCTGATGACTGCGGCGCAGTTCGACCTTCTACCGGCGGTGAATTGGTTGATTGCCAACAAAGCTGAAGTAACGGCAACAACCAACGCGACGGCGGAATGGGACTACATCAAGCATGGTGAGCGTACCGCCCTGCATTATGCCGCCGCCAATGCCAGCCTCCCGGTAATCGAGGCCTTGCTGAAGGCTGGAGCCAACCCGGCCGCGAAGGATGACGAGGGTGCCACCCCGCTCGACTATCTTAATGGCAAGGGGCCCGTTTCCGAGAACAAGCTATTGACTGGCGAAGACCGACGCCGGGCCACCGTCCTGCTCGGCAGCTGATTTCAGGACAGCGCCGCCACCAGACCCGCCGCCAGAGCCAAGGCGGCCCAGCCCAGCCGGCGCCAGCGCCGCCCTTCCCGCTCACGCGAGGCCGCCAGCACGGCCACCGACTCGGGATGCAGGCGCAGGCCACCGCCATCGACCAGCATATTGGCCGCCTGTTCCAGGTCGCGGACCAGCGCCGGCAGGCGACGCGCAATGCCCGTGACGTTGGTCAGAATGTCGGCGACGCGCGCCTCCGGCCCCCGGTTCTCAATCATCCAGCTTGTGATCAGGGGGCGGGCCAGTTCCCACATGTTCACATGCGGGTTCAGGACGCGGCCCATGCCCTCCGCCGTCAGCATGCTTTTCTGCAGCAGCAGCAATTGCGGCTGCGTCTCCATCTGGAACTTTTCCGTGACCGCGAACATCTGGGCCAGCAAGCGGCCCACGGAGATGTCGGACAAGGGTCGCCCATGCAGCGGCTCCCCGATGGAGCGCACGGCCTGCTTGAACAGTTCCTGATCCTGGGTCGCCGGCACGAACCCGGCATCGAAATGCACCTTGGCCACCAGATCATAGTCGCGGTTCAGAAATCCGATCAGCATGTCGGCCAGATAGAGCCGCGTCTGCCGGTCGATACGGCCCATGATGCCGAAATCGACCGCGATCAGCCTTCCCTGCGGCGTCACGAACATGTTGCCGGGATGCATGTCGGCATGGAAGAAGCCGTCGCGGAACACCTGGTTGAAAAAAGCGTCCGCCGCATGGGCCAGCAGCCGGTCGGTCTGCAGCCCGGCAGCGCGGATCTCCTCCACCCGGTCGATGGAAAAGCCGATGATGCGTTCCTGGGTCATCACCCGCCTGGCGGTACGGTCCCAGTCGATGCCGGGCACGCCGAACGTCGCGTCGCCGCTGAAATTCTCCGCCAGCTCGGAAGCCGCCGCCGCCTCCATCCGCAGGTCCATCTCCAGCGCGACGGTGCGGGCGAAGGTTTCTACCACCGCCACCGGCTTCAGGCGGCGCAGCTTGGGCGCCAGACGCACGGCCCAGTCGGCCAGCCACAGCAGCAGGTCGATATCCCGCTGGAACGCCGTCTCGATCCCCGGCCGCAGCACCTTTACGGCGACAAGGCGGCCGTCCGGCGTCTGGGCAAAATGCACCTGGGCGATGCTGGCCGCAGCGACGGCATTGTCATCGAAGGCCGTATAAAGCTCCGCGACCGGCCGCTCCAGCTCCCCTTCGATGATGGCCCGGGCAGCCGCGCCGGAGAAGGCCGGCAACCGGTCGCGCAATTCGGCCAAGTCATCGGCAACCTCGTCACCCACCAGATCGGCGCGGATGGACAGAACCTGGCCCAGCTTGATGAAGCTGGGGCCCAGCACCTGCAGGGCCGCGGCCAGACGCTGGCCCGGCCGGCCCGGCGCCTTGCTGCGGTTCAGGCAGTCCATGAAAAAGGCCAGGAGCGGGCTTGAATCGTGGAAAAGCTCTACCGGCAGGGCGCCATGGCGGCCCAGCGTGCGACCGATACTGAGTATTTGGGCCAGATTGCGGAAGGCGCGCAGCATGCCTACACGCGCCAGCCGGAATGGATGCAGGCGATGCCACCGGACAGGTTACGCGCCTTGGCGCCGGTAAAGCCCGCCGCCTCGATCCGCCGGCACAGGGCCTGCTGTTCGGGAAAGCGGCGGATGCTCTCCACCAGATACTGATAGCTGTCGCGGTCGCCCGCCACCATCCCGCCCAACCGCGGCAGCAGGTGGAAGGAATAGCTGTCATAAACCTCCCGCAGGACCGGGATCACGACATGACTGAATTCCAGGCAGAAGAAGCGCCCACCCGGCTTCAGCACACGGCGGGCTTCGGCCAGCGCCTTGTCGATGCGCGTCACGTTGCGCAGACCGAAGGCGATCGTATAAGCATCCATGGAGCGGGACGGGAATGGCAGATCCTCGGCATTGCCCACGGTCCAGTCGATGCCGGACAGCAGACCGCCATCCACACCCCGGTCACGCCCCACCCGCACCATGGCCTCCGTCAGGTCGCAGACCGTAACTTTGGCGTCGGGCGCCTTGGCCTTCAGGCGGAAGGCGATATCGCCGGTGCCGCCGGCCACGTCCAGCAGTGCCTCACCCTCGCGCGGGCGGACCAGATCGACGAAGGCACCTTTCCACAGCCGGTGGACGCCCATCGACATCAGGTCGTTCATCAGGTCGTATTTGCCGGCAACGCTGCCGAACACGCCCTGGACCAGGGGGGCCTTCTCCGTCGGGTCGATCTCCCGGAAGCCGAAGAAACGGCCTTCCTCCCCGGCGGGGGGCCTGGGGGGGGTGCCCTGGGGGGTAAGGTGGGCGGCGGCGGGCGGGGTCTGGCGTGCGTCGGTCATGGCCGGAACATAGGCTGGACCGGCCCCCTTGGGAAGCGGGCGCGATGCCGCGCATGCATGGGTTCCGGAAAATGATGAAGCCCCGCCGGAAGGGCGGGGCTTCGATCAATATGAGGAGCGGTGCCCCTTGGGCACAAGTACCCGGCGACTGCCGGCGCGGCGCCTGAGAAAGCGCAAAAACTTACTTGCCGCTCTCACGTGTCGTGGACAGCGTACCGCCGGGCGGAGGCATGACTTCGGGGTTCTGCTCGTCCTTCCAGAACATCAGCTTGTCCAGGAAACTGGGGGTGCCGACAACGACGCCGGGATTCTCCCGATCGACAATGGCGCGGATATCGGGGCTGGCCCCGTCAGCACCGGCTTGGGCCAGCAGGGCCCCTTCACCATTGGATTGCTGCGGGCTGGTACGCGGATCAATCAGGGCGCCGGTACCGGCCGTGCTGGCGCCGAACACGCTGGCCTGCGATCGGGTGTCACGCTCCATCTCCTGCGGGCGCGGACTGCCGGGCTGCGGCGGGCGCAGGGAGAAGTCCGGCGGCACTTCCAGCGGGGCGCGGGACACGACCATGAATTCATCCGGCGCGTCATGGCCACTGAACAGGCCGCAGCCCGACAGCAGGCCACCCATGGCGAGAATTGTGATGGCCGGTACGGCCGCCTTGCGCACTTGCTTCAACACACCCATGGTCCGATCCGTACCCTTTGAACGAGGAACTGAGATTAGCGCCGCTCCGCCCCGGAGAACAGCCCGTCGATCAACAACAGGCACACGCCGACGACGATGCAGCAATCCGCCACGTTGAATGCCGGCCAGTGCCAGCCCGCGACGTGAAAGTCAAGAAAATCGGCGACGGCCCCGAAACGGAACCGGTCAATGACATTACCGACGGCCCCGCCGACCACCATGCCGGTGGCCAGTGCAAGAAGCGGCTTGTCATTATGCCGGCCCCACCAGAGCAGCCCCGCACAGATGATGACGGCCAGCAGGCTGAGAGCGGCGGGCATCAGATCATGCTGGCTGTAGAACATAGAGAAGCTGACCCCAAAGTTCCAGGCGACCACCATATTGAAGAAGCCCGTCACCTCGATGAAGGGAGAATTGACCGCACAGCCCGGACCGGGCGGCCCGGACAGGCAGGGCAGCAGGCTGGTCAGCACCCATTGCTTGCTCATCTGGTCCAGGACCAGGGCAACCAGAGCCACCAAACAAGTCACCATGCGCAGCTTCTTCACCATGGCCACCGGCGCGGCCCCCTCACCCACAACCATCATCCATCCGCGTCTTCAACACGTCACCGCTGCCTTATAACCCAAACACGGCGGAAAGGCGGCAAATGGTCGGGGCATCTGCTAAAATTCCGTCACGCGGCCCTTGCACAGCCCGCCGGTTGCCCATGCGGCAGGCGGGGACACGGGGCATTTGCCTCAGACCGGGCAACCTGTTAGGTTCCGCGCCGCTCGATTCCTCGAAAGTTTGAGATAGCGTGTCATGAAGGTCAATGCGAACACCATGCGCAAGGGTCACATCCTTGAGCATAACGGCCGTCTCTATGTCATCACCGGCACCCAGATCGTGCAGCCCGGCAAGGGCGGCGCCTTCATTCAGCTGGAAATGAAGGATGTGAAGTCGGGCAACAAGAATATCGAGCGCTTCCGCACCGGCGAAGCGGTCGAGCGCGCCCGTCTCGATGATCACGAGATGACGTTCCTGTTCGCCGAAGACGACAATTTCACCTTCATGGACAAGGAGACCTTTGAACAGGTCACCATTTCCGGCGACATTATCGGCGACGGCAAGATCTTCCTGCAGGACGGCATGGAAGTCGTCGTGCAGTCCTTCGAAGGTTCGCCCCTGTCGGTCGAACTGCCGCAGTCGGTCGTGCTGATGATCACCGAGGCCGACCCCGTCGTAAAGGGCCAGACGGCCTCTTCCTCCTACAAGCCGGCCGTTCTGGAAAATGGCGCCCGCGTCCTGGTTCCGCCCCATATCGAGGCTGGCACCAAGATCGTCGTCAATATTGAGACCGGCGAATATATGGAACGCTTCAAGGACTGATTTGCGCCCTCAGGCGCCGGGCGCCGCCATCCGGCGGATTGGGCTTGACAGCGACCATGGGGTCGCGGGCCGGCAGTCGCCGGCCTGAGCTTCGCCCTCAGTCTTTCAGCATCAGGCGCCCGCGCGGATCGACACGCGCGGGCGTTTCGTTTTTATATAGACGGTCATCGACCGCCGTTTCTTCGTCATTGTGGAGTGTTCGACCATGGCAGCCCGTTCGGCCATCCTGAACGTCATGACCCGTGCGGCCGAAAAGGCCGGCAAGGCCATCCTGCGCGATTTCGGCGAGGTCGAGCACCTTCAGGTCTCCCGCAAGGGCCCGTCCGACTTCGTATCCGCCGCCGACCAGAAGGCCGAGCGCATCGTGCGCGAGGAGCTGCAGAAGGCCCGCCCCGATTTTGGCTTCCTGATGGAAGAGTCGGGTGAGATCAAGGGCAAGGACACCGCCCACCGCTTCATCGTCGATCCCCTGGACGGCACCACGAACTTCCTGCATGGCCTGCCGCACTGGGCCGTCTCCATCGCGCTGGAGCGCGAAGGGGAGATCATCGCTGGCGTCATCTATGAGCCCGTGCATGATGAGATGTTCTGGGCCGAAAAGGGTGCGGGCGCCTTCCTGAACCATACCCGCCTGCGCGTTTCCTCCCGTCGCGCGCTGGCCGACAGCCTGATCGCCACCGGCATCCCCTTCAAGGGCCATGGCAATGCGCCGGTTTTCCTGCAGCAGCTGGAGGCCCTGATGGGCCAGGTGGCGGGCACCCGCCGCTGGGGTGCGGCGTCGCTGGACCTGGCCTATACGGCGGCCGGCCGCTTCGACGGGTTCTTCGAAGCCGACCTGAAGCCCTGGGACATGGCGGCCGGCCTGCTGCTGGTCACCGAGGCCGGCGGCTTCGTCAGCGAGATCGGCACCGGCAAATCGCCGCTGAGCAGCGGTTCGGTCCTGGCCGCCAATGCCAACCTGCATTCCCATCTGGCGGTTCTGCTGCGTAACGCCGGCAAGCCCAAGGTGGCGCCGGTGGAAAAGCCGAAGGCGTAAACGACCAGACTTGAATGGTTGAAAGACTGCGCGGCCAACACCCCGCGCAGCCCTTTTCATGCCAGCCCGTCGGGCACCGGCCCGCCCGTGGCCCAATCCAGCAGCTGCACAGTATGCACGATGGGCAGGGCCGTGCCCAACCCGATCTGGGTGATGCAGCCGATATTACCGGCGGCGATGATGTCGGGCCGCGTCCCCTCGATCGCCGCCACCTTGGCATCGCGCAGCTGCCCGGCCAGTTCCGGCTGCAGCAAATTGTAGGTCCCCGCCGACCCGCAGCACAGATGCCCGTCCGGCACGTCCAGGACCGTGAAGCCGGCCGCGCGCAGCAGGTCGCGCGGCGGGTCCTTTACCTTCTGCCCATGCTGAAGCGAGCAGGCGGAATGATAGGCCACCCGCAACGGCCGTGGCGCCCGCGTCCCTTCCGGCAGGCCCAGCATGGCCAGCACCTCCGTCACATCGCGGGCCAGGGCCGATACCTTGGCCGCCGGCGCCGCCATCTCGGCATCGTCGCGGAATATGTAGCCGTAATCCTTGACAATGGTGCCGCAGCCGCTGGCCGTGACGATGATCGCGTCCAGGCCCGCGCCTTCCAGCTCCGCCATCCAGGCGCGGATATTGGCGGCGGCGAAGCCGTGGCTGTCATGGCCCATATGGTGGGTCAGCGCCCCACAGCAGCCGACGCCCTTGGCCACCACGAGCTCCGCCCCCAGCCGGGTCAGCAAGCGGATCGCCGCCTCGTTGATGGCGGGGTCCAGGGCGGGCTGCACGCAGCCAGGCAGCAGGGCCACGCGCAGGCGGCGCTGCCCCTGCGCCGGGAAGATCGCCGGTCCTTCCTGGGCGCGGCGCGGATGGATGCGGGCAGGCGCCAGGTCCAGCATCGCCCGCAGGTCGGCGGGCAGCAGGGCGCGGAAGGGCCTTGCTGCCTTCGCCAACCCCATGGCGGCGCGAAACCGTCCAGCATGCGGCAGGGTCAGGCGCAGGGCCAGCCGCTTCAGCCGCAGGGGCCAGGATCGTTTGCCCGTGCGTTCGATATGAGCGCGGGCATGATCGACCAGATGCATGTAATGCACGCCGGACGGGCAGGTGGTCATGCAGGACAGGCACGACAGGCAGCGGTCGATATGGTGGGTTTCCACCGGCCCGGCATCCCGCCCGCTTTCCAGCATATCCTTGATCAGATAGATGCGGCCCCGCGGGCTGTCGCGCTCATCCCCCGTCAGGCGATAGGTGGGGCAGGTCGCCGTGCAGAAGCCGCAATGTACGCAGCTCCTGAGTATCCTCTCCGCCTCCGCCGTGCCGCTGTCGGCCAGCTGCGCCAGGGTGAAATGCGTCTGCATCAGCCCCCCATGATCCCGGGATTAAGGATACAGGCAGGATCAAACTGCGCCCGCACCCGTTGCGACAGGGCGGCCAGCGCCGCCGGCTGCGGATGGAAGACGGGGACACTCTGCTTCACGGCGTCGGGGGCCCGCATCAAGGTGGCATGCCCATCACTGCCCACGGCGGCGCGCACGATGGCGGCACCCGCATCGGCCATGCCGCCCGGCACGCCCAGCCAGACCAGCCCGCCACCCCAGTCCAGCCAACCCAGCGCTCGCGGGATCGCCGCCCGGATAGCGGACAGCGCCCCCATCCCCGCCATGGGCGGCACCGACAGGCGCCAGACGTCCAGATCGGGCCGTTCCGCCAACGGCGTGGCATCGCGCAGGCAGGCCCAGAGTGCGGCCGATTCGTCGCCATCCAGCACGGCCATGGCCGCCCGCCCGCCCAGCAGGCCCTCCAGCGCCGACAGGCGCTCCGCCACCGACACCGCCACCCCGTCCAGCCGCAGCAGCACGCAAGGCGTGCGGTCGGGCAATAGGCCATCCAGCGGCAGGTAGGCGGGGGTCCAGGCGGCGGCCGCCACCTCCGCAGCATATCCCAGCGCATCGGCCAGGGCGCGGCTGGCCCCCTCCCCCTCGATCCCAGCCAGCACCAGGGTCTTGGACACGGGCGGGGCCGGCAACACCTTCAGCACGATCTCCGTCATGATGCCCAGCGTGCCATGGGCGCCGGTCAGCAGCTTGGGCAGGTCGAAACCGGTGACGTTCTTCACCACCTTGCCGCCGGACCGGAACAGCCGCCCGTCACCCGACAGGGCCGTCATGCCCAGCACATGGTCGCGCACTGCCCCCGCCCGGATCCGCGCCGGCCCTGACAGGCCGGTGGCAACGATACCGCCGATGGTGCCGCCCCCTGCCGGCCGGCCGTAGAGGGGGCCCAGGTCCGGCGGCTCGAATGCCAGCGCCTGGCCCCTGGCCGCCAGCAATGCCTGCGTTTCAGCCAGGGACAGGCCAGATTCGGCCACCAGGATCAGTTCGGGCGGGTCATAGGAAATCACACGCGACAAGGGTGTCAGCAACAGGGGCGTACCGGCAACGGCATGGCCCAGGCCCGACTTGCTGCCGCCAGCCATCAGGCGCAGCGGTTGCCCGGCACGGACGGCGTCGATAAGGGGGGAGAGCGTGCTGTCCACCACCCTACCCCCCCCGCCGGTTAAGCCGCGTTCGGCCCCATGGGCTTGGTCAGGGCCACGTCCAGATAGTCATCAACGATCTTGCCCAGGTCGTCGGCCTTCTCGTTGAAGAAATGGTTGGCGCCCTCAAGCCGGCGATAGTCGATCTTGATGTCCTTCTGCGAGGACAGCTTATTGACCAGGCGGGTCACCGATGCCTCGGGCACAATTTCGTCCCGATCACCATGCACGATCAGCCCGGAGGCCGGACACGGGGCCAGAAAGCTGAAATCGAACATGTTGGCGGGCGGGGCGATGGACAGGAACCCGTCCAGTTCCGGACGGCGCATCAGCAACTGCATACCGATCCAGGCGCCGAAACTGAACCCACCGATCCAGCAAGCCGAAGCGTTGGGATTGTAGGTCTGCAACCAGTCCAGCGCGCTGGCCGCGTCGGACAGCTCCCCCTCGCCCCGGTCATAGGTGCCCTGGCTGCGGCCCACGCCCCGGAAATTGAAGCGAAGGGACGAGAAGCCCCGCTTCGTAAAGGCATGGAACAGCGTGTAGACGATGCGATTGTTCATCGTCCCGCCATGCTGCGGATGCGGATGCAGCAGCAGGGCAATGGGCGCGTTCGGCAACTTGCTGTGGGAGTAGCGACCTTCCAGACGGCCGGCGGGGCCGTTCATGATCACGTCAGGCATCGATTCACCGGTCCCGATCAGACATGCGTGGGGCGAGCATCAACAGGCGAGCGGCAGCGACCGTAAAACGACCCAGGGCCGGGCGGCCATGGTCGGGGGGCGATTCTTGACCGTCCATCCCTGTCATTCTATAGGACTGCCTCAGGCGTTGTGGGCCGTCGGACCGCACCCGGAACGGGCACGCCCCGCCGTCCACGGGACTGTCCCGTCGCGTTAACCGCGATGGGATAGAGGCGGACTATATCACAGCGCCCATATTCGTATTCAAGCCTCTTCGCAGGGGAATTCAAGCCTTTGGCGGAAAAGCAGCCCATGCGCACCCCACTTTACCTCGACTGGAACGCCACGGCCCCCCTGCGGGCACCCGCGCGCGACGCCATGGTCAGCGCTCTGGATGTGCTGGGCAACCCCTCTTCCATCCATGGTTTCGGCCGCAAGGCGCGCCGGCTGGTGGAGGATGCGCGCGAGCAGGTGGCCTCCTTGGCCGGTGCCGCCGCCGCCCAGGTCACCTTCACCGGCGGCGGGACGGAGGCCAACAACCAGGCGCTTTGCCTGGCCGCCGCCCATGGCCGCCGCCTGCTGCTGGGCGCCACGGAGCATCCGTCGGTGCTGGAATGTGGCGGACCGGACGCCGGCATCATTCCCGTGGGGCATGACGGACGGATCGACCTGACGGCCCTGGAGAGAATGCTGGCACCGGGCCCGACGCTGGCCAGTATTCAGGCGGTGAACAGCGAGACGGGGATCATCCAGCCGCTGGCCGAGATCGCGGCTCTGGTCCACCACTATGGCGGCTGGCTGCACAGCGACGCAGTACAGGCGGTGGGACGTATCCCCTTCGACATGACGGCACTGGGCCTCGACCTGGTCACCCTGTCGGCGCACAAGATCGGCGGGCCACAGGGGGTGGGCGCCCTGCTGGCCGCCCCGTCGGTGCCGCTGGCCCCGCTGCTGCGCGGTGGCGGTCAGGAGCGGCGGATGCGGGCGGGAACGGAGAATGTGGCCGGCATCGCCGGATTCGGGGCAGCATCCCAAGCCGCACGCGCGGGGTTGAAGGATTATGCCGCCATCGCCGGCTTGCGAGACCGGCTGGAGTCTGCTGTGCGCTTGACCGCCCCGCATGTGCAGGTGATCGGGACCGATTCCCCGCGGGTCGCCAATACCAGCTGCCTTGCCCTGGCTGGCACCGGCGCCAACAGCCAGTTGATGGCATTCGATCTGGCCGGCATCGCCGTCAGCGCCGGATCGGCCTGTTCGTCGGGCAAGGTCAAGGCGTCACCCGTGCTGACCGCCATGGGCTATGGGGAAGAAGTGGCGGGATCGGCCATCCGGGTCAGCCTGGGTTGGGACACCAAAGCCGCCGATATCGACCGGTTCCTGGCCTGCTATCTGCCCCTGGCCGCCCGCGCCGTGAAAGAATGACATCCATGGAAACCACCCTGCCCTGCTGGCATTGCGCCGGCGACCTCTCCACCCGGGCCCTGTTCTGCCATGGCTGCGGGTCGATCCAGCCGCCAGGAGATGTCGATCCCTTCACCCGCCTGGGCCTGGCCGCATCGTTCGAGTTGGACCTGACTGCCATCGATCGGCAACTGGCCGGATTCGCCCGCATCCTGGCCCCGGCCCGGTTCGAGGCCAAGGGGGAGCAAGCGGCCGGATTCGCCCAGGCCCATCGTGCGGCACAAGGGAAGGCGGCTTCCATCCTGCGCAACCCCGCGACCCGCGCCCGCGCCTTGCTGGACCTGGCGCAGGCAGCACCGGCGCTCCCCGTCAATGGCGGTCCGTGGGAGATCGCCATCGCCGCCGCCCCCCGTGCCACCCGCGCCCGGGCGATGAAGACGGTGACGGATGAGATGGCGGCCGAACTGCGCCTGCTGCTGGATGCCTTCCGCCTTGGCGACCTGACCCTGGCGGCCACGCGCCTGTCGCGGGTGGAGGCCATGGCGATGGCCGTGGAAGCGGCCCGGCGCCTTGGCTAATCCCCCATTGCCACCCCATCGCGGCGGGGATCGGCGCCACCCTGGATGCCGGTCGGCGTGATACGGATCGCGTGGATGCCGCTGTTCACGGCGTCGCGCTTCACCTCGTGCCCCATGGCGGCCAAGGCACTCGCCAGGGCATCGGCGGCGGGGCCGGATTCGATCTGGGTGGCGCCGTTGCGATTCAACAGGATGGGCAGGCTGACAGCGGCCTGCGGGTCCAGGTCCCAGTCCAGCATGGCCACCAGGGCTTCAGCGACATAGCCGATGATGGCCGTGCCGCCGGGGGAGCCCACAGCCAGCACCGGCGTCCCATCCCTGTCGAACACCACCGTTGGCGCCATGGAGGAACGCGGACGCTTGCCCGGCGCGGGCGCGTTGGCGACCGGCTTGCCGTTCTTGGTGGGGACGAAGGTGAAGTCGGTCATCTGGTTGTTCAGCACGAAACCACCGGCGATCAGTCCGGAACCGAAGGCGAACTCCACCGAACTGGTCATCGACACCATCCGCCCCTCGTCATCGACGATGGAGAAATGGCTGGTGGATGGGACGTCCGGCCCGTCGGCGGCGGGGAACAGGGCGCCGGTAC
The DNA here is from genome assembly GCF_058793615.1 of Niveispirillum sp. GW835-FHT14G11. Classification (NCBI taxonomy): domain Bacteria; kingdom Pseudomonadati; phylum Pseudomonadota; class Alphaproteobacteria; order Rhodospirillales; family Azospirillaceae; genus Niveispirillum; species Niveispirillum sp. GW835-FHT14G11. The sequence goes on from NZ_JBXAFZ010000020.1 coordinate 53,482, forward strand.
GGAACGGCGGCTCCCCCGGTGGCACAGCGCCGGTGGCCGCGCGGGCCGGGTCAATACCCGCGGCGCGGGATGCGATATAGCCGCCATCGATCAGCCCCCGGGTCGGCACGGGCACCTTGTCGGGATCCCCCACATGCGCCTCCCGGTCGGCATGGGCGCGGCGGCTGGCCTCCATCAGCAGGTGCCAGGCCTTGGGATCATCCTTGCCCATGGCGCGCAGATCATATTGCGACAGCATGCCCAGGATCTGGAGGATCGCCACCCCGCCTGCCGAAGGCGGGGCCATGCCGCAGACCTTCCAGATGCGATAGGGCACGCAAATGCCGGCGCGCTCCACGGCGCGATAAGTCGCCATATCCTCCAGGGTCAGGACGGGTGCGCCGCTGTCGCCAGCCGCCTGCCGCAACCGGCCCACAATGGCCTTGGCGATGGGTCCGCGATAGAAGGCGTCAGGACCGGCCGCCGCCAGCAGGCGCAGGCTGATCGCCTGTTCAGGCATCGGCACGCGTTCCCCCAGCGCCGGCGGCCCGGCGCCATCCTTGTAGTAGACGTGATTGAGGTCGGGCGACTTGCCCATGACCCGGCGCCAGTCGGTCAGCACCCCCACCATGCGCGGCCAAGCGGGCACACCGGCATCGGCCAGGTCGATGGCGGGCTGGAACAGGGGTCCCCAAGGTAGCTTGCCATGGGCGGCATGGGCCTGGGCCAGCATGGCCACGACGCCCGGCACGCCCACGGCCCGGCCCTGGGGCAGCGTGTCCAGGAAGCCCATGGGCTTGCCATCGGCGCCGATGAACAGATTGGGCGTCACGGCGCCCCCGGCCACTTCCCGCCCGTCATAGGTAGTCAGCTTGCCGCCCGGTTCGGCCAGCAGCATGAAGGCCCCGCCACCCAGGCCCGACGATTGCGGTTCCGCCAGCCCCAGAACGGCCTGTACCGCCACCGCCGCATCCACGGCGTTACCCCCCTGGCGCAGTACCTCAAGCCCCGCCTGCACGGCCAGCGGATTGGCCGCCACAACCATGTGGCGGCGGGCGGTCACCAGCTGTTTGGCCTTGGCGGCGGAGGCCGGTTCCGGCGCCTGCTGGGCGGGAACGGCGGCAACGAGCAGCCCCAAGGCCAGTAGGCTCGCGGCAAGGCGGCGGGAGTAGGTCGGGATATGGGGAGATCGCATTGCCTGTCCGGGGTCTCATATTTTTCACATGGTCGCCCGGTGGAATAGAAGATGGCAAGACTTGATTGACGGGCGGCCCATGCGCGGCCCAGGAATCAAAAGCGGGCCACGAAGGGCCCGCCCAATAGGCACCGTTCATCCGGCGCACATAGACTTCTTTTGGAATGACTGATTCTGGACCTGTGACTACTGCCGCAGCCTTTCAGGCATAGTCAAGTCCGAGCAGATGACCGCAAAGCGAACCAAAAAGACTTACGAAGCATAAAAAAGATGGCAGCGCCGCCTGTTGGGGCAGCGCTGCCAAACTTTCAACCACGTGACGCCAAAGGCAGCGTCAGGACAAACGCGAATCAGAGATCAGAGGATCTCGACGCGGTTGGCCTGCGGGCCCTTCTGACCCATGCTGGTCTGCAGACGCACGCGCTGCTCCGGGGTCAGCGACCGCACGCCCGAACGTTCCAGCGCCGTGATGTGCACGAACACATCCTTGCCGCCGCCATCGGGGGTGACAAAGCCGAAGCCCTTGTCGGCGCTGAAGAACTTGACCACGCCCTCGATCGATTCCGTCGGGCCGTTGTCGAAGCTGCGCGCAACGCGCGGGGCGCGGGGCGCGTCGCCATAGCGGTCGCCACCGAAGCGGTCGCCACCGCCGAAACGGTCGCCGCCGCCACCAAAGCGGTCACCACCGCCCGGACCACCCGGACCACGGCGGGCCGGCTGAGCCGTCGAGGTATCGACGCTGTGGATCGAAGCGACCTGCGGACCCTTCTGACCCTGCGACAGATCGCAGACGATGGTCGTGCCATCGGCCAGCGCGTCATGGCCAACGGCCTGGACGACCGAGGCATGCAGGAAGGCATCGGGCGACCCGTCGGACAGGGTCACGAAGCCGAAGCCCTTCGTGGGGTTGTACCATTTGACCGTGGCGGTGACGCTGCGGCGGGTGATCTGCGGGCTCTGCGGAGAACGGCGCTCGTACATGTGGTCTCGAACTCGACTGTCATAGTGTAGGGAACTTCACCGGTGGGACCGGCTGCAAGGACGGTACCCGGTTCTGCGCCGCGCGGAAAACAATCCACGAGGAGCCGGTCCAGCAGCCATCCCAACATGACCCTACACTGGATATTGGCGGGATGCACTATCAAAGCCGTGGAATGTTACCAAATGATAGCAGGGCTGAGGGCCCGCCCACGCAAGGACTGCATAGCCCGGCGGGGTAAATCATGGCACCGCAACGCAGCATTTCTCCGCTTCAGAAATGGAGAATACCAGGGCTGGTGGCCGCGCTGCTGATGGACGGCTATTAGGACGGCATTATGCGGGATGCATATTCCGTGCGAGATGTCCCATGCAAGACTGTTTCCCCTGAAACGCATAAGAGGTAATCTCCATAACGTCGCAACAAGGACAGCGCCTTATCGACCGCATGGCCGCTACCCGCAGCACAGAAGACGTGTCCGCCCCCCCTCCGACGTTCAAGGAACGATTCCTGGCGTGGTGGGAAGGCATCGACGTCCAGCGCCGCTCCGGCGAAGCCGGAGAGGAAGCCTTCGCGTCCCATGGGGGTGCCGGCAACGGTGGCGCACAAGGCGACGGCAAGCATCTGAACCGGCGGGGCAAGCCGCTCTGGACCGCCACCCGTATTGAAGTGGTGGAGAAGATCTGGGGGCCGGGTTTCTCCTCTCCCGGCGGAGACGAGTTCATTCCCACCATCGTGAAGCCGCTGGGCCTGAACCCGGCCATGAGCGTGCTGGATATCGGCGCCGGCCTGGGCGGCGCCACCCGCGCCATGGCCAAGCAATACGGCACCTGGGTGACGGGGGTGGAGGGCAATCCGGTGCTGGCGGAGGCCGGGATGTTCCGGTCGCAAAAATCGGGGCTGGCCCGGCAATCGCCCATCCTTTCCCTGGACTTGGAGAATTTCGCCTGGAGCAAGCGGGTGGACGCCATCTTCTCCAAGGAGACCTTTTATACGATCCGCAACAAGGACCGGTTGGTCGACGGCATTGAGGCGGTGCTGAAGCCCAAGGGCCAGCTATTGTTCACCGACTACGTGATCGACCCCGGTCATGCGCGCGGGCGTGATTTCGACGGCTGGATCCATGCCGAGCCGGTGGAGCCCGCGCCCTGGACCGTTGAGCAATATGTGGGGGCGCTGGCCCAGCGCAACCTGGATATCCGCATCACCGAGGATAATACCGACAACCACCGCACCCTGATCCTGAACGCCATCCAGGAACTGGTGAAGCATCTGGAAACGGTCAGCATGGATCATGACACCAAGCTGGCCGTGGTGGAGGAGGTGGAGATGTGGGCACGGCGCGTGGCGGCCCTGTCATCGGGCCTGCGCTATTACCGATTCTATGCCTTGAAACCCGCTGAATTGAGCTGATCCGGCCTCAGAATCGGGCTTCCGAGGGCGCGGGTGGGGGTTGCATGGCGGAAAATCGCCTGTCCGGTTGACAGGGGCCCGACCCGCGACTATGTTCCGCGCCTCGCAAAGAACGCCTCCAGCGCCAGAGTGCTTATCATGAAGATCGTGAATTCGCTGAAGTCGATGAAGACCCGCCACAAGGCTTGCCGCGTCATCCGCCGCAAGGGCCGTGTCTACGTCATCAACAAGCTGAACCCGCGTTTCAAGGCCCGCCAGGGCTAAGTCACCGGTACAGTTTGGCCGGGGCGGATTCGTCCCGGCACGCAGGAACCGCGCCTTTGGGCGCGGTTTTCGCATTTGGGGGTTCCGCACCCCTGGGCCTTTGCCGCATGGTTGTCACCGATTGACCCCATCCGGTGATGCGCCCATGCCGATCATGCCCTCGCCCGATCCCGCCGTGTTCGCCATGCGGGGCGAGTTGCTGCGCCGACTGAAGATCGCCGTCCCCGGCGGCGTCATCGCCGACGATTCCTCGTTGCGCGCCTATGACACCGACGCACTGACAGTCTATCGCCAGATGCCGATGCTGGTCGTTCTGCCGCGCAACACGGGCGAGGTGGCGGCTGCCTTGCGCATCTGCCACGCGCTGGGGGTGAAGGTGGTGCCGCGCGGGGCAGGGACCGGCCTGTCGGGCGGGGCGCTGCCGCTGGCCGACGGGGTGCTGCTGGTCCTGTCCAAGCTGTCGCGCATCCTCGACATCGATCACGACAACCGCGCCGTCGTGGTGCAGCCCGGTGTCACCAATCTGGCCATCAGCCAGGCGGTGGCGGATCGCGGCTTCTATTACGCGCCCGACCCCTCATCGCAGATCGCCTGCTCCATCGGCGGCAATGTCGCGGAAAATTCCGGCGGGGTGCATTGCCTTAAATATGGGGTGACGGCCAATAACCTGCTGGGAGTCGAATTCGTCACCATGGCAGGCGAAGTGCTACGCCTGGGCGGCAAGCATCTCGATTCAGGGACCTACGACCTGATGGGCGTGATCACCGGGTCGGAGGGGCTGCTGGGCGTGGTGACGGAAGTGACGGTGCGCATCCTGCCCCGGCCACAGGTGGCGCGCGCCCTGCTGGTCGGGTTCGACCGCACCGTCGATGCCGGTGACGCCGTGGCCGCCATCATCGCCACCGGCATCATCCCGGCGGGCATGGAGATGATGGACCGGCCCGCCATCCATGCGGCGGAGGATTTCGTCCAGGTGGGATATCCGCGCGATGTCGATGCCCTGCTGATCGTGGAACTGGACGGGCCGGCAGCGGAGGTGGATGCCCTGATTGCCCAGGTGGCGGAGATCACATCGGCCCATGGCGGCCGACCGCCGCGCATATCGACCAGCGAATCCGAACGGCTGGCCTTCTGGGCCGGGCGCAAGGCCGCCTTCCCCGCCGTGGGCCGGATCAGTGCCGACTATATGTGCATGGACGGCACCATTCCGCGAAAGGCCCTGCCCCATGTCCTGTCGCGCATGGCGGAGATGGAAACGGAGTTCGACCTGCGGGTGGCCAATGTCTTTCATGCCGGCGACGGCAACCTGCATCCCCTGATCCTGTTCGACGCGAACAAGCCGGGCGAGTTGGAGCGGGTGGAAGCGTTCGGGGCCGCCATCCTGCGCCTGTGCGTGGAGGTGGGCGGGGTGCTGACCGGCGAGCATGGGGTGGGGATCGAGAAGCGTGACCTGATGCCGGCCCAGTTCAGCGACGCCGACCTGGAACAACAGATGCGTCTGAAATGCGCCTTCGATCCCGACGGGCTGCTGAACCCCGGCAAGCTGTTCCCTACGTTGCACCGCTGCGCCGACAGCGGCTGGATGCGGGTCAGCGGCGGGCAGTTACCCTTCGCGGAGCTTCCCCGGTTCTGACCCCCCGCCCGTGACCATTGACGCCCCGCCCGCCCCTTGTTCTACTGCACCGCAATGCGTGGCGCGCAGGGCGGACATTCCCTGACGACGCCGGACAATAAAGATGGCGGACGGGGTTCAGCATGGGTCGGATCGCGTGGCGGACAGCCATGGTTGCGTGCGCGTTGGTGGGTTTGGGGGCCATGCCGGCCCTGGCGGTGCCCAAGACGCTGGTCTATTGCGCAGAAGGCAGCCCGGAGAATTTCAACGCGGCGCTGAATACATCCGGCACCACCTTCGACGCCACGCGGCCGATCTATGACGGTCTGGTGAAGTTCGAGCGCGGGACGACCAAGATCGTGCCGGCCTTGGCCGAACGCTGGGACATCTCGCCCGACGGCCTGACCTATACCTTCTTCCTGCGCCGGGGCGTGAAGTGGCAATCCTTCAAGGATTACAAGCCCACGCGCGATTTCAACGCCGATGACGTGCTGTTCAGCCTGAACCGGCAATGGCAGGCCGACCATCCGTTCCATTCCGTCTCCGGCGGCGGCTATGCCTTCTTCAAAAGCATGGGGCTGGGCGACCTGCTGAAGAGCGTGGAGAAGCTGGACGATTACACGGTCCGCGTCACCCTGACCAAGCCGGAGGCGCCGTTCCTGGCCGATCTGGGCATGGATTTTGCCAATATCACCTCGGCTGAATATGCCGACTTCTTGAAGAAGAAGGGCAGGCCGGAACGGTACGACCAGGACCCGGTGGGCACCGGCCCGTTCCGCTTCGTCATCTATCAAAAGGATGCCCAGATCCGGTACAAGCGGTTCGATGAGCATTGGGCTGGCCGGACGCCGCTCGACAATCTGGTCTTCGCCATCACGCCCGACGCGGCTGTGCGCTATGCCAAGCTGAAGGCGGGGGAATGCCACATCATCCCCTATCCCAACCCGCCCGACCTGCCTTCCATGGCCAAGGACCCGACCCTGACCCTGATGGAGATGGAAGGGCTGAATGTCGGGTACATGGCCTTCCAGACGCAGAAAAAGCCCTTTGACGACAAGCGGGTGCGACAGGCCATCAACATGGCCGTGGACCGCAAGTCCATCCTGGAACAGGTGTTCCAGGGCAGCGGCAAGCCGGCCAGGAACCCCATCCCGCCGGGCGTTTTCGGCTATCTTGCCGATAACAAGGAATATCCCTATGACCCGGCCAAGGCCAAGGCGCTGTTGGCCGAAGCCGGATACCCCAACGGATTCGAGACCGACCTCTACGCCATGCCCGTCCAGCGCCCCTACAATCCCAATGCGCGGCGCATGGCGGAAATCATCCAGGCCGATCTGGCCAAAATCGGCGTGACCGTGAAGATCGTCAGCTTCGAATGGGGCGAGTATCGCAAGCGCATCCAGGATGGCGACCATCAGATGGCGCTCTATGGCTGGACGGGCGACAATGGTGACCCCGACAATTTCATGTACAACCTGCTGGGCTGCGCGGCGGCCCGGACCAGCGGCAGCAACATCGCCAAATGGTGCCACCAGCCCTATGAGGATCTGGTGCTGAAGGCCAAGCAGGTGCCCGATCAGGCGGCCCGCGCCAAGCTTTATGAACAGGCGCAGCGCATCTTCAAGGAAGAAGCCCCCTGGGTCACCATCGCCCATTCGGTGGTGTTCGAGCCGGTGTCGAAGAAGGTCATCGGTTACAAGCAGAGCCCCTTCAACCGACATCAGTTCGATGGGGTGGATATGGCGGAATGAGGGGCGCCCCATGCTGAAATTCATCGCGACCCGCATCGCCCTGCTGATCCCCACCTTTCTGGGCGTCACGCTGCTGGCCTTTTTCCTGATCCGGCTGGTGCCCGGCGACCCGATCGAGGTGCGGCTGGGCGAGCGCGGGATCGATCCAGCGCGGCTGGAGGAAATGCGCGCACAACTGGGCCTGAACAAGCCGCTGCTGGAGCAATATGGCGACTATCTGGGCGGGGTCCTGACCGGCGATCTGGGCAAGTCGCTGATCACCCAAACGCCCGTGCTGCATGAATTTGCCGAACTGTTCCCCGCCACCATCGAACTGTCGCTCTGCGCCATCCTGTTCGCGCTGATCATCGGCTTGCCGGCGGGGGTGCTGGCGGCGGTGAAGCGGGGCGGGCCGCTGGATCATGGGGTAATGGCGGCCAGCCTGACGGGATATTCCATGCCCATCTTCTGGTGGGGGCTGCTGCTGATCCTGTTCTTCTCCGTCATCCTGGGCTGGACGCCGGTCAGCGGCCGGTTGTCGGCGGCCTATTATGTGGAGCCGGTGACGGGCTTCCTGCTGATCGACAGTCTGCTGTCAGAGGAGGAAGGGGCGTTCCTGGACGCAGCTCATCACTTGGTCCTGCCCGCCATCGTGCTGGGCACCATCCCGCTGGCCGTCATCGCCCGCATGACACGGTCATCGATGCTGGAGGTGCTGGGCGAGGATTATATCCGCACCGCGCGGGCCAAGGGGCTGGGGCTGTTCCGTGTCGTGGGCCTGCATGCGCTGCGCAACGCCATGATCCCGGTGGTCACCGTCATCGGGCTGCAGGTGGGGACACTGCTGGCCGGTGCCATCCTGACAGAGACCATCTTCGCCTGGCCCGGCATCGGCAAATGGCTGATCGAAAGCATCAACCGCCGTGATTATCCGGCCCTGCAGGGCGGGATCCTGCTGGTGGCCGGGGTGGTGATGCTGGTCAACCTGGCCGTCGATCTGCTGTACGGCCTGCTCAACCCCCGCATCCGGCACGCGACATGACCGATATCATCCTGAAGGCGCTCCCCGGTCCATGGTCCGAATTCTGGGCCCATTTCCGCCGCAACGGGGGCGCCGTGCTGGGGCTGGGCATCGTGCTGGTACTCAGCTTCGTCGCCATCTTCGCCGATTTCGTCGCCCCGTATGATCCTGCCGAACAGTTCCGTGACGTCGTGCTGCTGCCGCCCGCCTGGATCGACGGCGGGAATTGGGCCTTCCCGCTGGGCACCGATGATATCGGGCGTGACATGCTGTCCCGGCTGATCCATGGCGCCCGGCTGTCCTTGTTCATCGGGTTGCTGGTCGTCACCCTGTCGCTGGCGGTTGGGGTGGCGCTGGGGCTGGTCGCCGGCTTCTATGGCGGGGCGTCGGATACGCTGATCGCGCGGTTCATGGATATCTTGCTGTCCCTGCCGTCGCTGCTGCTGGCCATCGTCGTGGCGGCCATCCTGGGACCGGGGCTGGTGAATGCCGCCATCGCCGTGTCGGTGGTCATCGTCCCGCATTATGCTCGCCTGACCCGCGCGTCGGTGATGGCGGAGAGAACCCGTGAATATGTGACGGCGGCGCGGCTGGCTGGGGCCAGCGACAGGCGCCTGATGCTGGTCACCATCCTGCCCAACTGTGCGGCCCCGCTGATCGTGCAGGCGACCCTGGGCTTCTCCACCGCCATCCTGGATGCAGCCGCCCTGGGCTTCCTGGGCTTGGGCGCGCAGCCGCCGACGCCGGAATGGGGCACCATGCTGTCCTCCTCCCTGCAATTCCTGCAAAGGGCCTGGTGGGTGGTGACCTTCCCCGGCCTTGCCATCCTGATCACGGTGCTGGCCTTCAACCTGATGGGCGATGGCTTGCGCGACGCGCTTGACCCCAAGCTGAAGCGCTGAGGACGCCCCCCATGCCGCTTCTCGACATCAAGGACCTGTCCGTCACGTTCGCCACCGCCCGCGGCCCCTTCCGGGCCGTCGATGGCGTCGATCTGTCCATCGACCCTGGCGAGGTGCTGGGCATCGTAGGGGAGAGCGGGTCGGGCAAGTCCGTCACCTCGCTGGCCGTGCTGGGCCTGCTGGCCGACAATGCCAGCGTCACGGCCGCGACGATGGCATTCGACGGGCAGGATCTGCTGACCCTGTCGGCCAAAGGCCGCCGCGGCCTGAATGGCGGGCAGGTGGCGATGATCTTCCAGGAACCGATGAGCAGCCTGAACCCCTGCTTCACGGTCGGCTTCCAGATCGGGGAGACGCTGGCCCAGCATGAGGGATTGTCGGGCAAGGCGCTGCGCCGGCGGTCCATCGACCTGCTGGAACAGGTGGGCATCCCCGCGCCGGAAACGCGCCTGTCGGCCTTCCCGCATCAATTGTCGGGCGGGATGAGCCAGCGGGTGATGATCGCCATGGCCATTGCCTGCAACCCGCGCCTGCTGATCGCGGACGAACCCACCACGGCACTGGACGTCACCATCCAGCGCCAGATTCTGGACCTGCTGCGCGATTTGCAGCGCCAGCGCGGCATGGCCATGATCCTGATCACCCACGACATGGGCGTGGTGGCCGAATGCGCCCACCGGGTGCAGGTGATGTATGCCGGCCAGGTGGTGGAGAACCGGCCGGCGGACCAGCTGTTCGAGCGGCCCCGCCATCCTTATACGGCCGCCTTGCTGGACGCGCTGCCCGAGCGGGCGGTGGGACGGCGGCGGCTGCCCACCATTGCCGGCACTGTGCCGGGCCTGGGCGACCGGCCCACGGGTTGCCTGTTCCAGCCGCGCTGCGCGGTGGCGGGGGATCGTTGCGCCGTGCGGCCGGCGCTGCTGCCCGATGGGGATGGATGGACGCGGTGCGTTCGGGTGGAAGGAGCACCCGCATGACCATCATTCTGGAAGCCCAAGCGCTGCGCCGCCATTACAAGGTCAAGCGCGGCCTGTTCAAGGCGCCGGCCACCGTGAAGGCGGTGGACGGCGCCAGCTTCACCGTCACGGCCGGCAAGACCTTGGCGGTGGTGGGCGAGAGCGGGTGCGGCAAGTCCACCCTGGCCCGCCTGCTGACCCGGATCGAGGCACCGACCGATGGTGCCCTGCTGTTCGACGGGCGCGACGTCACAGTGGTACCGAAGGCCGAGGAGAAGGCCCTGCGCCGGGCCGTGCAGATGGTGTTCCAGAACCCCTATGGTTCGCTGAACCCGCGGCAGAAGGTGGCGGATATCCTGGCCGAACCGCTGCTGATCAATACCGACCTGCCCAAGTCGGAACGCCGCGACCGGGCCGTCGCCATGATGGCAAGGGTCGGCCTGCGTCCCGATATGGCCGACCGCTATCCGCACATGTTCAGCGGCGGGCAGCGGCAGCGCATCGCCATTGCCCGCGCCTTGATGCTGGACCCCCGCGTCGTGGTGGCGGACGAGCCGGTGTCGGCCCTGGACATCTCCATCCAGGCCCAGGTCCTGAACCTGATGATGGATCTTCAGGACGAGCTGGGCCTGGCCTATGTGTTCATCAGCCATGACCTGTCGGTGGTCCGCCATATCGCCGACGAGGTGATGGTGATGTATCTGGGCCGGCCCGTGGAACAGGGGCCGAAGGACGCGATCTTCGCCGATCCGCGCCATCCCTATACGCGGGCATTGCTGGCCGCCATGCCGCGCGTCCATCGGGGCGGAGCGCCTGACGCAGTACCGGTGACCGGCGAGTTGCCCAGCCCCATGGACCCGCCGCCCGGCTGCACCTTCCACAAGCGTTGCCCGCTGGCCAAACCGCGCTGCGCGGTGGAGATGCCGGGGGCCCGGCCGCTGGACGGGCGCATGGTGGCCTGCCATCTGGCGTGAGGGCGTTCGGAGGCAGGACGTCCCATGCTCCGAATACACCGCCTCCTATGCAACATTGTGCAACATGAACGCCTTCCATTCGGAGCGGGCAACGGACGGACTCCGGTTCAAACCGCTTCTGTGCAACATCATGCAACACGAAATCGGTGCTGTTTCAGAGGGACTGGCGGGGTCGCTCCGAATGGGCGGGTCCCTATGCAACATCATGAAACAGCAAACACCCCTGTTTCGGAGCTGGGGCATCGCCGCCTCCGACCCGGTGCGGGCATGGCAATGGCCTGGACGGAATCAACATAACAGGCTGCCGGTCTGATTCGTAGAGTGACGAATCCCCCTTGCGCACTTGCCATATTATGATATCAAAATTATATCACTTTGAAGCAACGAGGGATCATGATGCAGAAACCACAACAGATCGGTGACCGGGCCGTAACGCCGCCCAACGGCCTGGCCATGCTGGCCATCACGTGGATCATGGCCATTCTCGGCATCGTGCTGACGATCACCAGCTTCAAGGCCGGCAACGGCATCGTGTCGCTGCTCTGGGTGCTGCTGACCGTGCTGGGCCTGTTCTTGATGCTAGGTCTGTTCATCGTGCAGCCAAACCAGGCGGTGGCCCTGACCCTGTTCGGCGAATATCGGGGCACGGTCAATGTGCCGGGGATGCGCTGGGTCAACCCGTTCTACGGCAAGCATCGCGTCTCGCTGCGCGTGCGCAATTTCGAGACCGGCACATTGAAGGTGAACGACGCCGATGGCAGCCCCATCGAGATCGGCGCCATCATCGTCTGGCAGGTGACGGATGCGGCCGAGGCCCTGTTCAATGTCGAGGATTACAAGGGCTATGTGTCGATCCAGGCCGAATCGGCCCTGCGCCTGATCGCCACCTCCTACCCCTATGATGATCATGGCGGCGAGGTCATCTCGTTGCGCGGCCATGGGGAGGATATCTCCAATCACCTGCAGGTGGCTGTGCAGGAACGCCTGGCCCAGGCCGGCATCAAGGTGATCGAGGCGCGGATCAGCCACCTGGCCTATGCGCCGGAAATCGCCAGCGCCATGTTGCAGCGCCAGCAGGCCAGCGCCATCGTGGCCGCCCGCGCCAAGATCGTGGAGGGGGCTGTGGGCATGGTGGAAATGGCGCTGGAGCAGCTGGCCGCCCGCGCCGTGGTGCATCTGGATGACGAGCGCAAGGCGCACATGGTGTCCAACCTGCTGGTCGTCCTGTGCGCCGACCGCGCCACGCAGCCCGTGGTGAATGCGGGGTCGTTATATTGAGAGCGCAGGTCAGGTCGAAGCAAATGCCGATCACTGACCTGCGACGGTGCCAATGATTGTCAGGGCTCGGCATTCGCCGCGACCTGACCTGCGGGAAGTAGAATGGCGGAGAAGAAGGCATACCCCCTGCGCATCGGCGCGGACGTGCTGGAGGCCATGCAGCGCTGGGCCGACGATGATCTGCGCAGCCTGAATGCCCAGATCGAATATGTGCTGCGGGCCCAGTTGCGTCAGGCGGGACGGCTGAAGCCGCCCGGCCCGACGCCGGCGGTGGAGGAAAGGGAATAGGGGGCGGACCGGCATCCGCCAGCCCGCCCCCTTATCACGCTCAACCCTTTACGCCGCGATGATGGTCTTCACAAACCGGTCGACCTCGGTGTTCAGCACGACGGACTGACGCGTCACGTCGGATGCCGTGCCATGCACCGTCGCAGCCGCACCGCCGGTATTGGCCGCCGCCTGGCTGACGCCCTGCACGGCGTTACAGACAGCCTGGGTGCCGTTGGCCACCTCCTGCACGGTCCGCGCGATCTCGTTCGTGCTGGCCTGCTGTTCCTCAATGGCCGCGGCGAGCGCGGTGGTGATCTCGCCAATCTTGTCGATGGTATTGGCGATGCGGGCGATGGCGGTCACGGCGGCCCCCGTCTCGCGCTGGATGCTGGACACCTGTGAGGTGATGTCCTCCGTGGCCTTACCCGTCTGCATGGCCAGCGCCTTCACCTCCGACGCGACCACTGCGAAGCCCTTGCCGGCCTCCCCGGCGCGGGCCGCCTCGATGGTGGCGTTGAGCGCCAGCAGGTTGGTCTGGGCGGCGATGCCCTGGATCAGCCCCACGACCTCGGAAATACGACCGGCGGCACTTTGCAGGCCATCCATGGTGCGGCTGGTCTCGCCCGCATCCTCAACGGCGGCGCGGGCGACATTGTTGGCCTCCACCACCTGACGCGCGATCTCGGAGATCGACGCATTGATCTCCTCCGTCGCGGCGGCCACGCTTTGCACACCAGCAGCACTTTCGTCCGACGCGGTCGCCACGTCGGCGGCCTGGTTCGCGGCGGACTTGGCGGCACCGGTCAGACCCTCCGCACTGTCGCGCATGTCCTGGGCGGAACGGGCGAGTGCGTTCGACACATCGCCCAGCTTGCCGGCGAAATCGCTGGTCAGCTTCTCCAGGCGGCGCTGACGCTCTTCCTTGGCGGCCTGTTCGGCCTTCTGTTCGGCTTCCAGACGCTTGGCCTCCGCCAGCCCGCGCTTGAACACGTCCAGCGCGTCAGCAATCTGCCCGATCTCATCACCGCGGCCGGTTTCCGGCACGTGGGCCGTCAGGTCGCCTTCCGCCATGCGCCGCACAGTGCCGGTGACGGCCACCAACGGTGCCGTCACCTGACGCGACACCAGCCAGACGGCAAAGCCGACCGATCCAACAATGCCGATGATGGCGATGACCAGCATCATCAACCGTTCCCGGTCACCGAAACTGTCCAGATCGACAATGACCTGATTGACGCGGCCGACCTGTTGCTCCGACAGGGCGACCATGGCCTTGTTGAAGGCCTGACGGTTGGCACGGTTGGCGTCATTGTCGCCATAGACACGGGCGGCAGGTGCACCCTCGGCCTGACCCAGGCGGATCAGCTCGCGTCGGAAGGTGACAAACTCCTGCCCACGGGCCACGGCCTCATCCATGGCAGCCTTCTGGGCCCCCTGCGCCAGCGCCTGATATTCACCCAAGCGCTTGTCCAGAAGGTTGAGGCTCGCCGTCATCGGCTTGGCGAACTTCTCCACCTCGGCCGCGTCGCGGGCCATATAGATGCCGCGGCTATCCATGACAACGCCATTGATCAGGCCATTGATCTGTTCGGACAGGACGGCGCGCCGCGTGTCACGCCCCATCCGCTCCACTTCACCTTGATAGACCGACATGGCGGACAAGCCCATCGCGGCCATGACAATGGCCACGATCGCCAGCATGCCCATGGCAATGTTGACCTTCATGCCGATGCGCAGATCACGGAGCTTCACCATTCCAACCTCCCCTTTCCGCCTTCGCGGGTTCCGATGAGCGTTTCACTCGGAACGGAAATCATAGGGTTGGAATGATGAAGCGCAGTCCCGCGATTTTGGTGAGTGCAAAGGGTTAGGTACCGTTAAAATCGCCCATAATGGTGCGACGCAAATGGTCAGGCTGGCCGCGACTTGCGAATGAAGCGCAAGAACATGGGAACTCGACCCGCCTCCAGCGCCTTCTGTTCATAGCGGGTCTGCGGCCAGTCTTCGGGACGAACCCTCCAATCTTCGGCCGTTCTTGCCGTCCATTCGAAATCAGGATGGCGCCAGGTGTGCTCCAGCATCCAGCGCTGCAACTGCGGATCGTCGGACGCGATACGCAACTCCGCCCCGTCCTTCAGGACGCGCGACAGGCGGGCCAAGTTGACGGGGCCGATGAAGCGGCGGAAGGCGTGGCGCGCCTTGGGCCAGGGATCGGGGAACAGCACGAAGGCCCGGCCGACCGAGGCGTCGGGCAGCGCGTCCAGGATGGGGCGCGCATCATCGGGCACGACACGGATATTGGTCTGCCCCTCCTCCTCCACATGCTTCAGCAGGGAAGAGACGCCGTTGACGAAGGGCTCGCACCCGATGAAGCCGATATCGGGATTGTGGGCCGCCTGCCAGGCGAGGTGCTCACCGCCGCCGAACCCGACCTCGAACCACAGGTCACGCTTGGGCGCATCAAACAGGGTGGCGGGGTCCAGCCGCTCGCCCTCTACCGGGGCCGTCAGCTTCATCCTTGGCAGCAGCGTTTCCATCACCTCCTGCCGGTGCTTGCGCAGGGGCCGGCCATGGCGGCGGCCATACAGAACCTTGCGATGGGGGGTGCTGTCGTCGGACATGGGGGCGACTCGGGAGCTGAACAGGAAGGGTGGAATGGCAAACGGCCCGCCGATCAGGCGGGCCGTCGCTTCATTTTAACGGACGGCAAGCCGTCTGAGGCTAAATCAGGCGCCGAAGGCCGATTTCAGGTCGGCGACCAGATCGGTCTTCTCCCAGCTGAAGCCACCATCCGCATCCGGGTCACGGCCGAAATGGCCATAGGCGGCGGTGCGGGCATAGATGGCGCGGTTCAGCTTCAGATGCTCACGGATACCGCGCGGGGACAGGTTCATCAGCTCACGCAGCACGTCGGACAGCTTGTCCTCGTCCACGCGGCCGGTGCCGGCCGTGTCGATATAGACCGACAGCGGATGCGAGACGCCGATGGCATAGCTGAGCTGGATCGTGCACTTCTCGGCCAGGCCGGCGGCCACGACATTCTTGGCCAGATAGCGGGCGGCATAGGCGGCCGACCGGTCAACCTTGGTCGGGTCCTTGCCGGAGAAGGCGCCGCCGCCATGCGGAGCGGCACCGCCATAGGTATCGACGATGATCTTGCGGCCGGTCAGACCGGCATCGCCATCGGGACCGCCGATGACGAAACGGCCCGTCGGGTTCACATAGAACGCCTCTTCCGGGCACATCCAGCCTTCCGGCAGGAAGGACAGCACATGGCGGCGTGCCGTCTCGCGGATTTCCTCCTGGGCCACGCTGTCGCTATGCTGGGTGGACAGCACGATGGAGGTGGCGCCCACGGGCTTGCCATCGCGGTACTGGAGCGAGAACTGGCTCTTGGCATCGGGGCCCAGCCAGGGCGTGGCACCGCTATGGCGCACTTCCGCCAAGCTTTTCAGCAGCATGTGGCTGTAATAGATCGGCGCCGGCATCAGGGCCGGCGTCTCGGTGCAGGCATAACCGAACATGATGCCCTGGTCGCCCGCACCCTCGTCCTTGTTGCCGGCGGCATCGACACCAACGGCGATGTCGGCGGACTGGGCGTGCAGATGCACGGACACTTCCGCATGCTTCCAGTGGAAGCCGTCCTGCTCGTAACCGATATCCTTCACGGCGGCGCGGGCCACATCCTCCACCTGCTCCAGCAGGCCGGCGGGACCGCGCACTTCACCGGCGATGACGATGCGGTTTGTGGTGGCCAGCGTCTCGCACGCCACGCGGGCATAGGGATCCTGGGCCAGATACAAATCGACGACGGCATCGGAGATACGGTCGCACACCTTGTCCGGATGGCCTTCAGACACGGACTCTGACGTGAAGACGTAGTTCGATTTGGCCACTTGGGATCGCCTCGGCTGAACGGTTGTGAAAAGCAAAACACGCCGCCCCGCTTTCACTGGGGCAGCGTGTTTGTCGCAATCTTTTCCTACAGGGTCAAGCACATCGGAGACTGAAACCAGCCGGCGTATGGCTGATTTCCGTGTGCCGCCGGGCTTATGCTGCGTCGGCGGGACCGGCAACGGCCTTCGTCAATTCGAAGATGCGCTTGCGCACGGCCGGATCGGTGATCCGGTAATAGGCGCGCACCAGCTCCAACGTCTCGCGCTTGGCCATCGGATCGGGCTCGCCCGCCTCCGGCACCGGTGTCGGGGCCGGGTTGGAGGTGCCGTCGGGATAGGGCATGTCATCGAAGAAGAAGGACACCGGCACATCCAGGACGCGGGACAGATCGAACAGGCGGGACGCGCCGATGCGATTGGCGCCGCGCTCGTATTTCTGCACCTGCTGGAAGGTCAGGCCGATGGCCTCCCCCAGCTTTTCCTGGCTCATGCCCAGCAGGGTGCGGCGCAGCCGGACACGCGTACCGACATGAACATCAATGGGATTCGGCTTGCCCAGCTTCGGGCGACCGCCACCACGACGGCCACGGGTCTCGGTTTGCATATGGACAACCTCCAGAATGGCTCTGGCATGATCCTGCGACATACGTTTGCATGTCGTCAAGCGATTTGCCGCTATTCTTTGGTATGGATAAGCATCCAACTATGCATCCACAAGGATACATGACCCAGTCGGGTTCGGCGGGCGAACAGAGGTTTGCTGCCGTCAAGAGGGTCGGGGGCGGATTGCGGCGATGCCCAACAACAACGCCAGCCAGATCACGGCCGGAACCCAATCTCCATAGTCTGCATACAATGGCACGGTTTCAGCGCGTTGGGGTAGTGAAATATCAAGGTTTCCGCTATCGCCGAGCGGTAGCACCCCCCGCACCCGCCCGTATGCGTCGATAACACCGGAGATGCCGGTGTTGGCGGCGCGTACCAGCGGCACGCCTTCCTCCACCGCGCGTACGGCGGTGATGGCAAAATGCTGGTGCGGGCCGGCCGTCTGTCCGTACCAGGCATCGTTGGTCAGGTTCAGCAGCCAGTGCGGCCGCTCCCCGCCGCGCGGCATCACGGCACCGGGGAAGATCACCTCATAGCAGATCAGGGGACTGGCGGCCGGCGCGCCCGGCAGGGACAGGGACTGCGGGCCGGGGCCGGCGGAGAAGTCGGCGGCCGCCGCCACGGCCTTCATCCCCTTGGGCAGCAGGCGGCGCAGCGGCAGATACTCACCAAACGGCACCAGGTGCGCCTTGTCGAAGCTGGCCGCCACCTTGCCGCCCGGGGTCAGGGCGAACAGACTGTTGAAATAGATATAGTCGCCGGCCTCATTGGTCGCCAGCCGGTTGGCACCGGTGATCAACGCCCCACCCGGTGGGGCCACCTGGGTCAGCAGGCGGGTCAGGGGGGCCTGGTCCGGGTTGTCGCTGTCGGACGACAGGAAATAGGGCACGGCCGTTTCCGGCCAGATGACATGGGTGACGCGGTCCCAGCCTTCCGCCCCCGACATGTCAATCAGGCGGCGCAGATTGTTGATCTTCGCCTCCTCCTTCCATTTCAGGGCCTGGGGGATGTTGGGCTGCACGATGCGCAGCATCACGCCCGGCACGTCGCCCAGGCCCTGGCCCGCCATGCGCCAGCCGCCCCAGCCGGCCAGCAGCGCCAACCCCAGCAGGCCGGCCAGGGCCGGCCGCCAGCTGGGCGTGGGCCCCACCAGGGTGGCCGGCAATGCTGCCACCAGCACGGTCAGCAGCGACAGGCCATAGATGCCGGTGACGGACACCGTCTGTAGCACGGGCAGGACAGGCACCCAGCCATAGCCGATCAGGTTCCAGGGAAAGCCGGTGAACAGATGCCCGCGTGCATATTCAACCGCCACCCAGGCCAGGGCCAAAGCCCCCACCTCCGCCCAGCCCGTCAGGCCCCAGCGCCGCCGGGCCCAGCCATAGGCGGCGGTTCCGGCCCCCAGGAACAGGCCCAGCACCGCCGGCAACCCCAGCAATGATGCCGGCAGCATGAACCAGAACCGGCCGATATCGGTGAACAAAGCCGCACTGATCCAGTAGAGCCCTGGCACATGATGGCCCAGCGCAAAGGCGAAGCCGATGGCAAAATCGGTCTTCGGCCGGTCCGAGCCGCGCAGCAGCCAGACCAGGGCCGGAAATGCTGCCCACAGCAGCGGCAGCGCATGGATCGGCGGCAGGGAGAGTGTGGCCACCGCCCCCGCCAGCGCCGCCAAGCCCAGCCGTTTCCATCCCCGCACAGTGATGAGCCGTCCGGCCAGATTGGCGAGACGGGGGGAGACGGCTTGGTCGGTCATGAAGGGGCGGTCCTGGCGGTTCCGGTTCGGATGGCGCGCCATCCTTGAGCTTGTGTCACCGCCAGGGCAAGGGTGTTACCCCACGGCCCGCTGCGGCTCGTCCGCATCCTCACCACGATTCATGACGAGATTATGGACGCGCAGCATCTTGATGCGGCGGGGATCGGCGTCCAGGATCTCGAATTCCAGGCCGCTCGGGTGCTTCAGCACCTCGCCCGCCGCCGGCACGCGGCCGGCCATGGCGAAAACCAGGCCGCCCAGCGTATCCACATCCTCCAGTTCGTCCGGCCCGAAATAACTGCCCAGCTGGGCCTCGAACGCCTCCACCGGGATGCGGGCATCGACCTCGATGGTGCCGTCGGGGCGCGGCGCCAGGGCGCTGGCCTCCGCGTCATCATGCTCATCCTCGATCTCGCCGACGATCTCCTCCACCAGATCCTCAATGGAGACCAGACCGTCGATGCCGCCGAATTCATCCACCACCAGGGCCAGATGCTGGCGCTTCTGGCGCATCTTCAGCAACAGGTCCAGGACGGGCATGGAGGGGGCGACAATCATCACCTCGCGGGTGATGGCCTCTAAATCATAGGCGCGAACACCGGCCACACAGGACAGGACGTCCTTGATATGGACCATGCCCAGCACGTCATCCAGCTCCTCCCGGTAGACGGGCATGCGGCTGTGCGCCTCCTCGGAGAAGCGCCTGATCAGGTCGGGCAGGGAAATACTGAGCGGCACGCCGACAATATCAGCGCGCGGCACCATGGCATCGGCCACGGTGCGGTGGCGCAGCTTCAGGATATTGGAGAGCAACGCCCGTTCGCCCTCCGCCATGGAGGGTTCGGCGGGCCCCGTCTCATCGATCAATTCCTCGATCGTGTCGCGCAGCGTGTCGCCGCCGCGTACCCCGAGGATCGACCGCAGCCAGCCACGCAGGTGCTGGGCGAGGGTCCCTTGTTCTTCGGCCCCGTCTTCGCGGGGCGTTCGACTGTCGCTGAGGTCGGCCATCATCTTTCTGGGGTTGTGGAGACAGGCCCGGGAGCCAAGCCACCGGGGTCAACAGCGGCGGAGCCGCCGGGGTCATCAGGCGCACGGTGTCCTTCCGGGAGCCCGGCATAGGGGTCGGCGATGCCGAGCCCCGACAGGATCTGGGTTTCCAGCCGTTCCATCTGTTCGGCCTCGGAATCCTCAATATGGTCGTAACCCAGCAGATGCAGAACGCCATGGGTCACGAGGTGGGTCAGATGGTCGGCGAAGGGCTTGCGCTGTTCGCGCGCCTCGCGTTCCACCGTTTCAAACGCCAAGATCACATCGCCCAATATTACAGGAACGGGGGCATCTGGCGACAGGAATTCCGCGTCGTCGCCGTCGGCGTCCGCATCATCGCCGTCAATGACCTCCTCGCCCTGTTCTTCATCCCCGTCCCACGCTTCATCCGCTTCCTCTGCGCCGCCATCGGCATAGAGGGCGAAGGACAGGACATTGGTGGGCTTGTCCTTGCCGCGATAGCTTTTGTTCAGCTCCTGCACCGTGCCGTCATCGGCCAGAACCAGCGACAGTTCCACCGGCCCCTGCGGCAGCCAGTCCGGGTCCTGGCCATGGGCAGCCGACAGGGCGGAACGCGCCGCGCGCTCGCACAGCAGTTCCACGTCGGAAACGATGGTTTCCCACCGGTCATCCTCGATGGACAGGGCGATATCGACCCGTTCGGGCATGATCAGGCCTCTCCGGCAATCTTGGCCGCGCGATCGGCGGCATCATAGGCCCGCACGATGCGGCCCACCAGCGGATGACGCACGACATCCTGGTCGGTGAATTCCACGAAGGACACGCCGTCCACCCCGCGCAGGATGGACAGGGCCTCGCGCAGGCCGGATTTCTGGCCGGTGGGCAGGTCGATCTGGGTGACGTCGCCCGTCACCACCATGCGGCTGCCCTCGCCCAGGCGGGTCAGGAACATCTTCATCTGCATGGGCGTGGTGTTCTGCGCCTCGTCCAGAATGACGAAGGCATGCGCCAGGGTGCGGCCGCGCATGAAGGCCAGCGGTGCCACCTCGATCACGCCGGTCTCCAGCCGCTTGGTCACCTGGTCGCCGGGCAGCATGTCATGCAGCGCGTCATAGAGCGGGCGCAGATAGGGGTCGACCTTCTCCTTCATGTCGCCGGGCAGGAAGCCCAGGCGCTCCCCCGCCTCCACCGCCGGACGCGACAGGATGATACGTTCGATCGAGCCCTGCATCAGCAGGCTGACGGCCTGGGCCACTGCCAGATAGGTCTTGCCCGTGCCGGCGGGACCCAGGCCGAACACCAGCTCGCTTTCGGCCAGCGCCTCCAGATAGCGGGCCTGGGTGGCGCTGCGCGGGGTGATGGTGCGGCGCTTGGTCTTCAGGCCGGCGCGCGGGTCCGACAGCTGGGCCAGCACCGTGCCGCTGCTCTGCACATCGGCGCTGATGGCCAGGCGGGCGGCGGCATCCACCTCCCCCGGCCCCACAGCCATGCCGGCCTTCACCCGGTCCCACAGGGCCAGGATGGCAGCGCGGGCGGCCTGGGTCGCCTCGTCCTCGCCGACGATCGACAGGACATTGCCGCGCGAGAGCAGCCGCGTGCCCGTCTGTTTCTCCAGCCGGGTCAGGAACTGGCCATGCTCACCAAACAGCAGGGGCAGCAGGCGGTTGTCATCGAACGACAGTTCCAGACTGGTCAAGCGCAAACCTCCACCACCGCCGGAGCGGCGGCCAGGGTGATCGTTTCACCCGTCAGGACCCGACCCGACAGGCTATTGGCATAGGCACCCTCGACGGCGACATCGACGATACGGCCCATCAGGCGGGCGGGTGCCTGGACATAGACAGACTGCATGAAGGGACTGCGGCCCAGCAACTGGCCTTCCAGCTTACCCACGCGGTCGAACAGCACCGGCAGGGTCTTGCCCACCAGCGTCTGGTTGAAGGCCACCTGCTGGGCGTTCAGCAGCTGCTGCACCGCCTGCAACCGGTCATCCTTGACCCTCTCCTCCACCTGACGGCCGTCCAGGCCGGCGGCCGGGGTGCCGGGACGGGCGGAGTATTTGAAGCTGTAGGCCTGGGCATAGCCGATATCGGTGATCAGGCGCAGCGTATCGGCGAAATCCTGGTCCGTTTCGCCGGGGAAACCGGTGATGAAGTCCGACGACAGGGCCAAGTCGGGCTGACGTTCACGCAACCGGTCGATCAGGCGGCGGTAATCATCGCCCGTATGCTTGCGGTTCATGGCCGCCAGGATACGGTCGGAACCGGACTGTACCGGTAGATGCAGGAAGGGCATCAATTGCGGCACGGAGCCATGGGTGGCGATCAGGTCATCGTCCATGTCGCGCGGATGGCTGGTCGTGTAGCGGATACGCTCCAGCCCATCGATTTCCGCCAGCGCCCGGATCAGACGGCCCAGGCCCCAGACCTTGCCGTCCGGCCCCTCGCCATGGAAGGCGTTGACGTTCTGGCCCAGCAGCGTGATTTCCTTCACGCCATGCCCGACCAGACGCCGCGCCTCGTTCAGCACTTGGCCCACCGGGCGGCTATATTCCGACCCGCGGGTATAGGGCACGACGCAGAAGGTGCAGAACTTGTCGCACCCCTCCTGCACCGACAGGAAGGCTGCCGGGCCCTGCGGTTTGGCGCTTTCCTCGGGCAGCAGGTCGAACTTGCTCTCCACCGGGAAATCGGTATTGACCACGCCGCCGGCCCCGCGCACGGCGCGCGTCACCATTTCGGGCAGCTGGTGATAGGTTTGCGGCCCGAACACCATGTCGACATGGGGCGCGCGCATCATGATCTCCGCCCCTTCGGCCTGTGCCACACAGCCGGCCACGGCGACGACCATGCGCCCGCCCTCGGCTGCCTTGTCGTTCTGCAGGTGACGGATGCGGCCCAGCTCGGAATAGACCTTTTCCGACGCCTTCTCGCGGATATGGCAGGTGTTCAGGATCACCATGTCGGCGCCGTCGGGCTGATCCGTCGGCTCATAGCCCAGGGGCGCCAGGACATCGGCCATGCGGTCGCTGTCATAGACATTCATCTGGCAGCCATAGGTCTTGATGAACAGCTTCTTCTTCAACGCCGTCCCCCGGTACCGGGGCCTTTCCGCATGACAAGAGATGCGGGCGGCACAGGGCCACCCGCTTAACCGGTGCAAGATAGGGATGTGGGCGGTTTAGTCAACGATGGTCGCGTGATGGATGGGGGCGACGGGGGTGCATGGACCCCCATCGCCCCCACCTCGCCTCACTCCTCAATCGGCCGATACCGTGCCCGATACGCCGCTTCCTCTGCCGCCATGCCCTCCGCCGCGCGGCCTTCCTTGATATGGCCCAGCAGCGCGTAGAGCACTTCCTGCACGCCCTGGCCGGCGGCACCCGACATGACCAGCACCGGCTTTTTGGCCGACCGGCGCAGCTTGGTCCGCTTGAACTCGATCTCCTCGTCCGTCAGGGCATCGACCTTGTTCAGGACGACGATTTCCGGCTTGTCGGCCAGGCCGCCGCCATACATGCGCAATTCACGCCGGATGGTGCGGTAGGCCAGTTGCACATCCTCCTGCGTGCCGTCGATCAGGTGCAGCAGCACGCGGGTGCGCTCGACATGGCCCAGGAAGCGGGTGCCCAGGCCATGGCCCTCATGCGCGCCCTCGATCAGGCCGGGGATGTCGGCGATCACGAACTCCTCCTCACCGGCCTTCACCACGCCCAGATTGGGCACCAGCGTCGTGAAGGGATAGTCGGCGATCTTGGGCCGGGCGCGGCTGACAGCGGCCAGGAAGGTGCTCTTGCCGGCATTGGGCAGGCCCAGCAGGCCGGCATCGGCGATCAGCTTCAGGCGCAGCCAGACCCAGCGCTCCTCCCCCGGCCAGCCGGGACCGAAATTGCGCGGCGCGCGGTTGGTGGAAGTCTTGAAATGCTCGTTGCCGAATCCGCCGTCGCCGCCCTTCAGCAGCACGATGCGCTGACCGACCTCGGTCATGTCGGCGATCACCGTCTCCTGATCCTCGTCCAGCACCTGGGTGCCGACGGGCACGCGCAGCACGGCATCATCGCCATGGGCGCCGGACCGGGAGGAGCCCATGCCGTGGCCACCGCGCTTGGCCTTGAAATGCTGTTGATAGCGATAGTCGATCAGGGTGTTCAGACCGTCCACCGCCTCGATCACCACATCGCCGCCGCGCCCGCCATTGCCGCCATCGGGGCCGCCATTGGGGATGAACTTCTCCCGCCGGAACGCCACCGCACCGGGCCCGCCATCGCCGCTCTTCAGGAAGATCTTGCACTGGTCGAGGAACTTCATGGCGGCACCGCGCGAAGGGAGACATTGACAGGCGGGCTCCCAAGGCCGGCGACCGCCGGCCCGCGACCACATGGTCGCGTAAGCCAAGGGCCCGGATGGGCCCGCCCGGCGCCTGAGGGCGCACAAATAAAACTCAAACAAAATCGGGGGAACGGTTGCCCGCTCCCCCGATCCGTCACATTCCTTGCACGCCGGCCCGAGCCGGCGGACAGGACCTTACTCGGCAGCCACAACGGCCTCTTCAACGAGGATCTCGTTGACGGCCACGAAGGTGCGGCCCTTCAGACCGGTCTTGAACTCGACATTGCCGTCGACCAGGGCGAACAGCGTGTGGTCCTTGCCGATGCCGACATTGGTGCCGGGGTGGAACTTGGTGCCACGCTGGCGGACCAGGATGTTGCCGGCCAGAACGACCTCACCGCCGAAGCGCTTCACGCCCAGACGACGGCCAGCGGTATCGCGACCATTGCGGGACGAACCGCCTGCCTTTTTATGTGCCATGGTAGTTACTCCTTACCGAATGCTTCAAAAAGGCGCTCAGGCCTGGATACCGGTGATGCGCAGCACCGTCACTTCCTGACGATGGCCGTTCTTCCGGCGATAGTTCTGGCGGCGCTTCTTCTTGAAGATGATGATCTTGTCGTTGCGGTCCTGGGCGACGACGTCAGCCGTGACGACCGCATTGGCGACCAGGGGCGAACCGACGGTGGTGGTGCCCTCGTTGCTGACCAGCAGGACTTCGTCCAGCTTCAGGGAGGCACCGGCCTCACCGGCCAGCTTCTCGACCCGAATGACGTCGCCGGCCGCGACCTTGTACTGCTTACCGCCGGTGCGGATGACTGCGAACATTCTAACCACCACTTCTTGAAAGACCCGGGAACCCCCGCCAATGGGGAAGCCCCTTCCATTCTGCCGCAAAAAGGAATACGGCAGCCGAACCGGCTCCGTTCCCAGAGGCGGCGGAATATACCTGTCCGCGACGGAGTGTCAACCGGGAACCGACTCTTTTCCTTGCGCTTTCGTCCCCCGCCACCTGCAAGGGTGAGGCCCACCCGCCGCATGGACCTGCTTATATTATAGGGGACGGGCGTGAAAAAGGAGTGTTGCATCGGCAACGGGCTTTGTGTAGGTTCCCCGCCACTTCGCCAGGGCGCCCCGGACTGACCGCCGGAACCAAACTGCGCGGCGGGGTCAGCGGAGAGGTGGCGGAGTGGTCGAACGCGTCGGTCTCGAAAACCGAAGTACCTGCAAGGGTACCGTGGGTTCGAATCCCACCCTCTCCGCCATTTACCCTCCCCAAAGCATCCACCAACGACCGAAAAACAGCGGCTTTCCTGGGCTTTTGCCTTAGTCCATCCACTGACGTCCACGCTTGACCACCGGAATCCACCGCCGGATGATGGGTACGTTGATGGGTGGATGATGGGTTGCGCCGCTTTGGCGTTGATGGGTAGGCTCTACCCATCGTCCCGCCCGTAACTCCTTGGGAGTAAAGGGCAATGCCGAAACGTGCCGCCGGGCTGACTGCAAGACAGGTCCAGTCCATGAAGACACCGGGCCTGTTCGCCGATGGTGGCGGGCTCTATCTACAAATCACCCACACCGGGGCCAAGACCTGGATTTACCGGTTTCAACTGGCGGGGCGTCGGCGGGACATGGGACTTGGGCCGCTGGCGGTCCTGTCCCTGGTCGATGCGCGACAGAAGGCATTGGAATGCCGCACGCTGGTCCAAGAGGGGATTGATCCTATCGAGCGGCGAACGCAACAGGATGCCGCTGCCGCGTTGGAAGCGGCCAAGGCCATCACTTTCCGGGAAGTCGCCACCGCGATGGTCGAGGCCAAGCGTCCCGGCTGGTCCAATCCCAAACACGCCGCGCAATGGACCAGCACGCTTGAAACCTACGCATATCCCATGCTGGGGCACCTGCCGGTCGGTGGCATCGACACCGATCTGGTCTTGCGCTGCCTGGAAGCGATCTGGACGGACAAGACGGAAACCGCCAGCCGACTGCGTGGGCGGATCGAGGCGGTGTTGGACTATGCCAAGGTGCGCGGTTATCGGGCGGGGGAGAACCCGGCACGGTGGAAGGGCCATCTGGACCACCTGCTGCCGTCCAAGTCTTCCGTCGCCAAGGTCGAGCATCATGCCAGCTTGCCCTATGCCGACATGCCCGCGTTCTGGCCCCGCCTCCAGGTCCAGGATGGGATGGGCGCTCGCGCCCTGGAATTCACCATCCTGACCGCCGCGCGCACTGGCGAAGTATTGGGGGCCACCTGGGATGAAATCGACCTGGAGGCGCGCATCTGGACCGTACCCGCCGCCCGCATGAAGGCCGGGCGGGAACATCGGGTGCCGCTGTCCGACCCGGCTGTGGCGCTGCTGCGCAAGCTGCTCGCTGTGCGCCGGGGTGCCTATGTCTTTCCCGGACAGCGGAAGGATCAGCCCCTATCCAACATGGTCATGAAGATGATGCTGCGCCGTATGCAGGTCGAAGTGACAGCGCATGGCTTTCGCAGCACCTTCCGCACTTGGGCAGCGGAGAAGACCGGCGTCGCCCATGAGGTGGCCGAAGCTGCCCTTGCCCATACGCAGGGCGACAAGGTGGTCGCCGCCTACCAGCGCGGCGACCTGTTCGAGAAGCGCCGCGCGTTGATGGTGGCCTGGGCCGCCTTTTGTGAAGGCAAGGTCACCGACGCGCTGCGATAAATCGTTCTATCGACTCGGCTCTCACCAAGGCGCGGCGGCCAATGTGCATCGTCTCAAGCTGCCCGGCGCTGATCAGCTCATAGAGCTTGCTGCGGCTGATCCCCAGCCGAGCCGCCGCGTCGGGTACGGACAGCAGCAGCGCATCGGGAGGGGCGGTCGGCGTCGGGGCGGGGGCAGGCTCCGACGCCGCCTCTGCTCCTCTGGTAATCGCGTCCAGCAGATAGTCCAGAAGCTGAAACCCGAAATAGCCAACCTTGTCATTGGTCAGCCGCAAGAAGGCAATCCTCCCGGATTGGCGAAGCTGCCGCATGTCGGCGGGGGAGACACCGACAATTTCGGCTGCTTCACCCTCACTATACCGGCGATAGAGCGGAACGCCGCATTCCGCTGCCAAATCCCGCATCATACGTCGGCGTTCATCCCGGTTCATCGTCCCTTCCCAGCGATACACTGACGGGCTTATCCTGTGGTCATTGTCGATGCGGGATGTTGGGCATGCAAGCGACACGAGACGATGAAGATGGAAACGCAGTGCTGGCCCGCGCCCGTGCGTTCGCAGACGAAACCAGAGGGCGCGTCGATGCCGTGCGTGATGCGCTGGCGGCGCTGGATGACTTCCGGGCCGATTGCGCTGCCGCATCGGATCGTGGCGTGACCCTGGGCACAGAGGCTGAAATCGCTGCCGCCAGCGTCATCCTGCATCGGTCCCTGGAACAGGCCCTTGATCATTGCAGCGAGCGCGACCTGACCAACGCTGCCGAACGCGGCTGGCTGCTGACGGATCAGGCCGCGCGAGCGGTGAAGGAAAAAAGACTGCGGGAACTGGCCAGGGTGCGGGACGGTAAGGAACACGGGCAGCGGGAGCATGATCGGGAATAGGGTGTCGTGGTAGTATCCGGCCATGGCACCTGTGGACAAATATGATGCCGATGACAGCGATTTCGACAACACCCATCAGGTGCTGCGTAACAAGCTCGGCCTGATCGATCCGACCCTTCTGGAAGAGGCAGAGAGCGCTGCCTTGATGACTGCCTATGACCGGGCCGCCTTGTCCTATTCAGAAACCCACCGTTTCACCCTGGAAGATGTCCGTGCGCTGCACCGGCTGTTCCTGGGCGATATCTTCGCCTGGGCTGGCACCTATCGCAGCGTTGATCTGATCTCTGGCGATATCCGCTGGTGCCACGCGGCCCATATCGATAAAGCCATGCAGGATTTTGATCGGTTGCTGGCGGCTTCGACGCCTTTCACACCGGACCTGTCACGCCATGACCTACTAGCCCGGCTCGCGGAAATCCATGGGGAACTGATCGTCATCCATCCGTTCCGTGATGGTAACGGGCGCGCTACCCGGTTGCTCTGCGACTTGCTGTTGATGCAGGCGGAGAGAGAGCCCATCGGGGTTGGCGCGTTCGATGATCAGGAAATCCGCCACGCCTATCATGCGGCAATCCGGCGGATTTGGGCCAAGGTGGATTACGGCCCGCTTATCGCCCTGCTGGATCGGCTTGTTCAGTAAGCACCCTGGCCGCCTGCTCGCGCTCCAAGTTGCGCAATTCCGCAAGGCAGTTGTCACGGGTGGTCGTCATGCCCTCCATCGCCGAACTAAACGCCACGGCCTTCAATACGACGCGGCGGCGGTCAACGGGGCTGAGTTGTTCGTAAAAACGCATGGCATCCTCGGTAGTTGCCAGAATTATAGCATGCCGCTTCGGTTGATCCATGCCTGATCAACGGGCAGTCGATGATCGGGATAATGATATACTGTCGCCGCAATCCCAGAATGGCCAGCCATCCCACAGTCGCGACAAAGTTAAACATGGGGGTAAGAGACGCCCCCTTCGACTTTGTCGTTGGCCTCTGCGATTGCAACTCTTACCCCCATTTTTATGGAACATTTTCCATATCTGCACCTGACCGCCGATGAGGCGGTTAAAATGATGCGGCCCACCCTCGAAGCCCGGCTCAAGTTCAAACTGCCGTCCGAGGCGCACGAGCCCACCTTGGAAATCAGCCCGGAAGGCGGGCTGCTGATCTGGTTCGATATCCAACCGCGCAAGCCAGCAAAGAAGGCGTCCGTCAATACTCGTCCGCCAGCATGATGGTCAGGACGCGGGCGGTCTTGGCGCTGTCGGCCGGATCGTCGGAACCATATTCCAGATTGCGGTCGTAATAGTCGATCTTCCAGAAGATGCGCGTGCCGTCCGCCAGATTGATGGCACCGAAATCATGCTCGCCATGCGGGTCATTGTCTTGCGTGAAGTCGGTGAACCCCTGCACCAGGGCGATGGCCTGGGACAGCAGCGGCTTCTCCAGCGACTGGGCACCCTGGGTCAACAGCACCTTGCCGAACTGGGGGGACATTGTCCGTCGCAAAAGGTCATTCAGCGTGGCGATCCGGTGGGTGCGTTCGCTGATTTCGGGAAGATTTGGGGTTTCCATGGAAGTGGGGGAAAAAGGGATTGACGCTATTTTAGCAGCGACCGATCAGGTCGCGTTGTTGGCCGCCTCCTCGTAGCATCGGGCCAATGCGTCCAGTTCCTTTGGCGTCAGCTTGGTCCTGCCGGTCAGGTCGATAGCCCCGAGTTCCGTGAATTCCACGACCTCGAAATTCGTGAAATTGATGCGGCCATGCACTACGAGTTGGCGGCCCGGCATCACAGCGTAGAGATATTCAATGTCGCCATGCAGGCGGTTGTCGGGGCAGATGCCATAGCCGAGCGTCCCGGTGAAGGGCGTTTCCTCAGGTATCTTGCCCAAGCTAGCGTTGAAGGCGGCGCTGTGCTGGTCATACTGGTTGCAGAGATGTTGCAGCAGCCGAGCGGCGGCATATTCGCTGTCTGCAAGGCCGCGTCGGGCGTCGAACCATTGCAGAAAGGGCACAATGTCGGGCAGGACGCCGGTCGGATACCCGTCTGAATGGCGGTAGATCAGGATGGAAGGTCGATCAAGCGGCTGATCCTGCTGATCGTAAAAGGCGATGTGGGCGCGTGTGGACATGGAAACGGGGGTTAAAGTGTCGCCCCTGCGACAGACCGAACCAGCGACCTGTCAAGGAGGAACCGTAGGCACAGCCGAGGGCAAATCCTTGACGGGGCCGCCGGTCTGTCAGTCTCGCGGCGCGTCAACCCCACCCATGTCACACCGCCCACGAGTGCCGGGTAATCAGCAGGCGGCGGACGCTTGTCCGATCTTTGCCGCACATGCCGCCTGTCTTGACGATTGCCCCGGCGGGCACCAGACTTTCTGACGCGATGGTCGCAAGCCCGTCTGGTGAGCGTGAAGCCATATCGCCGCCTCGCCAGCTCCGCCATTGCTGCCCGATGGTAAACACCGCCGCAAATGAAGCAGGTCATGACCGACGAGCCCATCTACCGCCAGCGCCTCCTGTCCCGCCTTGGCGAAGTCGCGGGGACGCTGGATGAACTCGGGCATCTGCCACCGGATCGGTTGCTGGCGATTGATGTCAGCATGAACGATGCCGAGCATACGGAATGGCTGCGCAAGGCGATCAGCGATAGTCAGAGGGGCGTTCCGCTTCACGATGGGGAAGAGGTGTTCGCGGAACTGCAACGTTGGCTCGTGAAGGAAAAGCAGCGTGAACATGCGCAAGGTTCTGTCCGTGGAAGCGGAACGCCCGGCGAAATCGCCGAGCGGATTGCCGAACTGCCGCATGGGCACTATCGTTTCACGATCCAGCGCATGCCGGAGAAACAGGACGTCATCGAAAGCGTTGATGCCTTGTTCCCGGTCACGCCCCATGACCTCCTTCCCGAACTTGCGGGCAAAACCGACGCAGAAATTCGTGAACGGATCGGGCAATGGGCGACCGGTGCCAACGAAGACATTGCCAGGGAAGTCCATAGACTCCGCCGCCATGTCGCCTGGGCACAGGCCGCCGGTTTCCTCTCGCGGGACGAATTATGTCTGCTGGCCTATGAGCTGATCCTGGCCCGGTTCGGCGCGGATCGTGGCGGGGAATGATACATCCGCCCAACCACGCCTACCGCCACTTTTGGCAGGTCGGTGGGAGGGCAGCCGACATTGTGCTATAATGGCGGCAAAGGAGAACCCTCTCATGGCTGAAAAAATCATCATTGATCTCGATATGCTGTCGGTGCCCCTGCCGCCGGAATTGCTGGCGGACAAGCGCGCCATCCGGGAGGCATTGGCGGTTTCACTCTATCGCCAGCATCGCATCAATATGCAGCAGGCTACCGAACTGATGGGTATCACGCGCCGCGAATTCGAGGACCGGCTGCCAGAGTTCGGCATCTCCATGATGGATGCGGATGATCTGGACATGGAACTTGCCGCCTTGGATAAGCTGCCCAGACAGTGAAGCGCTTCCGCACCGTCGTCAGCGACGCTGGCCCGCTGATCTCATTCGAGAAAATCCCGAACGGGTTCGGGATGTTTCGCCGCGTGGTCGAACGGGTTCTGATACCCTCTCATGTTCTGGATGAGGTGACCGTCGGCCTGCCGACCGGCACGGACTATCTCGACCATTTCCAGCTCGCCGATTTCGCCAGCGTCGTGGTGCCGCCGGCACCACCGGATGATGTTCAGCATCTGCAAATGGGGGAACGCTACGCCATCGCCCTGGCCCTGTCAGAACAGACCCCGCTGCTGATCGAAGACTGGGAGGCACGGCAAATCGCGGATCGCCTGGGCCTGTTCACCATCGGCGCGCTCGGGTTGCTGATTCAGGGATACCGGGACAGCATGATCAGCACGGACGAATTCTCCACCGCCATCATGGCGATGCGCAAGGCGGGTCGGATCAGTCAGGCTCTCCTGGAGAAAGTCCGGCAGACCTGTCTGGGGCATTGACCTGGTTTGGCGATGACCGGCGAAAACGGCGTCATGCCATGATCCCGCATCTCGTCAACCCGCCGGGCTTATCAGCCCATGGTTTGCGAACGGCGCAAGCCGGGCGCGATTTCCGGTCGCCGCATTGCGTATAAAATACATTATGCGCAATGGTCGGCGTGCGTCGGCCCATACCTCTCGCTTATGTCAAATCTGATCCCGTCAACCGACCTGACACCGGAAGGCAATGGCCGCCCCCGGTCACTGATCGATGTCCCGGCCGAAACCGTCTGGCTGGCCAACTTCACCTCGGCGCGCACCCGGCGAACCTATCGCGACTCGATCCAGCGCTTCATTGCCTTCCACGGCTTCACGTCGGCGGACGATCTCCGCGCCATCACTAGGGCGCATGTCATCGCGTGGCGCAACGGCATGGCGACCAAGGGCGAAAGCCCACGCACGATCCATACTCGCATGTCGGCGCTGTCCAGCCTGTTCGATTGCCTGTGTGACCAGCAACTGGTCACCGGCAACCCTGTGGACGGCATCCGTCGCCCGCGTGTCAGTCAGCATCAGGTCAAGAGTATTGCCCTCACCCCGCAACAGGTTCGCCGCCTGCTGGATGCGCCCGACCTATCGACCCTGAAGGGCCTGCGTGACAGCGCGTTCCTGCATCTGCTGTTCTATACCGGCTGCCGCATCGCCGAACCGTGCCGCCTGCGCGTCGGGGATTTCTTCGAGGATAGCGGCTATCGCGTGCTGGACTTCACCGTGAAGGGCGGCAAGCAGAACCGGCTCGCCATCCATCAGGAACTGCAAATCGCGCTGCGCCGCTATCTGGCCGCAGCCGGGCATGAAAACGACCCAAGCGCTCCCCTGCTGCTGCGTACCTGGAACCGTCCCGGCCGGGCTGGGATAAATCCACGACAGGCGCTCAATATCTTCCGGGACTGCGCCCCCATCGCCGATATCCCCCCTGCCGCCACGCCGCATAGCGCGCGGGCCACCTTCATCACCCAAGCCCTTGAAAACGGTTGCAAGTTAGAAGCCGTTCAGCAGTCCGTGGCGCATGCCAATATCCAGACGACACGCATGTATGACAAACGTCTGCTGCTGCACCGAGAAAGCGCAAGCTTTGCGCAGAAATTCTAAACCGGGCCTTCATCGGGAGCGATCGCCGGGACTGCGGCGGTTCTCCTGCTGGCTTTGCCGTGGCCGGTTGGGGTCAACATGCCCAATGTAACGTCTTTGGCGAGCATCCCAGATGAGCGGCTTTCCCTCCGCACTGTTGAAGATGTTATAAAGCCGCCGCTTCACCGCCATCTCAATTTCCCTCAACGATACCCAGCGCATATCCGCCCCCTTCCTGTCCTGCTTCCCGGCCGATCGATTCAAGAGGTCGTCCCATGTCATGACGGATGGGTAACCTCCTTACTATAGTCGGTGTGCGTCCATTCACCCTGGCAGTCCGGGCAATAAGCCTGAAGATCATCTCGCTGAAACAGGGTGTTGAAGGCGACGACATCCGGACCTTCGATTCCCGCGAAGATATCCTTTTCCCCCATCCGATACTCTGGATGAAGCTGGCACTGAATGAAATTTCGACGTTCTGCAACGAGCCGCTCCATCAGCCGTGCATGCGGATTAAGGGGGGCACCCCAATGGATCGTTCCGATCAGTAGGTGCAAGGCTACGGCATCAACAAAGGACGCAGCGGCCGGCAAACCTCGGGACCGGCCTGTATGGGCGACACCGTTCGTACGGAAGTTTTCCAGATGCTGCCGGTCAAAGGCCTCATAACGTGACATGGCGATGCATCTCGGGCACGGGAGACCTCGCTGGGGCAACCAGTACAGCAACTCCGCTGCCAATCCCTCCCGATAGATACCAATAAGGAAAACTGGGAGATCATGTTTTAGCGCCAGCCGCGCGCCCCGAGCCTGGGCAAGATGAAAGTCAGTAGCCATGATCAAAATGGGATGGCGACCTTGATCGCGGATAGTCGAAATCATCGCATCGAGTTCGACATCCGATGGGAACAAGAAGTCACCCGATGCATGGATTGTAGGCAGACGCTGAGAAAAATGATTGGGTGCCGCATGTCCGTAACCCGAAAAGTCCGGTGCGCTGGCCAGCATGTGATCACGCAAGGCTTCCGACTTCAGACTACCAATGTCAGCCCTGATATAGGGCTGGGCGATGATATTCTTGGGTTCCACCTTGTCGGGGTCGAACAGCCACCAATCACAGACACCCCATCCAACAAGTTGCAGCGCTGCATGACCGAAGGTGCCGCAGCCGACGAGTATCACGCACGTGTCCGCCATGCGCTGGAAGTCGATGTGGCCTTGATACCGTACATAGTCATGCCAGAAGCGATCTTCATCAAAAGTCGGCGCAATAGGTTGATGATCCATCGAACGCTTCCTTAGTCTATCAGCTCAAGGGATACACGGTGTACGCGCACCCGGCCGCCTCCGGCGGGGTCGCATGTCACTATGTATGGGATCATCTCGAATCTGCCCGTGTCCGGGATCGTCTGGACCACCAGGGGCATCAAATATGCACTCAAGTGGTCATTCTTGGGCGAGGTGAGATTGGACCAAGCGGCCTTCCGGTCACCCTCCGAAAGGGCCCTGAATCCTGGCGGATGGCTGTGAACTATACCCAGGAATTCCCCGGGAAACTGCTCGAGCCGATGATTGAGATAGGTCGTGTCAGGGTAATAAATAGCACCAGTCGTCCTGGCCCCCTCATCGAAGACGAAATGGGAAATCTCAAGTGTGTCGGGATTCCCCACCAGCATGCCGCCTGTTTCTGCTGGATGAGTACCTATCGTTGCACGAATGCTTACCAGGACGGAGCGCGGCATTCGCATCTTCTGCATCAACTCAATTGGCGGCTCAGCTCGAGGCAGGCGATCCAGCTTAGACATCTCAGGTTTTGAGGGAAATTTACTGCTCGTGCTCGACTGGACAAACGGCTCCGTTTGGTGGTCGCTTATCGAGGATGCTTCAGCATCCGCTTCGCCTATCGGCATGGCGGCGGGTGGCTGGAGCTCCCGGCCTGTTTCATGCAAGTTCTCCGTATGGCCATTGACGCGCGCACACAGGTCCACCATTTGGGCCGACGGTATCGCCGTACCCATCACATATTTGGAGTAGCTCATTTCAACCTCGATCTGGGTTCTGGCTCATTACGCCGCTCACGATGGCCTTCAGGTCATCGATGGGCGAATTTGCCTCAGGCTGTTTAAGGTCTACGAGGAAACGGTGACCGGCATCGGCCCAAGCCGCTGCGATTTTCTGCGCCCGTTCCAAGGTTCGGGGCTTCACAGACTCAGGCAAGAGCAGGAAAGGTGGCGCTTCTATATATACGGAGTGAACATTCGCCATTACCTGCTGCCGCAGCAGATAAATCCGCAATGCACCGAGAGTCTCCACGTCGCGGACGATATGGAAATGGTGGTCACGGTACCTATACTCCACACCACCCTCCTGCAAATATCACAGCTTGCCGGTAAGGATTTGTTCGGAAATGGAGATACCGGTGGCAATATACGCATCGGTCCCGTTCGCCCAGCGCTTGGCATCTTTCTGCGCTTTGGCAAGATTTTTGGGCTCTTTACCTTCCTGATAGCAGATAAAAGGGGATGACCCATTTGTGGGGAAATACCGGTGCGTCGTATGGCCATCAGGTGATCGCCCATTGTAGTTTGGCTGAGCGACAATATACGTTCGGATCACCCCCGGTTTGGAGGGGTCGTTCACATGGTGGAATTCATATCGTCCGCCAAGCTTGCCAACATACGTCTCTTTCGGCATGCTCATCTCCATCCCAAGGGTTCATATTTGGGGTCGGTGGGGGACGGTGACCGGCAAGAAACCGCCCCCACCTTTAGTTTAAAGTCGTCAGCAAGGACAACTTTTAGCAATAGGGGTCGTCTTCGACCTCGCCAAAGCAAAGCATCGCTTTACCTCCTGGTTGCTCTGGAGGCTGGGTAACCAGATACATACCTAGAATTGAGAGCGCTGGCTTCCCATCTTCAGAGTTGGGTTACCCCAAGACCTCTGGGGACAAGGGTCAAGGTGCCCCCTTGACCCTTGCACTCTACTTCATATTATCACTGTGGCATACAAAAAAATGCACCTGCGGTGTTAATGATTGTCGGGGTCTTTGCCCAGTCCCCGCCGCCGCCGGGAGTAGGCATTCCTGGATAAGCGCATAGCCTGCTTCACGGCATCCGTATCACCGAGCTCTGCCGAGACCACTTCGCTCTTGGTTGGAATATTAATATCTGATGGCATTTCATTGTACCTTAGCCAGTTAGCTAAGGCCATATATGCCTGAGGGTCAAGCCGCCGCAAATCCGGCCGAGTCAGGAGTCCAGCATCCATATATGCGCCCCAAACTGACCGCAGATAATCAATAATCGTCTGAGATCGGTCGGGCCTTTCAGCGTACAGCGTAGGAGCTGTATGCGGCAAATAAAGTTCGACCAAGGCATTCTCAGACCTAGCATTATATACTTCTTCGACGGCGGAACGAGTAAACGGGATATGGACAGAACTAACAATCCTTGCCAGGGTTTCTGGATTTTTAATTTTAGATCTAATTTTATCTATTACAGCCCCTAAAACTCCTTGATCGATCTTCTCTCCACTAATCTCATCAAGAATATCCAATTTTATTTGATCAAAAATTTCATCAATTGAATCTCTATTTTTTCCCACTATAGAGGATGGTACCTGTCTATAAATTTTATCCATTTCCATATTATATTTAATATTGCTTGTTATCTCATTTAGAGATGAAAAATTATTAAATGCAACTTTTGAGCAACGAACATATGAGTGATCATCGTATCCATCCGCACACATGTACGCACGTGACGCAGAGCTAATAGTATTCGATATATATTTTCCAAATACTACCCTTATTATCCTATATATCAAACCTCTCCTACGAGCCGTCTCTATTTTACTCCTTCCTTGAAAATTAGCTACATACCCAGCCTCCATGCAGTTACGTTCAAATAAGCTTTCCGGGTACTCTCTATTGTCATTAAATTTTTTCATCACATTGAGCGTATACGTATTCAAAAATTGATGCAGGAATTTAAGCGCAGAACAAATTATAAAATTCCCATAAGGATTTCCAAATATATCGCCATACTTTTCAGCGTGTGCTATATATTTCTTCACATTGCTTTCGTTATTGTTCCGTCCGCAATCCACAATAACGGTATATGGCCGTCCAGAATATTCCTCATTTTTTATACATTCTTCGTCAGAAACCATGAATTCAAAAGATATCGTATTCTTCTTTGAAAACGCCTCTCTAATGTGAATAGATTCAACTTCTATCTTTTTATTTTTAGCTTCTAATTTAAAATTTACTGGATAATTAGAAATTATATTATCTATAATACCTGATTTTTGAAGAGAAATTTCCACATCTAACAAAACATGGCTTTGCTTGAGGCTTCCGATAAAAATATAAATTTCTGAATTTATAGACAAAAGAAGATCAATAACTTGATGGAAATCAAATATTCTATGGATGTTTATAAAGTAATCAGTGACACTGTAGCCTTCACCCCTACGCGGGTCCACTATTCGAGTGGAATCTGAATGACAGAAAGCCTCAAAGTCAAAGTGGCTTTTCCTTTTTATTTCTTCTCCCATAAGGAATTCGCATGAGTTTTTAATAGCTTCAACAACCGCATTGCGGTTAGCAAGATTAAACTTCTTCCTTTCGATAGACACTACTCACTCCAAAGCTAAAATCGATCGATAAATTATCCGCCGTATCGGATGTTCCGGATACGCCAAGGCCAACAGTACGCTACTGAATTTCAGTACTTTTCTACAAGCACTTATGTTCGGGGTCAAAAATCAGTGTTGCATCAATGGCATCACGAGTCTTTCGACTCTGGCCGGTGGTTGACGCCTCACCGCTCACATAATCAGCCAGTGTGTCCGCCGTCGTAGGGTCGCTGTCCAAGTCCACCAACGGAAAGGACAGCGGCAAGTTTGGCAACGGCTGCGCTGGGGTGCCTGCCCGCTTCTTGAACTTGCGATGCTGGAAATAGGGCGTCATCGCCAGCAGGGCTGGCTTCTTGTTCCGGTGCAGCAGCAGCATGCTGCCATCCTCTATGCCCCGGATTGCCTCGGGCCGCATCAACCGTTCCTCCCGGCCATCGGCGTTCTTCGTCGTGCCCAGCTCACGGCTCAACCGCTCCGCCACGTCCAGGCCCATGCCACCAAAGAAGGTGCGGGTGCCGATGCCGTCCAGGATGGTTTCGGCACCAGACCGGCCATATTGATGTTCAAGCTGCCCCAGCGATTGCAGGAACAGCCAAAACCCCACCCGGTATTCCCGCGCCGTCGTGGCATAGACCTCAAAGTTCGGCACCTTCAAATGCCCGAACTCGTCCAGCAGCATGAAGACGGGCAGGCTGCCGGACAGCGAGCCCAGCAGCTCGTCGAACAGGTCGCGAAAAAACATATTCAGGATGAAGCTGTAGACGCCCATGTCCTGCTGCCGACACATGACATAGAGCGCGGTTTTTCGTTCCCGCAATTCCGAAAAGTCGAACTGGTCACGCGCCATCAGCGCCGCAATCTCCGGGCTGGCGAACAGACGCAAGGCAGTCGCCGCCTCCGTCACAAAGGACAGCAGCGTCTTTTCCGCCGTGGTGCCGATCAGGCCGCGATAGTCGCTGTAGGTCTGGGGATCGGACAGCGTGCTTTCCACCACGAATCCGTCGATCTGGCCGCCCTTCTTATGCCCGTCGAAATGGTCCAGCAGGTGTTTGACATTGGCGAGGTTGGCCTGTTCCGAGTCCCCGCGATTGATCAGGCACTGTGCCATGATCCGCAGCACCCGCATGGCCCCATCATCCCAGAACGGATCGCCGCTGCGCCCGCCACGCGCCCGATAAATCATCTCCACCGTGCGGATCACGTCCAGCGGCGTTCGGGAACGGGCCAGCGGATTGTAGGCATGTGACCGGGCGGGCTCCATCAGGTTCAGCACCTTGATATCGAACCCGCGCCGCGCAAGGTCGCCCGATGTCTGGGCATAGATGCTGCCCTTGGTGTCGGTAATGACCAGGCTGCAATGGTCCAGCGTGAACAGGTTGGGAATCACCAGCGAACTGCTTTTGCCCGCCCCCTGGCCAGCAACGGTAATGCCGCTCTGAAACGATGGCACCCGGCGCAAGCGCCCATGCTTGCCATCCATCAGAAAACCGCCATTGAAGCGGTTGAGGAACAGCAACCGGTCGAGCCCGCGCATGAACCGGGCACCACTACGCCCCCGGCGCAGTCCCATCAACCCGCCCACGACATGCCCGATGCCGGACAGCACGCCCCCGATGATCCGCAAGGCCAGTCGCACACAAAACCGGGCAGCCTCCACCATGCTGCGCAGCCAAGCGGAACCGGAATCAAAAGATGAAATCACTGCGAGGATCAGAAGGATCAGTACAATCGGATAGCCATAGCTCCGGGCGAATCCGGCGGCATCGACCGAAGCAGTGTACCCGGCCAGCAACGATCCGAACAGCAGCAGGGCCAGAATTTTCATGATTGATTTCATGAATGAGACGCCCTCCTATTCCCGATCCCGTGACCGGTCGCGCCCATCGCGTGGCCGGGATGCCGCCAAACCGCGCAGTTCATCCGTCCGCGCCTTGGCCAGCGCGATCCGGGCCTGGGCGTCCAGGAATGCCACCTCCACCCCCAGGGTGCGCAGCCGGTATTTCCGGTCGGACGTGGCATCCTGCACGCCCCAGGTCGATCCCCGACAATAGGGCGTGAGCCCGTCGCGCGCCAATGCCGCCGTCAATGCGTCCATGCTGGTGGCGGTGCGGCATGCCGCCTCCACCGCCTGCCTTATGTGCTCCTTCCGGGTCGGCTTGCCGGTGCGTTGTTTCAACGCCGCTTCGCTGGATCGCTGCTTACCCTCCTTGGCCCGCTCCTTGGTGTAAATCGGCTCCCGTCCAAGCTCCGGGTATCGCTCCAGCCGGTAACGCTCCACCTCCCGCTGGATATCGGTGAACTGCTTCTTGGACAGGCGATGGCGCTGCCGCGACCCGACACTGTTGGCCGAAATCACCAGATGGCAATGCAGATTGTCGGTGTCCGTGTGAATAACCCCGTATGCAAGACAGTGGGGTGCCCGCCGCGCCACATAGAAATGGGCCATGTCTGTGAGCATGGCCACCTGGCGCTTGCGCGACAGGCCGGGCACGGCGTCCAGCGACAGGATTTCATGATACAGGGCGTTGCTGCCCTCCCGGCGCGGCAACAGCGCATAGTTTTCCTGAAAGGCGCGGATCACCGCGTCCCGATCATCGGCCGCCACACCGAGATTGCGGGCAAGGGCGAACAGGGCCACACCCTCCCGGTCGGCGGCATAACCAATCACCCGGCCAAATATCCCCACATCCTGTGGAATATCTTCTTCTTCACGTCTCGCGTAAATGACAAGCTGGTCGAAGGTCGGTTGTTTGCGGGCAAGGCTCTTGATGATCATGGTTTGTCATCACGCCAAGGTCGCTGGACAAAGGCGCGGACGGTTTCCTCCACGGCCCGGATGCGGTCGCCCAACTTACCATCACCGCCCCGCAGCGCGCCCAACACGCCCTTGTCCTGGCTGGCCCTGGTGATGGCGTCACCGATCTGCCGCAGGGCCAGCACCAAGCCCGCGATCTGCTTTTCGATCTCGGCGGTGGGCAGGAACCGTTGCCGCCGATACGCGCAACTCTCATTCCATATCTGCTGTGCCACCGACCGACCAGCCGCCTTGGCCGCCGCCGCGATCTCCCGATATTCCTGCGGGCTCAGGGTCAGGAAAACCCGCTGGCGCTTGTCCTTGTACTGCTCCCAATATTGGGCCTTGTACGCCTTGCGGTCGGGCGCTGGCTTTGGTGACGCATCATCCTCCATCGCCACCTCGAATGGGGGTTCGGGGGTCTCCCCCGACAGGTTGGGCATGTCACCCAGCCTACCGCATCAAGGGCTGGTTGTGCAGACATGCAAACTTGCTTTTTCACATTCTCACTTCTCTTTGCTCACCTCTTCAGCATTCTCTGCCACCGCTCACAATGGGATTGGGACCGCATCATCGTCAGCGCAAAAAGCTATGATCTGGCGCATCGCGATATCGGCCCAGCACACCTGCACCATCTCAAGGCATTTCCAACAAACCTCGGTTTGGCGGACGGGATGATTTTCCGGTTGGTGCTTTCTTGTGGTAGTTCCTTAGAGCATCGCCGAATTCCAATCGCAGACATTGCGCCGAATGGGTCGCAGGCAACGAAATTAATCGGAGTTAAGACGTTCCCTGGATGACCTCTTCGGCGCGGTTGTGTAGTTGATGCAGGAACTCTCGCTGCTTCACCCCAGAATCGCCACGCCGCTCGCCCAGCTTCCTAAGCTGTTCATAAAATTCGGCGGCCTCATTGTCTGTCACAAGGTTGCCCGAGCCGCCCTTAGCTCCTTTTATCCTCTCAGCTTCGCTCTTGCCCGTTTTCAAATAGAATGCGGAGAGCCTCAGCGCTTCCTCGACACTGACGAGAGAACCGAGCGTGATCTGGTTTTGCAGGCGGCTGCGGAAGGCGGGGAGGGCCGAGGAGTAGCGTCGCATTGCATCAGGCGTTACGGCGATCATCATGAATAGATGATTCGGTAGCGAGTCGATGATCGCACGCATTGCTGACAAATAACGAACGACCGCAGTCGCGCCGAGAACACCATCCTGTTTTTCCAACTCATCAAGTAGGAGAAAAATCCCTTTCAGCAGTCCGGTCATGCTACTAACGACAACTAAGTCTCGCAGCGCCGCAGTCTTTGATTCTACAGTATCCAAGCGAAACTGAACCCCGAGTGACTCGCGGTGCGCCTTCAAGAGTCGGAACCCCAAGAGCCATTCCATCATGAGGTCGGGGAGCCCTCCATCTCCGTCGTCCCAACTCGCTAATTGACGGAGCGCAGTACGCATATCTTGGTTTCGGGCATTATCGATTGCGCCTTGTTGGTCCTTGAGTGCTGCTGCCAGATTAGCCAGATGGTCTCTTCCTAATTCCTGGAACAAACGTCGGATGGTTCCGTCGAATGATGCTTCAGGATCGGCCAAATAACGTACCACGTAGTACCCATCCTGACCTCTCAGCGCATCCTGGATCTCAGTTTCGAAGAAATTCAGGAAATTCGTCTTGCCGACGCCCTGCGTGCCTTCAACCACGACAACTTGGGATTTGCCATCGCGGAGGAAACTTACGATCCGTCGTTCTGCTTCTTCGTCGGCGGGAATAGGGAAGTGCGGGTTGTTTGAGGTCTGACTCGAGGACGGAAATGGATTCGTCAGGACACCAAAGCGCGAAAAGATGTCCGAATCTGGCGACGAACTTCCCTGAGCATTGATCTTGTCGCGGAGGCTCATGATTGGACACCGACGATGCGGAGGCTGCTGCTTGATTTACCGGGAATCAGGTAGTCCCCCCGGTAAAGATGCACATCTTCGATCACCGGGATGCCTGAGCGGACCCGCAGAACCTGAATGACGTGATTGTCAAACCGCACCTCGGTCGTCGAGCCTTCGGTAGTCCTCTGTAACAGCTTCATCGCACTTGCATCGGCCAATCGGTGCCTTGCCAGCTCGGGATGGATACCATCCCTTCTAATCAGCGATTCGAGCCAAGCTCCGGTTGCGACCAATCCGTCGCCTTGATCCAATTCTTCAAAGCGGCGGAGAGCAATCGGCGCGAAAGTGGCGGCGTCGGGTGTGTTTGGAGTCGGGTAGATGCCCTCGCCGAACACGGGAGCGCAAAGAGTTGTTACCTCGCCGAGGGTTCGGTAACTATTTGCCGCTCGCTTGAACTCAGCGGGCTCCCAAATTTCACCCGGCTTGAGCTGCGAAAGACGCTCCGCAAATAGGGAGAAAGAAGGAGCGCCCAGCAATATCTCGCGGACCCTCACCAGGTCTTCGGTTCTGAGCGCGATTGCGAGAGCCTGTCCCATCGGCTCAACCCGCCAATCGGCCCCATCGGAAGCGACAAGATAGCCGGACATCAGGAAGCGCCTGTATTCATCCGTGCCCTCCCGATTTTTGACGCCCAGTGCCTTAATGATTTCGTCCTCGGACATAACCTGATTATTGTCCAGAGCGTCGATCAACGCAAACAACCGCCTTACACTGAATTTCTGCGGCGACATGCTCCGCAGTCGTGGCCCACGATCAGACACCTTAGCTTGTTCGGTTTCGATAGGGATTAGATGATCCGCTGCCATTCTTTCTTGTATCAGTATAGATGTGGATCGACCTTCTTTCTCCGCCGTTGATTGTGAGCTGGCGTTGGTCGCCAACGCCCGTTGGGCTACGTTCACTGGTTGCTGTCGCCCGGCGGGCACGCTCAGACTGTTACACCATAGGAGATCGGCATGAGATTGGGCCGGACACCAAGACAGACTGTCTCCGAAGGCGGAAATAGTGAGATGATATTTCCTGTCAGAAGTCTCGATTCGAGCGCTACCGAAGGCAGTTGCCAATTCCCAGAGGAGTGATGCAATAGAAGTTTCACGCAACTTTCCATCAAACGGATCTAAAGTTGCACCGGTAAGCCTCTTTCCAAACAGATCCCCTGCAACTACCGATCTGAAGAATAATGGAGTAATGCCTTCGGCCAGCGCCATTCTGGCCAAACCCTCATCGCTGGTTAACAACTGCACTCGATGACCGGGGCTCGACTGCGCCTGATGTTGCCTTGCGGCCTCTAAGATAAGTCTATCCACGTAAGCAGGAACGGATGTACTAAGGTTCAAATCTGAGATGTCTTTGTCGCTTTCGTTTTTGAAAGCACTCCGAAGCGGATCGCCAAGAAGAAAAGTGCGCTCGATCTCCGTCACGGCGTTTAGTTCCAAACGAAGGAGAACTCGCTGGCTGCCTTGGCTCATCAGATGATCAACTAAAAGATCAAGATGCCGCGTCCTTGGTGCCCGACGAAGGTTCAAGAAGCGCGCAGCAAAATTTACGATCTCCATCTGAACAATTGCCGGCACCTTGATCCGCGCGGCAGGATGTAAATGTCGTGCCACGAAATCGAGACCACCCTGAACTGCCGCCGAGGTGTCGGCTACCACCGACGTCGAGCGTCGAAATGGCATCGCCTCCAACGCTCGTGGATCGAATTTAGGGTATTGAAGACCCGTGCGGACGCTAATTGCGGCAATCGCGTCGAGCGCTCGCCGGAGCTTTGGTGCTGATTTTTCTGATTCTTGCACGCTCAACAGGTCCGAGAGTTCTGATTGTGCAGAATCGAGGGCTGGCAGCCTCCATTCAAAGGCTCCACGCGTCACAGCTGCCCTAAAGTGTTCCTGCGAATCATCGCCAGCGACAACAATAAGCTCTCCAAGAGACAACCATAGATTGTCTTTGAACGCTTTGTCCTCACGAACTGAAAGCTGGCAGCGCGAATCCTGGTCGAACATCCGCGCGATCAGATCGCTCGCTTCTCTAGGTGTGGTTAGAGCGTACTCGGTCATCGGATCGACATCGACACGCCAGGTTGGCCATCAAACGAATCGGCCAACCATTCAAGATAGAGCTTTAGAGCTAGCAAGGGATTGAGCATGTATGGCTGCCCCCCGTCGTCGCCTGGTGGTTCTTGGCTCAATGCCCATTCCGCCTGGTTGTTCTCAATCACTGCTGAGGCCTCGCGTAGAAAGTCGCGCAGACCACTAAACCGCCGTTCCGCAGGAGGGCGGGACGGCTCGAATCGGTTAAACAACAA
Source organism: Niveispirillum sp. GW835-FHT14G11 (assembly GCF_058793615.1). Taxonomy (NCBI): domain Bacteria; kingdom Pseudomonadati; phylum Pseudomonadota; class Alphaproteobacteria; order Rhodospirillales; family Azospirillaceae; genus Niveispirillum; species Niveispirillum sp. GW835-FHT14G11. The sequence continues at coordinate 97,947 of NZ_JBXAFZ010000020.1, forward strand.
CTCTCGAAGGCGCATTCGAACCTCTTCTTCGGAGATTCCACCGAAGGGATTTTCCTTCATTTGCCAAAAGAATACCTCTTGCTGGAGATCGGACCCGTCCATAAGGAACTGTTGGTCATGTCCGCTGGATGGGCGAAATACCAGAAGCTTGTCTGGGACATAATCTCGCCAAACCGATAACTTCAGCTCGATTGATGACTCACCACCCACTCCATCACCTCAATTGGAAGCTTCCCACCCTGCCTTTATCTCCAATCATTGCACAGCATCGCCCGATTTTGTAGACGGCATTTCAGAGATAGGCCGATCCGAACAAACGGCGGCTCTCAACGTACTCTGCATCCAAACCCGCCCGTCCGTAAACGGCTCCCGTCCTGATTCCCACCACCACGCCCGTCCATCAAACCGTCCTTTGCGGGTCAGTTCGCCATCTGTCCGAAAGCCCTCAATGCCGATGGGATTTCGGACAGTTTGTTTGTCGGACGGCTTTGCGGACAGGCCGGGGACTTCGCACAGTAATACAGGGCGCTGAGCTAACCATTACGAACGCAAAGCGCGCGACGGCGTGCCACAAAATAACAAGGGCTGACGCTACCGAACCCTGATCACGTCCCCCCGAAATCCCCCGCAATCATCTCCTGCGTCACCAGCAGACTATCCGCAACGAACGCCACGAACGGCCCCATATCCCCCCTGTCGGCGCTGCGGAGTGCCGACAGGTAGTCCCGTCGCCGCTCCACGGCGATGACCGCCGGGGGTAGTCCGGCGCGCATCAGGATCAGGTTCATCAGCAGGCGCGCACCCCGGCCGTTGCCATCGTCGAACGGGTGGATGCGCACAAACTCATGGTGGGCCAGCGCCGACACGATCACCGGATGCGGCGTGCCCCGGTCTGTCGCTGTGGCAATCGCGGCGCACAGGGCCTCCATGGCTCCCGGCACCTGCATCGGCTCAACATAATGATGGATGGTGCCGTCCAGTTGCAGCACATGGTTGGGGGCGGTCTTGTATTCCCCCGGATAGGCTGGCTTGCGCACCCGCTCCCCGCGTTCATTGACCGCCGGGGTCCATTCCACGCCCTTCAACAGCAGGGCGTTCAATTCCTTCAACAGGCCAGGGCTGATCCCCCGCTGATGCCGCACCACCTCGTCCAGGTAGCCGATGGCGTCGGCATGGTTGCGGGCGTCCAGGAAGTCTTTCAGCGGCTTGCCCTCCACCGTCAGCCCTTCTTTAAGGAAGAACGCGGTGTCGGCGCGCGACAGCGAACTGCCCTCGATGGCATTGCTGTCCGCCGTCCAGAAAATGCGCAGCTTCTCATTGATCGTCGGCCACAGGTCCGGCCGGGCCGTGCGGAGCGCGTCGATGCGCGTGCGCAGCGTGTCGATCCGGTGAAGCCGGGCGGCAATCTCCGGGCTCTCGGGCAGGGCGAACAGGGGTGGTGTATCCGGCATGGTGTCGGGCTTTTCGATCATGGCGGCAGTATACTGCCCGGCGGCGGCATTTGTCATTGCGCGCCCACGTTCCTAAACTGTCGGCGTGACCAAGCCACCCTACTTCCACCGCGAGCAACTGAACCAAATCCGCCGCTCGGCGGATTGGCGTCGGCTGTTCGACGTGCTGGGGATCGAGAAGGACCCGACCCTCAGCAAGCCGGATGACTGGTGGGGCAAATCGCCGTTTCAGCCGACGGAACGCACGGCATCGTTCCACATGAACGACAAGGGTTGGTACTGCCACGCCACGCACGCCGTTGCCCCTGGCCGGGATGCACCCGGCGGCGGGGTGATTGAACTGGTACAGGCCATCCATGCCACGCGCGGTCGGATCATGAAACTGAACGAGGCCGCGCAATGGCTGATTGATCAAGGGGTGGTGGGGGGCGGCATTGCGACAATCGCCCATCACGCCAATACCGAACCCACACCGGAACCGGTCAAGGTCGAACCACTGACGCCCAACAAGCCCATTGCCGTTGACCTGGTGCCCCTGCTGCGACAGCAGGGTGAGCATCCCGAGTTTCAGCGGCGCGGCATCGGGGCGGAAACCTGCCGCTACCTGCGCTGTGGACTGCTGCCCGAGTCGCGGTCACCCTTGAGGGGGCGGCTGGTCTTCCAGGTCGGCGGCATGATCGAGCGACCGGACGGCACCCTGGTTCGCGCCATTCTGAGCCACATGGGCCGGGCCACCGATGAAGCCCAGACGATGGCCCATGGCAAATGGTGGGTCTATGCGGGCTTCAACAAGTCGCTGGAACTGTACAATCTGGACAACCTGCTGTCCGACCCGCTGGCGGCAGAACAGGCCAACACCACCGGCCATATCTTGGTGGTGGAAGGGCCGTTCGATGTGGCCAAGCTGGTCGAGGCGGGCATCCGCAATGTCGTCGCCTCCATGGGCGCGCATCTGTCGCCCCACCAGCCCCCCCGTCTGGACCTCATTAAACGCCGCCTGGGCGTCGAAAGGGCGCTGGTGTGGTATGACCGCGACAAGGCGGGCAACCGCGCCCTAAGCGAAGCCACGGGGCTTCTGGAGCGGTCTGGATGGCAGGCGACGCCGTTCGACTGGTCAGTCACCTTCCCGTCACCCCGGCGCGGGGCCGTGGCGGTGCCGGACAGTGTCAAGGACCCGTGTGACTTCTCGGTCGAGCAACTGCGCTGGCTGCGGACCAAGGGGCTGATCTGACCAGCCTATCGAGCTTTGTGTCGCGGATAGGCCCCAATAGCCCGAGTTCTGTGTCGCGACCCGGCGTCTGCCTATCGAGTCCTGTGTCGCGGTGCTGGGGACGCAGGCGGAAAAACACCGGGCTTTGTGCCGCGCGGTGTGAAGTTCTGTGTCGCACCCGGATGGTGACACCTCAAGTTCTGTGCCGCACCCTATCGAGCTTTGTATCGCGCGATGCCGACCGGTCGAGTTCTGTGCCGCGCAAACATGGAGTTCTGTGTCGCGGGATTTGCCATGATCTCGGCTTGCACAAGGCGAAAGCCCGATACCCAACCTTATTCAGGTATCAGTCTTTTCTTAACCGGCCAGCGGTGAAGAAGAAAACAGGCGGGGTCAGGCGGCGCTCGCGCCCTTGGCGGCCTCGATCCGGCGCGCGCTTTCGGTCGCGGCTTCGGCTTTGGCGCTGTCGCGCGCGGCCAGACGCTCCTTGACGACACGGTGCGCGCCAAGGCTGGTCTTCATGGCCTTGGCGAAACTGCGGGTGCCGCGAATGTCAAAGGTCACGTCGGTGATGCTGCCGCCGGGTGCATAGTGCAGCCGCTCCGCCGGGTTGGCTTCGATGTCGCCACCGGCATGAAGGCTGGCCAATGCCTTGCGGACAGCGGCGATGCCATCGCGCGGTCGGGCAAAGGGACCGGCACCGCTGCATGCGATAATGGTCGAGGCATTGAGATTGAAGGACTGCCCGCCCGGCACCCCATCGGCATAGATGTAATTGTGCATCAGCTTCAGATGCAGCCATCGCGCGATGGCCCCCGGATAGGCGGTGATTTTCTTGATGTCGATCTGCCGGAAATTCACCGCCTTGATCCCGGCGGTCACGAACGGGTGATAGGCGACATAGGTCCGGGTGGCCTTGCTGTTGTGCTGCCGCTCGCGGATGGCCCCCAGGGGGAAGATGGTGGAACTGGCCGTGAACAGGTCAGGGCCGTCTTCGCAGATGGTCTCGATGTTGGATTTCATCATGACCATCAGCCCCTCGCGAAGCTGGCCGTAGCTCATTTCATGCCCAAGTTCGGCGCAAATCTTCTGAAGCTGGTAAAGGGAGAACTCCACCCCGGCATAATTGTCCAGCAGCATCGTCCCCGCCCCACGCTTGGCGGCAATACGGACAGCCCATTCGATCACCTGTTCCCGCTTGCCGGGATACATGTCGATGTCTCCCCCACCGTTACGCTTGGGCCGGGTGATGCGGGCGGGTGTGATGATGTTGGTATAGCGGCGATTATTCAGGGTGAAGCTGTAGGCCACTTTGTCCAGCGTCCGATAATTCTCCCCGCCGCTACGCCGCTTGGTGTACCGACTGTTGAACACGTATTTCGGCATCAGGTCGTAGAAGGCCAGCGAGTTGACATAGAGAATGTCAGCCGCCCGGTCCTGCGGCGGATCAAAGGTGAAATCGAAGAGCGACGTCTGGATGACGGATTGCTTGCGCAGGGCGGCGAAGGGTTTGCCGGGCATATGGGGAGTTTACAGAAAGCGCTTCTTGGCGCGGCGGGGTGTCGGGATGATCCCCTGGCGCTCAAGATGAAGCACAATCCATCGGGCAAGCGGCACGTCGCCCGCCTTTTCCTTCAACGCTGCCTCCTGGGTCGCTGTCAGCGACAGCTTGACCCGCCGGTTCGCTAGCTCTGCCACCAGGGCGATGGGTTTGCGGGTGGGTGCGGGGGCAGCGTGAGCAATGGCGAGCATCGGCATATCCCCCACCCTGGCAAGGTCGGCGGGGGCCTGTCGGCGCATCAGGTCGGCGACATTGGCGCGGTTGGGTTTGGTCATCGTGTGGGAATAGTGAGGAAGAACCGGTACAACGCGTCCAACTGTGCGGTCACGTCGCGGAATGCGTGGGCGAATAACGGAACCTGGGCGCACATGGCATGGATGCTGGTGCCCCCCTCCATCACCCGGTCGAAGGCGCGCGACTGTTTGCTGACGAAGACAGGCGTTTTAACATTGATCACCCCGGCCTGACGTAGCGCCGTGGTCACGCTGTTGGCATCAACCGGGCTCTGTACCTTGGTGATCAGGATCACGATCCGTTTGGCCAGTCGGGTGATTTCCGGCAAGGCGTGGATCGTGTGCTGAATGGATTGGAGCTGGTTGAACACGGGCACCACCACCACGTCGGCCCGCTGTAGCACAGGCACCAGGGCATGCTCCGCATAGCCACCAAGGTCATAGACGACATTCATCCCTTTAGGCACTTCCGGGAATGGCTGTCCTGGCCGCAATTTCAGAACCGTGCCGTCGGCCATGCCGATATCGATGGGCGAATGCGGCTCGTTGGTGATGATGCCCGCCCCCGATGTCAGCGCCCAATTTTTGGCATGGGGCGTCTTCCCCGGCCCGCCCTTGGGCACATAGAACGCCACCTGCAAGGCGATGGATTCGAGCTGATCGGAAAGGCTTGCGGCGCGGGATTTGGATCGGGTGGACATGGGCGTCCCGATTCTACCATAGTCACCCAAGTGCCCGATGACACCGGGGTGCCACGGGGCACTTCTGGTCCGGCGGTGCCGATTGTCACCGGGGTGACAGGTGGCACCAAAGGCACCGGGGTGACACTGAAAAGCACCTGTGACAGAATGACTCACCGTGGACACCGGTGGACGCCAAAACCCTGCATTTTGGCATTCGAATTTGCCCGTTGATGGGTGGGATAGTGGGTGGATTTCGGCCCGGCGGCGCTAAATATCATTGATAAATAACGCTTTTCCGCTCCGTTCGACGGACACCCTCTCCGCCATCATCTCCTTAAGTGATTGATGCGGCTGAGATAGGCAGAAACCCCAGGGTTCCGGCTTCCTGACTGTTACACCGACGTGTTACACCGGTGAACCGCGCCGGGATTGTCGGCGGCTCCAACTCCTGAGAGGATGGGGCTACGATGAGCAAGACAACGAACAAATTT
>NZ_JBXAFZ010000021.1:0-98196 GCF_058793615.1 Niveispirillum sp. GW835-FHT14G11
AACGCCGCATAGCGGGTCATGGAGGAGCCGATATGGATGACGCGCCCGCCCGATTTCATGTGGCGCGCCGCCTCCTGCGTGGCCACGAACACGCCCGTCACGTTGACGGCGATCATCCGCTCGTACGTCTCGAAGGCGATCTCCTCGATAGGGCCGCCCAGGCCCAGGCCGGCATTGTTCACCAGGATGTCGATGGCGCCGAAACGCTGCACGACCTGAGCCACGGCGGCGCGGACGGCGGCGGGATCGCCGGCATCAGCGGCGATGGCGATGGCCTTGCCACCGGCGGCCACGATATTGGCCACCACCTGCTCGGCCTTGGCCGGGGACGCGCTGTAGGTGATGGCGACGGCGGCACCGTCGGCGGCCAGGCGCCTGGCGATGGCCGCGCCGATGGAGCGGGAGCCGCCGGTGACGAGAGCGGCCTTGCCGGCCAGGGGGCGATGTTGGTTGGTCATGACATTTTCCTCATGATCTGGAGGGTGTATCCGGCCGGACCGGCATTGGCGGCCCGGTGTTGAGGTGAGAATGCCGCTTTCATTCCCCCTTGATTAGCCGGCATTGAATTGCTTCACTCACAAGCAATCATTGGGAATGGTGTCATGGAAACCCTGGCCAACCTGGAATCCTTCGTGCGCAGTGCGGAGGGCGGCAGCTTCGCGGAAGCCGCGCGCCGCCTGTCGCTGACCCCGGCCGCCATCAGCCGCAACGTGGCGATGTTGGAGCGGAACCTGGGCGTGCGGCTGTTCCACCGCTCCACCCGCCGCCTGACCCTGACGGAGGCCGGGGAGCGGTTTCTGCATGCCATCGGCACCAATCTGGACGCGCTGCAGGGAGCCATCGCCGGGGTGGCGGCCGATAATGGCGAGCCGCACGGTATCTTGAAGGTGAGCATGAGCCCGACCTTCGGCATGGCCCACATCCTGCCGCTGCTGCCAGGCTTCCTGGCCCGATATCCCCGCATCCGGCCGGAATGGCATTTCGAGAACCGGCAGGTGGATCTGGTGGCGGAAGGCTACGATGCGGCCATCGGCGGGGCGTTTGACCTGGCGCCGGGCATTGTGTCGCGGACGCTGGCGCCGGCCCATATCGTCGCCGTCGCCGCCCCTTCCTACATGGTGGGACGGGCGGCACCGGCGGAGCCACATGACTTGCTTGGCCAGCAAGGGATTGTCATGCGTTCCCTACGCACCGGCCGTACCCGGCATTGGACCTTGAGAGACGCGGCGGGCAGTGAACAGGCTGCGCCGCTGGCCGAGACCATCGTGGTCAATGATCCGGCAGCCATGCGGGAGGCGGCGATACTGGGCCTGGGCGTGACCATGCTGGCCGTGCCGGACGCCCTTCCGGCGCTGGACAGCGGGACGCTGGTTCGGCTGCTGCCGGGCTGGTACGCCGATGCCGGTGGCATCGTCCTCTATTATCCGACCCGTACATTGCTGCCTGCCAAGACGCGGGCCTTCGTCGACTTCGTCGCCGATGCCTTCTCACGCGGGAAACTGTCGGAACGGCTTTCCGGGTGAGCGGTTGGTCTGGGCAATGGCTGGCCAGCCTTACTCCGGCTGGCTCCATGCCGGTGCCACCAGCCGTTCAGCGAAGAAGTCCGCCAGGGCAGAGACCTTGGCCGGGCGGGCGCGGGCCGTGGGGGTGACGAAATAGAGCCCGCCTTTGGGCAGCGTCCAATCCTCCAGGATCGCCACCAGCCGTCCTGCCGTCAGATATTCGGCCGCGATGAGTTCCGGCAACTCGCCGATGGCCAGTCCCTCCAGCAGCATCGGCACTAGCGCGTCGACATTGGTGACGCGCAGCGGTCCGGTGGGCGTGATGTTCTCCTCCTCCGCGTCGTTGCTGAAGCGCCAGACGTCCTGGCGGGCGCGGTAGGCATAGCCCAGGCAGTGATGCGCCTCCAGATCGCGCGGATGCCTTCGTCTATGTCACCGGCCGCCGCCAGCCCGAGCCCGGGCCCCATCCGTACGCCGGGCCTGGTGGAACTGGCCGGTCCCGACGTCGCGCAGCAGCAGGGCTTGGTCGACTATCTGGCCGCCCAAGTGCCGCTGGGCCGCGTGGGCGAGGCGGGCGAGATCGCCAAGGCGGCCCGGTTTCTGGCATCCGACGACAGCAGCTTCGTCAATGGTGTCGAGCTGTTCGCCGATGGCGGCATGGCCCAGGTGTGACTGTACGGCCTGGGTGCGGGGCGGGGATGGCGGCAAAGTCACCGTCTTCCATTCCCGCCCCGCCTGCCGGGCCGGGCACCGTCCGGTGACCTGCCTGGACCGGCATCAACCTGACCTTACGCGACCTGACCCTTTGGACCGGAAACGGACGTATCCAGATCGGCTACCTTCCAGGAATGCAGCCGCTTCCATGCGGCTGCCCTCCAAGCAGGCCGGAGGGTGGAAGGATGCGTTCCCGGTTTCCATGGCTGTTCCATCGCCCGTCGCTGTTCGTGAAGGCCGCCGGGCTCGTCCTGCTGGCCTGCCTGCTGCTGGTCGGCATCGACCTGTCGCGCGTCTGGAGCGCCCGGCAGTCCCAACTGGCCCAGACCGGGATCGAAACGGCCAACCTTGCCGGTTCGCTGGCCCAGTATAGCCACGAGGTGCTGCAGCAGGCCGACATCGTCCTGCAGGACCTGCGGGAGCGGATCGAGGCCGATGGCGGGATGCCCGGCGACATGGACCGGCTTAGGGGCTGGATGGTGCAGCGCGTGGTGACGGTGCCGGCCATCCATGGGCTGTTCCTCTACGATGCCAAGGGCGACTGGGTGGTGAATTCGCTCGCCGTCCCCCCGAAAGGCCTGAACAACGCCGACCGTTCCTATTTCCAGTACCACCGTCTCCATGCTGACCGCGGCGTCCATGTCGGACCGCCCGTGCGCAGCCGTTCCGACGGTAGCTGGATCATAACCGTCAGCTACCGCATCGATGGAGCCGATGGCCGGTTCGCCGGCGTCGTCCTGGCCACCATCTCGGTCGAGTTCTTCCAGAAATTCTTCGACAGCTTCGATGTCGGGCCGCAGGGCATCGTGACGCTGAACCACACGGACGGCGTCATCCTGGCGCGGGCACCGTTCTCGGAGGCCAATGTCGGGCTGGATGTCTCCCGCGGGCCGCTGTTCAGCCAGTTCCTGCCCAAAGCCCCTGTCGGCACCTACGAGCACATCTCTCCGGTGGACGGCGTCCACCGCCTCGGCAGCTATCGCCGCGTGCTGGACTATCCGTTGGTGGTCCTCGTCTCGCGCTCCTGGTCCGACCTGCTGGCAGACTGGTACCGGAACGCGGCCGTCAATATCGGCGGCAGCCTTCTCCTGTCCCTGCTGATTGGCGGCCTGGCATGGCGCCTGCTCCGTCAGGCGCGCCGGCTGCACCTGGCGGAGGCGCGGTACCGGCTGCTGGCGGAGAATTCCGGCGACGCCATCACCTGCGTCGACTTGCATGGCATCCGGCGATACGCCTCCCCCGCCTTCGCCGCGATGACGGGATGGAGTGCCGAGGAAACCGTCGGCCGTCCGGTCGTCGACCTCATCCACCCGGAAGACCTGGCTGTGGCCGACGAGGTGCAGCGGCAGCTCGGCGCCGGGCAGCGCAGCATGGTCTGTGCCTACAGGTACCGGTGCAAGGATGGCCGGTACCTTTGGGTGGAGGCGCGGTTTACGCTCGCCGACGCCCTGGATGGCATACCGCAGTTCGTCGTGAATATCAGGGACATCTCCCGGCGCAAGCTGCTGGAGGAGCAACTCGAGGCGGCGAACCGCGAACTGACGGTGCTGGCGAGCACCGACGGCCTGACCGGGCTGGCCAACCGGCGCCGGCTGGACCAGGCGTTGTGCCAGGAGGTGGCACGCGGGGCGCGGCAGGGGACATGCCTGTCGCTGGTTCTCATCGATATCGACCATTTCAAGGCCTACAACGACCGCTACGGGCATCCGGCCGGCGACCGTTGCCTGGCGCTGGTCGGGCAGGTGGTGCGTGACGCCGTCCGCCGGCCCGGCGACGTTGCCGCCCGGTATGGCGGCGAGGAGATGGCGCTGGTCCTGCCGGCGACCGACGAAATCGGGGCCGCGAAGATCGCCGAGGCCTTGCGTCTGGCCATCGAGGCGCTGGAACTGCGCCATGAGGGCAATGCCGAATGCGGCGGCGTCGTCACCGCGAGCCTCGGCATCGCCACCATCGTGCCGGCGCGGGCGAAGGAGATCGAGCAGCAGATCCTGGCGCTGATGAGCCAGGCGGACACGGTGCTGTATGAGGCCAAGGCCAGGGGCCGCAACCGGGTTTCGCGGGTTCCGGCCTTTGCTGCGGCCTGACATCGGCCCGTTAACCAACTTATGCGATCGCGGACGCCATGTTATCATCGGACATGCTGCGCCCCTACTTCCTTCCCCCCGAACGGCTTGACGAACGCCGGACGATGCTGTCCCTGCTGACAAGCCGCCTTGGTGTCGGGGAGACCGTCCCAAACCTGCGGGGAGGACGGTAAGTCGCTTCTGGATGGCGATGGTCGAGGGCGCGATGAAGTGGCGGGTCATGGTTGAGGTGACAGGCGAGGATGGTGCGTTGACGCAGCATGTCATCGCTACAGGTGAGCGCGCGGGCGCCGGTCATGCGGCGACGCTCGGACTGAACCTGGGCGAAAGCAAAGCGACCCTGGCCGGGCTGCAACGCGTTCTGGTCATGGCGCAGATTGAGGCGCATTGTCGCCGCCGTCGCCCGTGCGGCCATTGCAAAGCGTTGCGTCCGCTCAAGGATCACCGCACCCGCACGCTGGTGTCGCTGTTCGGCACGGTAGCGGTGCGGGCACCCCGCTTCGGTCCCTGCCGGTGCGGCGTGGCGTGCCGACGGAGCCTGACCCCGGCTGCGGAGATGATGCCCGATCGCTGCACCCCCGATTACGAACGCGTTCTGGCCGGGATGGGCAGTGCGCTGCCCTACCGTCAAGCCCGGGCGCTGCTGGCCTGAGTTGCTGCCCTTGGATACGGCCCCCGCAGTGGAAACAGTCCGCCGACGGACGCTCGACGTCGGGGCTCGGCTCGAACGGGCGGCGTTGGTCCCGCCCGATGCAGAAGCACCGGCTCCGGCGCAGGCGATCACGCTGGCCATCGACGGTGGGCATGTGAAGTCGGTGCGGATCTACCAAATGCGCTCGTTCGAGGTGATGATCGCGCGGATGGGCAACGGTCAGGGTCGAGAGGTGGTCTTCAGCAGCATGCCTGCGGAAGCTGATCGCCAGGTGCGGCAGCTCCAGCATGTTCTGCACGGTCTGGGGGCAACGGCCACCACGCCGGTCACCATCCTCAGCGACGGCGCGGACGGCCCTCGTTCGCTCGCCGGTGCCGCCAGTTCCGGGCCGGCGCATCATGTCCTCGACTGGTTCCACCTGTCGATGCGGATCCAGCATGTGGCGCAAGCGGTCACGGGCTGGGCCACGGCGGTGCCGGACGACGTTGAGCGGACGGCGCGGCTATCCGATGCTGTCTCCCACATCCGCTGGCGGCTCTGGCATGGCCAGACGGAGCGCGCGCTGGCTCTGGTGACACCCTGGTGGAACTTAACGCCCTGTCGGAAGCCGCCGACGACCGGCAGGCCCGTAAGGTTGCCAAACTGCTACAGGCCTTGGAAACGTACGTCGTCGGGCAGCGTGACCTGATCATCGACTACGCCACTGTCCGGCACTGGGATGAGCCCATCTCGACGGCGACGACCGAAAGCACGGTTCAGCGGCTGCTGCACCGGCGCATGGGCGCAAACCAGCAGATGCGCTGGTCTCCGTGAGGCGCCCACCGCATGCTGAAGGTCCGCACTGCGGTGATGAACGGCACATTCATATTGGATCACGCCGCTGCCGAGCCCTTTGCACGTCGGCCCTTCCACAAAGCGGCATGAGGCCCCCCCAGGTTTGGGACGGTCTCAACGTGGTTTTTCGCCCCTTCTATGTCGTGACCCCGAGGTGGACCGCAACGCCGCCCACCTGTTCAACCTTCTGTCCAGCGGCGCGACCATGGTCAGCCCTCCCGCCAGCGGTTCAGATGCCGTTCAATGCTCTGCACCAGACCGTCGGCATTGCGGGCGCGGATCATATCCACCATTTCTGCATGATCGCGATTGGACCTCTGAATGGCCGATGTGGCCCGCCAGCCGCGCACACCGGGCAATCCGCGATGGCGCAATGCCTGGATCTCCTCCATCAGCACGCGGTTGCCGCAGATGGAATAAAGCCGGTCATGAAACCTGGCATTCAGTGTGCGCAGCAGGGGAAGATCCGCATCCTCCATATTGGCGTCAAACTCCGCGACGATCTGATCCAGTTCGACCACATCCTCATTCGTCGCCCGTTCGACCACACGCCGAGCGGCGGCGACCTCCAGCACGGTGCGCGCCTCGATCAATTCCTCGCGGTCCTGCTGCGACAGGCTGGCGACGCGGTAGCCGCGATTGGGCACATGTTCCAGCAACTGACGCGTCTTCAGGTCCAGCAAGGCCATTCTGACATCGAAACGATGGGCGTTGTAGTTCGTTTCAATATCGGTCTGTTTCAGCCATTCCCCTGGGCGGAAAACCCCACCCAGCAGATCCGCCTCCAGCCTGCTGACAAGACTGGCGGCCTCACCCTGGTTTTCCTTGGTTGTTGCCATGGTTGCAGTAGCCAATTTGTTATCTGATTTCTGCACAACATATTAGCAGACCGGCAGTCCCATCGCCAAGGATCGGTTGATCCGCGCCTCTCCCCTCAAGTCGACGCCACGAATGCCTCCAATTCAGCGAAGTAGGCTTCCGGCTCCTCATAGAACGGCATGTGGGAGCTGTTTTCGAAGATGCGGATGCGGCTGTCGGGCAGGGCCATGTGCATGCGGAGGGAACAGGCGGGCGTCAGTTCGTCGTGCTTTCCGGCCAGGACAAGGCAGGGAACCTTGATGCCCCCCATGGTGGGCACGCGGTTCCAGTCCTTCATATTGCCGGTATAGGTGAATTCATTGGGCCCCTGCATGGTGACATAGGGGCCCATGTTCCAGTCGGCCAGCGACGCAGTCAGCGGCTCCGGCCAGGTACGCAGCCGGCAGACATGACGATGGTTCAGCAGGGTGACGGCGGCCTGATATTCCGGGTGGTCCAGGGTTCCCGCCGCCTCATGCGCCACCATCATGGTCACCGTCTCCGACCCCAGGGCCAGACGCAGGCGGTTCAGTTCGGTCACCAGATGCGGGATGTCGCAGGCGCCGTCGGCGATGATGTAGGATCGCACGGCCTCGGGATATGTCAGGCAATATTCGGTGCCAAGCCAGGTGCCCCAGGAATGGCCCAGGAAATCCACCGGCCCCAGGTCGAGCGCGCGGCGGACTTGTTCGGCTTCATCCACATAGCGTTCAAGGGTCCAGAGGCCGGGATCGGTGGGCCGGTCACTGGCGCCGCAGCCCAACTGATCCCAGCCCACGATGCGATAGCCCTTCTCCACCAGCCGCAGATGCGGTTCGCGCAAGTACCGGCTGGGCAGGCCAGGGCCCCCATTGGCCAAGAACAGGGTCCGCTCCCCCTCACCATGGATGTAAGCCACGACCTCGTGGCATTCGCGCAGGGTGATGCGGCGTGTGATGGTTTGCATGGGTTTCAGGCTCCGATCCGGAACGGATTGTTGGTGACGGGGGAAGGGATGGCGGCGCGGAAGGCGGCGACCTGTTCCAGGTCCAGGCTGGCCGATAGCACACCCGGTTCATCCCCCAGCCGGCCCTGAACCCGGCCCCAGGGATCGATGATCAGGCTTTGCCCATGTGAGCGGCGGCCGGGGTAATTGTCGCCGCATTGCGCCGGGGCCAGCACGAAACAGCCGGTTTCGATGGCACGCGCGCGCAGCAGCACCTCCCAATGCAGGGGGCCTGTCATGGAACTGAAGGCGGCGGGCACGGTGATGATCTGGGCGCCCGTCTGGGCCAGTGTCCGGTGCAGATGCGGGAACCGCACATCATAGCAGATGGCCATGCCGATCCGGGTGCCATCCGGCCCATCCGCCACCACGGCCCGGTCGCCGGGGCGATAGAAATCGCTTTCGCGGAAGCGTGACCCGTCGGGCAGGTCCACATCGAACAGGTGGATCTTGTCATAGCGGGCGGTGATCGCACCATCCGGGCCGATCAGGGCCGACCGGTTGGCCATGCGGCCATCCGTCAGCTTCACCGACACCGACCCGGCCAGCAGCCAGACCGACAGTTCCCGCACCAGATGCGACAGCAGGGTCAGGGCCGGATGCTCTGCCTCCGGCAGCGCATAATCGCTGAGGGCCGTGAAGGAGGGGTTCAGATAATCGAACGCCTCTGCCAGACAGATCAGCGTCGCCCCACCCGCCGCCGCCTGACGGATCAGCGGCGTGATGGCGGCCAGATTATGCTGTGGGTCGGATGTCGCCGTGCTTTGCACACAGGCGACGGACAGGGGGGGCATCGCAGGCTCCATCATGGCGAGAATCTATACAGCCAAAATTGGCTACTATCTATCGCGTGTCAACAGGCTTCGCTGTCGGACGGCGTTATGGCGTCAGGGACAGGTGCAGGGTCCCGCCCTCGTCGGTGGCGCGGGAACAGCAAGTGGTCATGTGGCCGGCGGCCCGGTCCTCTGGTGTCAGGATGCTGTCGCGGTGATCCACCGCACCGGACCGCACGGTCACCACACATTGTCCGCACAGGCCCCGGCGGCACGAATGCGGGAGGGCGATGCCTTCGGCCAGCAGCCGGTCCAGCAGGCTTTCCCCGGCGGCCACCGCCAGCGGCTTTCCATCCAGAAGGACGGTGAAGGTGGGGCCGCTGGGGGAAGCGGGGACAAAAACCTCCCTATGCAGCAGGTCCGGCGACCATCCAATGGTACGCGCCGTATCCAGGGCCGCCTGCATGAAGGCCTCGGGGCCGCAGGTGTAAAGATGCGTGCCAGGTGCCTGCGCCGTTATCAGGGCGCGAAGATCGATGCGGCCATCTGTGGCGCTGTTATGCCAGCGCACAGAAGGGGCCAGGGGCGTAGTGGCGATGGCCCTGGCCAGGGGGCGGGCGGCGCGGTCGCGGGCGCAGACCAGCAGCGTGAAGGGCCGCCCCGTTTCCCACAAGGTCCAGGCCATGGAGAGAAGCGGCGTGATGCCGATGCCGCCGGCCAGCAGCAGGACGGGGCCGTCACCGCTCATCAGCGGGAAATGGGCGCGGGGACGGCCCAGGCGCAGGTGTGACCCCACGGCCAGATGCGTGTGAATCCAGGCCGACCCGCCCGCCGAGACATCCGACAGGCGCACCGCGATCTGCCAGGAACGGCGCCGTCCGGGCCGTCCGCACAGGCTATATTGCCGGACCAGGCCGTTCGGCAGATGTACATCCACATGATCCCCGGCGCCAAAACGCGGCAGGGGCAGGCCGAACCGGTGGCGCAGGGTGATGTGCAGCACGCCGGTGCCGTCGCGCGACAGGCCGGCAACCCGCATCGACAGCGTTGCCGGACCCCGCCGCCGCGACCAGAGATAGAGGCCTGTGGCCAGGAAACCCGGCAGGGACAGGCCGGCCAGCAGCATCAGGGCTGTGCCTGCCGGACCCAGAAGGCTGCCCGTATGCAGCGGATAGAACAGGTCCATGAACCGGTCCGCTGGTGCACGTTCCGCCGCGCGGCGGGTGCCCAGAAGGGTGCCGGTATAGCCATCGAACCAGAATTGTTCATAATCCGGGCTGTCGGCCCGGCCCAGCATGACCATCATCACCCGCCCATCCCCGCCGGGCAGGCGGATGCTGCTGGGCGCCTCCCCCTTTGCCCGGTCCACGATGCTGGACAGCGGCAGCAAGGGTGTGTCCGGGCGTGCCGGGACCTGTGGCGATGGGCGCGGCGTCACGGGCAGTGCCGCCGTCACGGTCGGGTTCCAGGCCATGCCAATACCGGTCAGGGCCAGGAGCGCTAGAACGGGAACCAGATATAGACCGCCGGCGCGATGCAGGTCACGCCAGCGGCGCAGGGGTGCGGATGGCCAACCGGGGCGGAACAGCGCCTGCCATCCGTCCCGACGGGCGGCCCGCAGCAGCATCCACAGGCCCGTCAGGCTCAGCGCCAGCAGTGCCACGCCGATCCAGCCCACCGCCTGCTGTCCCGCCGTGCCGGCGGCCAGCCGGTAATGGAACTGGAACAGCCATTCCATGGGCCAGTCACCCAGCGGCGCCAGACGCAGCACCCGCCCGCCGCCCGCCGTCGCCATGAAAGGATCGCCATTGCAGGACAGGTGGAAGAACAGCGGATCGGTGGCAAGCTCGGGCAGGTCGATGCGGCTGATAGTGCAGCCGCTGGCCCGCATGGCATCGACATTGGCGTCCAGCGCGGGGGGCGATGGTGTGAAGGCGGCGGGGTGCAGCAGGTGATTAAGGGGCTGCCGGAACAACAGCAGCGTGCCCCCCAACCCCTGGACCGCGATGAACAGCCCCAGGAACAGCCCGGCCCAGCGGTGCCAGCGCTGTACGGTCACGCCGCACCCGCGCGCCGGATCAGATCGGAAGCGCCCGAGATATCGGCCAGCCTCTCACCCGCCGCCAGCCGGGCCAGCACCAGACGTTCGCGTTCCTGAAGGCTGATGGCCCGATCGGCGGCGACCTCGGCCACGTCCGGAGGCAGCGCGATGGCCCCGCTGTCATCGGCCAGGATCAGGTCGCCGGGATTGATGGCCACGCCGCCGACGCTGACGGGCACATTCATGGCGCTGTCCAGGGGCAGGAATTTCGTGGTCAGGGCCGATGGTCCCCTGCACCAGACGGGCAGGCCCGCCTTCACGATTTCCCCGAAATCGGTGGCGGGGCCGTCGATGATGACCCCGGCGATACCGGCCAGCCGCGCGGCATTCGTCGTCACCCCGCCCCAGCAGGCATGGCGCGTGTCCCCGCAGCGGTCGATGACCAGCACGTCGCCGGGCCGCGCACTGCTGACAGCGTGATGCAGCAGGGTGCTGTCAGGCCCCGCGATCCGCACCGTCACCGCCGGCCCCGCGATGCGCGCCCAGGGCAGGACAAGGCGGATGGCGGGATCGATGAAGCCGTCATGGCGGAAATGACCCACCGTCGCCGTCTCCACCTGCAACAGCTTGTTCAGAAGCGGGCCGGGCGGGATCGGGGGCATGGGATTGATGATGAACATTTGGTCTGTCCCTGGTTGGTGCGGCATCCTTCAGCGCGATGCCGGTGGCCCCGATCCGCCGACCCTCCAGCAGCAGCCAGGCCAGCTTTTCCCCGGCCTGGGCGATGGAAAGCCCGTGCGGCGGGCGGATGTTGGAAACACAGTTGCGTTCGCTGTCCATGCAGCCCGGACGCGGATCGATGGTCAGATAGGCGCCCAGACTATCGGCAGCCGACAGGCCCGGCCGCTCTCCGATCAGCATCAGGGCGAAGCGGGCGCCCATGTTGGCCGCGACGGCATCGCCCAGCGCCACCCGCGCCTGATGCGCCAGCACCAGCGGGGCCAGGGTCCAGCCGGGCAGCCGGCGGCGAAGGTCGAGCGCCAGGGCGGCCCCATGCGCCTGGGCCGCGCGGGCCGACAGCCCGTCGCCGATGATGATGGACAGGTCGAACGGCCCCGTCGGCAACCCGTCCGCCGCCGCCAGTTCGCGGCCCAGATCGGGCCGGCGCAGATAGGTGGTGCGGTCGGTTGCCCGGCTGCGGACCGTTATCACCGGCCAGTCGCCCGCCTGCGCCGTCACCGCTTTGCTGTCCAGCGGCGTCCAGACCGCATCGCGCGCACGGGCATGGCCCAGGTCGAAGGACAGGCAGGCCCGCGTCAGCATGCCGTGGCCGGCGCGACCCAGGCCGATGCGAGCCTGGGTCGCGGCCCGCAGCCGGGTGAAGGGATCTTCGGCGGGCGGCTGGTTCATGGCGTCAGGAACCTCTGGTCGGCGATGCCGCAGGCCAGCGGCAGGGTAGCCAGGTCGGACGGGGCCACGCGGCCCCGCGTGTCCAGCATGCCCATGCCGTCCAGCCAGGCTTCAAACTCCGGAGCGGGACGCACGCCCAGCACGTCGCGCACATAAAGCGCGTCGTGGAAGGATGTGCTTTGATAGTTCAGCATGATGTCATCGGCACCCGGCACGCCCATGACGAAGGAGACACCAGCCACGCCCAGCAGGGTCAGCAGGTTATCCATGTCGTTCTGGTCGGCCTCGGCATGGTTGGTGTAGCAGACATCCACCCCCATCGGCAGGCCCAGCAGCTTGCCCGTGCAATGATCTTCCAGGCCGGCCCGGATGATCTGCCGCCCGTCATAGAGATATTCGGGACCGATGAAGCCGACGACGGAGTTGACCAGCAGCGGCTTGAAGGCCCGGGCCACGGCCTGTGCCCGCACTTCCAGCGTCTGCTGATCCACGCCATGATGGGCACCGGCGGACAGGGCGCTGCCCTGGCCGGTTTCGAAATACATCACGTCATTGCCGATGCTGCCGCGTTTCAGCGACAAGGCGGCTTTCTGCGCCTCTGCCAGCAGGGCAAGGTCGATGCCGAAGCCGCGATTGGCCCCTTCTGTGCCGGCCACCGACTGGAACACCAGATCGACGGGGGCGCCGCGTTCGATGGCCTGCAAACTGTTGGTGACATGGGTCAGCACGCAGCTTTGGGTGGGAATGGCGTAGCGCAGGCGCAGATCATCGATCAGGCGCAGCAGGGCGATGGCACCCTCCACATTGTCGGTGGCGGGGTTGATGCCGATGACGGCATCGCCGCTTCCATGCAGCAGCCCGTCCAGGATGGAGGCGGCAATCCCCGCCGGATCATCGGTCGGGTGGTTGGGCTGCAACCGGACCGCCAGCCGCCCGCGCAGCCCGATGGAACTGCGGAAGCGCCGTACCACCCGGCATTTGCGCGCCACGGCAACCAGATCCTGGTTGCGCATCAGCTTCGACACCGCTGCCACCATTTCCGCTGTCAGGCCGGGCGACAGGGCCGAAAGCTGCCGTGCCCGGACCTTGTCATCCAGCAGCCAGTCGCGGAATTCCCCCACGGTCAGGCTGGAAACGGGGGCGAAGGCGGCCGGATCGTGGCCGTCGATGATCAGGCGGGTGACCTCGTCCACCTCATACGGGACCAGCGCTTGCGTCAGGAAGATCTTCAGCGGCAGGTCGGCGAGGATGTGGCGGGCGGCCACCCGCGCTTCCTCGCTTGCCGCCGCGATGCCGGCCAACTGATCACCTGACCGCAGCGGCGTGGCCGCCGCCATCAGCGCCTTCAGGTCGGGAAAGCGGTGGCGGGTACCCGCCAGATCGATCCGGTACATGGGTTCAGGCCCGGACTAGCAGCGTGTCATCAACGGCAAAGCGTAGCCATGCCGTATCGGCCTCCATTCGCGTTTCCGTCTCTGCCATCAGGACCAGCCCGTGGCCGCAATCCAGCGTGTAGAGCAGGCGCGCGCCCAGATAGGCGCGCTCCAGAATGCGGCCCGCCAGGATATTGACGTCCGGGCCGGGCAGGGGCGGTTCCGCCGACAGGCCGACGTGCTCGGGCCGCACCGTCAGCAGGCTGCCGGCGGGCGGAGCGGATGTGTCAGGCCACATCGCTGTCAGCACATCCCTGCCCGCCAGCTTGACCAAGCAGGTGCCGGAGGTGGGGTTGCGCTCCACCACCTCGCCGGGCAGGAAATTGCTGGCACCCACAAAATCGGCAACAAAGGCGTTAGCGGGGCGGCGGTAGATTTCCTCCGGGCTGCCCAGTTGCGACACACGCCCTTTCTCCATCACCACGATCCGGTCGGACAGAGCCAGGGCTTCGGACTGGTCATGGGTGACGTACAGGGTGGTCAGGCCCAGCTGCCGCTGCAACTGCTTCAGCCAGGATCGCGCTTTGATGCGCAGCTTGGCATCCAGGTTGGACAGGGGTTCGTCCAGCAGCAGCAGGGAGGGGCGGAAGACAAGCGTGCGGGCCAGGGCCACGCGCTGCTGCTGCCCGCCCGACAATTCGTGCGGGTAGCGGTCGATATAGGCGCCCATCTCCACCAGGGCCAGCGCCTCCTCGATCCGCGCATCCTGCTCCTTCTTCCCAACCTTGCGCAGGCGCAGGGGGAAGGCCAGATTCTGGCGCACATTCATGTGCGGCCACAGGGCGTAGGACTGGAAGACCAGACCCAGGTTGCGCTTTTCCGGCGGCAGTTCCAGGCCGCTGGCCCCGTTATAGAAATCCCGCCCACCCACCGTGATGCGCCCGCCCGACGGGCTGTCCAGCCCGGCGATGGCGAACAGGGTCGTGGACTTGCCACAGCCCGATGGCCCCAGCAGGGTCAGGAATTCCCCGTCGGGTACATGCAGGCTGACCTCGTGCAGGGCCTGCACCGGGCCGTAATGCTTGTTCAGACGATCGACGACAACCTCAGACATCTTTGTTGGTCCTCAAGCTGCGGCGCGCCAGCGTCACGAACAGGGCCGTGATGGCGAGCTGGATGACGGAGAGGGCGGCGACCGGTCCCGTGCTGCCATTGGTCCAGAAGGTCAGCATTGTCGTGCCGATAATCTCTGCACCGGGGGCGAACAGGAACACGGCGGCGGCATATTCTTTCAAGAAGGCCAGGAACAGCAGCACATAGGCCGAAAACAGCGCCGGCTTCATCAGGGGCAGGATGATCACGCGGACCGTGGTCCACCAATCGGCCCCCACCGACCGCGCCCCCTGGTCCAGTTCGCGGCCAATCTGGTGCAGGGTGGGCGACAGGGCGCCGAAGGCCATGGGAATGCCGCGCATGGTGAAGGCCAGCATCAGCAGCCAGATCGTCCCTTGCAACACATGGGCGAAGGGCAGCAGCAGCATGGCCCAGAACATGCCGATACCCGCAATGATGCCCGGCATGGCACGGGGATAGAGCGCCACGAATTCCAGGGCGCGGCGGAAGCGGAATTCCGACCGGTGGGCCACCAGCGCCACCATGGCCACGAACAGGGTGGCCAGCGCCCCGCCAAAGGCCGCGATGAACACCGAATTGACGATGGAGCGGCGGTATGCCTCGTACCCGAACAGTATCTCGAAATGATCCAGCGTCAGCAGATCGAAGGGCGACATCAGGGGAGTGAGGAAACTGGTGACGGAGCGCAGCACGATCCCGGCCAGCGGCAGCAGCAGCACAAGGGCGGTGTAGAGGCACATCAAGCCACACATGACCCAGCCGACCCGCCCGATGGGCGCCAGCTTCGGCCGCTGCGCCTTGCCGCGCACCGTGACGAAACGCTTCGACTGGCGCAGCAGCAGGCCCTGGATTACCAGCAGGACGGAGATCACGACCAGCAGCAGGGTCGCCGCCGCACCGATCAGCCCATAGTCCGGGGTGATTGCCCCCAGGCCTTCGATGTAGAGGAAGGTGGTGAAGAACTCCAAACCCACCGGCTTGCCGAATACCAGCGGAACCGCCAGCATTTCCAGCGACCCGATGAAGGTCAGCAAGGCTGCATAGATGATCGATGGCCGCATCAGGGGCAGGGAGACGGACCACAGCGCCCGCAACGGCCCCGCACCCACGGAACGGGCCGCATCCTCCAGTGTCGCGTCGGCCATGCGGGCCGAGGAGGAGCAGAACAGATAGACGACGGGTGCCTGCGAGGTGCCGGCCAGCAGCCCCATGCCCAGGATCGTGTACATGTCCCACAGTGGCACGCCGGCCACCCGTTCCACCGCCAGCGTGACATAGCCGGACGGGCCGTAGAGAATGAACCAAGCAAAGGCCAGCACCAGTTGCGACACATACATGGGCCAGAGCGTCAGGTTGCGCAGCCATCCGCGCCCCGGCATGTCGGTGCGTTCCAGGAACAGCGCGAAGGCCACACCCACTACCGTGGCGATCATCGTGGACAGCAGCGCCAGCAGCACCGAATTGCCCAACGCGTCATGAAAGCGGGGATTGCCGAACAGCCGGACATAATTGTCCAGGCTGAACAGCGGCTCCGCCTCATATAGCGGGCGGTCCAGCAGCGACTGCCACAGCACGGGCACCAGTGGCCCCAGCACCAGGGCCAGCGTCGCCAACGCCACCGCCGACTGGATCAGCAGCGCCCGGTCGGGTCGGATAAAACGGGATTGGGGTTCCGCCAGGGACATGGGCCGGTCCGGTCCTTGATGTCAGGGGGTGGAAAAACGGCATATCGCCGATAATGCTGTTCCCTGCCTCCCCCGCGAAAGCGGGGGTCCAGGGGCGGTTTGCACCGATAGGTGGTTGCCTATAGCCCCTGGGTCCCCGCTTTCGTGGGGGGAGCAAAGAAGCAAATGAACGCCCTCACCGCCGCGCCTTGAAAGTGGCATTCCAGCGGGCGATGAAATCCTGGTAATGGTCTAGCATGCTGGGGTCGTAGCCGACATGGACGATCCTGTCCTCGCCCCCCAGCCGCCGGACCAGACCGTCATAGGTGAGGTACGGCACCTCCTCGGCCCGCACGTCGGACCGATAGGGCATCAGCCCGCCCTGGGCCGCCGCGACCTGTCCATCATGTGACAGCAGGTAATCCAGCATCAACCGGGCACTGGCCGGGCTGCGGCTGCCGGCAGTGACCGCCATGCCGCGCGGCACTAGCACCGTTCCATCCTTGTCCAGGGTCCAGTCGACGATTTCCGACCGGCCCTTGGTTGCCATCTGCGGCCAGACGGTGACGGCGGAGACATTGAAGCCGACCAGATATTCGCCCGTCGTCACCTTTTCCATCATTGCGGCCCCGCCGCTTTCCACCCGCACGGCAGAAGACAGGCGCTGCATCAGGTCCCAGCCGCCGGGGCGGCCACTGGTGATGGCGGCCCAATGGACGGCATAGGCCAGCGCATGGGCGGCGGCGTCATAGGTGGTGACACGCTTGCGGAACTTCAGCGGATTCTCTTCGGCCAGCGCTGCCAGAAGGTTCAACCCGTCGGGATATTGCTCAGGCTTCAGCAGAAGCTTGTTATAGATCATCACCATCGGGTCGGCCGACAACGTGTATAGGCCGGGCATGGGCCTGCTCCAGGCGGGCAGGCTGGCCTCTTCCCGGCTGACATGGGCACCAATGCCGCCCTTGGCCGCAAAGCGCATCCAGGCGTCGGGCGCGCTGGACACGATCATGTCGGCCGATGGCCGGTTGACGGAGGTTTCGGCGTAATAGCGCTCGAACACTTCCGACGGGCCCATATCCAGGCAATTGACCTTGATCCAGGGATACAGCGCCTGGAACCCGCGCAGCAGGGGCCGCCAGTTATACTCCGCCATGATCGAATAGATCAGCAGCCCATTCTCCGCCTTCGATGCCGCGACCAGATCATCGGCACGGACAGTCCCAGGCAGGAAGGCAGCGGTGGCAAGGCCGGCCAGCAGATGGCGGCGTGAAAGGGCGGCTGGTGATCGGTCCTGCATCATCACTCCCCTTCAACCCGTCTGGCCCAGGGCCAGGGCCGCACCCCGGCGCAGGAAGGTGACATCCGCACCCAGCGTGACGAAGCCATAGCCGCGTTCGAACATCGTCTCCGTGCTCAGCCCCGGCAGGGTCGTTCCACCCAGGGCCAGCCCAGCCTCCAGAATGCGCCGCTCCGCCGCGTCCAGAACAGCCTTGAATGCGGGGGCGTCATATTGTCCGGGCACGCCCACGCTGAACGACAGGTCCAGTGGCCCGATGAACAGCATGTCCAGGCCGGGCACTTTGGCCATCTCCGGGATGGCGTCCACGCCCTTCACGCTTTCGATCAGGCCGATAGTCAGGGTTTCCGCCTCCCCGAATTCTGCTACCTCCCCGCTCCATGCCCCCCAGCCGGATGCGCGGGAGACGGTGTAATGGGCTCCCCTGATGCCGTTGGGTGGATAGTGGGTGGCCTTCACCAGCCGGTCGGCGGCATCGGCACTGTCCAGATTGGCGGCCAGCAACCCCTCCGCACCCGCATCCAGCAGATGCCGGACCGGGGCCGGGTGATTGTCGGACAGGCGAGCCAGGATCGTGGTGCCCGTCCCCGCCATGGCCCGCATCTGATGGATGGCGGTTTCCAGCCCGCCCGGCGAATGTTCATGATCGATGATCAGGGCATCGAAGCCCAGAGGAGCCAGTGCCTCGGTCACGGCGGGGCTGCCCATGAATAGCCAGGCCCCGCGCGCCAGGCGTTTTTCCCGCAACAGGCGCTTCAGGCGGTTAGGTCGGAACATCGTCTCCCCCTTCCGCCGTCAGGCCATTCAGGAAGGTGATGGCTGCTCCGACTAGCGCATCGCGGGAATGGCGCACCCCGTCCAGAATATCCAGCTGCACATCCAGTCCATTGGACCGCAGGTTGCCGGCCAGCGTGTGCATGCGGTCCACCCGCGTCACACCGGCATCGTTGGCCCCTTCCATCCAATGGCGGGAACCGGGGGCATGGGTGATTTCCCAGGTGTCGGTATCATCCGACCCGACAACCAGATGCACCCGGACCTGCCGCATGGCATCCAGATCCAGCGGCACACCGAACCGCTGCTCCATGTCAGCCACACCTACCCACCAGCGGCGGCCCGTATCCAGCAGCGTTGGTGAACCCGGCGCCCCGACCGACACGGCACGCAGCCGGCCGGGATGCAGATAGAGGAACCGGTGGACAAAATGCGCACCGCCGGAGAAGCCGAACAGGTCGAACTGCCCGCCTTCCACGCCATAGCGCGCCGAGACCTCTGCCACCATGTCCAGCAACAGGTGGTCGAAGCGGATGCCCTGATACTCGATATATTTGTAATTGTCCCGTTCCTGCGGCTCACCGATCCCGCAGGGGAACAGCGGGGCCAGGATGATACTGCCCGTCGCCTCCGCATAGGGGATGAACAGATCCCGCAGCGCCTGGTTGCCGCGATCCGTGC
Organism: Niveispirillum sp. GW835-FHT14G11; assembly: GCF_058793615.1. Classification (NCBI taxonomy): domain Bacteria; kingdom Pseudomonadati; phylum Pseudomonadota; class Alphaproteobacteria; order Rhodospirillales; family Azospirillaceae; genus Niveispirillum; species Niveispirillum sp. GW835-FHT14G11. The sequence continues at coordinate 18,777 of NZ_JBXAFZ010000021.1, forward strand.
CATGGATCGCGGCCAGGATGCGACCGCCGGCCGGGTTTTCCACCAGCCGGGAGGGCACATAGAGGCAATAAGAGAAACGCTGATCGATACGGCAGGCCGTTGCCGGCGTCCTGCCGATATCATAGGGCGTGAAGCCCCATTCCGCGCCGTTCACGGGCAGAGTCATTCTTGTCATCCATGTCGGGAGGGATCGGCCCGGTGCCGGGTGCGGGCGATGCCGCAGGACCGGGGCGGCCGGATCAGTATTCCGCGGACATCTTCAGGAAGAGGGTGCGCCCCTCCGCCTTGCTGTAGAGCTGGTCGCGGTTGATCATCTGGGACGTGACGGAATAATAGTCGTTGTTGAACAAGTTGTTCACGCCGACCGTGAACAGAAGCTTGTCCATGCGGTACTGGGTGGAGGCATCGACACGCGTCACGGGACGCACACGGCCCGTATAGAAATCATTGATCTTGGCATTGGGGAACTTGTTCCGGCTGCCGGTGTGGTTCACCTGCAAACGGCCTATCCAGTCAGCGGTGAATTCCTGTTCCAGCCAGGCATTGTACTGTTCCGGCCCGATGCGGCGGCCGGTCAGGGGCGTGTCAACCTTGCCATCATGGTTGGCGTCGCGCTTGCCCTCCGACCAGGCGAAGCTGCCGCCCCAGCTGGTGCTGTCACCGATCTTGCCGGTCAGGGTCGCCTCAATGCCGTGGATGCGCTCCTTCTCGCGCAGGGTCGCGGCCTCGGTCGGGTTGACGGTGTCGATCACGAAGTCGGTGCCGTATTTCGACTTGCTGATGAAATAGGCGACCGTATAGCCGATATCGAGGACCGACCCACGCAGGCCGATCTCGTAATTGTTCACCAACTGCGGCTTGGGATCGAAATTGTCGAGATTGGTTGCCGTCACGCGGCGCAAGGGCGCGCCGATATCGGGGATGGAGAAACCCTGGGAGAAGCCGCCGAAGATTTCGGCTTCGGGCAGGACATGCAGCGTGCCGCCTATATTGACCGGCGTGGCGCTGTAATCGAGTTCCCCCGCCGCGACCTTCACATTGGTCAGGCCGGCCACGAAATCATCAATCTTCATATTGAATTTGTCATGCCGGATGCCGGCGCGCAGGGTGAACCAGTCGGTCACCGGCACGTCGAGCTGAATGAAGGCCGCATAGTTCATCTGCTTCAGCGGCGGCGTGAAGGTTCGGCCATCGCCGGGCTTGTCGGTCAGCGGGATCAGCGGCTGTTCGGTCGTGTCGCGGGCAATGTCGAAGCCCCACAGCGCGGTGCCATCCGTCAGGCCCCAATCATCCAGCCCGGTGGTGAAGTCGGTTTGCCAGCCGATCTTTTCCGAGGTGATGGTGGTCTGGGTCCCGCCCAGGCGCGCCGCATCGAAGGAGAAGACGCTGTAATTTTCCAGGTAATAGAGCTTGCTGTTCAGGGCAGAGCCCAGAACATCGCCATTCTCGTAGGCCAGGGAGGAGATGGTGTTGCGGTTTTCCGGGTCGAGCGCGCGGGGATCGGCCATTCCCTTCGCCGCCGTTTCCTTGATGCCCCTGGCGATATTACCGCTGACCGTGACGTAGTTGGTGTCCTGCTTCTGCTGGTAATAGTTGACCATGGCTTCGATGCGCTGGTCGCCGAAGGAATAGCCCAGCTTGGCGAACAGGTTATAGATGTTGCTGTCGGCGATACCGCCGAAATTGTGCGGATCGGGTGCCAGGCGGTCGCCATCGGCGTCGAACTGGCCATTCACCCGCTCATACGAACCGTTCAGGTTGACATCGAAGCCGCCGATGGCGCCCGAGGCACTTTGCGAAATGCTGGGGCGTGCGCTGTCAGCCAGATGTTCCGTCGACAGGCTGGTCCCGATCTCCGTCTTGAAACGGAATTCCTGGGTCGAGGGTGCATCCTTGGTGATGTAGTTGACGATGCCGCCGGCGCCGCCCTGGCCATACAGCGCCGAAGCGCCACGGATCACCTCGATCGAGCCGATGACGGAAGGGGAGATCAGGCGCAAATCGCGGCCGCCGTCACGCAACGGGTTGGAGACGGGGATGCCGTCGATGAAGACGCGCAGGGGCCGGCCGCGCAGGCTTTGTTCCACATTCGCAGCAGTGCCGTTGGAGGCAGCGATGCCCGGTACCATGTTGGACAGGACCGACCCGATATCAGCCGTCGTCGACAACTGATCCTCCAGATCCTTGCGGCCCACGACCGTGTAGGAACCGGGGAAAGTCTCAATCGTCGCGGACAGGCGCGATCCGGTGACCACAATTTCTTCCAAGGCCATGTCCTGGCCATGCGCGGCGGGGACCATCGCAGCCCCTGCCGCAACACCCAGCAGCATCAGCCGCTTCAAATTCCTCATGTGCAGTACTCCCGTGTCCATGATGCCGGCTTGGATGTCGGCTGCCAGAGGATAGTAGCCAATTTCTGCGCAAAATAGTAGCCAATTTTGGAGATAGATACATATTCCTCATTCGGGCCGAAATATCTTGCTATTTCAATGGACAGAGAGCGGGCGGTTGATCGGGATCGGCCTGCGTCGAGAGGATTATGGAACCCATTCCCCACGGCGAACGAAGGCCGCCCTCATCTACAAACAGAACGGCAACCTTCGCGCTGTGCAGATACTGCTGGGCTACACCAAGATCGAAACGACGGTGGCTATCTGGGCGTCGATGTCGAAGACGCACTGCAGCTGGCGGAGACGACGGAGATATAACCGGTGTGTCCGTTGGGAACCGCCGGAGCGGGCGGGAATGCCCGGAATCCCAATACGGGTGCGGAAACCCGCCTGTCCGCTTTCGGCCCCATGTGGGACATAAGGCTGGCAGAAGCGCCCGTTAAACGGTTGAATTATCCAATCATATATTAACGCATAGATTGTCATACCATCGGCCAAGTCCTGCCCCCGCATCCAATTAAGCCTCGTAACTGTCCGCTCACCGGGGACCAGCTCTGTGGAGCCGCCGGCAACTCGGCTCAGTTCAGGGCGGAAGGGGATGGCGGTGAACCACAGGAAGCTGCTTCAGCACCCCTGCCAGCGGGGCAACCGTTTTTCGGCGAAGGCCCGCAACCCCTCGGCCCGGTCCTGGGCCATGAGGGCCGGCTGGGCCTGTGCGCGGGCCCGTTCCCACTCCGCATCCTCGGCCGGCCCGCCCGCACGGCGCAGGATAGCGACGGTGGCGGCCAGGGCGGTGGGGCCATTGGCCGTGATGTCGGCGGCGAGCTGGCGGGCTGCCGCCAGCGCCTGTCCCGGCGGGGTAAGGCGGTTGACCAGCCCCCATCGGTGCAGATCCCCCGCCCCAACCGTCGCACCCGTCAAGGCGATCTCTGCGGCGATATGGCAGGGCAGGCGGCGGGGCAGGCGCAGCAGGCCGCCGCCCAGCGCCACGAGGTTGCGCTTCACCTCCGGCAGGGCGAAGCGCGCATCGCTGGCGGCGACGATCAGGTCGCAGGCCAAGGCCATCTCGAATCCGCCGCCCACGGCATGGCCCTCCACGGCGGCGATCAGCGGCTTGGACGGCGGGTTTCGGCAGAAGCCGAAAGGACCGCGGGCCGTGGCGGCACCGCTATGCCCGTCGCGCGCCGCCACCTTCAGGTCGGCACCGGCGGAGAAGGTGCTGCCGGCCCCTGTCAGGATGGCCACGAAGATGGCCGGATCGGCGTCGATCCGGTCCATCGCCGTGTGCAGGGCCGCCGCTGTCGGTCCGTCCACGGCATTGCGCACCCCTGGCCGGTCGATGGTGATGATCAGCAGATGGCCCTGCTGCTCGATATGGACGGTCTCCACCATGGCTCAGCCGCCATTCGCCAGTTGCCCGCCATCGGCCAGGATGGTTTGCCCCACCACCCAGCGCGCCGCGTCCGATGCCAGGAACAGCACCACGCCGGCGATGTCGTCGGGATTGCCCATCCGGCCTGTGGGCTGGTTGGCCAGGGCCGCCGCATAGGCGGGGTCGCCCGACAGTTTGCGCTTCTCCCAGAAATGGCCCGGCGCCTCCGTCGATCCCGGCGCCACCCCGTTGACCCGCACGCCGCGCCCCAGCAGGGCCAGGGCCTGGCTTCCCGTATAGTTCAGCAGGGCCGCCTTCAGGGCGGCATAGGCCGGTGCCGTGCGCGACGGGCGCAGGGCCGTGATGGAGTTGACATGCACGATGGCCCCGCCGCCCGGCGCCTGTTCCAGCCAGGGGAGGGCGGCGTTGGACAGGCGGACAGCCCCCAGCAGGTCGGTCTGCACGCCCGTCAGCCAGCTTTCGTCGGTATCGCTGCGTGCAAAGGCCGAGACATTGCTGACCAGCACGTCGATGCCGCCCAGCGCCGCGGCGGCTTCGGCGACATAGGTTGCGATCTGGGTTCCGTCGGCCACGTCGCAGAGTGCCGCGTGCACCGGGTTGCCATGGGCCGCCAGCGCATGCCTCGTCTCCTCCAGCTTTTGCGGCTTGCGGGCGCAGATGGAAACGGCTGCACCGGCCCGTGCGAAGGCCTCCGCGATGCCGCGCCCGATGCCCCGGCTGGCGCCGGTGACGATGACGCGGGATCCTGTGAAGTCGAAACGGGCCCGTCCGCCCTCACCCGATATCGGCAAAGACACTTTTCTGCTCCGTATAGGCATCGATGGAGGTGCGGCCCAGTTCGCGGCCCAGGCCGGATTGCTTGAACCCGCCGAAGGGCGACATCTGGTCCACCACCAGATAGGTGTTGATCCAGACCGTGCCGGCGTCGAGGTCGCGCGCCATGCGGTGCGCGCAGGCCCCATCGCGGGTCCAGACGGCGGCGGCAAGGCCGTATATGCTGTCATTGGCCTTGGCCAGGGCATCCTCCTCATCCTTGAAGGGGATCAGCGCGATGACGGGGCCGAACACTTCCTCCCGTGCCAGGGCCATGGGCGGCTGGACGTCGCTGAAGATGGTCGGGGCGACGTAGAAGCCCGGCCGTTCCAGCAGATCACCGCCAAGCAGCAGCCTTGCCCCGTCCCGTCGCGCCCGGTCGATATGTCCACCCACGCGCCGCTGCTGCTCGGCGGAGACCAGCGGCCCCATATAGGTGCCGGGATCGAACGGGTCGCCCACGGTCACGCCGCCCACCGCCGCCACCAGCCTTTGCGCAAAGGCATCATGGATCTCCTGTTGCACCAGCAGGCGGGAGCCGGCCACGCAGATCTGGCCCGACAGGGTGCAGAAGCCGGTGACGGCACCGGCCACGGCCCTGTCCAGGTCGGCATCGGCGAAGACGATGTTGGGCGACTTGCCGCCCAGTTCCATCGTCACCCGCTTCATGGTGCCCGCCGCCGCCCGCACGATGCGCTTGCCCACCTCGGTGGAGCCGGTGAAGGCGATCTTGTCGACGTTCGCATGCGCCACCAGCGCCGCCCCCGCCGTTTCACCGAAGCCCGTGACGATATTGACGATGCCGGGGGGCACGCCTGCTTCCAGCAGTAATTCGCCCAGGCGCAGGGTGGAAAGCGGCGTCTGCTCCGCCGGCTTCAGCACCACGGCATTGCCGCAGGCCAGCGCCGGCGCCAGCTTCCAGGCGGCCGACGATAAGGGCCCGTTCCAGGGCACGATCTGCCCGCAGACGCCCACGGGCTGGCGCAGCGTGTAGTTCAGCAGATCGCCGCCCGTCGGGTTCGTTTCCCCGTGGATCCTGGTCGGCCATCCCGCATAATAGCGGAAGGTGCGGGCGACATCGGCCACCTGGGCGCGCGTGAACAACAGCGGCACGCCATTGTTCAGGGTTTCCAGCTCTGCCAGTTCGTCGGCATGCGCCTCCACCTTTTCAGCGATGCGCAGCAGCAGGTCGCCCCGGGCATGCGGGTTCATGCGCCGCCACGACCTGGCCTGGAAGGCGGCGCGGGCGGCCATGACCGCCGCGTCGATATCGGCGGCATCACCGGATGCCGCGCGGCCGATGGTGCCGCCGGTCGAGGGGTCGAGGGCCGTGAAGCTCTCCCCGGAGCGTGCCGCCAGCCATTCGCCGCCGATCAGCAGGTGTCCCTCACCCTGTTCCAGCCAGCGGCGGGCGGCGGGGCCGACACGGTCGAATGCAGCCCCCGCCATCAGAAACCCGCCCCCACCGCCAACCCGTAGGTCAGCGGCATGATCTGCTGGCGGGACTGTTTCAGCGCCGACAGGTTGGTGCCGATGACGGTGCGATCGGTCAGGTTGTTGCCGAAGCCGCGCAGATACCACTCCTTGTCGGGGAAGCGATAGGTGACGGACGCGCCCAGGCTGTCATATTCATGGACCTTGTCGGCCGGCCCGATGCCCACCTTGAAACTGGCGGTACGGTAATAGCTGCCGGAGAAGACCAGTTCGCCACCATCGGCCAGATCGGCCGTATAGTCGGCCCCCAGCGTGAAGGACCAGCGTGGGGCGTAAAGCCCGCGCGTGCCCCCGGCATCGATGCTGGACTGCGTTCCATTGCCGAACATGTCGGGAATAAAGGCCGTGGCGTTGGGGAAATCCTGATATTCCGCATCCAGCAGGGTGGCGCTGGCCCGCAATTGCAGGGCCCGGCTGGCGCGGAGCTGGATATCGGCATCCAGGCCGTAGATGCGTTCGTTGGCGGCGTTCTGCAAAACCGTGGTGCTGGCGCCCGATCCACTGGCCACGATCGTGTCGAGCTGGATGTTCTTGTAGTCGTAGTAGAAGCCGGCCAGATTGACCTGCAGCCGGCGGTCCATGAACTGGCCCTTCAGCCCGGCTTCATAGGCATCCAGCACTTCGGGCTTCACCGGCGTCTGGCCCGGCGTGAAGTCGTTCATGTTGTAGGTGCCGCTCTTGAAGCCGCGGTTCCAGCTGACATACCCCATGATGTCGGGTGTGAATTGCTGGTCCAGCGCCAGCCGCCAGGTCAGCTTGTTGAAGGTCTTGCGCAAATTGTCCCTGTCCGAAACCAGCGGGATCAGCGTCGGCGACACGAAGCCGGGGGCGATCTGTCCCACGCCCGACACGGCGAAATCATAGCCGCGCCGCTCGCTTGTATAGCGCAGGCCGCCGGTCAGGCGCGTCGCGTCGGTAAGGGCGTAGGTCGCCTGGCCATAGCCGGCCAGGGCGCGGGTCGGCCCTTCCGCCTCGATGCTGGTGATCGACCCGCCGGGCACGGCGGGCACGGTGGCGAAGCTGCTGTTGTAGGGCGCAGCCTGGACCAGGTTCAGGGGGTCGATGAAGGCCTTGCCCTTGAAATAATAGGCGCCCAGCACCCATTGCAGCGGCCCTTCATCGGCCGATAGCACCTGCAGTTCCTGGGAGAAGTCCTTGGTGCCCTGGATCTCATCGAAATAGAGGACGTTGGCGGTGGTGCCGTCATAATCCAGCTTGGAGATGTCCTCGGTATGTACATAGCCGGTGATGGAGACCAGATCGACCTTGTCCAGGGACCAGCGCGCATGCAGGCTGGCGCGGTAGGCCTCCGTGGCGAACAGGTTGGGGCTGCCGGCATAATGGCGGTCGCGGGCGTCGAAACTGCCGCCCAGCAGCATGCCGACGGGGGTCGTGCCCGGCACGGGCGCCAGATTGGAATTCAGGTCCGTTGTGCTGCGGTCCGCATACATCAGGCTCAGCGTGGCCTCGAAATTATCGCCCGGCTTGAACAGCAGCTTGCCATGGACGGCGTCGCTGTTGGTGCCGCCGAACCGGCCCGGGTCTTCCGTGCCGGTATTGGTGAAATAATCGCCGCCGCCGATATGCTGGTAGCTGAGGCTGGCGGCAATCGTATCGGACAAGGGCCCCGTGACATGGGCCTTTGCCGTCCAGCGGTCGAAGCGGGCATAGGAGAGTTCGGCATTTCTGCCGACCGTGAATTGCGGCTTCAGGGTGATGACATTGATGGCGCCGCCCGTGGCGTTGCGGCCGAACAGCGTGCCCTGCGGGCCTTTCAGCACTTCGATCCGTTCGATATTGGAAAAGTCGAAGACATTGGCGGCCTTGTCGGACTGGTAGATGCCGTCGATATAGACGGCGATGGAACTGTCATTGCCCGTGGCGGGCGAATTGGAACCCACGCCGCGTATATAGGGGATGAAGAAGGAATTGGCCGCCGTGGGCGCGGTGGTGACGCCCGATGCGATGCGCGGCAGGTCCAGGCTGGAGGTGATGCCCGCCGTTTCGATCTGGTCCATGGATACGGGCGTGACGGCGATGGGCACCTTCTGCAAATTCTCCGACCGGCGCTGGGCCGTGACGATGACCTCCTCCAGCATGTCGGGCGGTTGCTGGGCCTGGGCGGCCGTGGCCGTCAGGAGAAGCAGGGCCGGGATCAGCGGCCGGTGAAGCATGTCCCCTTGGATCTTGCGCACTGTACCCTCCCTGATTGGTTTGTTTGTTTGGTTACGGCACCAGAACCGCCCGCCCCCTGATCTCCCCCGCGTCCAGCCGGGCATATGTGGTGTCCAGGTCGGCATAGCCGACGCGCAGCACCTCGGAATGCACGGCCCCGTCCCGGGCCAGCCCCACGGCCATGCGCAGGTCGTCCAGCGTGCCGGCATAGGGCGTGCCGATGCTGGCGTCGCGCGGCATGGTGTGGAAGCGGATGGGCAGCATGCCGCCGCCCACGCCCACGATCTCCAGCCGCCCGCCCTGGGCCAGCGTTGCGGCGGCCAGGTCCAGCGTCGCATCACTGCCCACGAAATCCAGGACCAGGGCGGCCCCCCTTCCGTCGGTCAGCGTCTGGATTTCCGTCCCGCTGTCCGATCCCGACAGCAGCACGTGGTCGGCGCCCAGGTCCCTTGCCTGCGCCAGCTTTGCCGGCAGCCGGTCGATGGCGATGATGATCGCCGGCGTCAGCGCCTTCAGCACCTGCACGGCCAGATGGCCCAGCCCGCCCACCCCGATGACCAGGGCCGCCGATCCCGGCTCCAGCAGCGAAGCCGTGCGCCGCACGGCATGGGCCACGGTGATCCCGGCGCACATCAGCGGTGCCGCCTCCACCGGGTCCAGCGTGCCCAGCGGCACCAGATGGCGGGGATCATCGACGATGAAATAATCCGCCATGCCGCCATCGCGGCCCGTGGCGAAGCCGGGGATCATGCCCGCCCGCTCGCAGACATTCTCCGCCCCCTTGGCGCACGCCCGGCAGGACCCGCAGCCCCAGGAGAAATAGACGCCATAGGCATCCCCGATCCGCAGCCCCTCCACCCCTGGCCCCAGCGCGTCGATCCAGCCTGTCGCCTCGTGCCCCATGGTGAGCGGCAGGGGGAAGAAGGGTGGATCGGCATGGATGACCAACAGGTCGGAGTGGCACAGCCCGGCCCCGGCGGTGCGCAGGCGCACCTGACCCGGCCCCGGCTCCGGGATCGGCAGTTCCATGATCTCCGGCATCCGGCCGGCCGTCAGCAGGCGGTAAGCGCGCATGGTGGGGCTCATGCCACGGCCTCTCGCAGCGCCCGACCGCTCCTGGCGCGGAAGCGGATGGGCAGATGCTTGATGCCCCAGAACAGGTTGGAACTGGCCATCTCCACCGGTCCCGCCGGCTCGACATCCTCCAGATGCTCCAGCATGGCTTCCAGCATCACCGCCATGTCCAGGCGGGCCAGATGCATGCCCAGGCAGAAATGTTTGCCCACCGCGAAGCCGAGATGCTCGTTCTTCGTCCGTGTGACGTCGAACCGTTCGGGATTGGTGAAGACCGACGGATCGCGATTGGCGCCATGGAACCACAGCACCACACGGTCTCCCTCGGCGATCCATTGCCCGCCGATCTCCGTATCCTCCGTCGCCGTGCGCAGCGTGTGGGTGAGGGGGGAGCTGTAGCGCACGCATTCTTCTCCCGCGCGGCGCAGCGTGTCGCGATCACGCCGGTTGTCGCGCAGATGCCGCCACTGGTCGGGTGCCGCCATCAGTTCCGCCAGCCCCGTGCTCATTGAGGCGCGGGTGGTTTCATGCCCGGCGGCGAAGAACATCAGGCCGTTGAAGCCGATCTCCGTATCGCTCAAGGGACGGCCCTCGATATCGGCGGTGGTCAGGGCGGTCAGCAGATCGGCCCCACCCCTGCCGCGCTTGGACGCGGCCAGCTCGATACAGGTGCGCATGATGTTGCTGACCCCCTCCGTCTGGGTTGTCAGCGCGTCGCCGATGGCGAATTCCGGATCCTCCGGTGCTGCCAGCATGTTGTTCCAGCGGTAAAGATCGGCCCAATGGCTTTCCGGGATGCCTAGGATGGCGGCGATGACCGCCGTGGGCACCTTGCCGGCGAAATCGGTGGTGAAATCGCAGGACCCGCGTTCCAGCAGGTCGGCCAGCAGGTCGCTGGTGATGCGCCGGACCATCGCGTCCAGGTCGCGTACCCCGCCGGGGGAGAAGAAATCCCAGAACTGGCGGCGCAGGCTGGTATGTGGCTGGCCGTCCATGATGGCCAGCTGCGCGCCGCTATGGGTCAGCTCCGTGAACAGCGCGTCCTCCGGCGTCTCGAATTCCGGGCCCGCCGGCAGGTTGGCACCATGGCGCTGCACGCTGAAGATGCGGGTGTCGTTGGTCAGAACGAAACGCATGTCGGCATGGCGTGTGACCGACCAGAACCCATGGCGCAGGCGGCCTTGCGTCCAATGCACCGGATCTTCGGCCCGCAGCCGCCGCCAGATCGGATGCGGGTCGTGGCGGCCGAAGAAGGATGGATTGGTCAGGTTGACGTCATCGTCGCGTTCGCCCATGGCTCATCCTTCCGGTTGCGCAGGGACAAGCCCTGGCCGCACGGCGCCGCCCGCCGGCGGACGGGTCCGCCGGGCAAGTCGGTTCGCGATGATCGGTCCTTGGCTTGATGGGGCGGCACTGGCGCCCCGATCCCTGTTTCCATCCCTGTCGGCGCCTGGATTTTCACCTCGCAAGGGGGCGGCGCCGTTTCATTGGCCAAGGACAGGATGAACCAGCGATCATGGTAAACAAGCGAGTTTTCGCCCTTTCGGCATGATCGCTGCTCATGGGGCGACGGCAACGGCCTCCACCAGATCCTGGATGCGCGTAAACACGTGCGCACCGGCGGTGGTCAGGGCCTTGGTCTTGCTGGCCACGGTTCCCGTCTCGCCATGGATCAGGGCGCCAGCATGGCCCATGGTTACCCCCTCGCGCGACGACTGGCCGGCGATCAGGGCGTAGACGGGCTTGGCGAAACCCTGGGCGGTGATCGCGGCGGCCAGCTCCTCCTCCTCGTCCCCACCGATCTCCCCGATGATGACCAGCGCGCTTGTACCTGTGTCGGCGGCATAGAGCCCCAGCAGGTCGGCAAAGCGCGTGCCCTTGACCGGGTCGCCGCCCACACCCACCCACAGGCTCTGCCCCAACCCGCGCGCCACCAGCCGGTGGCAGACTTCATAAGACAGGGTGCCACTTTTCGACATGACGCCCAGGCTGCCGGGCGCCAGCGATACATCGGGCAGGAAACCCAGTTTCATGCGGCCGGGAATGGCTAGGCCGGGGGTGGAGGCGCCAATCCAGCAGGCGCCGGCGACCTTCACCGCCGCCTTGGCCTTCACGGCGTCATGGATGGGCATGCCTTCCGTCAGGGTGACGATGGTGCGGATGCCGGCATCGATCGCCTCCAGGATGGCGGGCAGCACCGACAAGGGCGGCACGATGGCGACGCTGGCCGTGGCACCGGTGGCGGCAACGGCAGCGGCACAGTCGCGGAACAGCGGTATGTCCTCCACATCCTCATCGCGCGGTGACACGCCGCCCACGATGTTGGTGCCATAGGCCAGCATGTGCCGAGTATGGGTGCGGCCGGCGCGGCCGGTTATGCCCTGGACGATGGTGGGCGTGTCGGCTTTGATCTCAAGCATGGGCATTTTCCGCTCGCGCAATGGCCAGGTCGATGGCGCGTTCCAGGTCGGTTTCGATCAGCACGGGATTGCCGGCCTCCGCGATGATGGCGCGGGCCTTGTCCAGGCCGTTGCCGATCATGCGGGCGGTGATCGGCGCCTTCAGGTGCGGCACCGCCTTCAGCGCGATGATCAGCAACCGCGCGATCTCCCCCAGGTCGGTATGGCCGGCGAAGAAATTGATCAGGACGGAGCGGATGGACGGGCCGGCAGCGATGCGTTCCAGCACCTGGATCAGGCGAGCCGGGTCGCCCTTGAACTGGCCCGTACGGATGTCGCAGAAATTGAAGGGCCGCCGGTCCCGCGCCACCAGCTCGTCGATCAACTGCATCGACAGGCCGGCCCCTGTCGTCACCAACCCGATATCGCCGCCGGCATCCAGGGGCACGTAATCGTAGCCCTGCTCAAGCTTCAATGCTGCTTCCGGATACAGGTCCGGATTGCCGGTCACGACCGCGGCAAGGGCCGGCTGGCGGGGAAAGGCGTTCTCGTCCAGGGCCAGCTTGGCATCGCCGATGACCCAGGACCCGTCCGCCCGGATGAACAGCGGATTGATCTCCAGCAGCAATGCCTCATGCCGGAAGAACAGCGGCGCCAGGCTGCGCGCGGCATCTGCCACGGCGCCCCTTGCGGCATCCGGCAATCGTTCCGACAGCGCGTCGATGCCGGCCAGCAGGCTGTCCAGGTCGGGCGCCACGGCGGCGGACAGAAGATGCGGGCGCATGGACGGGTCCTCCACATCCACGCCCCCCCGGGCCGACAGCAGCAGGCGGACATTGCCCGGCCCGGCATCCAGCGTGAAGGACAGGTAGGCTTCCGCCACGAAATCCACCGCGCCTTCCAGCCGGCAGGCCTGGACCCTGTGTCCCTTGATCTCCATGCCCAGCAGGTCGTCCAGCCCAACGCCCAGGGCATCTGCCTCGCGTACCAGGCGGATGCCGCCAGCCTTGCCGCGCCCGCCCACGGGCACCTGCACCTTCAGGACCTGGGGCAGGGGCAGCCGGGGAAGGGCGGCGATATCGGCACGCCGGACCAGCCGGCCCGGCGGCACCGGCAGGCCCGCCGCCGCCAGCAGCATCTTGGCGTCATGTTCAAGCAGCATCATGAATGGAAACTCCTTAAAGCCAACAACGGCCGCCATTGACGATGATTGTCTGGCCCGTGATGTAGCGGCCCTCGTCGCTGGCCAGCAGGGCCACCATGCCGGCGATATCCTCCGGTTCGCCCAGGAAGCCGACGGGGATGGAGGCCACGGCCTTGCGCGCCTCCTCCCCGGCGCTACGCTCAAGGGCGCGGGTGCGCACAGGCCCCGGACAGACGGCGTTCACCGTGACGCCACGCGGTGCCAGTTCGCGGGCCACCGCGCGGGTGAAGCCGATGATGCCCGCCTTGGCGGCGGAATAATCATGGCTGCCCACGGGGCCGATGACGGCCGATTCCGACGACATGTTGATGACACGGCCATATCCGCGCGCCGCCATGCCGGGCGCCAGCTGGCGGGTGAAGCGCATGGTAGTGAACAGGTTGATCTCCACCACGAAGCGCCAGACATCCTCGGTGCTGTCCAGGAAGCTGGTTTTGCGCTCCCGGGCCCCCTGGCCGACATTGTTGACCAGGATATCGGCTGGCCCCAGCGCCGCCTCCGCCGCAGCCACGAAATCTGCGACCTGTGCCGGGTCGGTGCAGTCGGCCGCTCTGGTGAAGACTGCCGTGCCCGCCGCCGCGAGTTCGTCGCGCAATGCGGACAGCGGCTCCGGCTCCAGATCGATGATGGCCAATCTCGCCCCTTCCGCCGCCATGCGCAGGGCGCAAGCACGGCCGATGCCGTTGGCCCCGCCCGTGATCATGGCGATACGGCCTTCCAGACGTTTCATGCGTCCGCTCCCTTGTGCGTCGTTGCTTCAGCAGTGCCGACCGGCCGTGATCCGCGCAAACGAGTTTTCCGCATCCGCATGACACGAGGTCATGTGCAACGGACCGGATGAGTTGCGGTCATTCCGCCGGCCGATAAATGGCGCCGGCTTCGCCGCCGCCGGTGTTAGCCTCGGGGGGCGGGAGGAAGATCGCATGACCAACGGAATTGCGGGGAAGGTCCGGTCCATGGCGGAGCTGGAAACATGGCTGGGCCGGTGGCGGGAAGAGGTGATCGACCCCTCCCTGCCCATCATCGACGCCCACCATCATCTGTGGGACCGCCCGCCCGAAAGCTATCAATTGCCCGAACTGCTGGCCGATATCGGTTCCGGCCACGATGTTCGCGCCACAATCTTTGTCCAATGCAACGCCATGTACCGCGCCGACGGGCCGGAGGAACTGCGCTGTGTGGGGGAAACCGAATATGTGAACGGCATCGCGGCCGCCAGCGCCAGCGGCACCTACGGCCCATCGCGCCTGTGCGCCGCCATCGTGGGCCATGCCGATCTGCGGCTGGGACCGGATGTGCGGCCCGTGCTGGAAGCCCATATCCGCGCCGGCGGCGGACGGTTCCGCGGCATCCGCCAGCAGGCGCAGCATGATCCCGTGCTGGGTGCCATGAGCCGGGTGCCGCCGCCGCCCGGCCTGCTGCGCGACGTGGGTTTCCGCCTTGGCTTCGCAGAACTGGCGCCGCTGGGCCTGTCCTTCGATGCCTGGGTCTATTTCACCCAGCTGCCCGATCTGGCTGATCTGGCCGGCGCATTCCCGCAAACAACCATCATCCTGAACCATATCGGCGCGCCGCTGGGCACCGGCCCCTATGAAGGGCGGCGGGATGCGGTGTTCCGGGAATGGTCGGACGGGCTGAAGGTCCTGGCCCGGCACGGCAATGTCGCGGTGAAGTTGGGCGGGCTGGGCATGCCCTCATACGGGTTCGGTTTCCATGACCGCGCGGTGCCAGCATCGTCGGTGGAGTTGGCGGCGGCATGGCAGCCCTATGTGGAAACCTGCATCGACCTGTTCGGTGTCGATCGCTGCCTGTTCGAAAGCAACTTTCCCGTCGGCAAGCAGGCGTGCAGCTACCTTATCCTGTGGAACACCTTCAAACGTATCGCTCAAGGTTGTACGGCGGCGGAGAAGGCGGCCCTGTTCGCCGGCAGTGCTGCCCGTCTCTACCGGCTGGAAAACCATTTGCCGCCCGCACGATGAGCATTGCTCATTCCCCCACGCGCAAAACTCGATTCCCGATGGATGCAACCCGCCATACCTTTTGATGGCGCCGGAGTGGTAATGCCATTGTATTCATAGAGCAGGCACGGCGCGTTCCAAAAATAAAGACGCCGCAGGCGATAATCACCAGGGAGGACAAGTGCCCATGCGCACCGCCATCTTCTGCACGCGCAGCGCGTTCCGGCGATCCACGGCGATCGCCCTGCCCATGATCCTGGCCGCCATGGCCGGACCCGCCGCCGCCCAGTCCGCAGCACCCGCCGCAGCGCCGGTGCTGCTGGAGGAAATCATCGTCACCGCGCAGAAGCGCAGCCAGAACCTGCAGGACGTGCCCATCGCCGTCACGGCAGTGACGGCCGACATGCTGGACACCGCCGGCACCTATAACGTGCTGGACCTGGAGAAGATCTCGCCAGGCCTGCAGGTCTATCAGACCGGCGCCTCGGTCCTGCCCTTCATCCGCGGCATCGGGTCGAACCAGTCGAATCCCGGCTTTGAAAGCCCGGTCGCCGTCTATCTGGACGGCATCTACCAGGCCAACAAGGGCGGCAACAGCTTCGATCTGGCCAATATCGAACGGATCGAGGTGCTGAAGGGCCCGCAGGGCACCCTGTTCGGACGCAACGCCACGGGTGGCGCCATCAACATCATCACCAAGGATCCGGGACTGAATCCCACCGTGGATGCCGAAATCGGCTATGGCAAGTTCAACGAGAAGCGGGCCCGCGCCTATGCCGCCGGCCGGGTGACCGACACTTTGTCGGCTTCCGTCGCCTTCACCGGCCGCTGGGACGATGGCTATATCGACAATACCTTCCTGGACAAGAAGGCCAACCCCGCCAAGAACATGGTCGGCATGGGCAAGCTGGTGTTCAAGCCCAGCGAGGATTTCACCGCCCGGCTTTCCGGCTCCTACTATTATCATGACAACGCGACCTTCTTGTCGCCGCACGTCCGGGCCGGCACGGTGCCCACGGCGGTCAATGCCGGGGTGACGCCGGAATATGATTTGTACGAGACCTCGTCCAACTACGATACGCTGGTGCGCAACAAGGGCTATCGCGGCACTTTGAACCTGGAATACGACTTCGCCGACACGCGGCTGGTGTCCTATACCGGCTATGTGAACGGTGACAGCCGCACCCTGTCCAACAGCGACATCGCGGAGACCACCATCGGCTATTCCGGCAGCCGCAACCAGCCGGGTGAGCAGTTCTCCCAGGAATTGCAGCTTCAATCGACGGGGAACAACCGGGTCAACTGGATCGGCGGCCTATATTACATGTGGTTCCGGGAAGGGTTCGACAATCTGATGTCGGCCTCCAACGTGCCCTCGCCCGTGCGGCCGGTGGACCTGCAGCGCACCGGCGCGTCGGTTACCGCCTTCAATTCCTATATCACCACCGACGCCTATGCCGCCTTCGCCGAAGCCAATGCCAACCTGACCGGCGATCTGCGCGTTACGGCGGGCCTGCGCTACAGCAGCGAGAAGAAGGGGGCCGACGGCGAGATGTTCCGCTATGCCGCCGTGGCTGGTCCCGGTCCGGGCCTGGACCTCTACAACACGGCCCTGGGGCCGGAAAATCTGGTGTTCGGCAAGACGCCGCTGGCCGCCATGAACCTGTCGAAGAACTTCGACAAGGTGACCTGGCGCCTGGCGCTGGACTATACGGTCAGTGACGATGTCATGGCCTATGCCAGCTACAATCGCGGCTTCAAGAGCGGCACCTACAATCCCAGCGTGGTCAGCCCCGGCCAAGTGCCGGTCAACCCGGAAATCCTGGATGCCTATGAGGTCGGGTTGAAGACGGAGCTGCTGGACAGGCGCGTGCGCCTGAACGGTGCCGCCTTCTACTATGATTATTCCAATATCCAGGTGGGCCTGATCTCCTCCGCCGGCGTCACCACGGTGCAGAACGCGGCGTCGGCGCGGGTCTATGGCCTGGATGTCGACCTGACGGCCATGGTCAGTGACCAGTTGACCCTGCGCGGTGCCGTCAACCTGCTGGACAGCAAGTACAAGAGCTATGCCAGCGCCCAGGTCTTCCTGCCGCGCACTACGGCCGCCTGCACGGCCCCGCCACCGTCGATCACCTATGACCAGGCCAAGACCCTGGCGGCGGCGCCCAAGCTGCCGGGTTCCTGTTCCTACGCCCTGAATGCCAGCGGACAGGATCTGATCTTCGCACCGAAGATCAGCGCCAATCTGGCGCTGGATTATGAGGTGCCGTTGGCGGAGCAGTCGCGCCTGCTGCTGACCGGCGCGCTCTATTACAATGGCGGTTACGACATTGTGCCGGGCGGCATGTTCGGCCATATCGGCTCCTATGAATCGCTCAGCCTGTCAGCGACATATTATGCGCCCGACGACCGCTATTTCGTGCGGCTGTGGGGCGACAACCTGACCGACAGCGACCACGCCATCTATATCTCGCCCCAGGCTTTGGGCATCCAGGAAGTGAATGCCCGCCCGCTGTCCTTCGGCGTGACGGTCGGGTTCAGCTTCGGGGATTGAGGCGAGATTCCCCCTCTTCGTCATCCCGGCGGAAGCCGGGACCCAGGGGCCACAGGTTCAAACCTATCCGCGGCGTCGATCAACGCGGCTGAAGGGTCGGGCGCTCGGCCCCTGGGTCCCGGCTTCCACCGGGATGACGAAGAAGGAGTGCCTTCAACCTTCACCCCGATGACCCTCCCTCATGGCGCACCCCCAAAAGTGGTTTGCCGGCCGGTGCCGCGCACCGGCAGTTTCCAAGCGATCTTGACGAAACCAGATACTATCCGGAGTTGGACCATGGCGGCATCGCACGTCGAAAAAACGGTCGAGGAGATGATCCTCGTCCGGCTGGAGGAACGGGCGGAAGGCGGCCGCGTCGCCTATGTGACGGTCGATAATGCCGAGAAGCACAATGCCCTGCCCGTGGAGGGCCGTGCGGCGCTGGCCAGGAAGATGCGCGAACTGGCCACCGATCCCGAGCTGCGCTGCGTCGTGCTGACCGGGGCGGGGACCAAGTCCTTCATCGGCGGGGCGAACATCGCCGAGATGTCGGAATTCCCCAACCACAACATCGCCGAGAATGGCAGCGCCACCACCCATGCCGCCTGTGACAGCGTGCGGCGCATGCCTGTACCCGTCATCGCCCGCATCGCGGGCTACTGCCTGGGTGCCGGCATGGAGATCGCGACGGCCTGCGACATGCGGGTGGCCGCTGACAATGCGAAGTTCGGCATGCCGGAGGTGCGTTACGGCGTGCCGTCGGGCATGGAGGCCTGCCTGATCCCCACCCTGGTGGGCTGGGGCAAGGCCCGCGAGCTGGTCTATACGGGCGACATCATCGACGCCGAGGAGGCGTACCATTTCGGCTATATGGAAAAGCTGGTCCCGCTGGAGAAGCTGGACGAGCAGGTGGAGAAATGGGTGCGGTCCATCTGCATCTCCGGCCCCCGCGCCATCCGCCTGCAGAAGGAACTGATCCGTGACTGGGAGCAGATGTCGGTGGCCGATGCGGTCCAGGCCGGCATCCGCTCCGTCGGCCGCGCCCATACCACGGACGAGCCGCGCCGCCTGATGACGGCCTGGCGCGAACAGCAGCGGCTGAAGAAACTGGCCCGGCAGCAGCGGGGGGAATGAGGGATGGCCGTCCCCGACCTTTCCGCTTCCCTTCTTGCCGATTGCCGGGCGGCCATGATGGCGGCGGGCCAGTATCTGACCATGGCCCGCCACCGGCTGGCGCGGCGCGTGGCACCGGAGGGCGGGGTGGATGCGGCCTTGCTGACCCGTCATCAGCATGCCGCCCATGGCCTGGCCTGGATCGCCACCTATGTCGCGGCCTTGCGCAGCCTGCTGGATTGGGCCGATGCGCTGGAGGGCCAGGGCGCCTTGAACCTTCCCGAGCGCCTGATCCTGTCGATCGGCTTCGGCGAGTATCTGGCGCAACTGGCCGGCGGCATCCCCATGAGCCAGGGTGAATTCACCCGGCCCGGTGATCTGGACCTGGCAACCGAAGCGGCCATGTTGCATGCCAATCCGGCCTGCGCGCGATTATTGTCGGGCGATGGTTCTGCCATGCGCGCCGCCCTGTCGGCAGCCCTGGCCGACGGGCATTTCGGCGACCCGCGCCATGATGACGAGATGCTGACGGTCATGGTGGGGCAGCTTCGCCGCTTCGTGTCCGACCGGGTGGCCCCGGACGCCCATGGCTGGCATCGCGACAATGCCTATATCCCCATGGACATCATCGCGGAAATGGCGGAACTGGGCGTTTTCGGCTTGACCATCCCGGAGGAATGGGGCGGTTCGGGGCTGGGTAAGCTGGCCATGTGCATCGCGTCGGAGGAACTGTCGCGTGGCTATATCGGCGTCGGATCGCTGGGTACGCGGTCGGAGATCGCGGGTGAACTGATCCGCATGGGTGGCACGGACGAACAGAAACGGTGCTACCTGCCCGCCATCGCCAGTGGTGATCTGTTGCCCACGGCCGTCTTCACCGAACCCGATACCGGGTCCGATCTGGCCGCCCTGCACACGCGGGCGGAACTGGTGGAAAAGTCGGATGGAAGCCGTGTCTGGCGGGTGACGGGCAACAAGACCTGGATCACCCACGCCGCCCGCGCCGACATCATGACCCTGCTGGTCCGTACCGACCCGGCGCAGGAGGGTTACCGTGGTCTGTCCATGCTGCTGGCGGAAAAGCCGCGCGGTGATGATGCCAACCCGTTTCCGGCCCACGGCATGAGCGGCGGGGAGATCGAGGTCCTGGGCTATCGCGGCATGAAGGAGTTCGAAATCCGCTTCGATGGGTTCGAGGTGCCAGCCGAAAACCTGCTGGGCGGCGTGCCCGGCCAGGGCTTCAAGCAGCTGATGGAAACCTTCGAAAGTGCGCGCATCCAGACAGCGGCCCGCGCTGTTGGCGTGGCTCAGGACGCGCTGGAGGAAGGGTTGCGCTATGCGCTGGACCGGCGACAGTTCGGCCAGCCGCTCATCAATTTCCCGCGCATATCGGGCAAGCTGGCCTGGATGGCGGTGGAAACCATGATGGCCCGCCAGCTCTCTTATGCCGCCGCTCGCGCCAAGGATGGCGACCGGCGCTGTGATATCGAGGCGGGGATGGCCAAGCTGCTGGCCGCTCGCGTGGCCTGGAGCAATGCCGACAATGCGCTCCAGATTCATGGCGGCAACGGCTTCGCCCTTGAATACCGCATCAGCCGCCTGCTCTGCGACGCCCGCATCCTGTCGATCTTCGAGGGGGCGGCGGAAATCCAGGCCCAGGTGATCGCGCGGGGATTGCTGGCGAAGGTTGCATAGGTCGTGTCGAGCCGGAGGAGAGCCCAGATGACCGAACCCCCATCGCCTCTGCGCGTCGATCATGACGGCGCCATCGGCATCGTCACGCTGGATCGGCCGGAGCGGATGAATGCGCTGGACATGGCCATGCGACAGGCCCTGGCCGCCGCCTTCACCGCCCTGGCCGGCGATCCCGCCATCCGTGTCATCGTGGTGACGGGCAGCGACAAGGTGTTCGCGGCTGGCGCCGATCTGAAGCTGCTGGCCGACAAGGGGCCGGCGCAGGTGCGGGACCTGGGCTTTCCCGATCTTTGGCGACCCGTGGCCGACTGTCCCAAGCCGGTCATTGCCGCCGTTTCCGGCCCGGCCCTGGGGGCGGGATGTGAGCTGGCTCTGATGTGCGACATCGTCGTTGCCGACCCCACGGCCCGCTTTGGTCAGCCGGAGGCGCGGGTGGGCGTCATGCCCGGTGCCGGCGGTACCCAGCGGCTGGTGCGTGTGCTGGGCAAGCATATGGCCAGCCACCTGCTGATGACCGGCGGCACGCTGGACGGCGAACGCGCCCACGCCTTGGGCCTGGTATCGGAACTGGCCGGGGAGGGTGCCGTCCTGGTCACTGCGCGCAAGCTGGCCAGCAAGGTGGCCTCCATGCCGCCCCTGGCGTTGGCCGCCATCAAGCGCACTTTGGCCGCCGGCGCCGATCTGCCGCTGGCGGCGGCCAATGCGCTGGAGAACCGGGAATTCCTGCTGCTGTTCGACAGTGCGGACCAGAAGGAGGGCATGGCGGCCTTCCTGGAGAAGCGTCCGCCCGATTTCCAGGGAAGGTGAGCATGGCCAGCGAGATCATCGGCATCGTCGGCGCCGGCATCATGGGCCGCGGCATCGCCCAGCTGTTCAGCCAGACCGGCCATAGTGTGCGCCTGCATGACAGCCGGGAGGGGGCGGCCGGTGCCGCGCGCGACTTCGTGCTGGCCATGCTGGACAAGCTCGCGGTCAAGGGGGCGATGAGCGCCGACGATGTACGGGCGGCTGCCGGGCGGCTCTGCGCCGTGCCTTCCCTGGCCGACCTGGCCGGCTGCACCGTTATTGTCGAAGCGATTGTCGAGGATCTGGACGCCAAGCGTTCCCTGTTCGCGGCGCTGGAGGATATCGTCGATGACGATTGCCTGCTGGCCAGCAATACCTCCTCCCTGACCGTATCGGCCATCGCCGCCAAATGCCGCTGGCCGGAACGGGTGGCGGGGCTGCATTTCTTCAATCCCGTACCGTTGATGAAGCTGGCGGAGGTGATCCCCGGCCTGATGACGGGTCCGGCCGTCACCGACCGCCTGCTGGCCCTGGTAACGGGGACCGGCCATTGCGCGGTGCTGGCTGCCGATCAGCCGGGCTTCCTGGTCAACCATGCCGGCCGTGCGCTTTATACGGAGGGGTTGCGGCTGCTGGAGGAGGGGGTGGCACCGGTCGCCGATATCGACCGCACTCTGCGCGACACGCTTGGTTTTCGCATGGGGCCGTTCGAACTGATGGACCTGACGGGCCTGGACGTGTCCGGCAAGGTCATGCAGTCGATCCATGAGCAGTTCCAGCAGGAACCCCGCTACCGTCCGTCATCGCTGATCCCGCCGCGTCTGGCCGCCGGGCTCTATGGCCGCAAGACGGGAAGGGGCTTCTACCGCTATCCCGACGGCGTGAAGCAGGAACCGGCCGAACCGCCGGCACCGCCCACCACGTCCGGATCGGCCTGGGTGCAGGACGGGGAGGGGGCGGACGCCCTGCGCGTCCTGCTGTCGGCCGGTGGGGCGACCCTGTCCGATGACCCGGCGACCGCCGAGGTGTTGTTCACCCTGCCCTGGGGGGAGGATGTGACGGCGGTGGCCACAAATACCGGTCTGGATGCCCGCCGTCTGGTCGGCATCGATCCGCTGGGCGGCCTGGCCGGGCGATTGGTGCTGATGTCCAGCCCCGCCACCGATCCCGTGCCGGTGGACAGGGCCCATGGCTGGCTGGCCGCCGCGGGCCGGGCGGTGACCCGCATCCAGGACAGTCCCGGCTTCATCGGGCAGCGGGTGCTGGCCATGATCGTCAATACCGGCTGCGAGATCGCCCAGCGCGGCATCGCGGCGCCTGCCGATATCGACGCCGCCGTGCGGTTGGGTCTGGGCTACCCACGAGGCCCCCTGGAATGGGGTGATCTGTTGGGGCCGGCGCGGGTGCTGTCGATCCTGGAACGGCTGCTGGCGGTGACGGGTGATCCCCGGTACCGGCCCAGCCAGTATCTGCGCCGCCGCGCCCTGCTGGGCCTGTCACTGCGGGAAGGGTAAGGCATGGACACGCTGCTGATCGATATGCCACGTCAGGGTGTGCGTCGCCTGTGCCTGAACCGGCTGGCGGCCCGCAACGCCATCGACGCCGATCTGCGCCTGGCCTTGCGGGCGGCGGTGACGGCGGCGCAGGCCGACCCGGCCGTGCGCGCCTTGCTGATCGCCGGCCATGGCGGTGTCTTCTGCGCCGGGGGCGATCTGGCCAGCCTGGAGGGTATTGATCAGGCGGCCGCGCTGGCCCGCATGCGCGACGGCCATGCCCTGGTCGAACAGCTCTGGCATTTTCCCAAACCCGTGGTGGCCGCCGTCGAGCGTTATGCCATCGGTGCCGGCGCCGGTCTGGCGTTGCTGGCCGACCGGGTGGTGATGGGTGACGATGCGGTGCTTGGCTTTCCCTTCCTGAAACTGGGATTGGTGCCCGACTGGGGCCTGATGGAAACGCTGCCGCTGCGGGCCGGCCGGCCGCTGGCCGCCCGCCTGTTCCTGGCTGCCGGCAACCTGACCGCCGCCGATGCCCTGGCCGCCGGCGTGGTGGATGCGGTGGCGCCGGCAGGGACGGTGATGAAAGCCGGGCTGGACATGGGCGAACGGCTGGCGGCCCTTCCCCTGGCCGCCTTTGCCCGGCTGAAATCCTGTCTGCGCCCGGCCGGCCTGGGGCTTGAGGCGGAAGCGCTGGCCCAGGCCGACTGCCTGACCGGACCGGAATTCGCCGAAGGCTATGCGGCGCTGAAGGAGAAGCGGGTGCCGCGGTTCACCTGATCTTCATCGAATGCCGGATATGGTGATGTCATATATGATATCACCATGCGCATTGTGATCGACACCGATGTGATGGTTGTGGCGTTTGACAGCAACACTGGCGCGTCAAGACGGTTGCCATGGCCCAGGCTGAAAAGGCGGGCGTAAGGCTGAACCAGGTCATCGCCACGGCGGTGGCGGTGGCGGGGCGCGTGGGTGCGCTGGCCGAGGCCGAACGCTACTTCACCGCCCGTGCTGCGCGTGTACAGCCCGGAATGGCAAAGGCGACCCTGGCCAGGGCCGGTGTTGGCAATCCGCCGCGTGAGGATAACCGGCTGGAGGGTGGTGACTGACGGCCCTCACCCCACCGCCGACTGCTGCATCACCGACTTCACGAACGTATAGCCCTCCAACCCCTCCGACCCTCCTTCGCGGCCATAGCCGCTATCCTTCATGCCGCCGAACGGCATGTCGGGATATGTCGAATTGAAATGGTTGATGGCCAGGCTGCCGCTCTCGATCTCCTCCGACAGCCGGGTGGCTACGTTGGCCCGGTTGGTGAAGGCATAGGCGGCCAGGCCGAACTCCAGACCGTTGGCGCGCGCGATGGCTTGGTCCAGGCTGGATACCCGGCTGACCAGGGCCATGGGGCCGAACGGCTCCTCCAGCATGGCCCGCGCATCGGCCGGCATGTCCGCCAGGATGGTCAGCGGGAACTGGAACCCGTCCTGGCCGATGCGCCGCCCCCCGGCCACCAGTTTGGCCCCCCGGCCGATAGCATCGGCGGTCAGGGACTGCATGGTGGACAGGCGCCGCCCATTGGCCAGCGGCCCCATCTCCAGCGCCGGGTCCAGTCCGGTGCCGATCTTCAGGGCGTCCGCTGCGGCACCCAGGCTGTCCACGAACCGGTCATAGACCCGCTCATGGACGAAGAACCGCGTCGGGGCGACGCAGACCTGGCCGGCATTGCGGGCCTTGGCCCGGGCCGACAGGGCGGCCACCGTTTCCGCGTCCGCGTCGTCCCAGACGATGACGGGGGAATTGCCGCCCAGTTCCATGATGGCCGGCTTCATATGCTGCCCGCACAGGGCCGCGAGATGCTTGCCCACCGGCACCGATCCGGTGAAGGTGACCAGCCGCACCGGGGCTTGCGGGATCAGGTAGGCGGAGATGTCCGCCGGCTTGCCGAAGACCAGATTGACCACGCCATCGGGCACGCCTGCCTCCTGGAGGGCGCGGACCAGGGCCATGGCCCCGCTGGGCGTCTCTTCCGCCCCTTTCAGGATGATGGAGCAGCCGGCGGCGAGCGCGCCCGCCACCTTCCGGGTGGGCGATGCCAGCGGATAGTTCCAGGGGGTGAAGGCCGCCACGATACCCAGCGGGTGGCGCGTCACCATCTTGCGCATGCCGGGCGGGGCCGGGACGATGCGGCCATAGAGACGCCGCGCCTCTCCTGCATCCCACAGGATGCGGTCATGGGCCACCCGCACCTCGTTCCGGGCTTCCTTGATGGTCTTGCCCTGGTCCAATACCAGGGCGACGGCGATCTCCTCCCGCCGCGCCAGCAGGTTGGCGGCGGCCCGGACAAGCACTTGTTCCCGCTCTGCCGGGTCGGTGGCCCGCCAGACCTTGAACCCCTTCTCCGCCGCCGCCAGCGCGTCATCCAGATCACCGCGCCCGGCATGGGGCAGGGTGGCCAGCACCGATCCGTCGGCCGGGTTGATCACGGGTTCGCCCTGCGCGGCACTGCGCCATTGGCCGCCGATGAATAGCTTCAGTTCGGGATAATGCATGCGGGGGAGCTCCTCCAGGCGGGCTGTCGCCGTTTCTTCACGAATAGGCTTCGGCCAGCCCTGTGGGCAAGCCCTGCCGGGGGAAGGGAGCGGAGGGCATGACAATTCATCAGTGCATTGATATGTATAGATAATATCGCTCGCCGCAGTGCCTCGGATGACCCGCCTTCATCGCCACATTCCAAAAATTCGCATCCCCGGCGGGATGAGCCCTGGTCATGCTGGTTCCAGAAAACTGGCTTGCCGTAGTGCGACGATGGCCCAAGCTCTGGGCCAGCAATTGCCAGTGGATGGTGGGGGCCGATGAATTTCGATTTCTCCGACGATGTGACCTCGATGCGGCGGGAGGTGCAGGGCTTCCTGGCCGACCGTCTGCCCGTCGGCGCGGTGCGCCAGTTCCTGGAGGCGGGGCCGGCGGTCGACCGGAAGCTCTGGGCCGAAATGGCGGCGATGGGCTGGCTGGGCCTGACCATCCCGGAGGAATATGGCGGCTCCGGCCTGGGGCACGAGGCCTTGTGCATGCTGGCGGAGGAGGTGGGTGCCTTCCTGCCGCCCGTTCCCTTCGCTTCCACCCTCTATCTGGCGGCGGAAGCCTTGCTGGCCTTCGGCGGCGAGACGCAGAAGGCGGCGTGGCTGCCGCGCCTGGCCGATGGTTCGATGACCGGCGCCTTTGCCCTGGCCGAAGGAGTGGGGGAGCCCGCCGCCGCCGCCATCGGGGCGATGGTGGCGGGTGGAAGCCTGTCGGGTGCCAAGGCGCCCGTTTATGACCTGGACAGCGCCGGCCTGCTGGTCGTCGCGGCACGGGATGAAGGTGGCCAGGTCGGGCTGTATCTGGTCGATCCCGCCGCCCCCGGCATCGAACGCCGGCCGTTGCGCACGCTGGATCTGGCGCATGGCGCCTGGGGCCTGGAATTCCACGATGTGCCGGCCGAGAAGCTGCCGGGTGCCGTGGGCTGGGCTTCCATCGCCCGGCTGCTGGACCGCGCCGCCGTGCTGTTCGCGTTCGAACAGGTGGGGGGTGGGCGGGCGGCGCTGGAGATGGCGACATCCTTCGCCATGGACCGTTTCGCCTTCGGCCGGCCCATCGCGTCGATGCAGGCGATCAAGCACAAGCTGGCCGATATCTATGTCGCCGTGGAACTGGCCCGCTCCAACGCCTATTTCGGCGCCTGGGCCCTGCATGCGGATGCGCCCGAGCTGCCGCGCGCGGCCGCCGCCGCTCGCATCGCCGCCATCGACGCCTATCAGCTGGCGGCGCGGGAGAATATCCAGACCCATGGCGGCATGGGCTTCACCTGGGAAGCCGATTGCCACCTGCATTACCGCCGGGCCGCGACGCTGGCCGGCATCATCGGCGGGGCGCGGCACTGGCGCGACCGCCTGTTCGACCAGCTGGCCGCGTGAGGCGAGGCGATGGATTTCAACGATACTCCCGACGAAGCCGCCTTCCGGGCCGAGGTGCGCGCCTTCCTGGACGCCCATGCGCCGCTGAAATCGGCCGAAGCCCGCACCTACCGTTCGCGGGAACTGAACGCGGAGGATGTGCTTCTTTCCAGGCAATGGCAGGCGACCAAGGCGGCGGCCGGCTTCGCCGGCATCCATTGGCCGAAGAGATATGGCGGGCGCGAGGGCACGCAGATGCAGGCCGCCATCTTCGCGGCGGAGGAGGAGCGCCATGTCGTTCCCCCCAGCGTCTTCAACCAGAGCGTGGGCATGGCCCTGCCCACCATCATGGCTCATGGCAGCGACGCCCTGATCGACCGCTACGCGCGCCCGGCCTTATATGGGGAAGAGATATGGTGCCAGTTGTTCTCCGAACCTGCCGCCGGGTCGGACCTGGCCGGCCTGCGCACCCGTGCGGTGCGTGACGGCGATGGTTGGGTGATCAACGGGCAGAAGGTCTGGACCTCCAACGCCCATTTCTCCCAATACGGCATGCTGGTGGCCCGCACCGACTCGACGGTGCCGAAGCATGCCGGCCTGACCTTCTTCATCCTGGACATGGCCGCCCCCGGCATCGAAATCCGCCGCCTGAAGCAGATCTCCGGCACCGCCAATTTCTGCGAGGTGTTCCTGACCGATGTCCGCATCCCCGACCATCAAAGGCTGGGTGCGGTGGGCGAGGGCTGGAAGGTGGCGCTGACCATGCTGGCCAATGAGCGCTTCACGGTGGGCAAGGCGGAAGGCCCGGATGTGGAGGATATCCTGGCCTTGGCCCGCACCCTGACCATCGACGGTCGCCCGGCGCTGGCCGACGCGACCGTGCGGGAGAGGATCGCCCGCTGGTATGTGCAGTCCGAAGGGCTGAAATATACTCGCCTGCGCACCCAGACCGCCTTTTCCCGCGGCCGTGCACCGGGGCCGGAAAATTCCATCGGCAAGCTGGTCAGCGCCACGAAATTGCAGGAAATCGCCGCCTACGGGATCGAGCTGCTGGGACAATCCGGTGCGGTGATGGACACCGACTTTGCCCCCCTGAACGCCTGGTTCCAGGAGGCATTGCTCTATGCCCCCGGCAAGCGCATCGCCGGCGGCACGGATGAGATCCTGCGCAACATCATCGCCGAACGCGTCCTGAAGATGCCGGGCGAAATGCGGGCCGACAAGGATGTGCCCTTCAACCAGATCCCGACGAGCCGGCGATGAGCGCCATCGCCCAGGAGACCCCATTGTCCCGTCCCGTCTACACCCATGCTGACCTGCGCCGTCTGATCGACCCGGCGTCGGTGGCCATTGTCGGCCTGTCGCGCAATGAGAAATCCTTCGGCGCCCGCACGGCCGCCAACCTGTCCGGCTTCACAGGCCGCAGCTGGGGTGTCAATCCCAACGCGGCCGAACTTTATGGCATTCCCTGCTTCTCCGGCCTGTCAGCCCTGCCGGAAGTACCCGACTGTGCCGTGCTGGCGGTGCCGGTCGATGCCGTGTTGCCGCTGGTGGAGGAATGCGCCGCCTTGGGCGTGGGCGGCTGCGTCATCTATGCCTCGGGCTTCGCGGAGACGGGGCTGGCCGATCGCATCGCCCTGCAGGACCGGCTGGTCGCCATCGCGCGCGGATCGCAACTGCGCATCGTCGGCCCCAACTGCATCGGCCTGATCAACAATGTCAGCCGCGCCGGCCTGTCCTTCGCGTCTGGTTACGGCGCCCGCCGTCCGGCCACGGGGCCGGTGGCCATCGTGTCGCAGTCGGGCGGGCTGGGCCAGGCACTGGGGCAGGTGGCGGAACGCGGCGGCTCCTACAGCCATTTCATGGCGGCGGGGAACAGTTGCGACGTTGATGTCTGCGACTATGTCTCCTATCTGGCTGACGATCCCGGCTGTGCCGTCATCACCTGTGTCGCCGAAGGGCTGAAGGACGGGGAGCGGCTGTTGCAGGCGGGCGAACGCGCGCGCGCCGCGAACAAGCCCATCGTGATGTACAAGATCGCCACCGGTACCGCCGCTGCCAAGGCCGCGATGTCGCATACCGGCACGCTGGCGGGGACGAACGCTGCTTATGAGGCCGCCTATCGTCGGCTGGGCATCGTGCAGGTTGACAATATCGAGGATGTTTACGAGACCGCCGCTTTCTTGGCCAAGGCCGGGCGGCCGAAGGCCACAGGCGTGGCGGCGGTGGCGGCGTCGGGCGGGGCCTGCGTTATCACGCTGGACAAGGCTGAACAGGCGGGTGTGCCCATGCCGCCGCCGGGGCCCGCCACCCAGGCCGTGCTGGACGCCAATGTTCCCGACTTCGGCAACCCGTCCAATCCTTGCGACATCACCGCCCAGGTGGCGACCAATCCCGCCTCATATGCGGCCTGCCTGGAGGCGATGCTGGCCGATCCCGGCTACGCCGCCGTGCTGGTCATGGCGCCCAGCATCAGCGATCCCGGCACGCCCAACAATGTCGCCCTGTTCTCCGGCCTGGCCGCCAAAGCCGGCAAGCCGCTGTGCCTGTCCTGGATGTCGGAATGGAAGGACGGGCCGGGGTCGAGGCAGGCGGAGCGGGACCCGCATGTGGCCCTGTTCCGCTCCACGTCCGGCGCCTACCGCACCCTGGCCGGCTGGCTGGAACGGGAACGGCGGATCACCGGCCCGGCACCGCGTCCGCGCAGCGGCAGCCCCAATCCGGCCGCCACCACGGCGCGGGCATTGCTGGCCGCGGCCGGGGAGCGGCTGACCGAGCGGGAGGCCAAGGCGATCCTGGCCGCCTATGGCATTCCCGTGGCCACGGACCATGTCGTGCAGGATGCGGACATGGCCGTCGCGGCGGCGGCGGCGCTGGGCTGTCCCGTGGTGCTGAAGCTGGAAACGCCCGACATCGCGCACAAGACCGACGCTGGTGTGGTCCGCCTGGACCTGCGCGACGGGACCGCCGTGCGCGCGGCCTTCGCCGCCATCATGGAGGCTGCCGGCCGGGTGGAACCCGCCCCGCGCATCGCGGGGGTGCTGGTCCAACCCATGATCGCATCGGGGCTGGAGATCGTGGTGGGCAGCCAGATGGACCCGACCTTCGGGCCCATGGTCGTGGTCGGGCTGGGCGGTGTCATGGTCGAGTTGCTGCGTGACAGCGCCAGCGAACTGGCCCCGGTCAACCGCGACCAAGCGCTGGCCATGCTGGGCCGGCTGAAGGGGGCGGCATTGCTGCACGGGTTCCGGGGCCGGCCGGGGGCCGATATCGACAATCTAGCCGACATCATCGTGGCCCTGTCTGAACTGGCATCCGACCTGTCGGATCGGATCGCGGAAATCGACGTCAATCCCATCATCTGCGGCCCCGGCCGCGCCATCGCCGTGGACGCGCTGATCGTCCGGCGGTGAGAAAACGAACCAGCGAGGGAGCATCATCATGGCCAAATGGCTCAAGACCCAGGAATTCCTGACCTTCGAGGTCCGCGACTGTATCGCCTATGTGACGATGAACCGGCCGGGCAAGCGCAACGCCCTGTCACCGGAACTGATCAAGGAAATTCACGACGCCATGCTGGAGGCCGATGACCGCACCGATGTGCATGTCATCGTGCTGGCCGGTGCCGGCGATGATTTCTGTGCCGGCTACGATCTCGGCTATGGATACAACCCGGACAACCAGCAGGACAGTACCGCCACCTATCGCACCCGCATGGGCAGCTTCGACGACGATATCTGGACCATGACCCGCAAGATGGGCCAGATGCACATCATCCCCGACATCCACAAGCCGGTGATCGCCAGGGTGCAGGGCCGCGCGCTGGCTGGCGGGGCGGAACTGGCCCTGGCCTGCGACCTGATCATCGCCGCCGACGATGCCCGCCTGGGCCATCCCGGCACGCGCGGCCTGGGCTCCCCGCCCGTCAATTACTGGTTCTATCATGTGGGCCCGCAATGGGCGAAACGGCTGCTGCTGACCGGCGACAGCATCACCGGTATCGACGCCGCCCATATCGGCATGGTGCTGGACAGCGTGCCGGCGGCGGAACTGGATGCGGAAGTCGACGCGCTGGCCCGGCGCATCGCCCTGATCGATCCGGAGATCGCGGCGGCGCAGAAGCGCATCGTCAATACCGCCATGGACCTGTCCGGTGCCCGCGTCCTGCGCCAGTTCGCCATCGAGGCCGACGCCAAGGCCCACCTATCGCAGGGGCCGGGCCGCAAGACCTGGGCCGCGAATGTGAAGGCCCATGGCGTGCGCCTGGCCATCCGCATGCGCGACGCTGCCTATGGCAGTGACCCGGTGCGCATCCGGTCGAAGGAGCCGCGTTAAACGGTCAATGCCCGCACCATGTCCCGGACGGCGGCGCGGGCCAGGGCCGCTTGCGCCGTCATCTGCAGGAAGCCGTGGGTGGCACCTCGCCAGGTGACGGTCTGCACGCGTATCCCCGCTGCCCGCATCCGTTCCACCATCATGCGGTTCTCATCCGCCAGCACGTCGCATTCGGCGATACCGATGAAGCAGGGCGGCAGGCCGCGCAGGTCGGCGCCCAACGGGGCCGCCAGCACCGGTGGCGCATCGGCCAGCGCGCCCAGATACTGCCGCCAGTACCATGCCATGCGCACCGTGGACAGGCCGTAGCTCCCATCCCCGAATTCTCGCTGGGAGTCCGTGTCCAGCCCCGGTGCGTAGCAGCCATAGGCCAGCGCTGCCGCCGGGGGCAAGGCGCCGCCAGCATCGCGTTGCGACAGCATCAGCGCCAGCGCCAGGTTGGCGCCGGCACTGTCCCCGGCCAGGGCGGGCACGCCCGTGCCCAGCCCCGGGGCCCAATGCCAGACCGCCTGGACATCCTCCAGCGCTGCCGGGAACGGATGTTCCGGCGCCAGCCGGTAATCGAAGCCGATCACCACCCGCCCGCTTTCCAGCGCCAGCCGCCGCATGACCGGGTCGTGGGTATCGACATCGCAGGCGAACCAGCCGCCGCCATGCACGAACAGGATCGCCGCCGCCGGCGATGGTACCGGGTAGTAGAGCCGCACGCGGACCGGGCCACTGGGGCCGGGAACGCTCAGCGTTTCTACCCGGTCCAGCACGGTATCGGGGTCGGTGAAGACCATGGCCAGCCGGTTCATGCCGGCGCGGGCTTCCGCCGGGGCCATGCGGGTGATGTCGAAGCCGGGCGGGGCGTGTGCGGCCTGCAACAGGCGCGCGGCCTGGATTTCGGGATCGACGCTCATGATGCCTCGGTCTGCGGTGACGATCCACTATCGCCCGGTCGCCGGTCCGAAGCCCCTGAAATATTCTCCGGCCCGATACGCAATTCTCCGCTGCCCGCGCGCGGACGCCGGGCGCCTTATGGGGTCAGGTAAAAACCGGGAACGGGAAACCCATGGCCATCCTGTCCGGCCTGACCATCACCGAATGCGCGGCCTTCATCGCCGGGCCGTTTGCCACGGGTTCGCTGGCCCGATTGGGAGCAGAGGTGATCCGCATCGACCCGATCGCGGGCGGCATCGACCAGCATCGCTGGCCCGTCACCGCCCAGGGGCGCAGCCTCTATTGGGCCGGGCTGAACAAGGGCAAGAAATCCGTCCGCATCGATATAAGCCGGCCGGAAGGGCGCGAACTGGCCCAGGCTCTGATCACCGCGCCGGGGGAGGGGCGGGGGCTGTTCGTCACCAATTTCCCCGCCACGGGCTGGCTGGATTTTGCCGGTTTGCAACGGCGGCGGGCCGACCTGGTGATGGTCAATATCCTGGGCAACCGCGACGGGTCCACGGCCCTGGATTACACGGTCAATTGCGCCATGGGCTTCCCGCTGGCCACGGGGCCGGCAGGGCCGGGGGCGCCGATCAACCATGTGCTGCCCGCCTGGGATTTCATCTGCGGGCAGACAGCGGCCACCGCCCTGCTGGCGGCCGAACGCCATCGCCGGTTGCACGGGGCAGGCCAGTTGCTGCGCATCGCCCTGTCCGACGTGGCCCTGGCCGTGGTGGCCGACATGGGGCTGCTGGCGGAGGTGGAAATCAACGGACAGGGCCGCGAACGTCACGGCAACCATATCTTCGGCGCCTTCGGCTGCGACTTCGCCACGTCCGATGGCCGCCGCCTGATGGTGGCCGCGGTCAGCGCCGGCCAGTGGCAGGCGCTGCTGCGCGCCACTGGGACGATGGAGGTGATGGCAGCGCTCGGCACCGCACGCGGGCTGGACCTGTCGCGGGAGGGCGACCGGTTTCGGGCGCGCGACGCCGTGGCCGGGCTGCTGGCCCCCTGGTTCGCCGCCCGCACGCTTGCCCAGGCCGGCAGGGATCTGGATGCGGCACGGGCCTGCTGGGGTCCGTATCAAAGTTTTGAGCAACTGCTGGCCGACGATCCGCGCTGTTCGCCCGCCAACCCGCTATTCGCCCGCATCGACCATCCGGGCATTGGCACCATGCTGACCGCAGCCAGCCCGGTGGATAGCTCGGCCTGCGAACCGGTTCCGTCGGCGGTCGGCCCCATCCTGGGCCAGCATACGGATGAGGTGCTGGCCGAAGCGCTGGGCCTGGGTGAAGGGCAGTTGGCCGACCTGCATGATCGTGGTTTGATCGCCGGACCGGCGGCATGAAAAGCGGTCATGTGCACGCAGATAAAATGCGACCCGCCGTCCATCTGACGATCTGTGTTTTGATGGACGGAATAGTTGCCATATTCTAGCTTTATCGGGAGACGGCGGCCGCCCAAGGGACCGCCGGCACGGGAGGATTGGAATGTCGAAGACACGTCTGCGCCACGGCGTTTTCCTGGCGCCGCTGCACCCGGTGGACGAGGATGCGCACGCCCTGATGCACCGCGATCTGGAGCTGATGGAATGGCTGGACCGGCTGGGCTATGACGAGGCCTGGATCGGGGAGCATCATTCCGGCGGGTACGAGACCATCGCATCCCCGGAACTGTTCATCGCCGCCGCGGTGGAGCGGACGCGGCATATCAGGTTCGGCACGGGCGTGATCTCGCTGCCCTATCACAACCCGCTGATGGTCACCAACCGCATCATCCAACTGGACCACCAGTCGCGCGGGCGGGTGATGTTCGGCTTCGGGCCGGGCCTGCTGGTGTCGGATGCGCGCATGCTGGGCATCGATCCCAAGACCCAGCGCGACCGCATGGCCCAGGCCCTGGACGTCATCCTGCGCCTGCTGGACGGGCAGGTGGTGACAGAGAAGACCGACTGGTACGAACTGGTGGAGGCGCGCGCGCATCTGCTGCCCTATACCCAGCCGCGGCCGGAGATCGCGGTGGCCAGTGCCGCCACGCCGTCGGGCGGGCGCCTTGCTGGCAAGTACGACCTGGCCATGCTGTGCGTGGCAGCCACCGACGCCTCGGGCGGGTTCAACGTGCTGGATGTCAACTGGAAGCATGCCTGCGATGTGGCGGCCGAACAGGGCCGCACCATGGACCGCAACCGCCTGCGCCTGATGGGCCCCATGCATATCGCGGAGACGCGGGAGAAGGCGCGGGCGAACGTCCGCCACGGGCTGGAGAAATATATCGAGTATGCCCGCACCGTGACGCCGGGCCGGTTCGGCAACATGGCGGGACGCGACCCGGTGGATGTGCTGCTGGAGGCCGGGCATATCGTCATCGGCACGCCCGATGATGCCGTGGATGTGCTGAAGAAGCTTCAGGCCAAGCAGGGCGATTTCGGCGTGTTCCTGCACCAATGCCATGACTGGGCCGACTGGAACGAGACCAAGCGCTCCTATGAGCTTTACGCCCGCTTCGTGGTGCCGCATTTCAGCGGGTCGAACCGGGCGCGGGCGGAATCCTTCGACAATTGGAAGGCCCATTCGCTGGACTACAGCAGCCAGTCCCACGCCGCCGCCAAGGCCACGTTCGAGAAATATGGCGGTGCCGCGGCCCTGGACAGTGCGGCTAAGACCGGCATGATCGGCGCCAAGGACTGAACTCCTCCGGTTCTGGGGCTGATATGGGCGGGTCCCCGGGCTACCAGGGCCCGCCCTTTTTGTGACCTTCGGGAACACCTGGTTACCTTCGTTCCCGCCCTCTTCACCGTCACCCCGGCGGAAGCCGGGGTCCAGCGTAAGGCGCGGTCAGCGCTGATGTGAGTCATGCCGCGGCTACCACCGCTTAACTGGGCCCCGGCTTGCGCCGGGGTGACGGTGGAGATTGATGGAACCCTTGGCGGCCCGGACCTTTATCTCTCCCCAAAAGCAACAAATCCCCGCCCCTGTTGCCCAGGAAGCGGGGATATCCTTCGGCCCAGCCCTTACGCCGCGTCGTTCATCGCCGCGTTCTTTTCCTTGGCATAGGCGCGCAGGCGCGGGGCCACCTGTTCGGCGAACAGGGTCAGGCTGTCCACCGTTTCCTCATGCGACAGGTATCCGGCCTGGCCCAGCATCAGCATATGGCCGATGCCGCCAACCTTGTCGGAGAAGCGGGACATCTGGTCATAGAGCTGGTCGGGCGTGCCGGCGAACAGGATGCCGCCATCGGCCATCTCGCCCAGAGTCGGGTTGGGCGGCAGGCCGAAATTGATGCGGCCGGTCTTGCCCATGCGCAAGGCGCCGGCGTTCAGCTCCACGCTTTCATAGCCGGGCGGGTTGATCCAGCCCTTGGGCGTGCGCGGCTGCACCTCCAGATAGGGCTTCACCTTGGCCACGCGCTCCTGCACCTCCTTCTCGGTGCTGCCGCAGACCATGATGGCCAGATAGGCGAAACGGTCGATGGCCGCCGGCTTGCCATGGGCCTTGCGGTATTCCTCCTTGTAGGCGTCGAATAAAGGCTTGGTGCCCGCACCATTGAAGAAGGTGGCGCAGACATAGCCCAGCTGCGCGATGCGCCGGCCCGTGGAGGCACCCGACGCCGTGATCCACATGGGCGGCATCGGCTGCTGCAGGGGCCGGGGCCAGACATTGACGTTGCGGTAGTTGTAGAATTCGCCTTCCCAGGAAAAGGGGCCGCCTTTGTGGGTCAGTGCCTTGACGACGAAATCATGGGCCTCCCAGTAACGGTCCATGATGCGGGCCGGGCTCTGGTTGGACATGGCCAGCTCGAAGGGCGAGGCCTTGACCAGCCCGATCTCCAGCCGCCCGCCGGAGATCACGTCGATCATGGCCAACTCCTCGGCCACGCGATAGGGATCGGTGCGGTTGGTGATGGGCACGCCCAGGCACAAGAGCCGCGCCTTCTGCGTCTGCCGCGCCAGGATGGCCAGCGTCAGCAGGCAGGACGCCGACATGCAGTTGGCCGAGGCATGATGCTCGTTGACCATGATGTTGTAGCCGAGCCGGTCGGCCACCATCCATTCATCCAGATAGCGGTTGTAAAGCTCATGCGCCACCTGCGGATCGCAATGCGCGTTATCGACCAGCACCTTGGTGGGGCCGGGGATATTGTCCCAGGCCGGATGCATCGATTGTTCGCTGAAATGCCAGAATTCCATGGGTGTTCTCTCCCCCTTGTCGGGCCTGGGATGTCGCATGCGCTCCGCTTATGCGACCTACGGACCGGGTGCCTTTTCGTAGGTCGCATAGGGGCGAAGCCCGCATGCGACACCGCGCTTCAAGCGGCCAGAAACGTATCGATGCGGCCGGCGAATTCGTCGGGCTGTTCCAGATAGCCGTAATGGCCGGCACCCTCGATCACCTCGAATTTCGCACCGGGGAAGGCGGCGGCGAAGCGGCGGCCATACTCGACGCCCACCACCTTGTCATCTTCCCCCCACAGCAGCAGCACGGGCACCTTCACCCGGTGCAGCCGGCCCAGCAGCTTGGGATTATAGAGCGTGGGCGACCAGCCGAAGAGCAGCAGGCTCTCGCGGTTGCGCACGAAACGGGTGACGTCCTCATCGCTCATGGTCTTGAAATCGAAACCGTGGAAGGCCGCCTTGCCCTTCTCCGGATCGTGGAAGAACAGGCCGGGAATATCCTCCACCGTCGTGGCGAAGATGTCCGCGATGTCGCGCGTTTCCCGGCCGGAGACTTTCACGCCGACCGCGTCGATCAGCACCAGCCGCTTGATGCGGCCGGTGCCCATCGTGGCCAGTTCCGCCGCGATCCAGGCGCCGAAGGAGACGCCGACGACGATCAGGTCCTTCAGGTCCAGCGCCTCGATCAGGTCCAGATAGACATGGCAGATGTCATCCATCCCCGTCACCCCGGCGGGGCGCGTACTGGCGCCGAAACCTGGATGAGAGGGCACGATCACCCGATGCTGGCGCGACAGTCGCTGGACCAGCGCATCATCGGCATCGACCCCATGACCGGCATGCAGGAACAGCAGCGGCGGGCCGTCGCCCCTGGTCATCAGTTCGATGGACGCTCCCGCAACGTCGATCCTTTCCGGGAAAGCGGTTCGGAACATGGCGTTTCCTGTTTCCTTCCTGTTTCTTTATGGGTCAGGCCGAGCGCTTGCAGGCGCTGGCCGGACGGTCATGGGATTTGTGCTGGCGCAGATGCTGGGTCAGGTCGGCGATGGTGACGATGCGCAGGCCGTGACGGCGGGCGAAGCGCAGCAGTTCCGGCGTGCGGGCCATGCTGCCATCCTCGGCCACGATCTCGCACAGCACCCCGGCGGGGACGCAGCCGGCCAGCCGCGCCAGATCCACCGACGCCTCCGTATGGCCGGGCCGTTCCAGCACCCCACCCGGCCGGGCACGCAGCGGGAACATATGGCCGGGCCGCATCAGGTCGTCCGGCGTCGTCGCCGGGTCGATCAATGCTGAGATGGTGGCCGCCCGGTCGGCGGCCGACACGCCGGTGCTGGTGCCGCGCCGGGCATCGACGGAGACGGTGAAGGCCGTCTGGTGGCGGTCGCTGTTGCTGGGCACCATCGGCGGCAGGTCGAGCGTGTCCACCCGGTCGCCTTGCAGGCCGACACAGACGATGCCCGTCGTATGGCGAACCATGAAGGCCAGGGCGGCCGGTGTGGCATGTTCCGCCGCCATGATCAGGTCGCCTTCATTCTCCCGGTGCTTGTCATCCAGCACCACGACCATTTGCCCCGCCGCGATGGCGGCCAGCGCGTCATCGATCGTGTCGAAGCCGATTTCCACAACATTGTCCGTCACGATCAACCTCGTTATGGAATGATATTCGCAATACATGCCATTTAATAGAACATCCTAAAGAGGGTCAAGGGGCGGGCGCTTGAGAATTCTGAATGACGGCATGCATTCCGATTTTGTCACGCACGCTCGAAGATCGCCGCCAGCCCCTGGCCGCCGCCGATGCACATGGTCTCCAGCCCGTAACGCGCTTCCCGACGCCGCATGGCATGCAGCAGCGTCGCCAGGATGCGCCCGCCCGTGGCCCCCACCGGATGGCCCAGCGAGATGCCGGAGCCCTGCACGTTCAGCCGGTCGAAATCGCACGCGCCGAAGTTCCAGCCGCGCGTGCAGGCAAGCACCTGGGCCGCGAAAGCCTCGTTCAACTCGATCAGGTCGATATCGGCCAGGCGCAGCCCGGCGCGGTCCAGGGCGCGGGCCGTGGCCGGCACCGGCCCGATGCCCATACGGTCGGGCGCCACCCCGGCCACCCCCCAGGAGACCAGCCGTGCCATGGGCACCAGCCCCAGCGCGTCGGCCTTCTCCCGCGTGGTGACGATGCAGACCGATGCCCCGTCATTCTGGCCGCTGGCATTGCCGGCCGTCACCGTGGCATCCCGATCCTGGCGGCCCAGCACGGGTTTCAGGGCGGAGAGGCTGTCCAGTGTGGTGTCGGCGCGCGGATGCTCGTCGCTTGTGATCAGCACGTCCCCGCCCTTGCCCGACACGGCGACCGGCACGATCTCCGCGTCGAACAGGCCTTGGCGTTGGGCCGCCACCGCCTTCTCATGGCTGCGGCAGGCGAAATCATCCTGCTCCAGCCTTGGGATGGCGTAGCCGCGGCGCAGGTTCTCCGCCGTTTCCAGCATGCCGCCCGGCACGGGGAAGTTCAGCCCGCCCGCCGTTACCCGCCCCCGCGCCAGCGCGTCATGGAACATAATGCCCTCGCCCTTCACGCCCCAGCGGTGGCTGGTGCTGTAGAAGGGAGCGTTGCTCATGCTTTCCGCTCCGCCGGCCAGGACCAGGTCGCAGGCGCCGGTCTGCACCTGCATCACGGCATTGATCACCGCCTGCAGACCCGACCCGCAGCGCCGGTCGATCTGAAGCCCGCCGATCCCCACCGGCAGCCCGGCATCCAGCCCGACGACGCGGCCCAGGGCCGGCGCATCCATTGACGGATAGCACTGGGCGAACAGCACATCCTCCACCGTGTCGGGCGGCAGGTTCGTGCGTTCCAGCAGGCCACGCAGCAGGGCGGCGCCCAACCCATGGGCCGAAAGCCCCTTGAACTGTCCGCCGAACCGCCCCACGGGCGTGCGCAGCGGCGCGCAGATGACGGTGTCGCGCAACAGACCCTCCTTCAATTGTCATGCAGAAGCCGGCGGGCACGTTCCACCACCGGCAAATCGATCATCCGCCCGTCCAGTGCGGCCAAGGCCTGGCACCGCAGTTGGGCATCATTCCAGGCATCCAGCACGCGCCGCGCCTGTTCCAGCGCCATCAGGTCGGGTTGCCAGACGCGGTTGACCACCCCGACCTGATCGGGATGGATGCACAGCGCGCCCGTCATGCCCACGGCCCGCGCGTCGGCGGCGGCGTTCCCATAGGCGGCCAGGTTGCGATATTCGGCCAGCGACATCGGCAGTCCCAACGCCATCAGCCGCCGCGATGCCGCCGCCAGGGCGATCAGGCGGCAAGGCAGTTCCAGGCTGCGCGGGCTGGGTGGGGCGCCCAGTTCCAGGCTGAAATCCTCGCTGCCCAGGGCCAGTCCCGCCACCCGCTCCATGGCGGCAATGGCGGGCAGCTGCGGCAGGGCGGCCGGGCTTTCGATCAGGGCGATCAGCCGGGTGGGACCGCTCCCGATCATCTCCGACAGCACCGAAAGCCGGGCGGCATCTGCCACTTTGGGCACGACCAGCAGGTCGATCCCGGCTTCAAGCGCCGCGTCGATATCGGCCAGTGCCATCCGCCAGGGGGCGTTGATGCGCAGCGCCACAGCGGTGCCCGTGGCGCGGATGGCTTCCGCCGACTGTTTCAGCGCCGCCCGTGCCGCCGGCTTGGCGGCGTCGGAAACGGCATCCTCCAAGTCCAGGATGACGGCATCCGCCCCCCTGGTCCCGGCCTTGGCGATGCGGTCGGGGCGGTCGCCCGGCACGAACAGGAAGGATCTCATGACCCGACCTCCACCGCTGCCGTCATCGTCGCCTGCCCCTCGGCATCGCGCGTCCACAGCTCGGTCCCGGACAGGCACAGGTCGAACGGGCTGGTATCCAGCAGCGGCCGGCGGCCCCGGAAACTGAAGCGGGCCACGGGCGTGCCCGGATGATGGCGCCGGAACAGGTCCAGCAGCAGCACGGCGATATACGGGCCATGCACCACCAGCCCGCCATAGCCCTCCTCGCGCATCGCATAGTCGCGGTCGTAATGGATGCGGTGGCCGTTGAAGGTCAGGGCGGAGAAGCGGAACAGCCGCACGGGATCGGCCGTCAGGCTTTCCCGCACCGCCGCTTGCGGGGCGGCGGGGCCCGGCGCCGGCGTTCCACCGCCCGATCTGCGATAGACGATGTCCTGGCGTTCGCTGACGGCCAGCACGCCATCGGCGAAAATCCCATGCTGGACGGCGACGAAGACCAGTTCGCCCGACCCGCCCTGTGCATGCTTGATGTCGGTGATGATCGACCGGCGGGTCAGCGCTGCGCCCACGGGAATGGCCGCCAGGAAGCGCAGGTCGCCGCCCGCCCACATCCGGTGCGGCAATGGCACCGGGGGCAGGAAGCCGCCACGCTGCGGGTGCCCGTCGCGATCGATCTGTGATTGCCGGGCCTGGGGCAGGAAATACAGCCAGTGCCAGAGCGGCGGCACCACGCCCGTCGGCGGGCCGTCCTGGTCCAGCAGGGCCGCCAAGCCGGCCAGTGAGGCCGGATTGGCGATGTCCGCCACCTCCTCCGCGCGGCCGATCCAGGGAAGCAGGTTTTCCATATCGATCGTCATGGCGCGCCACCAGCAGGTATTTCGCCAATAACCTATTGATTTCCATGATCATGCCGGGCCGACAAATTCTCATTCCGCCCGGAGAATTCGGGGTTGCCACCGCAATGCGGCATGTCCTGCTGTGCTGCAATATGGAATGCATTCCAGATTGCTTGCATGGGGCAGGTGTATGAGCTAATCTCACGGCCAGGGAGCGAAACCTTGATAAGAGGTGCGATATGTTTGCTGGCAAAGGCCGTCCGGCCCGCCGTATTCCCCCCCTCAACCCCTTGCGCGCATTCGAGGTGGCGGCCCGCCACCTGTCCTTTACCCAGGCCGCGGACGAATTGTGCGTGACCCAGGGGGCGGTCAGCCGGTCGGTGAAGGCGCTGGAGGATTATCTGGGGGAACCCTTGTTCGAGCGCACGGGCTATGGCCTGGCGCTGACGGAGCGCAGCGAGGCCTTCGCCATGCGCCTGTCGGACGGGTTCGTGCGCCTGTCGGAGGCGACGGACGAGTTCCTGGGTGTGCAGCCGCCGCCGGTGCTGACGGTCCGGGCCTATACGAGTTTCTTGATCGGTTTCCTGATCCCCAACCTGCCAGACTTCCAGGTCCGGCACCCAGAGATCAAGGTGAAGCTGATCTCCGCCACCGACAGCACGGAATTCGGGCGCGACCAGGTGGATGTGCGCATCCGCTACGGCCGTGGCCACTGGAAGAATGTGGACAGCACGCTGCTGTTCCATGATGAACTGCGGCCCGTCTGTTCGGCCAAGCTGCTGGACCCCGCCAAGCGGCCCTATCCCATCGAGATCCTGAAGAACCATGTGCTGCTGCACCAGGAACTGCGCCGGGCCGACTGGCCCAACTGGCTGGCGCTGAACGGGGCGGAGGGGCTGACCCCGCGCGACCATCTGGTGTTCGACGAACTGTCCGTCGTCTATCAGTCGGCCATTTCCGGGGTCGGCATTGTCATGGCGCAGAAGGCCTACTTCCAGCGGGAGATTGCCGACGGCCATCTGTTCGAACCGTTCGAGGGCGTGCTGAAGCGCGATCTTGGCTATTACCTGACCGTGCCCCACAGCCGGCGGGAGGCGCACCATATCCGCGTCTTCAAGAAATGGCTGCTGGACGCGCTGGCCGCCGCCGGGGTGGGGGAGCGGGCTCAGCCCTCGCTGGCGGAAGTCGGGGGGCGCAGCCCGCTGATGAAGGCCGCGAACAGCGCGATACCCGATGCCAGGAACAGGGCGATGATGGCCCGCTGATCCGGCCAGGCGCGGAAGGCCAGCGCCACCAGCGCCGCCCCCGTCGCCTGGCCCATCACCCGCCCCAGGGCGCCTGTAACGCTGGCCGTGGCCGCCACCGCCAGCGGGACGGAGGTGACCAGGGCGCGGGTATTGGGGATCTGGAACAGGGCGTAGGACCCGCCGCACAGCGCGATGCGCCAGAGGATGTCGACGGGTCCCGCCTGTTGCGGCGTCAGGGCCAGGATGGCCAGTCCGCCCGCGACCATCACCAGCCCGATGGCGCAGAGCCGGCTGGCCGCGAACCGGTTGGCCAGCATGACGACCAGGGGCGATGCCGCGCCCAGGGCAAGCGGCCAGGCCATGAAATAAAGCCCGATCTCCGCCTGTGTGCAGCCCCGGTCCAGCAGCAGGAAGGGAATGCCGATATAGGACATCAGTTGCGTCGCCGCCGCGCAGAAGGTGGTGGCCACCGTCAGCCCGTAAAGCGGCCGGCGCAGCAGGTCCAGCGGCAACAGCGATGGCCGCCGCCGGCGCACGAACAGCCACAGCATGGCGGTGACGCTGGCCAGCGCCAGCACGGGCGCCAAATCCATGTCATGGGCCAGGCTGTTCAAGGTCAGGATCAGGGTTCCGATGGCGCCGGCGCACAGCAGCGCCCCGCCCTTGTCGAAGCGCGCCTGGGCCTTGTCGGGCGCCGGATCGGCCGGCAGCACCCGGCGGCCCAGCAGCCACAGCCCCGCCGACAGCGGCAGATTGGCCAGGAACAGCCAGTGCCAGGAGGCGAAGCCCAACACCAGGGCGGCGATGGCCGGTCCCGCCGCCAGCGCCAGGGCCACGGCCATGGCATTGACGCTGACCCCGCGCGCCATGCCCGATGGCGGGTGGATGTTGCGCAGCATGGCATTGGTGATGCCCATCATCCCGGCCCCGCCGCAGCCCTGGATGAAGCGGGCCAGCGACAGGGTCACAACATCGTTGGAGAAGACGCAGGCCAGCGACGCCGTCCCGAACAGGCCGATGCAGGCCAGATAGGTGCGCTTCGGCCCCACCAGCAGGGCCAGCCGCCCCAGCGGCGGCAGCACCATGGCGATGGCGAGTTGATACGCTCCCACCACCCAGACCGACAGCGATGCGGTGATGCCCAGGTCGCGGCCGATGGCGGGCAGGGCGACATTCATCATGATGCCGTCCATCACCGCCATGGCCACGGCCACGGCGACCAGGGAAGCCGCCCGGCCCCGCGCCCGCTGCGGCAGGCCGGCGGGCTCATCGGCGCTCATCTCAGGCGGCTTCATCCAGCAGGGCCAGCCTGGTGCGGGCGAACCACACGACCTGCCTGGCCAGGATGGAAAGATTGCCGGCGATGGCCGGGTCGGAACAGGTGCCGTCGGAATCGAACTTCGTGCCCATGGAATTGACCGCCACGCCCAGCGGCGTCGGCCAGGCGCGCAGGGCATGGGCGATGGAACGCATCGTGGCCAGGGTCGATCCGGTCGCCTGCCAGCCATAGGCACAGGCGATGGACCCCACGGCGCGGCCATCCAGATAGGGGATGGGATCGCGGGCCATATCCTCCACATAATCCAGGGCGTTCTTCATCAAGCCGGAGATGGAGCCGTGATAGCCGGGCGACGACAGGATCACCCCGTCCGCGCGGCGCAGCAGTTCCACCAGCCGTCCTGCCGCCGGCTCCCGCTCCGGGTTCTCCGGCGCATAGAGGGGCAGCACCAGTTCCGGCCCCGTCATGATCGCCGTTTCCGCTCCCAGTTCCGCCGCCGCCGCCAGCGCCATGCGCAGTGCCATCTCCGAGGACGAGTTGGCCCGGGTGGTGCCGCCCAGGCCCAGGATGAACGGTTTACGGGACATATCGGCGCCTCATGTTCTGAATTATGGGGTGTGCTCCATAATATGTCAGGGGGGAGGGGCGGATGGGGTGGAGTATTTGGAAGGACGCCCCCCTTTTCGTCATCCCGGCAGAAGCCGGGATGACGAAAAGGGGGGCGAGGTGATGCTATGCCTCCTCCACCGCCCCTCGCGCCACGGCCATGAAATTCTCCACCAGCGGTCGCCCATCGCCGGCCCGCCGCGACAGTGTGATGTTGGACCGCGCGCCGCCGTCGATGGGGCGGAAGATGACGCCGGGCAGGGCCAGGCTGGCGGTGCAGGCGGGCAGGATGGTGATGCCCATGCCCGATCCCACCAGGCTGATGGCCGTCTGCCATCCCGGCGCTTCCTGTACCCCGCGCGGCATGAAGCCCGCCGCCAGGCAGATCTCGATCAGCCGGTCATGATAGCGCGACACGCGGTTGCGCGGGAACAGGATGAACTTTTCTGCCGCCAGCGACCCCAGCGCCACCGGCCCGCCGGCAGC
Source organism: Niveispirillum sp. GW835-FHT14G11 (assembly GCF_058793615.1). NCBI lineage: Bacteria > Pseudomonadati > Pseudomonadota > Alphaproteobacteria > Rhodospirillales > Azospirillaceae > Niveispirillum > Niveispirillum sp. GW835-FHT14G11. The sequence goes on from NZ_JBXAFZ010000021.1 coordinate 62,873, forward strand.
GGCCATTGGATGGTCGGCCGGCAGCACCGCGACATAGGTCTCGCGCAGCAGGGTGAAGACATCCAGGCCCGGTTCCGGGATCATCTCCCGCGACAGGGCGATGTCGATGCGACCGCCGCGCAACTGGTCCCATAACGGTTCCGGCAATATCTCCACCAGCCGCAATTCAATCAGTGGATAGCGCTGGCGGTTGGCCTGGACGATGGCGGGCAGCACATGCAGGGCGGTGGTCGACGTGAAGCCGATGGTCAGCAGCCCCGCTTCCCCCCTTCCCACCCGCCGCACCGTTTCCAGCCCCTCCACCATCTCCAGCAGCATCTTCTGCGCGAAGCCGTAAAGGGCGGTGCCGGCATCGGTCAGTTGCACCTTGCGGGTGTCGCGGTCGAACAGCTTGTGGCCCACCGCCGCCTCCAGCCGCTGGATCTGCTGGCTGAGCGGCGGCTGCGCCACGCCCAGGCGGGCGGCGGCACGGCCGAAATGCAGCTCGTCGGCCACCGTCACGAAGGCTTGGAGCTGGACGAGGCTGATTTCCGTCCGGAACATTCATATCTCCAAACGTATCAATAATCCGAAACATTATATTGGACGGTGCATAATTGCACGGCTTAACGTTTGCCCCGCAACCGGCCGCCAGCGATGCGCCGGACCTCTCAGGGAAAAGGAAAGCCCCAAGATGCTGCAGGAGCTGGGAACCAGCGTCCAGGTGGACGCCCGCGCGCTGATCGCCGATGAGGATGTCACGCATTTCCGCGAACAGGGTTACGTCTTCCCCCGCCTGGGCCTGCCGGCCGACGATGCCGCCTGGATGCGGGAGACGATCGAGAAGGTGTTCCGCGACAATACCGACTGGGCCGGCATCACCCGCATGCCCCACATCCCCCTGCGCGACGGTCAGGAGGAAGGGGTAAAGGGCGGGGAGGAGCTGTTCAAGATCGCCATCCACCCGACCCTGATCGCCGCCGCCAGCCGCCTGATCGGTCCCAACCTGATCATGTGGGGCGGGGAGATTTTCGCCAAGCCCGCTGGCACGGGCAAACGCACCCCCTGGCACCAGGACTGCTACAACCCCGCCGTCAAGGCCGGCCCCGGCCGCAAGCTGCCGCAGAGCGCCCAGATCTGGATCGCGGTGGACGATGTCGATCCAGACAATGGCAGCCTGTCCTTCGTGGCCGGCAGCGGCAGGGAAGGGCCGATCCATCATGAACAGCGCAAGGAGATGCGCGACCTGCTGAATTTCGAGGTGGATACCAGCGGCATCAATGAACATCGCATCGTGCATTCGACCATGAAGTCGGGCCATTTCTCCGTGCATGACCTGTTCGTGGTCCATGGCGCCAACGCCAACACCTCCGGCCGCCGCCGCGCCGGCCTGACCTTCCATTACATGGCGGCCGAGGATGTCTATGACCGGTCGTTCGGATCGGCCATCGGCAGCGGGCGCGACAAGCCGGCCCCCCTGGCGCAGCGGCCGATCTGGCTGGTGCTGGGTGAGAACCAGGTGCCGCAGAATGATTTCGTCACCGGCCACCAGAATCTGGGCGACCTGGATGCGATGGCGGAGAAGCGGCGGCAGGAGATGAATGCGATGTTGGGGTGAGCCCTCCCTTCAACATCCACCTTTTTCGCCTCCCCGGCCTTCGCCGGGGAGGCGAAAAAGTGGTCGGTTGATGATTCGCAATGCGACCGTAGAGCCTTACGCCAATTGCAAGCGCATCTCGTCCGCCGGGATATGGTCGAAGGGGGAGCGGAATTTTTCCGGCTCGTCGCGCACCATCTGTTCCAGCTTCTCCCGCGCCTGCAGCAGGCTGTCGGGCAGTTCGCGCAGGCCCGGCCGCAGCACGGGGCCGTTGGCGGTGATGGCGGCAATGGCCACGCCATCCACGGTGCGGATGGGCAGGGAGGCGGCGTGGAAGCCCGGCGCCAGTGCCACCTCTCCCGTCAGGAACCCGTCGGTGCTGGCCTCCTGCAACTGCGCCGTCAGGCCGTCCCACCCGCCTTCGGGCTGCCGTGCCGGGTGATATGCTGCCACGAAACGGCGATAGGCGACACGGTCGTCGCCGGTCAGGGTGGACAGGATGGCCGGTCCGGCCAGGCCTTCATGCAGCAGCGCCACCTCGCCCAGCCGGTCGCGGTGATAGATGTCGTTGCTGCCATAAGCACCGGCGATACGCAGGGTGAACCAGCCCAGCCGCACCGACAGCGACACCGTCTCCCCGATCGCATGCGCCAGGGTGCGCAGGACCGGCCGGCTGGCCTTGTGCAGATGGAAGCGGTTGAACAAAGCCCGGTTCAACAGCTGCGGCATCTGGCCGACTTCATAGCGCGGCGTGTTCTGGTAGCGGCTGAGGTAACCGGCTTCCTCCAGTGTCACCAGGGCGCGATAGACGGTGGAGGCGGGCAGGGACATCTGCCGGCTGATCTCCGTCACGCCCAGGGCCTCGTCGGCTTCGGCTACGAAGCGCAGCACCTCGAACACATGGCTGGCCGACGAATTGATGACGGCGCGGTTGGGGGCGGACATCAGTTGATCTCCATATGCGCGGCGTCGGCGGCATAGAGCCGCGTGCGGCTGCACAGCTCATCGATCAGGCGGCGCAGTTCCGGCAGCAGGCGCTGCAATTCCCCCTCCATCCGTTCCACCGGACCGCCGACCGACAGCACGCCATGCAGCCGGTTCTCCGCATCGGTGATGGGAAAGCCCATAGCGAGCATGGGCAGCGGCCCTTCGCGCCGTACCTGCGCATAGCCGCGTTCCCGGATGGCCTTGATATCGGCCCACAGGTCGGCCGCCGCCATGGGGCGGTCCGATGGCGGGATGGTCAGGGGGCTGTGGCGGGCGATATAATCCTCCACCTCCCGGTCGGGGCAATGGGCCAGCATGACGCGGCCGGATGCCGGCACATGCAGGGGGCGCAGGCCGCCGATCTCCATGCGCCAGGTGCCGGGCCGCTTGGTCTCGATCCCGTCGATGAACACGGCATAATCCAGCCCGCGCACCATCAGGCTGACCGTCTCCCCCGTCAGGGCGTGGATCTTCTGGATGTAGGGGGCGCACAGGCTGCGGAAATCCGGTTCCAGGGCCGTGCGGCTCTGCAATTCAAGCACGCGGTAGCCCAGTTGATAGCGCAGGCCGGTGACGTCGCGCACCAGATACCCCTGGTCCACCAGGGTGGTCAGCGCCCGGTAGATCATGTTCTTGGTCATGCCCAGAAGCTGCGACAGCTCCGTCACGCCATAGCCGGGCGCGTCGGCGGCGAAGCAGGACAGGACTTGCAGGGTGCGCGCCGTGGCCTTGTTCTGGCCACGGTCGCCGGAAGGATCGCTCTGCTGCGTCAAGGACGCCCCCGGATCATTGTATGGCGCCGCAGCCTAGCGCACCAGGCCCCTCCGCGCCAAGACGAACCCCGTGGCTGACTTTCACGCGCGTCTCGTGCTATGGTGCTTTCAATCAACACCACCCCCGTATGTGCCGGCCGGAACGGAAAACACACCGCTCCGAACGCAACGTTTTTTCTGTTTCACTTGGTTGCATGAAGCGGGCTTGAACGGGAGCTAGGGCGCCATTCACTCCGAATGCACCCGTGATTTGTGTTGCACCTGGTTGCATGGCAAGCCGTAGACAAGGTCAGCCCGAACTCTTGGCGAAAAGCTGGAAAACATTGCCCTCCGGATCGGCGCAGGTGACGGTGCGGCCATGGCTGCCCATGTTGCGCTGTCCCAGCACCCGGCCGCCCAGCCGTTCCACATCCGCCGCCACGGCGTCGGGGTCGTCGGCCTCGAACGTCACGGTGGCCCCCTTGTCACCGGCCCCGGCCTCGGCAGCCGACGCCAGGGCGAAATTGCCGCCGCCGATGGACAGTTGCGTCCAGTTGTCCCCATCGCGGAATTTCAGCCCGGCCCCTAGCGCCTGCTGGTAGAAGCCGGCCATCCGCCCCATGTCGGTTGCCACCACGTAGATGTTCTGGATCCTGCGGATCGTCATTGCTGGCTCCCATCGGGCTGTATTGTGGAACGTGATCTGCTATCCATAACATGTGTGATTGGGGAGATGGGTCGAGGAAGCGGCCCGGCGGCATGAGTTTTCCGGCGGAACCATTCAACGAAATCGCCTGGACCCGCCGCCCGCCTCCCCTACAGTGAAGCCGCGAAACGGGCGAAGACCCGGCGGATCGGGAGGGTTCGACATGCTGTCATTGCGCAAGGTGGAGGCGGCGGGCGGATTGGCGCTGGTGGAGGTGCCGGAACCGAGGGCACCGGGACCGGGGGAGGTGCTGGTGCGCGTGGCCGCCACGGGCATCTGCGGCACCGACCTGTCGGTGGACCGCTGGACCGCGTCCTATGCCGGCTTCATGGCCAAGGCGCTGCCCGTGACCCTGGGGCATGAGACGGCGGGGTGCATCGTCGCGGTGGGGCAGGGTGTTGATCCGGCCCGTATCGGGCGTGCCATCGTCGTCGATCCCGCCGTGGCCTGCCGCCGCTGCGCGCGCTGCCGGGAGGGAGATTTCGTCGGCTGCCTGGACCGGCAGGCCGTGGGCCTGATCCGCGACGGCGCCTTCGCCTCCCTGCTGCTGGCGCCCGACGATTATTGCTATGACCTACCCGACGGCGTGCCGCTGGAACTGGGGGCACTGGCGGAGCCGCTGTCGGTGGGCGCCTATGCGCTCTCCGTGGGTGGGTTCAAGGCCGGCATGCGCGTCGCCGTACTGGGGCCTGGTCCCATCGGCCAGGGCGTAGCCGCACTGGCCCGCCATCTGGGTGCGGCGCAGGTGGCCGTGATGGGCAAGCAGGATGGCCCGCGCCTGGATGTGCTGCGCGGCATGGGGATCGCGGATTGCTTCGACATGGCGGAACCCGGTGCCGCCGAGGCGTTGGCCGCCGCCAAGGGTGACGGGTTCGACCTGGTGGTGGAGGCGGCGGGGGTGCCGGAGGTCATCGATCAGGGCTTGGCCCTGCTGCGACCGCAGGGCGTGCTGGTTGTGGCCGGGATGCCGGAGCGGCCGGCCAGCGTCGATATCATGCGGCTGGTCAAATACCGGCTGGAAATCCGTGGTGCGTCGCGCATTCCGCCCTCGGCCTGGAAAACCGTGCTGAAGGCGCTGGCCGACGCGCCGGACGGCTTCGCAGCCCTGGTCACCCACCGCTTTCCCCTGGCGCGGGCGGATGAAGCCTTCCGCCTCTGCCATGGCCGCACCCCGTCCAAGGTGCTGCTGCTGCCATAGGCGGCAATCCAAAGCGTTCAGGTTCACCCGAACAGACACAGGATATGCCATGCAGCCCGACGGTTCGCCGACGCCGGCACCGGTTCCCCGCCATTCCTGGTATGTGCTGGGAATGCTCTATGCCGTGTATGTGATGAATATGGCGGACCGGCAGATCCTGGGCATCCTGGCGCAGGATGTGAAGCGCGACCTGGGTCTGAGCGACGGGCAACTGGGCCTGCTGGCGGGTCCCGCCATCGCCTTCTTCTATGCGATCCTGGGCCTGCCCATGGCCTATGTCGCCGACCGGGTGAACCGCGTGCGGTTCCTGACAATCTGCCTGACCATCTGGAGCCTCATGACGGCCCTGGGCGGGCGGGCCGCCAATCTGGTCGAACTGGCGCTGACAAGGGTCGGCGTTTCGGTGGCGGAGGCCGGGTCGACGCCCACCTCCATCTCGCTGATCAGCGATTATTTTCCCCCCTCGCGGCGGGCCACGGCCATGGCCATCCTCAGTTCGGGATCGACCCTGGGCATCCTGGTCAGTTTCGCGCTGGGTGGCCTGCTTAATGAATGGCTGGGCTGGCGTCACACCTTCCTGGCGGCGGGTGTGCCGGGGGTGGTGCTGGCGATCATCCTGCTGCTGACGGTGCGGGAACCGGTGCGCGGGCGGCAGGATACGGGACCGGCGGCGGCGGTCCTGTCCCTGTCCCTGTTCCGCACCATGGCCCATCTCTGGCGGATTTCCCTGTTCCGGCAGGCGGTGATCGCCGCCGTCTTCTGCAATATCGGCGTATTCGCCATCCTGGCCTGGGCGCCGGCCTATGCGGTGCGCAGCTTCGGGGTGGGCAGCGCGGAGGTGGGCAACGCCATCGGCTGCGGTGTCGCCCTGCTTGGCGGGGCCAGCATGATCCTGTCGGGCATGGCCACCGACCATTTCGGCCGCCGGGGCCTTTGGGTGCCATTGCGGGTCACGGCGGCGCTGCTGCTGCTGTCGGCGCTGTGCTTCACCTTGGCCCTGCTGGCCGGCAGCTTCACCGGCTTCGTTATCTTTCTGGTCCTGGGCTATGCCCTGCTGATCACCAACTCGCCCCTGATCCTGACGATCCTGCAATTGAAGAGCCCGGCCAGCATGCGGGCCATGGCCACGGCGGTGATGCTGCTGCTGATTGCGCTGGGCGCCAGCGTGCCGGCCCCGATGATCGTCGGCTATGGCAGCGATCTGCTGTCGCCCCTCGCCGATGGCCAAGGGCTGCGCTGGGCCCTCGGGCTGGTGCCGCTGGCAACATTGGCCGGCGGTATCCAGCTTTTCCGCGTCGGCAATGCCGCGCGGCGCGAGGCCGAGGACTGAGGGGCTGCGATCCGGGCCTGGGGGAATCGCCACCAGATACGACAAACAACAGGCAACTCCCTGGCAGCCGTAGAGCTCGTCGCCGTCAGGCTATTGTGCCAGGGATCATGAGTCTACGGCTCAGGGAACGAGGTATTGATCTGGCTAGATGCTCACGGATAAATTGTCATACCAACGGTTAAATCCTGCCCCCGCATCCAAAAGAAAACCCCAGCAAGATCAACGTCTTGCTGGGGTTTTTGCTATCTGCGCCAAACGCACCCCAAAACCCCGCAGGTAACATATAGGTAACAACAGAGAGTGAAAATGGGCGTAGGGAGCGGCCATCCAGCACCGCCAGACGCTCACGAACGAGGGGCTGGATAGGTGGATTCATGGCGAGCTATCTAACCTTGCTTCCCGACCTGCTGGGGCGGGGTGTGCATTAAAATCCGAAGAAAATCCACATCGGACCATCCGGATGATCGGCCAAGCAGCGTGCCGAGCAGATTGAGGCGGGCTTGCCGGACGATGGTGAGGCCAAGCGACGGGATGATGTAGAGACGCTGGTCACCGGCCCCGGCCGCTACAACGAGATCGGCTGGGATTTCCGAGGATCGCCGGCCAATGTCAGTCGTTGCGGATACGGGATCCGGTACGGTCGGCATATGGGGTAACCACCAAGTTAATCCGTAGGCGGGATTTGCCGGTGTCGATACAAAGAGGGTCGCCAATGTCGACTGATCGACAATCGGGCTGCCATTCAGTATGCCGCCCCCCCGGACGAACTCTCCGAACTTCGCCCATTCGCGAGGAGTGAGTATCGCACCCTGTGCCAGGAGCGGATTGCCGTCATTGTCGCGACGCCATTCCCCTACGTCCATTCCGATCGGGTCAAGCACCCGCTGCTTCAAGTAGAGGACCGGGTCACCGTTATACCCCTTTGCCTGCAGCTTACGACGCATGACCTCCCCAAAAATTTGGACCGGAGTGGGCCCGTACTGAAACTTCGCTCCCGGTGGTGCATTGGTAGGTCTGAGCAGCGCGTCCGCGTAAGTGGGCGGTCGGCCAATGGTGCTCGCCTGGCCGCTGGTCATCGACAGCAAGTGGCGGATCGTGGTGGATTGCCTAGTGTTGTCGCCACGCCATTCGGCAATGGTGGCCGATACCGGCTCATCCAGCGACAGGAGGCCATCCTGTACGGCTGCTGCGGCCATGATGCCGACGAAGCTCTTCGTCCCCGACCACAATTCGTTGGCGGTTTCTCGGTCCCCCTCCGCATAATGTTCACAGACGGGCCGTCCATTGGAAAGCACAAGGATAGCGAGCCCGCGCCGAGCTGTGGAATAGGCTGTGGCTTTCGCGCAGCGTGCCTGCCAATCATTTGGTTTCTCGACTTCTCTGGCGAGGCTCGCGGAGGTACATCCAAACATCAGGGAAAGGGCTACAAGGCCGGTCTTGAATGGGTTGGGCATTTGCGCTCTCCTATTGTCAATAATAAACCTAGTGGCAGTGGGAGACCGGTACCAGCCCAAAACGAGGTCGCGGTGGGTTTAGGGGCGAGATATTTGGTGATACCGGCGTCTTCCTTGGATAGACGGTGCCACCCAATCCGTTGCGATGGTGACTTCCTATTGACACAGGCTCTTCCTAAGTTAGATTGTCAATAATCGACATTAAGAGTTCGGTGCCAATCCGAACGTTGGGGGAGGAATCATGAAGAGGAAGGTACTGCTCGCTACGGCGAGCTTTGCTGCGTTGAGCCTTTGGGATGGCGTCGCCGCCCAAACCGATGGTGGCCTCGAAACGTTGAGCGAGATCGTCGTTACCGCGCGCCGCCGGGATGAAAGACTGGTCGATGTGCCCGCTGCCGTGTCGGTAATCGATGCGGCCGCGCTGGCTGATCGTGGTGGAGCCCAAGATGCCCGTGAATTGCTGCTGGACCAACCAAGCGTGCGCTTCAACAACCTCAACTCCACTGTGACGTCCGAGATTTCAATGCGTGCATCGTCCACGGCCCGGGCCACCAATGGTGATCCGGCGGTGGGTCTCTACAGGGACGGTGCCTATATTGGTGGCGGTGCCATTGGTGGCCGCAATTTCTCCCGGATTGACATGCTGGACATCGGTCGTGTGGAGGTGTTGCGTGGAACGCAGGGCGCGCTCTATGGCCGCAATGCAGTCGGCGGTGCCATCAACATCGTCTCTGCGGCGCCGGAATTTGACAATTCCGGACATGTGCGTCTCCGGTACGATTTCGAGACGGAAGGCGAGCAGGCGCAAGCCGTCGCCAACGTCGCACTGTCAGATGAGGTGGCGATCCGCATCAGTGGCGATTATGTCCGGCAGGATGAAGGTTTTTTCTACAATCCAAATAATGACATCTATTTCGACCGGCAGAAGGGCCATGGTCTGCGCGGCCAGTTGCGCCTCGTTTCGGGACCGCTGGACCTTACCATCCTGGCGGAAACACAGGACTTGGTCACGCCCGCCATTCATTACCAGATCGCCATCGCTCCGGGTTCTCCCGGCTTTCCGGGCGGCTTCGTACAGCCGAAGTACAGCTATAGCTGGAACACAGAGCCGCGGGCATCGCAGAACGTGGATACTTATCAGCTACGCGGAACCCTGGACCTGGGCGATGGCCTGACGCTGAGTTCCACCAGCCATTTCCGCATCCGGACATCGGCCTATGATCTGGACACGGACGGTGTTGATGCGGCGAGTTTTGCGGCAGCAAGGGCGACGGGGGCCGTGACAGCGATCATCGACACGGGAGCGTCATCATCCGTCCTGGATGAAACCCAGAGCTTCAATCAGGATATCCATATTGGTGGCACTGGACTTGCCGACCGCTTGGATTGGCTGGCCGGAGTTGAGACCGTCATCCTGGACAGCCGCTATCAGATCACGGCACGGCGCACGCCGACTACGCTCAATCCTTCTCCGGGTACCTTTGCTCCTGCGCATCTGAAGTACCGGTCCTATGCCGGTTACGGGTCCGTCGCTTATGACCTGACAGAGTTGGTCAATGTAACCGGTGAGGTTCGCTTCACCAAAGACGACCGCGCCTTGACCGCTCGTCTGTATGATCTTCGGACAGGTACGGCAGTTGGCGGGACAGCCCGGATGGTCGATGCGCGGACGAAGCCTGACAATGTTTCGTACAATGCGACGCTTGCATACCGGCTTGACGAGGGCATGTTGGCCTACGCGAAACTCGGATCCAGCTACCGGGCCGGTGGGTTCAACAGCAATCTTGGTGATTTGCGGCAGCCGGTGCCCATTCCAGCGGCCTATGGCGACGAGGACTCCAAAAGCTATGAGATTGGAGTTCGTGGCGAACCGACACGTGGTCTTTATCTTGCCGTCGCTGGTTATTACAACGACCTGCAGAACATGATCGCACAAACAGACAATGGCTGTGCGCTGACCAATAGTACCTGCCCTGTGGCCGCGACAACCTTCCTCACCAATGTTGGCGACGCGGAATCCTATGGTGCGGAGGCTGAACTTACAAAGCTGCTATCGCTTGCTGACAATCGGCTACGCATTACACTGGCGGCATCATGGCAGGATGGGAAGGTGAAGACCGGACGTTTCGCTGGCATCAACCTGCCGCAAGTTCCTGAGTTCCTGGGTTCCGCCAACGTCAACCTCAGCCGTCCCTTTATTGCCGACAGCACGCTGTTCGCCAATATCTTCTATTCCACACAGATTGGCGGTTTCCAGGAACTCCGAGCGAATTCGGTAGATCTGGACGATTTCGATCCCGTGAATGTTCGTCTGGGGATAACCAAGGGCGCCGTGTCGATAGCGGTCGGTGTCGACAATCTCGGCAACGATGTCTATCGCGTGGCCCGGGATACAACGGTCAACCGTTACAGCACCCCCCGTGTCTACCGCCTTGAGGTGACGGCGCGCTTCTGATCTCGCATTCTCCCCTGTCCCGGTAGATGATCTCTCCGGGGCAGGGGCCGAACTTTGCGCCATTCAGAATGTCGCACCGGCGGCAAATCAGGTCTTGTTGTCGTCGAATGCCTTTTCGACCACGCGTCGCCCGTGCAATCTGGCCGCAGCCACGTCGCGGGAAAGGATGGAGGCGATGATGTCGGTCCATATCCCTGCCGACCGTTGCTGCCGCTCCTTTGAAACGACATTCGCCCACAAGGTCGTCACCTCCCGCTCCAGGTCGCCGGCTAGCCGGCCAACAACGATGTTGCCGCCGATGGCCAGCGTGACGATAGCGACGATACGCCGTACCAGGATGTAACTGGCTGCGTCCCCATCCTCGTCACCTGCAATCTCTTGCAAAAGGGCAAGGCCCGCTTTCAGTTCGGTCACCGCCCACTCCGGTTGGTTATCCGCGCGGGCTGCCTCGGCCATCTGCACGCCCGACACCGTGGCGCGTACCTGTATAAGATCGTTCATCTCCTTCTGCGACAGATTGCGGACGAAGGAACCTCGGCGTCCTTCCAGGCTGATCAGGCCCTGGCGATCCAGCATGCGTAGCGCGTCCCGCACGGGGCCGCGGCTAACCCTGAACGCCTGCGCCAGCGGTAGCTCCCGCACCGGCTCGCCCGGTCGCAGTTCGCCAAATTGAATGCGTTGTCGGATGGCGGCGGCCAACTGCTCGGTAGCGGCAGGTGCAGAATCATATGTTGCCCCGACATGGCCGGCCACACGATTGAAGTAGTCCTGGATTATGCCGGCGTGCGTACCCGTCACTTGGGCCATGACGCCGCGCAGCAGGCCTTCGGACAGCCGGCGCCGGTCATGCCTTCGCGCAGATGGCAGGAAAGTCATCGGAACCAATTGCAGGGCCACATCGCCGCGCCCCGCAGCCAGTTCGCCGATGATCCGTATCAGCACCTCTGGAGCGATTGGCGTCCGTCCGCCGCTGGCAACCGCGACCTCTATGGCCAAACGCTGCAATATCTCGGTAAGTTTGGCGTTATCACCGGCCTCGCCGAGGCTGGTGATAGCCGTTTCGAGTAGCAAGTGCTGTTGCCAATTGTCGGGACTGGCGTGAACGGAGGGCACAACGGGACTATGGCCGCGTTGAATGACGAGTTGAATGGCACGTTCCAGCAGGTCCAGCCATAAGGGCCGGACGTCCGCATGATCGCCATCAGCGGCACTTACGAGTCTGGCGCCGCGCCGTGAGGAGGATATCACGGCGCCGCGCTTTTCCAGCCGATGGAGAACTTCACGGGCCTGTGCATGGGTCGTGTCGAACTGCTGAACGATCCAACGTTCGGTTACCCGCCCATCATCGCCGCTTTCGCCGAGGATGAAGCGCTTCAAGCACTCCTCAGCGATCTCATCGACCGTCGTCCAACCGCTCGGACAGTTCATTTCAGAAATACCATCCGGTTCAGCCACGTGCTGCCTCCAGTTCAACAGCGGCACCTGAACTGAGGTCCGCCAAGCATTCGGTGCAACAGCCATCGGCAGGGTTGGGAACGGACGCTTCGCTGTTCCGTGCTGCCAGCCTTGTCGGATCGATCGAAGGTAAAGTTCTCAGGGTCAGCATGTGTGTCGCTTGCAGCCGTGATATCGGGTTTCGGTTCAGCCAAACAGGAAATGTACGATAGTGAGTGCGATAATATTGACAATCGCACATTCCGCCACAAGAAGGGTCGGGATGCGTAGTCCGGAACGGACGAGGTTGCGCCAGGGCGTGCCCATCCCGATGGCGACCATCGCCATAGCCATACAGATCTGGGAAACACCATTTCCGAAAGCCTCCACGACCGGTGGTACCGTGTCCAGGCTGTTCAGCAGCGCCAGGAAGGCAAAGGCAGGCAGATAGACCGGGATTCGTGACCAGAGGCCCCCGTCGGCCCGGAAGCCGCCAATCAGAAGCGGTGCGATCAGCGTCACGGGTATCAGCATCACGACTCGCGCCATCTTTGCGACAGTGGCAGCGTCACCCGCCTCATGCGAAAGGGCGTAGCCCGCGGCGGTGGCCTGGGCCACATCATGGATGCTGGCGCCGATAACTGTCCCGACATTCCTCGCCGACCAGCCGAGATCCGATCCGAACAGGCTCCATAACAGCATTGAAGCGCTGCTCAGAATGCTGATCCAGGCAATGATGATCGTGATGTCGGCATTCAACCCATCACGTTTGCGGGATAGCCCGGCGCAGGCCAGGGCTGCCGATACCCCGCAGATGCCAGTGCCAGCGCCGGAGATGAACCCGACATCCATGGGTAGCTTCAACAGGCGCGCACCGATCAGTCCGGTGGCGATCGACGCGACCACCACCACGCAGGCGACAGCTAGGGAAGTTCCTGCTCCTGTGAGATCGCCTACATCAAGGCGAAAGCCCAGCAGGGCGATGCCGACCCTGAGCCCGTAAGAGCGAGCGAACTCAGCGCCGCTTTCCAGCACCGGGCTCCTCACGAACCATCCGATTAGCAGCCCCACACACAGGCACAAGGCCAAGCTTGGTATCCCCCAGGTTTTCCCCAGCCTGGTTGCCAGCTCGGCCAGCGCGGCGCAGAGCGCAATGCCGGCTATCCGTGTCACGAGGGAGGGTATTGCTGTCCGGTTCGTCCAGGGGAACCGAATTTCACCGATCATCAAATATCCTCCCTTGCACAGTGCAGCGTTCGTGGTATTAGAATGTCAATAATCGACAATTGAGTTTGCTTCAATCCCGCAGAAGCTTGGAGGGAATTATGGGGAGGCCAACGCTGTTCCTTGGTGCTCCGCACGGGCGGTAACTGGACTTCCTACAGCCTGCGTCCTGGCCGGACGCGCCTTTGAGCGCTTGGCGTGCCGCTCTTCCCGTGATTGCCGGCGGCCCAGAGTACTTTGGGAAAGGCGAGAAAAGCTGGAGCACCATCGCGAATCCGACGGCAACGCATGTCGTCGATGTCAATCATGCTCAGGAGGAGAGCGCTTCAATGTCCCAGACAACAGCCAACGATGATGCCCCGATGCCTGTGCATTATGAACGACGGGGCCGCGTCGGACTGATCATTGTCAATAATCCGCCTGTCAATGTGCTGTCTGCGACCGTTCGAGAAGGACTGTGGGACGCGATTGAAAGAGGTGTGGCGGATGTGGATGCCGCTGCCCTCGTTATAGCCGGACACGGACGAACCTTCATCGCAGGTGCCGATATCACTGAATTCGGCCAGCCGCTCCAAGGGCCGGACATTAACGACATTAATGCCCGGCTGGAAGCGGCCACCAAGCCGGTCGTCGCTGCGATGCATGGTAGTGTTCTCGGCGGTGGGTTGGAATTGGCCTTGGCCTGCCACTACCGGATTGCGGCAACAGGAACGATGCTGGGTCTACCGGAAGTGAAGCTTGGCCTGCTGCCCGGCGGTGGGGGAACCCAGCGGCTGCCCCGGCTGGTTGGGGCCAGGGTTGCAGCTGAGTTCATCACATCGGGTGTTTCCATCATGGCTGACGATGCCCGCAAGCTGGGAATCGTTGACGAACTGGCCGATGAGGACTTGATTGGGGCCGCCATAGTGTTCGCTGCATCGCTGAAGCCGGGGTCGCACCCTGTTGTCAGCGCTCGGACCTGCATCTTGACAGATGATGACCGCCTCGATTTTGAGAAGCTGCGGCGGGCCTTGGGGAAATCCCATCGTGGTCAGACGGCTCCTCTCCGTTGTCTTGCGGCTGTTGAGGCAGCGTTCAATCTTCCCTTTGCGCAGGGCTTGGAGCGGGAGCGTGCACTGTTCGGCGAATGCTTGGACGATCCCCAGTCGCGGGCCTTGATGCGCCTGTTTTTCGCAGAGCGTTCGGCGGCCCGCGCGGTTCCGGCGACGGTGAAGGCTAAGCCGCTGCCAGCCCGTGTCGGTATCATTGGTAGCGGCACCATGGGTGGTGGTATCGCGATGAGCTTTGCGAATGCCGGTATCCCCGTAACATTGCTGGACATTTCGTCCTCGAGCCTGGAACGCGGCCTGAAGCTGGTGGAAAGGAACTACGCAAGCGCCGTGGAGAGGGGGCGGTTGTCTCCACGGGAGATGGAGGATCGCATGGGGCGCATCGTTCCCACGATCGACTTTGCGCACTTGGCAGAAGTGGATCTGGTGATCGAGGCGGCATTGGAGGACATGTCGGTCAAGCAGAAGATTTTCCGTGACCTGTGCGGTGTGACAAAGCCAGGCACGATCCTGGCGACGAACACCTCCACGCTGGACATCGACGTCATCGCGTCGGCAACAGACCGGCCGGCTGATGTCCTCGGAATGCATTTTTTCAGCCCGGCCAATGTGATGCGCCTTTTGGAGATCGTGAAGGGGGCTCAAACTGCGCCGACGGTCGTGGCAACGGCCATGAATGTTGCGAAGGCGATCGGAAAGGTCGGCGTGGTTGTGGGCAACTGTGACGGCTTCGTTGGAAACCGCATGGTCGGCGTCTATGCAACGGCTGCCTATAGGCTGGTGGAAGACGGGGCCAGCCCGGCACAGGTCGATGCGGCGCTGACCAGCTTTGGTCTGGCCATGGGGCCATTCGCCATGGCCGACATGGCGGGCAACGATATCGCCTGGCTGGTACGGCAGCGCCGCCTGGCAGAGGAAAAGCCGGCCGGAACCGCCATGACTGACTGGCTCTATGAACAGGGGCGTCTGGGGCTGAAGGCCGGCAAGGGGTGGTTCACCTATGCAGCCGGTAGCCGGCAGCCCGAACCTTCAGCGGAAGTGGCGGAGATGATCGCCGATCATCGCCGTTCGCTCGGCATCACGCCGCGTAACGTCACTGATCGGGAAATCGTCGATCGCTGCATTTTGGCGCTGGTGAACGAAGGAGCCAGGATACTGGAGGAGGGGATAGCTGCCTTTGCCCCTGACATCGATCTCATTTATGTCAACGGCTATGGATTCCCAGCATGGCGTGGTGGCCCCATGGGATATGCGCAGGAGCGTGGCTTGCCAGAGGTGCTGTCTCGCATCCGCGATTTTCATGCGCGTGATGGCGAGGAATGGATACCGGCGGCGCTGTTGACCGGGCTGGTTGACCGGGGGGCGACCGAGTGGGATGCCACCCAGCCGAGGGGCCAGCGATGAGGACGACATCAAAAACCACAACAATCCTGTCGGCACAAGCCCACGCCAGCTTGCTAGTGTCTCAGGACAATTCCGATCATGCTTTTGCCGAGACGACGTTACAATCGGTCCTGGAACGTTACGACGGTTTCGGCATAAAGCGATCCGGCGGACCGGGAGACCGCCATGTGACGGACTGGTTGGATGCGGAACTGACGGGCCTGGGATACCGCACTCAACGACAGACCTTTGAAACGCCGTTTATGCAGCAGGAGGCGGGTCTCCTCACGGTCGACGATGTATCGTTCCCGGCGTTGCCGCAGGAGCCGACCAGCTTCAACATGGCTCCAGGGCGTATAGCGCCGCTTTGCATCTATGACCCGCAGACAGACAAACGGGCGTTCGCCAACCGCCATGTTGTGATCAAGTTGCCATGGGCTCGCCATTCGGCCATGAACGCTGCCCTGCAACAGATATTGAGCGAACTTGCTTCTGCCGGAGCTGCGGGCGTGATGCTGGTCACTTGCGGCCCCTCGCAAGAGGCGGTCAGTCTGAACGTGCCTCTATCGATGCGCTTAGGTGCTTTGCACATCGTCACCTTAAGGGAATCCTCCAGTCACATTTTGCTGGAAGCGGCAAGGCATGGGAAGGAAGCCCGACTGTTGGTAACCGGCCGGCGCGGGCAAAGAACAACCTGCAACCTCTCGGCCGAACGGCCGGGCGGCGCGCGAACCGTTGTCATCTCGACGCCCCGCAACGGGTGGCACCACTGCACAGGGGAACGCGGACCCGGTATCGCAATCTTCCTGGCGCTGGCGGCTGAATTGGCCGTGCGGGCCGGCAATCGGCGGGTATTGCTACTGGCCACCGGCGGGCATGAGTATGAAAATCTGGGTGCGGAATATGCGCTTCGCACTTTGGCGCCAGATCGCGATGCTGTCGACCTCTGGATACATCTGGGGGCCGGCCTCGGCGCCAGGGATTTTCATGATACGCCGGGCGGCCTCGTTCCATTGCCCAGTGCGGATGCCCAACGGTTCCTAGCGGCGACACCGTCTCTCCTGTCCGATGCCCGGCACGCCTTTGCCGGGGTGCCGGGGTTGGAGGCCGTCTATCCGTCGAAGGCGGATGCGCCGGGGGAGACCGGGGCGATCATCCGGGCCGGCTATACCAACGTAGCCGGTGCGTTCTGCGCCCACCGCTTCCATCACTCCGTTGCGGATCGCTTGGACAAGACCAGCGGGGAGATGGTGCGGCCTGTGGCACTGGCCTTCCGCGACCTTTGCCGCCGTGTCCTGGGTACCTGAGCTCGGCGGACTCGAACCTCTCCCCATCAAGTTCCGCAGAAGCGGCTTTTGAAATGAACTGGAGTGATTTCCATGCGTGAAGCTGTCATCGTCAGTACCGCTCGTACGCCAATCGGCCGTGCCTACAAGGGAAGCTTCAACAATACATCGGGAGCCGCCCTGGCGGCTCATGCCATCCGTCACGCTGTTGAGCGTGCCCGGCTTGAGGCGGGCGAAGTCGAAGACGTTATCCTCGGCTGCGCATTACAGCAAGGAACGACGGGATTCAATGTCGCCCGCCAGTCGGCCCTGCTGGCCGGCCTTGCGGTCGGTACGGCAGGAACGACAGTGGACCGCCAGTGCGGCTCAGGTCTCCAGGCCGTAGCGATCGCCACGCAGCGCGTAGTGATGGATGGGGTTCCGGTGGCCGTTGGCGGTGGCGTCGAGAGCATCAGCTTGGTGCAGAACGAACATATGAACGTCCATCGCGGATCCGATGAGGCTTTGCTTCGGAAGGTTCCTGCCATCTATATGCCGATGTTGGAGACGGCGGAAGTGGTGACTGCCCGCTACGGCATCGGCCGCGACCTCCAGGATGAATTTGCTTTGGAGAGCCAGCGCCGGACGGCCGCCGCACAGGACGCAGGCCGTTTCGATGGCGAGATCATCCCCATGACGACGACGATGTTGGTGCAGGACAAGGTCACGGGTGCATTTGATACGCGCGAGGTCACCATTGGCAAGGATGAAGGGAACCGGCCCGACACGACAGCCGCCGGCCTGGCCGCGCTAAAGCCCGTGAAAGGCGCAGGAATGTCGGTAACGGCAGGGAATGCCAGCCAGTTGTCGGATGGCGCCAGCGCCTGCGTCGTCATGGAGGCGGCCCAAGCCGCGAAGCAGGGTCTGCGACCGCTGGGTGCGCTCCGTGGCCTTGCGGTTGCCGGGTGCGAGCCGGACGAGATGGGCATCGGCCCTGTCTTTGCCATACCGCGCCTGCTGAAGCGGCACGGGTTGACGATGGACGACATTGGCTTGTGGGAACTGAATGAAGCCTTTGCCGTACAGGTGATTTATTGCCGAGATCGCCTGGGGATCGATCCCGCCAAGCTGAATGTCGATGGCGGCGCCATCTCCGTTGGTCATCCCTACGGCATGAGCGGTGCCCGCATGACCGGCCATCTGCTGCTGGAGGGCCGCAGGCGCGGCGTCAAGTGGGGCATCGTGACCATGTGCATCGGCGGTGGCATGGGGGCGGCCGGACTCTTCGAAATCTACCCCTGACGTCGCCCATGTCCCGTAGCGCCCAACATCCAATGAGAGTTTGACATGAGCCGCATGGATCCCAGGGAAATTGCGTTCCAGATCGACTGTATGCTGGACATCGATAAGCTGTTCACGAGGGCGCGGTTTCGTCACCTCGACAGGTCTACGGTGGATCAGATCATCGATACCGCCTCGAAGTTGGCCGAGGAATATTTTGCCCCGCATTATCATGCCGTCGATCACAATGAACCCTATCGTGAGGGTGGTGTTGGCAAGGTCGTGATGCTGCCGGAGGTGAAGCAGGCTACCGAAGCCTTCGCCGAGGCGGGCTTTCTGGCCGCGCACCATGACGAGGATCGTGGTGGCCAGCAACTGCCATGGTCGGTCGTGCAGTCCTGTTGCACGTTCTTTCAGGCTGCCAACATTTCCACCACGGCCTATGTGTTCCTGACGGTTGGGGCGGCGAATCTGATCCGGTCATTCGGTACCCGGGAACAGCAGGACCGGTTCATGCAGCCGATGCTGACCGGTCGCTTCTTCGGTACCATGGCGTTGTCAGAGCCGCAGGCCGGTTCATCCCTGGCGGACATCACCACCTCGGCTTCGCCCAACCCCGACGGGTCCTTTTCGCTGACAGGCACCAAGCAATGGATCAGCGGCGGCGAGCATGAACTGTCGGAAAACATCGTTCACATGGTCTTGGCGAGGATCAAGGGTGCACCGGCCGGCGTGAAAGGCATCAGCCTGTTCATCGTGCCCCGCTACAGGGTGAATGATGATGGCAGCCTCGGGGGCGACAATGATGTTCGATTGGTCAGTCTGCTACACAAGATGGGCTACCGGGGCACCACCAGCACCATCCTGTCCTTTGGGGAGGAGGGGCGCTGTCAGGGTTTTCTTGTCGGCGAGCCGCATCATGGTCTGTCCTACATGTTCCAGATGATGAACGAGGCGCGGATCGGCGTGGGACTCAGTGCGGCGGCGCTGGGCTATGCCGGATATCGCTACAGTCTGGAATATGCCCGCACGCGCCTGCAGGGCCGCCGGCCGGATGCCAAGGACCCGACGATGCCCATGATCCCGATCGTGGAACATTCCGACGTCAAGCGAATGGTCCTGCAACAGAAAGCAGCCAGCGAGGGTGCGCTCGGCCTGTGTCTTTTCTGCAGCCGCCTGGTTGATGAGCAGCATACCGGCGAAACGCCGGAGGTACGACGCAACGCGGGCCTGCTGCTCGACATCTTGACGCCGATCGCCAAGTCCTGGCCTTCCGAGCATTGTCTTGAAGCAAACAAATGGGCCATTCAGATTCTTGGTGGGTATGGATACACCCGGGACTATCCGGTGGAGCAATATTACCGCGACAATCGTCTGAACCCGATCCATGAAGGTACGTACGGCATCCAGGCGCAGGACCTGCTTGGCCGCAAAGTATGGCAGCACGACAGGGCGGGGCTACGGTTGCTGGCCGAGGAGATTGGGACCACGGTCGTGCAGGCCGAGTCATATGCGGAGCTCTCGCCCTATGCCGACGCGTTGAACAAGGCGCAGATCGTCATGCATGCTACCACCCAGGTCCTGGCGGCGGAGCGGGCGAATGGGCCGGTAGATGTATTGCTGGCCAATGCCGTTGCCTATCTCGAGTTGCTGGGCAATGTGGTTCTTGCCTGGATATGGTTGAAGCAGGCCGTGGCGGCCAAAGTCAGTCTGGAGTCCGGTACCGGAGACGCGAAGTATCTGCAGGGTAAGATTGCAGCTTGCTCCTACTATTATGGTTGGGAACTACCAAAACTCCAATCCTCTTCCGATATACTGCTGCGGATGGACCGTACGACTTTCGACACTCCGAGCGATGTTCTCTGACAGCGGCGTGGCACGAATTCGGAAAGCGTTTTACCGTCGACAGTGCAGATCCTTCCCGCATCCTTTCCGTAGTTGCCGTGAAGATGGAACCTCCTGGCCAGCAAGCGGCCAGGAGGTTTCCACTTTTTCGTTACCCCCATCCTCCATGGGCTGGGAAGGTTGGACGGCGTCCGTAGATGGTATAATTGGGGCCAGCCGGAGCGCGACATCGGCATTCGTGTATTTGATTATTTTGCTTTGATTCCCCGAACATGGGACGCGGAGAGTCAAAAAGATTACATAGGAATGGAAATATAGATAAATCGGCACTCCACTGAATGGATTTTCAGGATTTCTGCACATAGGGGGCTGACGCAGCGCGCAGCCATGTGCTACAAGAGTGTGTCACTTATCGACATCGTGGGTTTTCGTATCGGCAGAGGGATCATCTTCTGTTTATGGGAACTTGCGTTGTCGTCCAGCGTTGACAAAAGGAGGCAACGCAGAGTGGCGCTCAAATTGTCAATAATCGACAACGCAAAATGGGAGGAAACAAGCAATGTCTCAGACCATCACCCTGACCATGGATGCCGGCCGCACCTACACCTATGTGGATAGCGCCGGGCAATCGCATACGGAACAACGGACCATGGAGGTCTTCGTCAACTATCCCAGCAGCGGACCCGGCAACTATCCCGTCGTGTTCTACAGCGCCGGCAATCACGCCAATGCCGAGGCCACTGGCGGCCTCAACGCGAGGCTACTGGCGGACAAGGGCTATATCGTCATCGTGCCACGGCACCTGGACGACTATGCGATGCCGGACGCCATCGAGGATTATTTCGACCGCTCAAACCCCCAATCTGCTGTCGAACGCGTGAAGGATATGAATTTCCTGGCGGACAACGCATCGACCATTCTCAGCTCACTGCCCAGCGGTTACACGGGCGATCTTTCGACGCCGGTTGTCGCCGGGCAAAGCCTCGGTGCCTTCACCGCCCAGATGCTGGTCGGCGTCCAAAGCGCTTTCCCCGAATATGCGAACCTGGCTAATCCGTTTTTCGAAGCAGCGATTTTGATATCGCCGCAGGGGGTTGTTCCCGATGATCTGAACAAGCCGGCATCGCAACTCATTCATACCGACGACACATGGTCAGGCCTGTACTACGAGAATGCACAATCCAACTCCTGGACGAGCGTGACGGTCCCGACGCTGACCATCACCGGCGAGGACGACGGTGGTGACGGCGGCATGTCCTATCTGGAACGCCGTGACCCGTTCGATTACGGCATCCGCGCCAACAGTCATGCAGCAGTAATTGATGGGGCCGATCATTTCGAACTGGGCGGGTTCAACTCGCTGGGGTTCGTCACGGAAACCTATGTCAACTGGGCCACGCGTGATGTGTCCGACACGTTCCTGCAGGCCTATGTAAAGGGTAACGCCTCGGCGTTGGCGCAGTTGGACGATGCGGCAGCCTATCGCGCGTCGCATGTCTACAACAATACCACGGCTTTCATGGAGATTCTGTCGGGCCGGGCTGACGGGCTTCTGGTGGGGACCGGTTCTGCCGACACTCTCACCGGATCGTGGAGTGTTGATCTGTTGCAGGGGGCCGGTGGTGCCGACGTGCTTTACGGCATGGATGGCAACGATACCCTTCAGGGAGGCACCGGTGCTGATGACCTTTACGGGGGCCTCGGAGATGATCGGTTCGTCTTTGCGGTAGGCGATTCCGGTACCCTGGCTTCTACCCGCGACCAGATTCTGGATTTCGATGATTTCGGTGACGATATTGTCGACCTGACGGCTTTCGGTGGGCTTGTCTGGCGTGGCACTTCGGCTTTCTCCGGCGCGGGTCAGGTGCGCGTTGTGACTTCCGGTTCACATGTTCTGGTGCAGGTTAATACCGACACCGACTCTTCGGCGGAGTTCGTGCTGGAACTGACCAACACCACCATGTCGCAAGTATCGGCGTCTGACTTCCTGCTGTAACAGACCCAACGCAAGTCCACCCTCACCGGACGCGGCATACGCCACCGTCCGGTGAGGGTATCTCACGCCTTCAAGCCATGCTTGAGGAATGAGTAAAGTCAATTATTGACAATGCCATGCGTATCGCCTTAGCTAGATGTGTTCGCCGCGATCTGGAACACACGGCCTTCCATCCTGGTGGATTGGGCAGCGTGGCGCACTCCAAGAAAAAATGCCGCTTTACCGGCGGAAATATGGGGGAAGGAAGTCACAAATGTCCCGTCGTCTGAAGAAGCGCGCCATCGTCGCCTGTATTGCGACAATCGCGACCTGCAACGGCTATCCGGCTCGGGCGCAGGTCTCCGCGCCGGAGGAACTGGAGGAAATCATTGTCACCGCCACGAAGCGGGTGCAACCCCTGCAGGATGTACCGGTGGCTGTCACGGCCGTGACCGGGGAACAGTTGTCTGGCGCCGGGGTCGTGGATACGGAACGCCTGGGTCAGGTTGCGCCGTCGCTGATGATTACGTCGTCACAGCAGGTCGGCCTGGGTGCGCAGATCCGCATCCGTGGCATCGGCACGCCGACCGGCAATCCAGGCCTTGAAGGGTCGGTGGGCTATTTCGTGGACGGCATCTATGTCGGCCGTTCCAACACGGCCTTTACCGATCTGGTCGACGTGGAGAGGGTGGAGGTGCTGCGCGGACCTCAGGGTACGTTGTTCGGCAAGAATACCTCTGCCGGCGTGATCAGCGTCACCACACGGGCGCCTGAGTTCGAGTTCGGCGGCAACCTCCGGGCCACAGCGACGAACCTGGAAGGCCGCCGCGTCAGTGGTCGGATCACCGGACCCATCGCTGATGATGTGCTGGCCTTCTCCGTTTCTGCCCAGGGAAATTTCCGTGACGGCTACATGCGTGACGTTGCTTCCGGGGCCCGGTACAATGACCGTGACCGCTGGCTGGTGCGTGGTCAGATGCTTTATAAGCCAGTTGAGGACTTCTCCGTCCGTCTGATCGCTGAACATTCTGAACGCGGCGAGAACAGCACGGTTCCGTCGTTCACCCAGATCGCCACGGCTCACCGCACCCTGATGGAAGGACTGGGCGCATCCATCCCCACCCCACCGGGTGGCGACGACCGGTTCGACACGGCGGTCAACGCGCCGTTTACGGCCAATACCAACGATGACGGCATAACGGTGCAGGCGGACTGGAAGACGTCCTTCGCCGATATTCGCGCCCTGCTGGGTTATCGCAGTGCCATCGCCGTCAAGAATTGGGACTCCGATCTGACGAACCTGGATGTGTATCGGCAGTATGAGCGGATCAAGGACGACTTCTATTCTGCGGAATTTCAACTGAGCCGCTCGCTGGAGAGTGTCGATCTGCTGGCAGGTCTCTATTATTTTGATGCCGAAACCCGCTATCTGAAGAGCCAGCAGCTGGGCGCCGATGCCGGGCGGTATTTCGCCGCCTATACGCGTGCCCTGATCTTTCCATCGCCGCTGGTGACGGCGTCGTTGTGGGAGGCGGGCCGCGGTCTTACGGCGCAGAATACCAGTCTGGACGGTGATGGCTGGTCGGCTTTCACGCACAATATCTGGCATGTCACATCCTGGCTCGAGCTGACGGGCGGTCTGCGCTACCAGAGCGAGGACAAGGAGGGTGGTGCCTCTTACGCCTATAGTCAGGCCAGTGCTTGCACACAGACCTTCACCGGAACGGGATCGGCCACTGCCAATGCGATCCTGACCGGCCTTCGTCCCTCCAGTATCTGCGCTGCCTTCACTCCGGCCTACCAGGCTCGCTACGACGACGACCAGGTAACAGGCGTCATCATAGCGTCGGTGAGGCCCAGCAGCGATGTCCTGATCTATGCCAGTTATGCCAACGGTTTCAAGGCAGGGGGCGTCAATCTGGATACCCGCGCCGGTGCGAACGCCAGCCAGACATTCCAGCCCGAAACCGTGGATGCCTATGAGGTGGGCCTGAAATCCACCGCACTTGGTGGAGCTCTGACCTTCAACGCTGCTGCCTTCGACATGAAGTTCAAGGACTTCCAGGTCAACAGTTTCAACCCCACCTCGGCCTTTGTGCTGACAAACGAGGCGTCTGCAGAATCCTACGGTCTTGAAGGGGAATTGGCACTGCGGGTTGATCGCGGCCTCTGGGTACGCAGCGGCGTCCTGTGGAATATCGCCCAATATGGCAAGGACACCGCAGACGCCAATCTACGTGGGCGGCAGGTGTCCAATGCCCCCCGCCTGTCCGGCACATTCTCCGTATCCTTCCGCCAGCCGGTGGTGGCCAGTCAATGGGGCGTGACGGCCAATTTCGACGCCCGCATGCAGGGCGGAATGAATACGGCCAGCAATCTGGATGACCGTAGCCGACAGAAGTCCTATGGCCTCATTAATGCGCGGGCCGGCTTGTTCAACGACGACAACGGCATGGATGTTGCCGTCTTCGCGAACAACATCGGAAACGTCCGATACAAGACCATCGGGTTCGCCGTCAGCAGCGGTTACATGAGCTACTGGGGTGATCCCCGAATCATCGGCATCGAACTCACGAAACGCTGGTAGGGTGACCGGGAATGAGCATCAAGGAGCCGTCCGCTACCACCGCTGCGGACCTGTCCATCATCTCCGCCGGAAAGCCGCGAACGACGCCGCTGCCCTTGTTCTTCATGATCATCCTGCTGGTGTCCGCCTTTAACATGGGTGACAGGCTTTTGCTGGGGATTGTGGCCGAGCCGATTAAACAGGAGTTTGGCCTGACGGACACCATGATGGGACTCCTGGGGGGAACGGCGTTTGCGCTGATCTATCCGCCGCTTGGACTGCCCATCGCTGCTCTGGCTGACCGCTTCAACCGTAAGAACATCCTGGCCGTCTGCATGGCAGTATGGAGCTTGGCGACCAGCCTGTCGGCATTGGCGACCGGGTATTTGCATCTCTTGGCTGCCCGCTTGACCGTCGCGGCCGGGGAGGCGGGCTTCGTGCCGCCGACACACTCACTGATCGCCGATTACGTCACCGAGCGTTTCCGAGCCCGGGCCTTTTCGGTCATCGCGGTGGGAGCGGCGCTGGGATCATTGATGGCCAATGTCGGGGGTGGGGCCTTGGCTGACGCGTTCGGTTGGCGCGCGGCATTTCTGGCCATGGGAGGGGCAGGGCTCCTTGTCGCGGTGACCGTGGCCCTGTTCGTGCGGGAGCCGCCGCGTTTCACCGGTGTTGCAGGGAAGGGGCCTGTCGAGCGGTCAGTCATCATGACCCTGCTGCGCAACCGGGCCTTCATGTTCTGTGTGATGGGGTCGGCCTTTCACCTGATGTATAATTATGCGGCGGCAACCTGGTCGGTGCCCTTCTACACCCGGGTCTATGACAAGAGCCTTCTGGAAGCCGGTATTTTCGTGGGTATTGGCGGCGCGGTGGCGACGGCCCTGGGTGGAATCGCCGGCGGCTTCGCCGGCGATTGGTTCGGCAACCGCGACCGGCGCTGGCTGGCCTTCTGGCCGGCACTGACGATGGCGATGGCCGTACCATTCGGGGCCGCGGGATATCTCGCCGGCAATGCCTGGGCAGCGTTCGCCCTGCTCATCGTTGCGACATTTCTCAATGCGCTTTACCAGTCCTCGACTTACGCCCTTGTGCAGTCGCAGGTAGGCAGCAAGGAGCGGGCCACAGCGGCCGCTTTGATGATCTTCCTGCAGAACCTCTTGGGGCTTGGCCTCGGACCATTGTTGGTGGGCTGGGGCAGCGACATGCTGCAGCCGCATGTTGGAATACATGCGCTGGCCTACGCCATGGGCGGCGCGAATTTTCTCAACATCATTGGGGCCGCCTTGCTTGTGGGCGCGGGCCTCCATCTTGGCAGGCCCTATCGGCCGGAAAAGGAAGCACCATGAATTCGACACTGGGGGACATCCCGGTACAGGACACTGCCGTTTGGACGGCGGCGGAACTCCTGCAGCAGCCGGATTGGATTTTCACTTGGTCCGAGCAGGAAATCGCAGAGATGGACGCGGTCATCGCGGCCCTTCACAACGGAACGCCGGTGTTGGCGCCACTCATGTCGGCGCGCCTCGACGCCTTGGCCCGTGGTCTGGAGGAAGGGCGCGGTCTGTTCCTGGTCCGTGGTGTCCCAATCCGCCGCTGGCCGGAAGGCGATGCCAAGGCGCTGACCTTGTGGATGGGCCGGCAGATGGGCGTTCCCAAGGGGCAGAACGCAGCGGGTGCCCTGATCTCCGTGGTCCGCAATGTCGGTGCAGATTACACCCGTGATCCGGAAGCGCGCGGTTACATGTCGAATGCCGAACTGATGCCCCACACGGACGGGTGTGACATCACCGGTCTTTTGTGTCTGCGTCGCGCCAAATCCGGCGGTGAAAGCCGGATCTGCAGTGCGCTGGCGGTGTTCAACCATATCCGGGCGACGGAGCCGGAACTGTTGGCTCCGCTGATCGAAGGGCTGCCGTACTACCTGCGCGATGCCGACGGCATGAGTGGTCGTCTGCTGGCGGAGCCTGTTCCGGTTTACTTCGCCGTCGGGAACACCGTTTCAACCTTCTATAATCCCAAGTCCATTGAGGTTGGTGCCGACAAGCGCGGTCAGCCACTGACGGAACTGGAGCGTCGAGCGCTGGACCGTGTCAATGCCTTGGCCAATGACCCGGAATTCTGCGCCGAATTCACGCTGGAGGAGGGAGATCTCCTGCTGTTCAGCAACTGGACCACCTTCCACTCCCGGAAAGACTTCGTGGACCATGACGAGGAAGGAGAGCGGCGATGCCTGCTGCGGCTCTGGATCCACTCCAAATACGAACGGCCCTTGCCGGGTTGGATCGCGGCGTCAGCGCGCGGTGGGCTGGGAGCCGGTGGTCAATGAACCGGGCCTTGATCGTGAGGGCGACGGTCCTTGCCGTGGCCTTCGGACTGGTCGCCGGCCCGTTCACCGCATCGGTGGAAGCATGGGCTTCTGAGCCACGTGTTGAGACCGTCGCCGGGCCGGTGTTGGGCAGTGATGATGATGACCTGTCGGTCTTTCGGGGTATCCCCTATGCCGCAGCGCCGGTTGGTGCCTTGAGGTGGCGACCACCGCAGCCGGTCAAGCCATGGACCGAAGTGCGGGAAACCCGGGAATACGGTGCAATCTGTCCCCAACGCCAAGGTGAAGGGGAGTTCCGGCTGCGCGATCGGCCGATGAGCGAGGATTGCCTGACCCTTAATGTTTGGACGCCGTCTGTCAGGTCCGATGCGAAATTGCCCGTCATGGTCTGGATACATGGTGGTGGCTTCCGGATCGGTGCCGGTGGCATACCCCTGTTTGATGGCAGCGCGCTGGCCCATCGGGGGGCGGTCGTCGTCACGCTGAATTACCGCCTCGGCCTGCTGGGTATCTTCGCCCATCCTGCCCTGGCGGCTGAGCAGCCGGAAGCACCCAGGGCCAATTACGCTTTTATGGACCAGATCGCGGCCCTGGAGTGGGTTCGCGACAATATCGCGGCTTTTGGCGGTGATCCCGCGCGCGTGACGATCTTCGGGGAATCGGCTGGCGGAACCAGCGTTCTGCTTCATATGATCTCACAACGGTCGCGCGGGTTGTTTGCGCAAGCTATCGTCCAATCGGGCGGCGGCTGGTCGCGCTCTCCCTCTCTGGCGGAGGCTGAGCTGCTGGCGGACCGTGTGGCAGAGGTGGTGAGCGCCAGCGATCCGTCGGGGTTGCGCGCCGTTCCCGCGGACCGGCTGGTTGAGGTACTGGGACAAATAGCGTCGCCGCTGGGCTATACGCCCGTGGTGGACGGCACCCTTATTTCCCAATCTATTCCCGAGGCGTTTGGAACAGGACTGGCTACCAAGTTGCCCTTGATGATCGGGGCTAACACGTATGAGCAGAACCTGCTGTCTGCGACAGGTACCCCGTTGCGGACAGTCCTGGCGCCCCTTCCTGGCGACGTCGTCGCCAGGGCCCGGACCCTCTATGGCTCTGAGGGCGGAGATGATGACGTTCTGGGTGGGAACCTGTTCCGTGATGGCGGCTTCATTGCACCCGCCCGGTGGGTGGCTCGACAGAACGGGGGGCCTGCTTTCGTCTATCGCTATGCCCATGTGCGGGAAGCTCGCCGAAGGGGGACACCGGGGCCCGGGCACGGGGCGGAACTGATGTATGTGTTCGACAGCCTGGGGGCGATCTCCACTGTGGCACGGCTGATGTTCGGCGCGGAGGACGAAGCCATGGCCCGCATCATGGGTGATTGCTGGGTATCTTTTGCTCGCGATGGCATTCCGTCCTGCGGCAATACCAAGTGGCCGACAGTCACGGCAAAACCGGACTCTGTGATGGTGTTTGAGAACGCGACCGCTGTCGTGAAGAACGATCCGTGGCGGGATCGGCTGGATTTCCTGGATGCCGTCATGCGTCCGCAGCTTTCTCGACAGCCTTGATCCGGAGCGTCAACAATGCCATTAGACCCTCTGATCAGGAAGATTCTGGGTGCGACAGCACAGGATCAGCCCATCGACACAATAGCGCCGGAAGTGGCGCGGGTACGTCTGAAAGAGCGGCTGTCACGGTTGCCCGTGTGCCAAGCCAATGTCGGTTTCGTTCGTGACTTGAGCGTACCGGTAGGTAACCGATATATCCCGGTCAGGCTTTACCGGCCTGTCTCCCCCCGTCGCCCCCCACTGCTGGTGTTCCTGCATGGCGGCGGCTGGAGCCTGTGTGATTTGGACACCCATGACGCGATCTGCCGCCGCCTGTGTGCAGATGCCGGGGTGGGAGTTCTGTCCGTCGAATACCGGTTGGCGCCGGAGCACCCATTCCCCGCCGGCTTCGAGGATTGTGGGGACGTGTATGATTGGGCCCTGCGCAACAGCGACATGCTGGGGGTAGATGTCCGATGCCATGCGGTCGCCGGGGATAGTGCCGGCGGCGCCCTTGCCGCTGGCCTGTGCCTGGCGAGGAGGGATATGAGACTGGTGCCGCCGTCGGCGCAAATCCTGCTCTATCCCGCCTTGCAGCATCCTTCCAGGCTTTCTTCCTCCTATGAGGAGTTCGCGGAGGGCTATGGCCTAACCCGTCGCGCCCTGATGCATTTCTGGGATCTGTATCTTGGGGAAGGCCGCACGCCGACACCCTATGCCGCACCGTTGCATGCCGACGACCTGTCAAACCTGCCGCCCACACTGATTGTGACGGCGGAATATGACGTCCTGAGGGACGAGGGGGAATTGTTCGCGTGGCGGCTGGCGGAACAGGGGACGGAAGTCGAACTGCGCCGCGTGCTGAGCGTCAATCACGGCTTTCTGGCGTTAGAAGCAATATTGCCGATGGCCGACCAAGCGCTGCGAGGCATTGGCCACTGGCTCAAGCAACAAATGACGAGCGGGCAGGAAGCCTGGGGAGGCACGAATGGCACTTGAGAAGCCGGGAGCCATACGGGCGCTGCCGCGGTCGCCCGATGTCGGTCCGTTTGCACGCATGGATGTCGCGGGATTATTGTCGAGCCGTGCCGCTGCATCGCCTGACCGACCCTTTCTGGAGTGGGCGCCGTTCGAAGGCCCCGTTCGGATCTGGTCATATCGGGAGTTCCACCGCGAGGTATGTGCGGTGGCCGCTGGCCTATCACGGCGCGGTGTCAGCGCCGGTGACCGGGTTCTTCTTCACATGGACAATTGCCCGGAACTGCTGATTGCTTGGCACGCATGTGCCCGCATCGGGGCGGTCGCGGTTACGACCAACACCCGCTCTTCTGCCGCTGAGATCGCCTTCTTCGCGGCGCATAGCCAAGCCGTCGCGGGCGTCACCCAGCCGCGTTATGTCGAATTGCTGGCCGGGAATGCGCTCGGCCTTCGGTGGCTGGTCTGCACCGATATGGATTCAATACCCGCTGGCTATGTCCGACCATCTTCCACGCAATCCTTCGCAACGTTGCATGCGGATCCGAACGATGCCCCAAGTCTGCCACCTGATCCGAGGCGACCGCTCAGCATCCAGTTCACTTCAGGCACGACATCCCGACCGAAGGCGGTCTTGTGGACCCATGCCAACGGTTTGTGGGGAGCGCGTGCCGGTGCGGCGAACGAATGCCTGACGCCGGATGATGCGCATCTGGTCATCCTTCCCCTGTTCCATACCAATGCGCTCAGCTATTCGATGCTGGCCACACTCTGGGCCGGCGCACGCATGGTACTGCAGCCGCGGTTTTCAGCCTCGCGGTTCTGGCCGGTTGCAGTCCGTCACCGTTGCACCTGGTGCTCCATGGTGGGGTTCAGTGCCCGGGCCCTGCTGGAACACGATGTACCGGAACGTCATTTCATGCGCGTCATTTCGCCCGCCGTTGCCTTGCCGACGCTGGAACAGCGGTTCGGTGTGAAGACGATGGGTCTGTGGGGCATGACGGAGACGGTAACGCAGGCCATCGTCACCGACCTGTCCGCCCCCAGCGTGCCGATGAGCATCGGGCGGTCTCATCCGGCTTATGAAATCGCTGTGTTGGACGACAATGGCGATCCCATCCGGCCGGGAGGAACGGGAAGCTTGTTGATCCGTGGCATCCGTGGCGTAACCCTCTTCCAGGAATATTTGGGTGATGAAGCGGCGACAGCGAACTCCTTCGATGCGGATGGCTTCTTCATAACGGGTGATCGGGTCACTCTGCTGGACAATGGTGAATTGCGGTTTGCTGACCGCGACAAGGATATGCTCAAGGTCGGCGGGGAGAATGTCGCCGCATCCGAGGTGGAGGCCGTGATCGCCACGGTCGATGGCGTCCGCGAGGTCGCTGTCGTCGGTAAGCCCGACCATATGCTGGATGAAGTGCCTGTGGCCTTTGTCGTCCCCGTCCCGGACATTGGGCAGCATGCTCCGGAACTCGCGGAGCGCATTCGCGGGGTGTGCACGGCGCAGCTGGCCGACTTCAAGGTTCCGCGTGAAGTCAGGATCGTACCCGACCTGCCAAGGGCCACGTTGGAGAAAGTGTCCAAGGTACGGCTGAAGGAATTGCTGCGCGGCGAAACGAAATAGGCCAGGCAAGCCCGCCAACGAAGGCATCTGCAAGTAAACAGGGGGAGAGGCTGATGTTGCCCGGTTTGATGCAACCCAGGCCATTGATGATCAGCGACATGTTGATCTACGCGGCGACGGCCCATCCGGAGCGGGAGATCGTGTCTCGTCTGGTTGATGAGCCTATATGGCGATATGGCTATAAAGATTTGGAGAGGCGAGCACGGCAACTGGTCAATGTGCTGATCCGGCACGGCATCGGGTCTGGCGACCGTGTCAGTTCCCTGGCTTGGAACACCCATCGGCATCTGGAGCTGTTTTTCGCGGTGCCGGGTTGCGGTGCCGTCCTGCACACGGCCAATCCACGCCTCTCCGATGATCACATCGCCTATACCATCAACCATGCAGGCAGCAGGGTACTGTTTTACGATACGAGCTTCTCCGACATCGTGGCGCGGCTTCGGCCCTTGCTCGCCACTGTCGAGCATTATGTGCCGCTGGCAGGACGTGCAGAGCACGTCACTGCCGGGTATGAGGAGATGCTGGCAGCGGTTGGAGAGGACTACCGATGGCCATGCTTTGACGAGAATGCCGGCGCCTTCCTTTGCTACACATCCGGTACGACGGGGAACCCCAAGGGCGTGCTTTATTCCCATCGGTCGGTGGTGCTGCACGGGTTGATGGCTGGACTCAACGGGGCCCTGGGCTTTTCGGCTTTCGACTGCATCATGCCGTGTCAGTCATTGTACCATGCTACGGCTTGGGGACTGCCCTTCGCCGCAGCCATAAACGGCTGCAAGCTGGTGCTGCCCTGCCAACGCTTCGACGGGGAAAGCCTGCATGAACTGATTGAGGGGGAACAAGTGACCTTCTCCGGCGGCGTTCCCACCATCTGGACGATGTATCTCGACCATCTGGCCCGGACAGGACAGCGGCCGCACACCTTGCGAAAGCTGGTGATCGGCGGTTCGGCTGTTCCTCGCCACATGGCGGAGACCTTCCATGGCCGGTATGGCGTGTCCGTCAGCCAGATTTGGGGCATGACGGAGATGAGTCCTCTGGGCGTGGTCGCGACTCCTACGCCGGCGCTGGCTGCCGAGGGGGAAGACGTGCTGAACGACACGATCTGGACGCGCCAGGGTCGATTGCTGTTCGGTGTGGAACTGAAGATTGTTGATGAGGCAGGGCGGGAATTGCCTCGGGACGGCAAATCGTCGGGGGCACTATTTGTACGGGGCCCTTGGGTGATTGAGCGCTATTTCGGGTCGGAAGTCACAGCCCTTGATGAAGATGGCTGGTTCGATACGGGCGATATCGCCACCATCGACGGTTTGGGCTTCATGCGTATCACTGATCGCAAGAAGGATGTGATCAAGTCGGGTGGAGAATGGATCAGTTCCATCGATATTGAAAACGCAGCCGCCGCCTTCGCAGGTGTCAAGGTGGCAGCCGTCATTGGCTTGTTTCACCCGAAATGGGAAGAACGGCCCATCCTGATCGTGGAACCACATGAAGGTTGCACGGTCGATATCCAAGCGCTTCGAGATTACCTGCTCCCTCGGATGGCGCGATGGTGGTTGCCCGATCAGATCATCGTAGCGCCAGTACCACTGACCGCCACCGGGAAGGTCGACAAGAAGGTTCTGCGGCAGACTTTCAAAGATGCCCTGGCATTTCCCGGATCTTAAATGAACGACATGTCCGTACTTTGTGGAGACGCGAATGATTAATCTTTCCGACAACGTCGCCATTGTCACCGGAGCAGGCAATGGCCTCGGCCGTGCCCACGCTTTGGCATTGGCAGGCAAGGGGGCGAGGGTGGTCGTCAACGATCTGGCGCTGCCTGCGGCTCAAGCGGTGGTGGAGGAGATCGAGGCTGCAGGTGGTGTCGCGATGGCTGTTGCGGGCTCCGTAACCGACCCGGTTGCGGTCGGGATGATGGTCGAGAAGGTGATGGCGGATTGGGGACACGTCGACATTCTGGTGAACAATGCCGGTATTCTCCGCGATAAGTCCTTCGCCAAGATGGAGATCGAAGATTTCAGGCTAATCGTGGATGTGCACCTGATGGGGGCCGTTCATTGCACGAAGGCGGTCTGGGAGTTGATGCGGAAGCAGAACTACGGTCGGATCGTCTTCACGACCTCCTCTTCCGGCCTTTATGGCAATTTTGGCCAATCCAATTATGGCGCGGCCAAGATGGCCTTGGTCGGCTTGATGCAGACCCTTGCCTTGGAGGGCGAGAAAAACAACATCCGCGTGAACTGCTTGGCACCGACGGCGGCGACGCAGATGCTGAAAGGGCTGCTCCCGGAGGACGTGCTAGCCTGTCTGGCTCCCGACCGCGTCAGCCCCGGTTTGTTGGCGCTCGTTCATCAGGACGCGCCCACTCGGAGCATTCTATGCGCTGGGGCAGGATCGTTCGAAGCTGCGCATGTGACATTGACCCAAGGCTTGTTTCTGGGAGCGGGGGGCGAAGTATCCGATTCTGTTGCTCAACAATGGGCGAGGGTCGTTGACCGCACTGATGAAGTAGTTCCACGTTCTGGAGACCAGCAGATAAGGCGTGAGTTGCGGAATGCTGGATACGAAGTTGATAGTATGTAGATTCAAACGGGCCCCATGTGTGAATGCAGTAAACATCTCTAAGCAATGTAACGTCATAATTAACCCAGAACTTAGGCGTGACCCACAAGGATACTTCTCATGGATTTGGCGATGAAAACAGATGTTTTGCCATCCGATAGATTAAAAGTGAGTCCTTGGGCGCTTGAATCTCCTGCAAGCACTGCGCCAGATAAAAATTTCGATGCTGTTCTCTCTCGGGTGAGTGACGTGAGTATCGGTCGAGAATCAGAGTCGAAATCGACAGCAGTGTCGACAACAAAGGCCTCCTCATCAGAATCTGTGAATTTGGGCGCCGCAATGGCGAGAGACGAAGATACTGATTTACGTCTTATGGGAGTGACAATGCTGGTGAACTGGCCCCCGTTTGGCCGGACATTCAGGCGGTTTCACGATATGCCCTTATGAACTCGCGGGGCGAGCGCATTTTGAGGCCTGAATGCGGGTGGTTATTGTTGTAGTCATCAATCCATCCGCCGATCTGTCCGAGGACGGTTTCGGCATCCGGCAGTGGCATGACCTGCACATAGTCACGCTTCAGGGTTTTAACGAAGGCCTCGGCGATGCCATTGCTCTGCGGGCTTTTCACCGGGGTAAAGCAGGGTTTCAGGCCGAGCTGCTGGGCAAAGATCCTTGTGTCCCTGGCGATATACGGCGAGCCGTTGTCCGACAGCATCTCGATGGGTTGGGGAACACGCAAGGCGCCGAACCGGACCTCGACCGCTTCCAGCATCGCGTCGCGGATGTCGGAACCACTGATGCCGGCATTGACGACGGCCCGCCAGGCGACGATCTCCCGGTCATGGGCATCAATGATGAACGCGCCGCGGATGACGTCACCATTCCAGCAGGCGAACTCGAACCCGTCCGAGCACCAGCGCAGGTTGGAGCGCATGACGATCACCTTGCCGTCATGCGCCAGATCGGGCCGCTCCTCATATTTGCGGGCCAGGAGCAGGTTGTTGGCCTGCATGATGCGATAGACCCGCTTGTGGTTCACCGGTGCGGTGCCGCTCTCCCGCAATTGCCGGTTCAGCAGCGCCGTGATCCGGCGATAGCCATAGGTCGGCCGGGCCGCCACCAGGGCGGTGATCATGGGCACGACCACCGCGTCATCGGCCTTGTGGTAGCGACCGCGCGGCCGGGTCCGGCCCGCCAGCCGATCAACCAGATTGGACCGGGCCACGCCCAGGGTTTCAGCCACCGCTTTCACCGCGAACCGCCCTTCAGCGGCGACCGCGCGAGCAAGATTTTTTTGAGCGCGACTTTTCCAGTGCATCGCGCAGGATTTCCGCCTCCAGCACCTTGCGGCCGAGTTGGCGCTCCAACTCCCGCACCCGCTCCTCAAGCTGCCGGACAATTTTGTTGCTGGTCACATCGTCATCATCCGCCACGGCTACACTCCCGCCCTCCAGCATCAGACGCCGCCAACGATACAGCAGGTTCGGGGCAACGCCATGCCGACGGGCCACAACAGAGATGCTCGATCGGCCGTCCAGCGTCTCCTCAACGATCCGCAGCTTCTCTGACGCCGTCCAACGCCGCCGGCGGCCGCCGTCTGTGATGATCTCAATCTCAGGCATATGCACATGCTCAGGGATATCCCCAAGCCTCCCAGGCTAGGCCTGAATGTCCGGTCAAAACGGGGGCCAGTTCAGCTGGGTGCTGAAGAGGGTGATGAATCAGGGGGCAGCACGATCTGAACCGCG
This sequence comes from Niveispirillum sp. GW835-FHT14G11, assembly GCF_058793615.1. NCBI lineage: Bacteria > Pseudomonadati > Pseudomonadota > Alphaproteobacteria > Rhodospirillales > Azospirillaceae > Niveispirillum > Niveispirillum sp. GW835-FHT14G11. The sequence goes on from NZ_JBXAFZ010000021.1 coordinate 98,129, forward strand.
CCGGGATTGTCGGCGGCTCCAACTCCTGAGAGGATGGGGCTACGATGAGCAAGACAACGAACAAATTT
>NZ_JBXAFZ010000022.1:0-89999 GCF_058793615.1 Niveispirillum sp. GW835-FHT14G11
AACGTTTGGCCAGCACTTCCTTCTTCTTCAGGCTGGTCACCAGCTTGTCATCGACCACCGACAGGGTGGCGGCCGGCGGGAGGGGGCGCGGGCCTGGTAATGGGCCAGCAGCCGGGGGCACAGCGTTGCCACCCTCTCCTCAATCGCCCGTGTCCAGCCCTTGTCGCGATGGCTGTCGGACAGTTCCTTGCCCCGGGCGTTGCCGAAGACCACGTCCATCTGCTGCAGCAGCCCCGGTTCTGCCGTCCACAGGGCGCCCAGCAGCTCGTCATAGCTGCGCCGGAAGTGGAAATAATCCGGCCCGATCGGCCAGCCCAGCCGCGCCATCGTCTCCAGCAGCACCGGGTCGCGCGCCACCAGATCCTCGTAATGCAGGACGGCGTCGAAGCGGTGGGACTGCCCGTAGAGCTGCTCCAGGACCTGGAACTTCTCGTCGATCAGGCCGGAGAAGTTGCGATAGGGCTTGGTGCGCAGACTCTCATAATTGTCCCGCGGGTCGCGCAACAGCAGGACGACCTTGTCCGGCCGGAACCGCTCGACATGCACCGCCAGCGGATAGGCCGTCGTCACCACGGCCTTGGCCACGAAATCCAAACCCGTCGTCACCCGCGGTGCCGCGAAATTGTTGGGAATGTCGACCAGGGCCACGCAGCCCGGCCGCTGGGCCAACACCTGGGCGAAGGCGGTGGCCCCGCCCGACTGCATGCCATGCACCAGCAGCCTCATGCTGCGTGCTCCTGGGCCGGCAGGGTCAGCCAATCCTCCCCCAGCTCCGCCGTGATGAAGATGTAGCGGCGGATATGCGGGGTCGGATGGCGCAGGCCTACCCCATGCAGCGCGTCGATCCCTTGCGGGAACAGGACGAGCTGGTTGGCGCGGTAGGGGATGCGCACCACCTCCGCCACCGCCGCGTCCGGCAGCTGATAGGCGGTGATGTTGCGGCAAGCCCCTTCCCGCCAGCGGTACAGCACCAGTTCACCACCCGTGCTGTCATCCTCCGGCGCGCGCATGTAGAACAGGCCGGAATAGAGCCGGTTGGGCGTGTCCAGGTGCGGCCCGCGGGCCAGGGAGGGACGGTCGCGCACCGGCGTGTTGATCTCGATACGGGCATCCTGGCGGATGCGCGCCCCCTCGCCCGGCCTTTCCTGCAATGTGAGGCGTGCCGTGTCATGGCCCGTCAAGCGTCCGCCCAGGACGGCCAGCAGGTCCGGATGCCAATGGCCGGCGAACAGGGCCTCCACCGTGGCCAGGAAGCCGGGGCCGCTGTGCAGGGCGACGAACTGCTTCCAGCAGTCCGGCAGATCGGGTGCATCCAGGATCGCCTGGGCCGACAGCGTGAAGCGCCGGTTGTTGGGTAATGGCCCCTCGCTGTCCCAGGCGATGCGGGAGAAGGAAGGGAAACTGTCGGCCAGTGCTGCATAGACCGCCGGATCAGCTGCGTCCGGGATGACGATGTGCGGGAACGGGTCGGTCCGGATATCCGCTGCGCTCACGCCTTCCAGCAGGGAATGCATTCTACGCCTTCCAACAATCCATGATTGCCGATCTTAACAGTCCGCTCGCCCGGATGCGAGCGGTGTGGAGGCCCGTCCCCCACAATCATACCCTATTGGGAGCAACCGGGGATGTCGCCCAGGGCCGCGCGGACGGCATCCAGCGTGGTCTGGACGGGGCGGTCGATGCCCAGCCCGTCTGCCGTTCGCCGGGCCCCGGCCCGCAACCGTGCCAGCAGGTCCGGGGCCGTCAGCAGCCTTTCCAGGGCCGCCGTCAGGCTGCCCGCCACCCCCGCTTCGGCCAGCAGGGCGTTGACGCCATCCGCCAGATAGGCGAATTCCGGCCCGTGCCCGACCGTGTCCCGGCAGGAGACGACCGGTACATCATGGGCGAAGGCATGGGCCGTGATCAGGCCGATCGATCCCGGCACCACGACGGCCGTGGCCAGGGCGAACAGGGGGATCAGGGGGGCCTCGTCGAAGATAGCGCCAGTGAAGCGGATGCCCGGATCGTCCCCCGCCATGGCTTTCAGGCGGGCCGCGTCCACCCCGTCCCCCACGATCAGCAGCCGGCAGCGCCGCCCGGCCCGCCGCAGGTCCCGCACCGCATCGATGACCATGTCCACCCGTTTGGAGGGGTAGAGCCGGCCCACGAACAGGAACACCGGGTCATCCCCCAGCCCATGCTCCAGCCGCGCCGCCTGCACCGCCGCCTCTGACAGGCCGGCCCGCATGGCCCGGATATTCTCGATATCGACGCTGTTGCCGGTGATGAAGATGCGGGCCGGGCCGATGCCGATGGCCCGGCAGGCCGCCGCCCCTTCTTCCCCATAGGGCAGGACCACGTCCGCCCCCCGCGCCAGGGTACGGCGCATCCGGCCGCGCAGACCGTCACCGGCCGGGGTCATGACGAAATGGCCGGTCAGGATGAGGCGGGGCCAGCCCATCAGCCGGCGCATCAGCCACACGGTCCAGATACCGACATCATGGGCATGGAAACCGGCGACAATGGCATCCGGACGCGACAGCAGCGCCGGCAGGGCCCCAGCCGTGCAGGCGATCCGCCCGCGCCCGCCGGGCCAGAACCAGTTGCGGGTCCGCACCTCCGCCATGGGCAGCGGATAATCGATGCCGGTCGCCGTATATCCCGGCTTTCCGGCCCCATGGAAGGCCGTGAACAGGGGATCGGCCGAGCGGGCCAGACCGCGCAGGACCGGCACGCGATAGGCCGCCACGATGCCTTCCAGCAGGGCGACCCGGCGCGGCCGGGGGCCGGGGGCCGGGCGTAGTGCCGCCATGATGGCGCGCAGATAGGGCAGGACGAACCAGAGCGGCCAGAGTGGACCGCCATGCCGGCGCGCGAACAGCGACCAGCCCCGCGGCGGGTAGCCGCGGGGGCCCCACACTTCCCGCAGCCTGTCCGCCAGAAGCCGCCGCCCGTCGCGCCAGGGCAATATGCGCTGACCACGGGCGCAGGTCCCCAGCGTGCCCGGCGCCAGCATGACCGGGATATCCGCCATCCGGGCCCGCAGGGCATAATCGGTATCGCCCATGCCCTGGACCCCGATGAAGGCGGGATCCATGCCGCCCAGCCGCCCTGCGGCATCGCGCGGGACCAGCACGATATTGCCGTTCATCACCTTGCAGGCAAGCGGCTGGTCCCCCGGGGCGACGGGGGTGTAGCGGAACGGGTGGAAGCCGCGCCGCACCCCGCCGCCATAGCTGGCCGTGCCGTCCCCCGGCTCACGCGTGCCGCCGATCACGACCGCGCCCTTGCCGGTTTCGGCCCGCAACCGGTCATGCACGGCGGCCAGCCGGGCCAACGCATCGGCATCCAGCACCACATCATCATTGAGCCAGAGCTGAAAATCGCTGTCATCGCCAACCGCCGACAGGCCGCGCGCCATGGCCCCGCCCCACCAGAGGGTGCCGTCCCCCGTCAGGATGCGCACATCCGGGAAAGCCTGGGCCACGGCGGCGGCGGTGCCGTCCTGGCTGCCATCATCGACCAGGATCACCCCGACATGCGCGATGCCCTGCGCGGCGGCGGCCGGGCGGCAGGCCGCCAGGCTTTCCAGGCAGGCCAGGGTCTTGTCCCGGCGGTTGTGACAGGCCAGGACGGCGGTGAGGCGCCGGGTCATGTCCTCTCACCCGGTTGCGACCGGACCATGGCGGCCAGCATGCCGATCAGCAGACCCTGTTCGGAACTGAGCGTGTAGGGGATATTGTAAACGGCGATGGTGACCAGCAGCGCCATCGCTCCCGTCCGGTCCAGATGGCTGAGGACATGGATGCCGCCCCTGGCGATCCGCACCCCCGTTTCCAGTGTGGCCAGACACCACAGCCCCATCCCCAGCAGGCCGGCATTCAGAAAAATCTCCAGGTAAAAATTATGGGGGGAATATTCCACCAGCGCCCAGCCCATCTGCCGGGCATAGCCCACCCCGAAACCGGCGCCTATGACGATGGTGGCGATCCCGTCCGACAGGGCGCGGGACACCAGGATCTGCCAGCCCTCAACCCGCCAGTTGTAGCTGCTGTCCTCCGTGAACGGTTCCGATATCGCCGCCTTCATCGATGCGGCCAGGGATGTGTCGCCAAGCCCTGTCTGGAATGTCCACAGCGCCAGCGTCAGCAGGAGCCCGATCACCAGCGGCACACCGAGGCGGGCCACGGCGCGGGGTTGCAGCAGCAGGATGGCGATGATGCCCGCGAATGTCGCGACCCAGACCGTCCGGTGATAAAGCAGGCCCATGACCACCAGGAAGAGGATCGACAGCAGGCGCTGGTGGCTTCCTTCCCCCTGGCGTGACCAGGCGGCCAGCCCGATCAGCCCGGCCTGGGTCAGGATGAACGCGGACGATGCGGGCAGGACCCGCTGACTGTCGAAGGCATTGATCAGAGTCTGATTTTCCATCATCGGCGAGGCGAAGATGCCGAGCCAGTTGGAGATGGCAATGAAGGTCAGAATGAACGCCGCCATCCCCCACATCCCGATCAGGCGGTTGATATCCTTTTTCCCCCAGGCAAAGCTGAGCATGTAGATGATCGCAGCCGACACATAGAAGAACCGGCGATAGGAGATGGTCGCCGACTGGAAGCCGAAAGACTGCACCCCATGGGCGAAGGCGAGCAGCAGGCTCAGGAATGCCAGGAACCAGAGCATCTCCACCATATCCATCCGCCCGCGCCCCAGCAGACGCAGCCCCGCCGCCGTGACCGCGCAGAAGGACAGGAAGTCCATGGGGGACACGGTGTAGTTCAGCAGACGGATGCCCATATCCAGTCCCAGCTGCTGCTCGATGATGGCGAACAGGAGATAGGCGCCCGCCATCTCCCACCGCCGCGCGGCAAAAAGCACGACGCATCCGAGAACCAGAAGCATCCCCATGACACCGATGAGCCCGGACAGTACCGGGGTCAGGACATCCGTCTCCATGCCGTCACTTTCCCTGGCGCAGGGCGATGCGCCGCTCGATGTCGGCGACGATGTCGGGTCGGTCGGCGAGGGCCTGGCGTACAATGTCGCCGGCATTGTCACGCTGGGTCAGTTCCGAGACCGTACCCGGCCCCCATGACCAGAAGACCAGCAACTGCCGTTCCATGGCGGCCCGGCCCGCCATATCCATGTGGGGCCAGAGGCTGAAACCCAGGCCCAGCCGGTATTCCATCATCTGCGGATCGAAGGCGCCGGTCAGCACCGCCATCCGCCAGGCCCGGCCCGCGGCCTCGAACCGGCCTTCCCTGGATGCCGTATAGCTCAGCCGGAACCAGGTCAGGGGGTCACCCGGTGCCAGCGCCAGACTATCCGCGAAGGCCTGGCGGGCGGCGGGCAGCAGGGCCATGCCTCCTTCCCGTCCCTCCAGGGGCATGGCCCCCCGCCCTTCCAGGGCGAGACGCAGCCAGATGGTCCCGGCCTCCGCGAAGGCCGGCGCCAGCAGGGCGAGCCCGGCCGTTTCCGTCAGCCGCCCGGCCATGGCGGGCGTGATATCCGGGCCGGGCGTCGTGGACAGCAAGCCGTCGCGCGCGGCCCACAGGCTGCCTTCCCCGGCTAGCCGGGGAAGGGCCAGCAGCGTCAGGACAAGACCGATCCCCAGCGACGGCAGCACCGCCCCGGAACGGGGACGGACCCGCCGTCCGCCCTCCCGGTCATTCCGTGTAATAGCTGTGGTAGCGGCCATAATAATACCCGATGTCACGGTGGCCGTAACTCGCATGCCGCTGGACATTGACGCGTGTCAGCAGGATGCCCGAAAGCTGGACCTGATGGTCCTGGAGCGACCGCAGGGCGGCCTGCACGCTTTCGCGCGGCGTGGCATCCCAGCGGACACAGAACAGGGTGGCATCCGCCAGACGGGCCAGGATCTGGATATCGGCCACGGACAGGGCGGGCGGGCTGTCGATGATGATGATATCGTAATTCTGGCGCAGCGTTTCGACCAGGGCCCGCAACTCGTCGGAGACGCGCAGCAGGTCGATGACGCGGCGGTTCGACGGCACGCCGGGCAACACATCCAGATTGGAGACCGGGTCGCGGATCACCGCGTCGGCCAGGGTGGTCTCCCCCGCCAGGACCTTGGCGATGGTCTTTTCTGGTTGGATGCCCATCTTGGAGGCGATCGAGGCGCGGCGCAGGTCGGCATCGATCAGAATGGTCTTCAATCCCAGGCCGGAAGCCGTGCGGGCCATCGACAGGGCCGTCAGGCTCTTACCCTCCTCCGGCACCGACGAGGTGATGACCAGCACCTGCGGATCGGGTGCGTTGGCCGCGTGCTTGGCCGCGAACCAGGCGATGCGGTAGGCCTCGGCATAGGAGGATTCCGGCTTGTCCACCACATAGGATTCAACCCGTGTATCCGCGCTGACATTGCGGATCTCGGGGATCAGCCCCAAGGCCGGCACGCCCGTATATTGTTCGACCTGCAGGCCGGAGCGGAACGTATTGTCGAACTGTTCGATGACCATGGCCAGGGCCACGGCCAGGATCAGGCCGACAATGGCCGCCCCCAGCACCATCGCCCCCTTGCGCGGATAACTGGGCGCCTTGGGCGGCGTGGACAGGGAGATGATGCGGCTATCGGCCTGCTGGATGTGCTCCTGCTCGCCGGTTTCCTTAAAGCGCGTCAGGAAGGTTTCATAGATGGCGCGGTTGGCCTGCGCCTCCCGCTCCAGTTCCCGCAGGCGGACTTCCGCCGTGTTCTGCGAGAAGGCATTGGTTTCCAGCGCCCGGATCTGGCCGGACAGGCCGGCCTCCCGGTCGCGCAGCACGGCGACGTCGCTCCGCAGGCCCAAGGCCAGCTTATTGATTTCCGAGTTGATGCGGGAGGTGATTTCCTCCAGCTCCGCCCGGACCTTGACCATCTCCGGGTGACGGTCGCCATAGCGGGACGCCATCTCCGACGCCTCGCGCGCCAGGGTTGCTTCCTGTTCCTTCAGCTTCAGCACCAGCGGGCTGTCCAGCAGTTCGTCGGCGCGCAGCGCGCCGCCAATGCCGGTGGAACGGATCTGCTCCACCCGCGCCAGGCGGGCTTCCTGTTCGACCCGGCGCGCCTGGAGGGCGGTCAGCTGCGTCGTCAATTCGCCCAGCTTCTGCTGGTTCGCCGGCTGACCGCGGCTTTCCTGGATATTATGTTCGGCGCGATAGGCGTTCACCGCCCGCTCCGACTCCCCCACCGTCTGGCGCAGGGACGCCAGGCGGCCGTTCAGCCAGGAGGTCGCGTAGCGGATCGCCTCGAATTTCGCTTCAAGCTGCTCGGCGATATAGGCCTCGGCAAAGGCATTGGCGAGCCGTGACGCGGTGCTGGGCGATATCGACTGGTAGGAGATCTGGATGACCATCGATTGCGGGACCACCGATACCGACAGGCCGCCATGGACGCGGGTGACCACGTTCTCCCGTTCCTCCGCCGGGGTCGGCGGAGTATCCTGGCTGTTCCCGCCAAAGAGGGAGCGGACCCCATTCTTCACGAATTGGACCAGGGCACCGATCCGGCTTTCCTGCTGGGGCCGCAGGCGGGGGTTGAATTCCGCTTCCTTGTAGAGGTCCAGCGTATCGGCCACCCGCTGCGCCAGGGAACGGGACCGGATGACCTCCACCTCGCTTGTCACCGTGACCAGCTGCGGTGACAATTGCGACAGCACCTCCTTGATATCGACGATGCGCGTGCGCCGGCTGTCGATCATCACCTGTGCCGTCGCCGTATAGACCGGTTCGATGCGGGAGACGAACAGCCAGCTTCCCACCACCGACAGAGCCAGGATCGCCGCGATCATCCAGCGCCGGCGCCACAGCATGGACAGGGTACGGCGAATATCGATCTCTGAAACAAGACCAACATGCCTCGTTCCGGTACCGGAAGAGATTTCGCTTTTCGCAGGGACGGTCATGAACACATTCCAGATGCTCCCTGGTCACCCGGGGATGGGACCGAGATATTGCGCAACGGGCGACACCATGCGGAGGAACCGGGGACAAGGTCAAGTCGGAACGGTTGCGCCCGCACCGGCGTGGCGGACGTATAGTTTCAGCCCTGTTTCATCAATGGGCTTTGACCCGTCCTCAACTTATGGCAGCTTGCCGCGAACCCGTGTCACCCGTGCGCAATCCGACAACCCCAAGATCAGCTCAGTGATCGGCAGACATCCTGTTATCCTATTCCTGTGAAGCCGCGATGCTTGATCTTGACCGATGTGTGTCACTGCTTGCCGCAGCCGGCATTCCTTGCGCGATCGAGAAGGCCGATCTGATCGATCCGGCCAAGGTCGCCATCCGGCTGGCGGATGGTCAGGGCTTTGTGAAGCTCGCGATGCATCCCCATGCCAATGCCCTGATGCACCGCGAGGTTGCAGCCTATGCAGGACCGCCGCCCTATGCCCCGTTCCGGCGGCCGGGCCTTCTGGGTAGCCATGATCATGGCGACTGGGGGGCGATCTGGCTGACCTTCGAGCCGGGGCGGGTGCTGACCCGCTGGAATGCCCTGTCACCCCGGCCCGGGCCCTATGAGGCGGCGCCGGTCGACCTGCGGCCGGTCCGCGCGATCCTGCCCGATCCGCTTGCGCCCCGGTTCGAGACGCACCGGCTGCGGTTGCTCGACCGTTTCGCTGATGAAATGGTGCGCTGCGGCCCTATCCATGGCGACTTCGTCTATTGGAACGTGCTGGACGGTCCCACCGGGCCGATGCTGCTGGATTATGAGTATTTCGAGCCGCAGGCCCCCAGCAGCCAGGACCGTCTGCAATGGACGCTGCTGCCGCTTCTGCGCCGCGCCGCCATCTGGGGGACGGTGCCGGCGGCCCTGGCGGGAACGGCGGTGGTGCCGCTGGCCACGCTGCTGCTGCCACGGGGAACCGCCCGTCCGGCACTGGAACTGGCGCTGTTTCTGCTGCGCTATGCCGCCCGCCTGGAAGAGCAGCAGGCGGAGCCGGGCATCGCCGATCTTTACGCCCGTCCCACACGCCGGATCCGGCAGCGGCTGCTGGCCCTGATTGATGGGATTCTGGGGAGGGTCGTTCCATGATCGGTTCGCTTGTCCTGGCCTATCGCCGCCTGCAGAACATTGTGCTGCCGGAACGGGCCCTGGTCCGGTCCTTCATCACCCGTCATCTGGCTTCCGGCGGGGAACCGTCGGCCCGGCTGGGTTTCGATCTGGGGGCCGGCACCGCCCCCTTCGCCCGGCATCTGGAACGGGTCTGGCCCGGCCTGCGCATGGTGGCGGTGGATGCCGTCGCCGATGACAGGGCGCAACTGGTTGCCGATGCCTGTTTCCTGCCCCTGGCCGACGGGGTGGCCGATCTGGTCACGGCCTTCCACCTGCTGCAGCATGTGCCCGACACGGGGCAGGCTCTGGCCGAGGCGCACCGGGTGCTGAAGCCGGGCGGGCTGGTGCTGATCTCCTTTCCCTTCCTGTGCGGGGCGGGCCGCAGCCGCGATCTCTGGCGCTGGACCGTCGCCGGCATGGAGATGGACCTGCGCCGCGCCGGTTTCACGCCGGTGGCGGCCGAATGCCGGGGCGGGCCGTTCCTGCTGATCACCTCGCTTCTGGCCGACCTGCCGGGTCGCCTGCTGGTGGCGCACCGGCGCGGCTGGCGCGCCGGCCGGGGGGCCGGGGATGCAGCATTGCTGGCCCTGGCCTTCGGCCTTTCCCTGCCCTTCCAGCTTCTGGGCTTCGCGGCGGCGGCCCTTGACCGGCTGATCGTGCGCGAACCCGCCCTTTATGTCGGGGCCACGATCCTGGCCCGGAAGGACGGCGATGTTTGAGCCCCTGCCGCTGCGCCTCACCACTTCCTGGGATGACGGCCACCCCTTGGACCGCCGTGTCGCCGCCGAACTGGCCCGTCGCGGCCTGCCCGGCACCTTTTACGTGCCCCGCCACAATGTCGAAGGCCGGCCGGTGATGGCCGCCGCCGATATCCGCGCCCTGGCCGCCGAGGGGTTCGAGCTGGCCGCCCATACCAGCGACCATGTGCGGCTGCCCGGCCTGTCGCGGGAGCAGGCGCGGCGCCAGATCGAGGAGGGGCGGCATTGGCTGGAGGATGTGCTGGGTGCGCCGGTGCGCGGCTTTGCCTATCCGGGCGGGCATCCCGGTCCCTGGGGCCGGGCGCTGGCGCGTGAGGCCGGCTTCGCCTATGCCCGCACCACCCGCATGCTGTGCCTGGGGCCGGGGCCCGACCCGTTCGCCATGGGGACCACGGCCCAGATCTTCCATCACGGCCTGCCGGCCCTGCTGCGCAACTGGCTGCGCCATGGCGGCGGCGGCAACCGTCTGGCCGTGCTGTCCGATCTGCGGGCGGGCGGGGGGCTGCCGGGCGCCATGGCCACCCTGTTCGCCCGCGCCCGCCGCCAGGGCGGGGTGTTGCATCTCTGGGGCCATTCCTGGGAGATCGAGCAGCGGGGCCTGTGGGCGGCGTTCGATGATATCATGGCCCTGGCCACCGATCTGGTGCCAGCCGATGGCCGCCTGACCAATGAAGGGGTTTCCCGATGATCCGGTTCCTGGCCAAGGTGGCGATCCAGCGCCTGCTGGGGGCGGTCCCCTTCGGCCCCGCCTTCTACCAGCGGCAGCAGACCCGCCGGATCCTGTCCCCCTCCGACGTGCTGATCAATATCGACAGCAAGCATGCAGAGGCCCTGTCATATCTGCGCCTGATGCGGGATGCGGCGGGGATGGCCCCATCGGATGTGAAGGCCCATCTGGAGATCGGCAGCGGCTGGCTGCCCGTGATCCCCCTGACCTTCCGCCGCCATGGCATGGGCCGCCAGGTCCTGACCGATGTCACGGCGCTGCTGTGCCGGGACAAGGTGTCCGATGTGGCCCGCCGCCTGATCGAGATCGATCAGGCGGCCCCCCATCCCCATATCGGATGCGACGCGACCGCCGATGATCTGCTGGCCGCCCAGGATATGGTCTATCATGCCCCGGCCCATGCACCTTTCCCGGTGCCGTCGGGCACCTTCGATCTGGTGACCTGCATCCAGGTCATGATCTATCCCCCGCCATCCGTGATCCGGGCCATGCATGAGGAGGCGGCCCGCTGCCTGCGGCCGGGCGGGCTTTATCTGGCGACGATCCAGCTCGACGATCTGTACGCCATCCCCGATCCGTCTTTGTCGCGCTTCAATTTCCTGCGCTATTCCAGCGCCACCTGGAAGCGCTGGTTCGATAACCGCTTCACCCCCCTGAACCGGCTGCGCCCGTCCCAGCATGCCACGCTGCTGGAGGGGCTGCCCTTCGAACGGCTGGTCTGGCAGGTTGATGGGGGTGGGGCGGCGGAACTGGCGGAACTGGCCCGCATCCGGCCCCATGGCGAATTCGCCCATCTGCCGCCGTCGGATCTGGCGGCCACCAACCTGACCTTCCTGCTGCGGCGGGTCTAGGCATGCGCATCCTGCTCTCCGCCTATTCCTGCAATCCCAACCGGGGGTCAGAACCGGGGGTCGGCTGGGGTTGGGCCACGGCCCTGGCCGATGCCGGCCATGAGGTCGATATCCTGACCCAGGCCGGCAACCGGGATGCCATCGAGGCGGAGCTGGCCCTGCGGCCGCGGCCGCTGCTGCGCTTCCATTGGCATCAGCTGCCGCCGGCCCTGCACCGCCTGAAACATGCCTGGGCCGGGCTGGGCCTGCGGCTGCATTATATTTCCTGGCAGATCAGCGCCGTGCCGGTGCTGCGGGCCATCGCGGCCGAGCGGGGCAGCGATCTGGGCCATCACGTGACCTTTGCCCAGTACTGGTCCTTCTGCGCCCTGTCCAAGGTGGGCCTGCCCTTCATCTGGGGACCGGTGGGCGGGGGGGAGCGGACCCCGCCTGCCTTCTGGCCGGCGCTTGGCGTGCGTGCCTGTATCTATGAGGCGGCACGCGCCCTGCTGGGCCGGGTATCGGCCTGGGGCGGGTTCATGCGGCCCACGGCGCAAGGCTGCCGGCTGGCCGTCGCCTCCACGCCGGAAACGGCGGTCTGCCTGAAGGCCCTGGGCGCGGAAAAGCCGCTGACCGTCTCGCAGGTGGCCTTGAAACCCACCGATCTGGAGCAGCTGGCCCGGATGGTGCCGGCTCCCCCATCGGGCGGCCCCTTCCGCTTCGTCATCCTGGGCGATCTTCTGGCGCACAAGGGCGTGCATCTGGCCCTGTCGGCCCTGGTCCGCGTCCAGGCCGACTGGCGGCTGTCGGTGATCGGGGATGGGCCCTGCCGGCGGCGGCTGGAGGATCAGGCCCGCCGCCTGGGCATCGCCGGCAAGGTGCATTTCCATGGCGCCCTGCCGCGCCCGCAGGCCTGGGCACAGCTGGGCGGGGCCCATGCCCTGCTGTTTCCGGCCCTGCATGACAGCGGCGGCATGGCGGCGGCGGAGGCCATGGCCGCCGGATTGCCGGTGATCTGTCTGGCCCTGGGCGGGCCGCCGGGGCTGGTGGTGGAAGGCACGGGCTTCGCCGTGCCCGCCCCCGATCCCGCCACGGCCATCGCGGGGCTGGCGCAGGCCGCACAGCGGCTGATCGACGAGCCCGGTCTGTGGGCCCGTCTGTCGGCAGGTGCGCGGACCCATGCGCATCGCACCTTCACCTGGCCGGCCCGCGTGGCGGCGGTCTATGATGCGCTGGGGACCCCGCCATGACCCATGCCATCCTGGTCTATCACCGGATTGTCGAAGGGACCGCCGAACGGTTCCATGACGTGACCGTCGCGGCCTTCGAACAGCAGCTGGACCGGCTGCTGGCCCTGGGGGCGCGCCGGGAAACGCCGGACGGGCCGCTGCGCCTGGATGACGGGCGGGGCCTGTTCATCACCTTCGACGATGCCACGGACGACCATGCCCTGGCCGGCCGCCTGCTGGAACGGCGCGGGCTGACCGGTCTGTTCCTGGTGCCCGCCGGGCGGCTGGGGGAGCCGGGGCGGCTGACGGCGGCGCAGGTGAGCGCCCTGGCGGCGGCGGGGCATATCATCGGCGCCCATGGCCTGACCCATGAACGGTTCGACCGCATGGAGCCGGCGGATCTGGACCGTGAATTGTCGCAACCCCGCGCCATCCTGTCCGGCTTGACGGGGCGGGAGATCGACTGGCTGGCCCCGCCGGGCGGTCTCTGCCCGCCCGGTCTGGCCGATCGCGCGACGGCGCACGGATACCGGCTCGTCCGCACCATGCGCTGGGGCCTGGCGGGTGAGGACCTGTCGGGCCTGCTGCCGGCCCTGCCCGTCACCAGCCGCACCACGCCGCAGGGCTTTTCCCGGCTGCTGGCGGGCAAGGGCATGATCCGGCTGGCCCGGCCCAAGGAAATGTTGAAATCCGTGATGGGCGAAACCCTGTGGGATGCGCTGCGCGAACGGTGGCGGCGATGACCCGCACCGACCTGCTGGCCGGACTGCTGCGTGCCGCCGCCGCCCGGGGCTGGCAGCTGGCCCGCCTGGACGGGGTGGGGGCCGATGCGCCCCTGACCGGACATGATGCCGATCTGCTGGCCGCCTGGCGACCCTGGGCGGATTGGCGCTCCCTGGTGCTGGAGATGGTGGAGCCGCTTGGCTGGCGGCTGGTCATGTCGGTACCCAGAGGAAGCTGTCTGTTGCTGTTCCTGGCCCGTAACGATGCCGGGGAGTTCCTGCAGGTCGATCTGCATCGCGCGCTGAGTGCACGCGGCATCCCCTTTGCCGATCCGGCCCACCTGTTCGCCGCGGCCCGGATCGAGGACGGGGCCTGCCGTCTGGACATTGAGGATGCGCGCAGCGTGCGGGCGCTGGAATACAAGCTGTCCCATGGCCGGTCGCGGTCGGCCGATATCCAGGTCGCGCGCGCCCATCGGCGCGCCGCCTTCGGCATTCTGCCGCCGGGCCGGCTGTCCGCCCTGGTCATGGCCCTGCTGTGCCGGCCTTTCCTGCTGCTGCGGCTGCTGCTGGCGAAACTGACCGACGGGCTGGGGCGCCTCTGGCGGCCGCCGGGCGTGCTCTGGACGCTCAGCGGGCCCGACGGTGCCGGCAAGACATCGCTGCTGGACAGTCTGGGCTGGAGCGTTCCCCGGCAGCTGGCGGCGGGCATCCGGGTCCTGCATACACGGCCCTTCCTCTGGCCGCGCCGGTCGCGGGGCCTGCCGCCCATCGCCGGCACGGCGGCGGAACGGCCGCATGGGACGCTCCGGTCCTGGCTGCGCTGGGGCCTGGCCTGGCTGGATTTCCGCCTGGGCCACTGGCTGCATGTGCGCCCGCATCTGGTCGCGGGCCGGCTGGTCCTGTTCGACCGCTATGGTTTCGATTACATCGTCGCCCCCCGCCGGCGCGGTATCGATCTGGGGGACGCGGCGGTGCGGCGGCTGGCGGCGGCGGCGGCGCGTCCGCTGGGGGCCCTGTTCCTGGTCGCCGATCCGGCGGAACTGGTCAGCCGCAAGGGTGAGGCGACCTTGGCCGAGGCCGCGCGGCAGGTGGCGGCCTATCGGGCGCTGGCCGCGGCCGTGCCCAACAGCGCCCTGATCGACACAAGCGATCTGGGGCCGGCGGCGGTGACGCGGGCGGCATTGGTCCATATGGTGGGGGTGATGGCGGACCATGCGCGTTCTGATCATCCATGAACGCTATCGCCATCGCGGCGGCGAGGATGCCGCCGTCGATGCCGAACTGACCCTGCTGCGCCAGGGCGGTGTCGCGGTCGACCTGCTGCTGGAGGATAACCAGCGGGTGCCCGAAGGGCTGGGCGTGGCCCGGCACCTGATCTGGTCCAGGCAGGGCTATGCTGCCGCCTCGGCGGCGATCCGGCGGTTCCGGCCCGATATCGTGCATGTCCATAATACTTTCCCGCTGCTGTCGCCCGCGGTGCATGACGCGGCCCGCGCGCTGGGGGTGCCCACCGTCCAGACGCTGCATAATTTCCGCCTGCTCTGCGCCAATGCCCTGCTGCTGCGCGATGGCAAATCCTGCGAGGATTGCCTGGGCCGGCTGGTGCCCTGGCCGGGGATCGTCCATGCCTGCTACCGCGACAGTGTCGTGGCCAGCACGGCCATGGCCGCGCTGATCGGCACACACAAGCTGCTGGGCACCTGGCGGCGCAAGGTCGACCGGTTCATCGCCCTGTCCCCCTCCTCGGCCCGGACCCTGGTGGCCGGTGGCCTGCCGCCCGAGCGCATCATTGTCAGCCCGCCCGTGGTACCCGATCCGGGGCCGGAGCCGGCCGGCAATGACGACCGGGCCGGTGTGCTGTTCGTGGGCCGGCTGTCACCGGAAAAGGGGCTGGCGACCGTGCTGGCGGCCTGGCGGCACCTGCAGGTCCCGCTGGATGTGATCGGCGACAGTCCGGCCGAAGGCGGGGACGCCCTGGAGGTGCCGCCGGGCGTGCGCTTCCTGGGCCGGCGGTCGCCGGCGGAAGTCTCCCAGGCCATGGCCCGTGCCGCCCTGCTGGTCTTCCCCACCCTGGCCCGTGAGAATTTCCCCCTGGTGGTGGCCGAAGCCCTGGCCCATGGCCTGCCGGTGCTGGCATCGTCCGGTGGGGCGGTGGAAAGCATGATCGATGAAGGCGTGACCGGTAACCTAATAAGTCCCAATGATCCGGCGGTCTGGTCACGTAAGATTACTGAAATGATGGATGATCCGGCCTTGCTGCGCCGGATGGGCCGGGCGGGCCGCGCCGCCTATGAAAGCCGTTATGCCCCGGCCCATATCCTGGAACAGCGGCTTGCCATCTACCGTCAGGTGCTGGACGGGCGGGTGGTGTAAAAACGCCGCAGGATGGCCCAGGCCGCCGCCGCCCCATGCCGCTGCTGTGTGGTCTGGGCGGCGGCCTGCGCCTGCGCCCGCCGTTCCGCCGCCGGGATGGCCAGCAGGTCGGCCAGCCCGTCGGCGATGGCGCCGGCATCCGGGCCTGTCCACCGTGCCACGGGCCCCAGGTCCCGCATGTCGCGCAGCCCGTCGGTTTCGGTGAACAGGGCCGGCAGGCCGCAGGCCAGCGCCTCCAGCGCCGCGATGCCCAGCCCTTCGCGCCAGGACGGCATGGCGAACAGATCGCCCGCCCGCAGAAGCCCCTGCACATCATCGACGGGCCCGAGGAAACGCACCCGGTCGGCAATGCCCAGGGCGGCGGCGGCGTCCTGCTCCGCCCCCTCCAGCGGGCCGGTGCCGGCATGCAGCAGCAGCAGGTCATGCCCCTGTCCGGCCAGCCGGGCCACGGCTTCGATCAGGGAGGTGTGGTTCTTCACTGCCATGCAGGACCCGACACAGACCAGGGCGACCGTATCGGGACCCAGGCCGAACCGCTGCCGGGCCTGCGCCCGCTCCTCGGCGGCGGGCGGCTGAAAACAGGGGTCGATCCAGGCGGGAACGAAATGGACGGGATTGGCGAACAGCCGCGCCTCGTTGGCGATAACAGAGGGGGAATGGGCGGTGCCGGTCACGCCGAACAGGTGGCGCAGGACGGCCCGCTGCAGGGCCCGCCGCCAGCGCAGCATGCCCTGGAAGGCGAAGATGGCGTGGAAGGTCCGCACGATCCGGCGCGTGCCCGCCGCCCAGGCAGAAGCCGCGATCCAGAAGGACGCGCGCTCGCAATGGATATGCACCACATCGAACCGTTCCCGCCGCAGCCAGAAGGCCAGTTCCCGCAGGAAGGCCATATCGCGGCGGAAGGGGATATGGTGCAGCGCATAGCCGGCGGCGGCCAGGCGCGGCGCGAAGGGACCGATCCCGTCCTCCCCGGTGGACAGGATGGTTGACCGCACCCCATCCGCTGCCGCCAGCGGTCCCGCCACTTCCAGCATCCGCTCCGCGCCCGACGGGGCCAGGCTCGCCATCACATGAAGAACCCGCATCTCTACCGCTCCAGAAACCGCATCAGGCGCCCGGTCAGACCCTTGCGCCCCACCACCAGCGTATCCCCCAGGGCCCGGGTGACGATCAGCCGCCGCAGTTCCCGCGCGGGATGGAACGCCACGGCCACGGCCAGGGTCACGGCCCCCGTCGCGATGGCGGCCAGCAAGGCCAGGACCGCCGGGGCCGGCATCAGGACCGTTACCGACAGATGCACCGCCAGCCCCACCAGGGGGGCCGGCAGGAAGGCCAGCACCAGCCGGCCGGCGGCCTCCCGGTACCCGGCCCCGCAGGCATGGGCGGCCGCCATGAGCAGGGGCATCAGGCACAGCGCATCGACAAGCACCAGGATGCGGGCCGTTTGCGCCGCCCCTTCCGGGCGGAGGGCGGCCAGTGCCGCCAGCAATACCAGCAGGTATCCCGCCTGCACCAGTCCCCGCAGCCGCAGCCGTCCGGTGCCTTCCAGCAAGGTGCCGCAGATATGGACGACACCGCGCAAGGCCGCCCACAGCGCCAGCCAGAAGACGGGTTCGGCGGCCGATGCCCATGCCGGCCCCAGGGCCACCGCCACCAGCGGTCCCGACGCGGCCGCCATGCCGGCGGCGATGGAAGCCGTCAGGCAGGGCAGCAGCAGCAGGACCGACAGCCAGGACCGGCGCAGCCGCTCCCGGTCCCCGTCCAGCCGGCTGAAGGCGGGAAACAGCACCTGCCCCAAGGTGCCATAGAGCATTTCCAGCGGGATCAGCGTCAGGACCAGGGCCCGGTCCCACAGACCGGCGGCATCGGTGCCTGCCAGAAACAGCACGATGATGGGCAATGTGTGAAGGCCGGCGCTGTCCAATATACGCAGCAGCGAGAATCCCCAGGCGCGTGAGGCCAGGGCGCGCAGACGCGACCCGGTAAAGCCGGACGGCAGGAAAGGATGGCGGACACGGGCCAGGACCAGGGCCGCGATCATGCCCGATTGTGTCAGCATGCCGGCCACCAGGCTCCACGGGCCGAAGCCGTTCCAGGCCAGCGGCAGCGCCACCAGCCCCTGCCCCAGGATCATGGCCGCCAGATTGATCAGGCCGATGGTCCGGAAATCCAGATCGCGCCGCAGCAGGCCCAGACCCGTCTGTGCCGCCGCGTTCAGCACCATGCACAGCGCCATCGCGCGCAGGATGTCGGTCACATGCGGATCGCCGCCACCCAGGGAGGGGGCCAATACCCAGACCAGGGCCACGAGGGCGGCATTGACCAGGGTGGCGATGGTGAACAGGACCGGCGCGTCACGGCCCCGGTCGAAATCCGCCTTCTGTGTCGCCGTCTGGGCAATGCCGAGATCGGACAGATACTGAAGGAGGCGCATCCCCGCCGCCGCCGCCGCGAAAAGCCCGTAATCGGCCGGCACGAGGAACCGTGCCAGCAATGCTGCCAGCAGGAACTGAAGCACGGCTCCCGCCCCGGCCAGCCCGAAGGACCAGCGCAGCGACCGGCCGATCACGGCCCCGTCTATCCCCCGTCCCTCCGTCATGCCGGGCGCCCGCGCCTTTCTCTTGCAACCATGATCATGCGGTTCTGGCGGACATCATTCATGGTGAAGCTGTGCGAAAATCTCTTCGTACCGGTCCGTGGTCCGCGCGATATCGAACCGGTCGCGCACGGCCATCCGCGCCGCCTCTCCCAGCTGTCGGCGCTTCTGTCCGTCCCGGCCCAGTTCCGCCATGGCCCCGGCCATCGCCCCGGGGGAACGGACATCGACCAGCAGGCCATATCTGCCCTCCCCCAGCACCCAGGGGACGGCCCCGCTATCCTGTCCGGCGATGACGGGAAGGCCCATGATGCCAGCCTCGATCAATGTCATGCCGAACGATTCCTCAAGGGAGGGGTGGACGAGGATATCGATCTCCCGCGCCAGAAGCGCCATGACATCCGCATGGGTTTGATGGCCGAGAAACCGGATACCGGCCTCCAGGCCACGCGATCGGGCCCATGCGGCGGCCGGCCCGGCCGGGCCACATTGTTCACCGGCCAACAGCAACCGGGCCTGCGGCAGATCCCGCCGGAGCAGGGCGAAGGCTTCGATGAGGGTCGGCCCGTTCTTCGGACCTTCCCACCCGCCGCTGAACAGGCTGCCGAATGTCGGGGCCATGCCCGGATCGCGCGCCACCGGGGGCTGGAACAGGGCGGAGGGCAGACCGTTGGGAATGATGTCGATGGCGCCGGTGCGCAACCCGTACCGGTGCAGATGCAAGGCCACATAGGGAGACACCGCGACTAGGCGCTGGGCCCGCCAGCAGGCGGCATAGGCCATGATGGTGCGCACCATGCGGTAGGGAATGAAATTGTGACGCAGGATGCGCCAGGGCGCGTCATGGGCCGTGACGACATGGGGAATGCCGCTGGCGATGGCGGCCAGGGCGAATTCATAGGTCCAGTGGGCGCTGAGGATATCCGGTCGCTCCCGCTTCAGGGCATGCAGCAGGCCCTGCCGTTCCCGCCGGAACCAGGTCCGGCCCCGGTGCGGGCCATAGGGCAGGATGCAGATTTTCAGCAGACCGGCTTCCAGTATCCGTTCCTCCCGCAGGCCGGGATCGAAGGTGAACAGGATCACCTGCCGTCCCCGCCGCAGAAGTTCACGCACATGCAGATGGACCGGCGGCCCCCCCAGCCCCCGCAAGGGGCCGCCCGCGGCCAGATCAGCGGGAAACAGATCGCCGAAATCGCTCAGGAGGACCGGCCCCAGGACGCCGATGATCGAATCCGTCACGGGTGCCCCACCATTCTGACCGGCGCGCCGGTGCCGGCACGGTTGCCATAGCGGCCCGCCACCGTGCCGATGATCGCGGCCCAGGTCACGGCCACGGCCGGGATCTGCATGCTGAAATCCACCGTGGCGTGGATGGCCACCAGCAGGGTCGCCGACAGGGCCAGGGCGCGCAGCAGCCGGTCGCTCGGCCGCCGATCCTCACCCAGCAGGCAATGGGCGGCAAGGAACAGGATGGCCAGCAGCAGCAGGCACGCGGCGGGAATGCCCAGCTCCAGGGCCAGCTCCAGATAGGTCTGGTGCGCCTCCGTCCAGACCTGCGGGATATCCGGTGTCCGCGCCATGGCCATGATGGCAGGGAAGCTGCCCAGCCCATGGCCCAGCCAGGGCCGTTGCGCGATCAGGCCCGCCACGAAGTGATAGAGGCGCTGCCGGTCGGCGATATCGCTCCCTGGTGTGGCCGGTACGATGCCGGTCAGGACCATCATCAGCCCCACGGCCCCCAGCCCCAGCGCCAGTCCCAGCATCAGGCGGTGCCGCGGGCGCAGACGCGCCAAGAGCAGCAGGACGGGATATGATATCAGTCCGGCCATCGCGGCCAGCATGCCCCCCCGCGATTCCGTGGCCGCCAGGGCCAGGACCATGGTCAGCCCGCCCAAGGCGTAAAGGCCGGCCGTGCGGTCGAAACGGCGCAGCGGGCGGATCACCCCCTCCTCGTCACTCAAGCGGCGCAGCACCACGGTCAGGGCGCACAGGATGCCCAGGCCGGCCAAGGTGGCGTAGCTGTTGCGGTTCACGAAGGTGCTGGTCAGCACATCCTGATAGGCCCATTTCTCCATCCACAGGATGCTGCGCGCACCGGTAATCTGTACGCCGAGCCCGTAAAGCGCATAGGCGGTTCCGGCCATCGCCAGCAGATTGACGAGGCGCCAGGCCCGCCGCCGCGATCCGGCATGCAGGAAGGCCAGCCAGAGCATCCCGGCATAGCAGAGCAGGCGCAGGATGCCTGTAAGGGCGGCGGAAGGTGACAGGCCGATCCGCCCCGCGATCTCCCGGTCCAGTGCCAGCGCCTGGGCCACCTCCCGCCACAGGGGATGATGCCAGTCCTGCGGCAGGCCGGGGATCGTCTGTATGAGTGCCCAGGCCAGAGCGGACCCGAACAGGGCCAGCGGTACCGCCAGGGGACGCACCGACAGGTTGGGGGTATCCCGTTCCTGGCGCGCCACCAGGGGCCAGGTCAGGCAGAGCAGCCCGCTCACCAGGGCCAGCAGGGTCCAGGCGACCGGGCGGTTCGAGCCCAGCGGCAAGGGGGCTGCCATGATTGTCGCCGCCATCATGGCGAAATGGAGCCGTCTCACCGACATGGCCGCCACAGCTCTCCTGAACCCGTATCGGACAGAGCGGACATGGCTCTATGCCTTGACGATCCGTGGCGACTGGATCCCCCTGCTGGCGCAGGCATTGCGCGTATCCACGATCAGGGGGCAGGCGTCGGCCAGATATCGATAATCGATCGCGTCATGGTCGGTGACGATCAGGGCGGCATCGCAACCAGCCAACTCATCCGCCGTCAGCGCCAGGGACGGCCGTCCCGCCAGTTCCGGATATTCCCGGGTGGATGGTATGACGGGGACCAGCGGGTCATGGAACAGGACCGTCGCCTTGCGCATCTCCAGCAGGCGCATGATCCGCAGCGCCGGGCTTTCCCGCGTATCATCGACATTCTTCTTGTAGGCCACACCCACCACCAGGATGCGCGCACCATTCAGTCCCCGCCCCGAACAATCATCCAGGGCCCGGGCCAGCAGGTCGATCACGTGGCCCGGCATGCCCGTGTTGATTTCCCCCGCCAGTTCGATGAAGCGGGTGGAAATGCCATAGGCATGGGCCTTCCAGGTCAGATAGAAGGGATCAATGGGGATGCAGTGCCCGCCCAGACCGGGACCCGGATAGAAGGGCATGTAGCCGAACGGCTTGGTCTTGGCGGCGGCCACCACCTCCCAGATATCGATGCCCATGGCGGCGTAGACCAACTTCAGCTCGTTCACCAGGGCGATATTGACGGCCCGGAAGATGTTTTCCGTCAGCTTCACGGCCTCCGCCGTGGCCAGGGACGAGACGGGGACCACGCTGGAGACAATGCGCTGATAGAGCGCCGTGGCCACGCGCAGGGCGTCGGGGTCGTCGGCGCCCAGCACCTTCGGGATGCGCTGCGTGTCATAGTCGGGATTGCCCGGATCCTCGCGCTCCGGCGAATAGGCCAGGAAGAAATCCTGCCCGCAGACCAGTCCGCCTTGTTCCAGGATGGGGCGCATCACCTCTGCGGTCGCCCCCGGATAGACCGTCGATTCCAGCACCACCATCTGTCCCCGCCGCAGATGGGTGGCGATGGTTTCAGTGGTGCGCGCGACGAAGCCCATGTCCGGCTCGCGGTGATGGGTCAGCGGCGTCGGCACGCAGACCAGGATGATGTCGGTATCGGCCAGCCGGGAGAAATCGGTGGTGGCATCGCAATGTCCAGCCGCCCGCAGCCGTTCGACCGCCCCGTCGCCGATATGGCGGAAATAGGAGCGGCCCGTGCGGATATGATCGATCTTGGCCGGGTCGATGTCGAAGCCGGTGACCCTGATACCGTGATCGGCGAAGGCGATCATCAGGGGCAGGCCCACATAGCCCAGGCCGATCACGCCAACATGGACGCTTTGCGCAGCGATCCTGTCCACCAGGATGTCGGCCAATGGGGAACCCGACGCGGGAGAACTGTCATAGACCATTGTCCGGTATCCCACAGGGTCCTTGCGGTTTGCATGGCGCAGCTACTTTTGATGGCGAACCTACAGGGGTCCGGACATGAAAGTGATCATATTGTTCGGTTCCGGCGAACGGAATAGGAACCATGCGACCAGCATTGATGTTGCACACCGCAGCGGCCGGAGTCCATCTTTTGGCAGGGGGGCGGCACCCCGGGCATAGGTGCCCGAAACCAATATGTTCCCAGCCGCGTGGCCACGGCGGATCAGTCCTGCGAGCGGCAGGCGCCGACGGTTCATCCCCGCCGCCTTCATTCCTCCGGGCCAACCCGGACATACAGAATCCAGGTTTCCGTTTCCTCGCGCCTTTCGAAATGGGCTGACAGAGAGGGGGCGAACCTTTCATGGGCGGCCCTTGTCAGTTCCGGCGAGGAGGAGAACCGGGTGGGGACCAGCACGTAATCCGCATCGTCCAGCATCTCCGCCGTGGGGCGGGGTGGGGCGGTCGGTTCCCAGAACAGGTCACCGCCCTTGGGCGGCGGATAGCCCAGCATGAAGGGCAGCGGATTGACGCGGTCAAGCACCCGTATCCGGCCCGGCGGATAGCGCCCGGAGGAGAACAGCGTCACCGCCTCCAGCAGGCTTGCAAGATAATTGGTCTGCGGCCGCAGGTCGGCCGCCGCTTCCTTGCGCAAGGGCACCGCGATGCCGCGCGCATTGGTCGCTTCGACGATCAGCAACCTGTCGGACGGCACCGCGAGCAGGAAATAGGCGGCGAATGTGCTGGCCGCCGTCAGGGCGATCAGAGCCGGCGCCATCAGCAGGATGGCAGGCACCAGCCACCCCGATGGGCCGCGATAGGGGCCCAGGGCGTCATAGAGCAGGAACATGATCACCGCCCCAAGCGGCAGGCCCTGGGGCTGCGTATTCTGGGCGAACAGCATGACGCCCGCCCCGATCAGGAACAGTGCGACCAGCGGCAGCCCTGCCGCCGCCCGCCCCTGCCGCCACAGCCAGACCGCAGTGACCAGGCCTGCGGCATAGATGGTGATCTCAAAGCCATTGCCGAGCACGCCATCCACCAGCAGGCGCTTGGCCTCGGTGCGCGGCAGGCCCGACATGACCGCCCAATGCAGATCGGCCAGATAGCCATGACTGTGCGGGGCAGCCGCGTTTCCCGCCGCCAACAGCCCGGCGGCGATCCAGGCCCGGCGGTGGGCGCGGACATGGCCGCTGACGATCATGGCCAGGGCCAGGGCGCTGATCCCGACCAGGAAGTAGGTGACCTTCACATAGAACATCGCCAGCAGCAGCAGCAGCCCGCAGGCGATGTCGATCCCGGTGCCGGCCCGCGACGGGCGGGGGGGAACGAACAGGATGAGGCAGAGTATGGCGATGGCGCTCCACCCATAACGATTATAAGCCATGCCGAAGGTGAAGGCGCCAAAGGGCTGGCCGATATTGGTCGGCATCAGTGCCGGCAGCGTGACGGACAGGATGAAGACCAAGCCCGCCACCAGGGGCAGACGCCGGCCCGTGACCGCCACGGCCAGGCCGAACAGGCCCAGGACCGCCAGCACCTGCCCCGCCAGAAAGGCAAAGGGCGAGAAGCCGACAAGATGGAACCCGGCCCAGGTCAGCAGGAAGTTCAGCGGCCCCACGGCTTCGTGGAAATCCACATGCGGCACGTGGCCGGAATGGAGCTGCCAGGCGCCGGACAGGTTGAACAGGAGGTCCAGCACATTATGATCCGCCCGCATGATGTCCCGCGACATCAGCACCCAGGCGGCCAGCAGCAAGGGCAGGCCGGAAAGCAGGATGAGCGGCACCGGGGCGGCATGCCGGTACAGCATGCGCGCCAGCAGGCCGGCCCTTGCGCCCTCCACGCCCCCATCCAAGGCTGTCATCGGCTTACCCCCTCATTGCGGCGGCATCGCCCGGTGTGGCGAACGTCAGTTGGTGCCTTCGACCCAGGCGATATAGGCACCGACATTCAACGCTTCCTGCAGCATCACCCGCAACTGTTCGCTTTCCCGCTCCGCAGCGGCGGCGTCCGCCGGCCATCGGGCGATCACCCGTTCAAGCCGGTCCAGGTCGATCAGGCGACTGGCGGTCGGTGATCGCCGCAGCCGTTCCAGCTGCCCCGGCAAGGATGGCCGTGCCCGGCTGAGATGGGCGAACCATTCGGGATGCTGTTCGCCGCGCCGCCTGTTCTCGGTCACCATGGCCGGCACATTGGCGTCGCGCAGCAGGCGGCGGGCCAGCCAGCGGGTGGTGCCATTGCGCAGATACTGGTCTTCCGGAATGGCCAGACAGAACTCCACCAGCCGCAAATCGCCCAGGGGGGCGCTGTTGGAGATGCCCTGGAAGGCGCGCAGGCTGTTCATGCCATCCGGCCGTCTTCCCCGATTGCGGCAGATGGCGGCGATGCGGAAACGCCGGCTGTCGGGCGACAGGATGAACAACGGATCATTGCCCCGCTGCCGCCGCCGTTCGATCATGCCGAACTGTCGTAACGTATCCGGGGTCAGCCCGCATCCGGCCAGCAGGTCGCGCTCACGATACGGGGTTTTCAGCAGGGGCCGGACGACCGAATGCCAGGTCAGACCGGCCAGCCGGCGCGGGTGGCCCCTGGATGTCAGCAGAAGCTCGCGGGCCAGACGCAGCCAGTTCCCCTGCCTGAGCAGATTCGGCAATCCGCGCAACCCGTCCCAGGTGAGGCTGAGATTGCCAACTGCGCCCGTCAGATAGTTGGTGGCCCCAAGGGCTGCCGCCCGGCGGGCCGGTTCGTTCGCCCAGGTGATATGGGTCGCCATCCGAAAGGGGGCGGCACCGGCGGCCATCAACGATGTGCAATCCGGGCTCCAGTCAGCGTTGGCGGGTGGTACCAGGAATTCAGCCTGCAAACCAGGAAAGGCCGCCGCCAGCGCCTCCACATAGGGTCGTTCGTCGATATAGAAGCCCCTGGACGGTGGCGTGGGCAGCCCCGGTTCAGGCACGATCGTCAGGTAGGGGATGGTCGGTACATTGCGCAATGTCGACACCGCAAGACAGGCACTGTCCAGGCCGCCACTGCCCATGATGGCGCTGTTCTCCCCCCGCATGCGGTCGGCCACCGCCTGATCCAGCAATTCACGGGCGCGATCGACATAGTCCTGGTCCTTGCCCAGCCGGATGCGGCGTTCGGGGTCGAACCGGTGGAACACATGGCAGATCGTGTCATCCGCCGTCAGCAGCACGCAGGTGCCGGGCCGGACCTTGCGGATATCACGGTAGAAGGTCGCTTCATCATCGCCATAGTTCATGGCCAGATGATCGGCGACGAACAGTTCATCGACGGCGCGCGGCACGCCCGGCATGGCCAGCAGGTCGCGCAGGGATGTGGCGAACAGCACGCGGTCGGACCCGCGCCAATAATAGACGGTGCGCATGCCCATGGCATCACCGGCCAGCATCAGCCGGCGTTCGTCACCGAACCAGGCGGCCAGCGCGAAATCGCCCAGCAGGCGGCCGGGTGCCTCCACGCCCCACCGTTCCACCGCGCACGCCGCGAGCCGGATGTCGGCATGGTCATGGTAGGGGGACAAATCCAGGGCGGATGTGATGCTCCTGCGGTCATCCAGCCGCCCGGCGAAAGCCACGCCCCCCCGTCCATTGCGGATCGGCATGAAATCCGGAGGCAGATCGCCGCTCCCATCGCGACCGAAACCAACATGGCCGGTGAAGCTGTTCGTCATACGATCCCCGTCACGGCGGGTTGGTCCATGGCCGCACCCGAGAGCCGACACCCCCCTCCGGCGAGGAAAGGCACGGGCTGGCTGGTCGTCAGGGCACCGGGAGCCAAAGGGGGAAAGACCGGAGCAGGCGCCTCAGCTGGTCGAGCCGTTGCCATCGGAGACCGGACCCGAGGTCGCCACGGTGCCGGCTTCGACATCCAGGATGGAATAGGTGGGGCGGCGCCAGACAGGAAGGTCCGCCTTGCTGCCTGCCGGCTTGAAGGGGACAGGGTTCTCCTGGTCGCTCATGGCACGCTCCGTTCAGAATATCCATGAAGACATATCCCCGGTCACCGGCAAATGCCAGTGATTCTGATGTTGATCAAATCGACCCGTTCTGAAATTCATGTCGCGGCCGCACCCACGGTGCCGGAACACTCAGGGGGACAGGTTGAACGCCAAACTCGAACATTGGGTTGCCGCCGAGCATCTGCGCCCCGACGCGGTTTCCGGATACCGGCAGGCGATCCACCAATCCTCCGGGCGGGCGGCGGTGATCGACAATCTGCTGTTGCCGGACAAGCTGGCCGCCTTGCGCGGGCTGTTCGCCGGTGATGGCCGGTTCGAGCCGACCTACGGCCTTTTCAACCGCCATCCTCACGAAGTGCCCGAGGATGTGTTCTGCGCGGCACCGGAGACGGAGCGGTTCTATCAGTACCGGAACTTCCGGGGCCCAAGCGTCGGAAGGGCCATGGCGCCCGGCATGGTGCACAATGCCCTGTTCACAATGCTCAGCCGCACGGGGGCGTGGCGGGACTGGCTTGCCGACATCCTGGGCGAGCCGCTGGCCAGGCAGACCGGCATGCATGCGCGCATCATGGGCAAGGGCATGTTCATGAAGAACCATGATGATGATGCCCATGGCAGCCTGTGCGCGGTATTCTATGTCAATGCCGGTTGGGAACCGTCCTTTGGCAGTTGCTTCGTGCAGAAGGACCGGGAAAAGACGGTGATTGAAGTGGCGCCGCTGGCCAACCGGTTGCTGCTGTTCAGCCCCCGCAACGGATTGAGCCACGGGGTCATGCCGATCACGGATGCGGCGGGTGACTGGGAACGCTGGAGCTACAGCCTCTGGTATGGAAGCGAGACCGACGGCGTCCACGCCTGACGCTCCCCGTCGAGGTCAGGCAACAAGCGTATCATAGCCAAGTTGCCGCATTGCCGGGCCATGGTCCGCGACGATGCGGGCGGCCTGCGCCGGTGTCATCTCCCGGTGCCAGCCGCCGGCCATGCCGCGGCGGAAGAATGGCGCCGTGGCACCTGCCTGCCGCTCCCTGAAGCCATGTGCCTGTTCCTGGGCCCGCAGCGTCTCGAACCGCGTGGCCGCCACGCTGGCCCTCACCATGTCCGCGTCATGGGTGATGCCCAGATGGTTGGCCAGCATCCGCAACCCTTGCGCCGGATCGGCCAGCAGATCCTCATAGCGCAACAGCAGAACGGGGATCTCCGGTTGTTCCAGCCAGGACCGGACATGGCTGGACCAGTCGCCCAGGGGCTGCACGAGTTGCCGGCGCGGCCGGTCGCCGGATGCCGAGAGGGCTGCATCCGGGTCGGCCATCAGGGTGATGACGCTGTCCACCGTGGCTCCCCGATGGTGCGCGAAGGAAACGGCGACATCGCGCGGGTCACGCACGATGTAGACGGCGCCCCGGCTGACCGCAGCCGGGAAGACAGCCTCGCCGGTCCGCGTCCGCCAGAAAAAATCATGCACCTTGCGCAGCTTCAGGCCGGGACCGGTTTCCAGGGCGATGGCCCTGTTCAGGGCCGGCCGCACCGCCGCCTGTTCAGCCGGAAACAACTCGCCGGACTCCACCACCAGCAACTCGTCCAGTTCGACATGGCTCGCCAGTCCCGCCTCGTTGCCGACGGAATTGATATTGATGGCAGCCCCGCCCCGCAGGAGGCTCAGCAACATCAGGCGCACCCAGGTATTGCCTGATTTCGGGTACGAAACGATCCAGCCCATCGTCCGTGGATCAGTCGCCGGTTGCATCCCCTGCCCCGCCCCGCACCGTGGAGGTAACCAGGTCGGCCAACAGGGCCGGATCGACGGCACCTTCGGGACGGACCAACTGATAGATGGGAACCAGTGCTGCCAGCCGGACCAGATCCTGGAACAGCCCGATCCGGCGCCCAACCCGCCGGCCCAGCCGGGCGCGATACACCAGTTCCTCCATGGGGGTAATGGCAGCGGGTCCGGACAGGCGGTAGATGACGGGCGCATCCAGCCGCTTGTCGATGCCAATGCGAACCACCGCCCCCAGCGGCCTGGGTGCTTCGCCCGAACCGCTGGCGGCCAGAACCCGTTTGGGATGGTTGGGACGTCCCGTTTCCAGCCTCTCATGCGACAGGCCCAGCAGGCGCACCGCATCGGGCCAGAGCCGGACCCGGGCCGGACCCGGCGTGACCATCACCCGGTCGTCCTGAAAGCCCAGGCAGCAAATGTCGTCGGTGACGAGGTCGTGCCCGAGTACCGACAAGGCGCCGGCCAGCGTGGATTTTCCCCGACCCGATACGCCCGCCATGGCGACGGCGACGTCATCGATCATGACGCAACTTGCATGCAGCGGCAGCACGTCACGCTGATGCAGGACGGCGCCGGCCACGGCGCTGAACAGGAAGGTTTCGACGGTGCTGGTTTCGGCGGTGCTGCTCTGGTCCAGGATCAGATCATTGCCCCCCCGGATCAGGAACCCCACAATGTCGGGGATGCGGACCAGAACCGTGCCATCGTCCCCGATCTCCACGAAGGGGCTGGCCCAGATCGCTCCCGGTAACCGGTCCGGTACCGGACCGCGCCGCAGCGTCAGATCGGGCACGCTGCTTCCGGTCATCACCGGCAGCGACGGCAGCGCGACCTCCGTCCGCAGTCTGAGACCATAGAACAGACGGTCGTCGCCCCGGACGGGCGGCGGTGGCCTCGGCGGATGCATGGAGGGGCCCACGATACTCTATTGACTGGTCAGCGCAACGTCAGCGGCATCGACCGCCTGAATCAGATCCAGATCCTGCAATTCCGTCAGGAAGGCCGTCACATCCGCCAGGATCACGTCCGGATCACCCTGGAAGCGCTGCCCCAGATCGTCGCAGAGGCCACGGATCGTCTGCGGCTGCTCCAGGAGCTTCCACAAGATCGAGCCGACATCGTCAAGGCCGACATATTGGCCCCGGATCAGGCCCATCACGATCACCTCGCCGTCGACCGCCGCGGTGATCTGCT
The DNA here is from genome assembly GCF_058793615.1 of Niveispirillum sp. GW835-FHT14G11. Classification (NCBI taxonomy): domain Bacteria; kingdom Pseudomonadati; phylum Pseudomonadota; class Alphaproteobacteria; order Rhodospirillales; family Azospirillaceae; genus Niveispirillum; species Niveispirillum sp. GW835-FHT14G11. Next base: position 29,252 of record NZ_JBXAFZ010000022.1, read on the forward strand.
CGGGATGCCAGGCCACGATGGTGTCGGGCATCAATGCTTGGGGGATCGTTACGGACAAGGGTTCCGCTTTCATGGTCGGGACGGGCGCATACCACAGCATTCATATCGAACGCTTACCGGTGTATCCACATGTTTACGGCGAAACGCCGGTCGGCGAAAGTACCGCCCGGACAGGTCAGGCGCTGCACCGAATGCGGGGCGATGGAGGGAAAGGCCGCGAGCCGGTTGTGGTCGGGCGTGATGTCCCTGGTCGCCGCACTGCCCAGGGCGTGAAGGCGCAGGGCGCCGCCGGTGAAGGCCCGGGGGCGGCGATGCAGATAGAGGACCAGCGTCAGGACACGGGGATTGGGGCGCTTGTTCACCACCACGAACGTATCGACATGCTGTTGGAAATGGGCACCGTCGCCATGGGCCGCCATTTCGATCTCGACCTGGGTGGCGGTGAAGGCCGGTATGCCGAACAGGGTTTCCAGCATGGGTTTGGCGGCCAGGGCTGCGTCCGTCATGAGGGTGTGGAAAGGCCCAAGATGGTTCAGCACCGACACCTGCCGGATGCTGGCGTCCACCATGATCTTCCCACTGTGCAGAATGGAGCCCGACCGGAAGCGGCCCTCATTGGCGATGGCATGGTGGAGCAAGGCGTCGGCCATGTCCGGGGGCAGCCAATCCGGCTGAGTATGGTGTGGCAGGAACCGGCCGGCACCAGCCGGCGGTGGTTCCTGCGTGACAGGCGCTGGGATCATGTCATGAACACGGAGATCGGTTGATAATGGGGCATCTGCTGTCCGCCGGTCACGAGCCATCCCCGACACCGGCTCCAGGCATGTGCGATCACGTTGCCGCCCTCATCCCTCGCCACGCCGAAATGGACCTGGACCACATGGCCGCGACGGCGCAGCATCAAGGCGGCCGCGACCGCCTGCTGCAGGCAGACGGCCCGGAACGGGGCGACCGAAGCGGCGCGGCGCACCGCGTCGCCGACAAGAAGGATACCGGGCACCACCGGCGTTTCATTGCCGTCATTCCCCGCCATCCCGTTCCCGCGTTCCAGCCGCAGTCCCAGCCAGCGCATGGCGATCCTGAAAGGCAGCAGGGCCAGGACGGCCCGGCTGACCGCCAGCAAGGCCAGCGCTTCAACGCCGAGACGGAGTTCGAGTGCAGGCAGGGCCATGCCCCGCCGGAAACGACGGGCGTTCATGGCGTCCCATCCCCGGGCGCGGGGGCCGCCGCATAGCGGACGACGGTCGGATAAAGCCGGCGACCGGCCGTGAAGTCAAGGTAGCTGTCGTCGCCCAGACGATAGGCCTCCCTTATCCAGTGGGCCATCGTCTGCTGCACCCGGATACGGGTGCCCGGCTTGGAGGGTTCAAGTCGGATATGGGTGAAGATGGCAGCCTCTAGCGCGGCCTGTCCGGGCTGGAAGGTGAAGCGGTCGGACGGGCCGCAATGGATCTCATATTCCGTGCAGCCGCGCTTGATGAAGACCGGGACATCGCCGCCCAGCCTGGGATGCTGATCGACCGCCTCACGGACGGCGTTGTAGGCGGCGCGGGCAGCGTCCAGCCCATGCGCGTAGAAATAGCCGCCATAGATGCCCGACGTATGGGGCACCGCCGCATCCAGCCCGCACTTGTAGGTGAAGGGAAGAGCATGGCCGACGTCGCGCAGGGCGACCAGTTCGCGCAGACTGCGTGGCACGGCCTTCACCTTGAAGCAGGTCGCGCAGCCCGCCGGCACCTGCTGCTTGCGATAGACATGGTTGAACATGACCCCCATGTAGAAGCGGCAGTTCCGGCTGGCATCCCGCCGCTCCCGGACCCAGTTCGACGGTGTGCCGTCGGTATCGGGGCGCAGCCACGTGCCGTCATCCTGCGGGCGAAGCGCGCCTGCGGCCACCGCTTCCGCCAGGCTGTCGGCCACGCTGCGGCCCGCGACGACCTGGGTCAGCACATCCTGGGCATCGGTCATGGAGATGCAATCCTTGCCCGACGCGGCGCCATTGCCGGCATGATGCGACCTTGAAAATCCTTTCTGAGCATTTCCTTGATACTGGCTTTCCCAGATTTGACCAAGTTGCTCATACCGGTTTTATGGTACAGCAGCCGGCGCGGCTGTGGCAAGCTTGCGCCCGGATCGCCGGCGGGACCCGGTTCTTCTCTCGCAAGGGGCTTGCCTTGATGCAAACCGCAGCCGAGCGCTGTTGGGCCGGGCGCCGGGTCATGATCACCGGGGGAATGGGCTTCATCGGATCGACACTGGCCCGCCGTCTGGTATCCCTGGCTGCCGATGTCACGATCCTGGATAATATGACGGCGTCCCACGGGGCCAATCCGGTCAACATCGCCGGTATCGAGGATCGCCTGCGCCTGGTGGTGGCCGACCTGCGCGATGCAGACGGTCTCGACCGTCTGGTCAGCGACCGGGACATCATCTTCAACCTTGCCGGTCAGACCTCGCATCTGGAATCGATGGCCGATCCGTTCACGGACCTGGATGTCAATTGCACCGCGCAGTTGCGGCTGCTGGAGGCCTGCCGACGGCACGCGCCCGGCGTCAAGCTGATCTACAGCTCGACCCGCCAGGTCTATGGGAAGCCCGACCGGCTGCCCGTCGATGAAACGCACCCGACCCGCCCGGTGGATATCAACGGCATCAACAAGCTGACGGGCGAATGGTATCACCGGCTCTATGGGAAGGTGCACGGGCTGCGCACCGTCGTGCTGCGCCTGACCAACACCTATGGGCCGCGCATGCGCATCAAGGATGCCCATCAGACCTTTCTCGGCCTCTGGATACGCCAGGTGCTGGAGGGGCAGCCGCTGGACGTCTGGGGCGGGGACCAGCTGCGTGACTTCACCTATGTGGATGATTGCGTCGCGGCCCTGCTGGCCGCCGCCGACAGTCCGGCGGCGGAGGGCGGCATCTATAATATCGGGGGGGACCGGGCGGTCCCGCTGGCCCTCTTGGCCCAGCTGCTGATCGTCGCCAACGGGAGTGGGCGATACAGGGAGACCGATTTCCCGCCGGATCATGCGCGCATTCATATCGGGGATTATCAGGCCGATGACAGCGCCTTCCGCCGGGTGTCGGGCTGGGCCCCGGCTGTGCCGCTGGAGGAAGGTCTGCGGTGCAGTCTCGACTATTTCCGCCGTCACCATGCCGACTATGTCTGACGGGAAAGTCATGGACACAACCCTTCCCCAGACCGATCCGGGGGCGGCCTGCCAGGAGCTGCGGGCGGAGATCGATGCGGCCATCGCCCGGGTTCTGGACAGCGGCCGCTATGTCCTGGGCGGGGAAGTCGAGGCTTTCGAGCATGAGTTCGCCGCGTGGCTGGGGCTGGATCATGCGATCGGCGTGGCCAGCGGCACCGATGCGTTGGTGCTGGGCCTGAAAGCAATGGGCATCGGCCCCGGCGACTGGGTGGCGACCGTGTCCCATACCGCCGTGGCCACCGTTGCCGCCATCGAACAGGTCGGTGCACGGCCGGTCCTGATCGATATCGACCGGGGCCACGGCATGGACATGGACCATCTGCAAGCGGCATTGCGGCTTTATCCGGTGAAAGCCGTCGTGCCGGTGCATCTTTACGGACAGGCGGTGGCGCTGGATCGGCTGGAACGGATCGCGCAGACGCACGGCCTCTCCATCCTGGAGGATTGCAGCCAGGCCCATGGCGCCCGGTTCAACGGACGACCTGTAGGCCGGTTCGGCACGATGGCTGCTTTCAGCCTCTACCCCACGAAGAACCTGGGCGGCATCGGCGATGGCGGCGTCATCGCCACCGGCGCGGCCGGGCATGCGGAGACGCTGCGCGCCCTGCGCCAATATGGATGGGATGCGGTGCGCACAAGCCGCGCGCCCGGATTCAACAGCCGCCTGGACGAGATCCAGGCGGCGATCCTGCGGGTCAGGCTTCCCCGGCTGGATGCCGGCAATGCCCGCCGCCGCGCCATCGCGGCGGCCTATGACCAGGGGCTGACGGACGTGCCGGGGCTGGGGCTGCCCTGGCGGCGGCCGGGTGCGGAACATGTGTTCCACCAATATGTCGTGACCCATGCGGCGCGCGATGCCATGCGGGCGCGCCTGCATGGCCAGGGCGTGATGACGGGCATCCATTATCCCTGCCCCGTGCATTGCCAGCCAGCCTATCAGGGCCGTGTCGCGCTGGGGCCGGGCGGCCTGCCGGAAACGGAACGGGCCGCCGCATCGATCCTGTCGCTGCCGATGTTCCCGCAGATGACCGACGCGCAGGTATCACGGGTCATCGCGGCGGTGGTCGCCGCCGCGCACCACTGAGCGCACGACGAATTGCGGCTTCCCGCCCAGGGTCAGCGCCAGCCGACCGATATATTCGCCGATCACGCCCAGAAGGCAGAACTGTGCGGCAGCGATGACCAGCAGCAGGGCGGCCAGCCCCGCCCCCGCCAGTGCCGCCAGCAAGCCCGCAACCAGGCTGACCAAGCCCAGAACCATGCCGGCGCGCAGCGGCGCCACGGAGAAATTCACGGCCAGCGACAGCCACAGCCGCGCCAGGCGGCGGAACGTGTAGTTCGAGCGGCCGCCGGCCCGTTCATGGTGCGCGACCTGCACCGTGCCGATGCGGTTGGTCACCTGCATCAGCAACCCATCGACATAGGGGTAGGGGCCGCGATAGGCCAGGATGGCCTGGACTGCGAAGGCTGACAGGCAGCGGAAGCTCGACAGATAGAGACCCGCCGGCTTGTCCAGGAGCTGGTCGGCGCACCAGTTGGCAAAGCGGCTGCCCAGATTGCGCCAGGGCGCGTGCCGCTTGTGCAGGTACCGGGTGTAGATGATGTCGTGACCGGTCCGCCTTGCCTCCTCATACAAGCGCACCACCTCTTGCGGCGGGTTCTGCAGGTCGTCATCCATGGTGATGACATGGCCGCCGCGGGCCTGGGCCAGCCCGGCCATCACGGCGTTATGCTCCCCGAAATTGCGCGCCAGATCGACCAGTGTCACCGGCACCGGACAGTCGCGGGCCAGGGCGTTGCAGACGGAAAGAGAGCCATCCGCGCTGCCGTCATTCACCAGGATGATCTCCAGGCCGCCGGCAACCGGCAGCCCGGCCAGGGCCTCGACCAGCCTGCCAACGGTTTCCGCACCATTATAGACCGGCACGACGATGGACAATCCGTAGAGGCTGCTCATGGCTTCACTGCCACGGCCAGGATGGAACTGCCCAGGGGAAGGTCAAGGCCGAGCCGGATGAACCAGCGCTCGATCCCCAGCAGCCGCCGCAGGGCGCGGTCCAGCAGCCCTGGCCAGGGCTTCACGTCGCTGGTCCTGCTGAGGGCCGCCAGCCGCCAAAGCGCCAATGCCGGGAGCAGGACGGCATTCCAATGGGTGATACGGTGCAGCCGCAGTCCGGACTGTGCCAGCAAGGCCGCGACATCGCGGCGGACGAAGCGGCGGATATTCTGGACCCTGTGATCGTGCATCGACTTCATCCACTCATAAGCGGGCAGATTGAGGATCAGGACACCGCCCGGCATCAGGCTGCGGGCGCTTTCGGCCAGGGCCGCGCGCGGATCGGCATCGCGGTGGCAGAGAATATCCGCCGAAATGATCGCGGCCAGGCTGGCATCGGCGAAAGGCAGACTGTTGACGGTGCCACGGACCAGGCATCCGGTCCGGCGGCGGGCGGCGTGATCCAGGGCCGCCGGCGCCTGGTCCAGCCCGATCAGCGGGCGGCCGGGTACGGCCTCCGTCAGCAGGGGCAGCATCCCGCCGGTCCCGCATCCCGCATCCAGCACCGGGCCCGGCGGCGGGGTGGCCGCCCGCAGGGCTTCTGTCATCAAGGCGCGGGCGCCATGGAACCACCACATGCGATCCTCGGTCGCCGCCAACAGCGCATATTCGCGTTCCTCCACCCAAGGACCCCCCGTTCCATGCGCCCGCAAATCCTTGCCATCCTGTATGAACCGGCCCGTGCGGGTGGTCACCATGCTTTTGGCAAGGGGCGGTGACGTGGCCGCCGCGCACTTTCCCATGGGGGTGCCTGCGTGATCCCGGATATGGTGTGTCCGCGCGACGCCACCCGGCATGCGCGGACACTGACCCGTAACGGACCCGAACCCATGTCTGCCCCTGCCGCACCATCACCGGCGATGCCCCCGACAGCGCCGGAGGCTGATTGCGCGGTGGCGTTGCTGATGATGCCGTTCGGCCCCAGCGACCGACCCTCGCTGGGGCTGTCGCTGCTGGCGCAATGCCTGAAGGATGCGGGCATTTCAGCGCGCTGCTTCTATCCCAACCTGGATTTCGAACGGCGCATCGGCGCCACCCTTTATGGCGACCTGGGCTATGATCTGGCCCGCATACAGGCCGGGGAGTGGCTGTTCTCCCGATTTCTCGACCCGGTCGGGACGCCGGACGATTTCATTGCCGCCATGGGCAGGGGACGCATCCGGCGCAAGCCCGCCTTTGACCGGCTGGCCAAGGCGATCCCCGACCTGCTGGCCCAGGCCGGGGCGCTGCTCGATGACTGGCTGGCCATGATCGGTCGGCTGCGCCCCCGGGTCGTGGGCCTGTCCAGCTGCTATCAGCAGCATCTGGCCAGTCTGGCGATGGCCAGGCGGATCAAGCAGGCCTATCCCGACATCCTGGTCGTCCTGGGCGGCACAAATTGCAACGCCCCGATGGGCGAAGAGAGTTTCCGCTGCTTTCCGTTCCTGGATGCCGTGGTCTGCGGCCCCGGCGAGATTGCCTTCACCGATCTGGTGAAACAGCATCTGGCCGGGGAGCGCCACATCGACCTGCCCGGCCTCTTCTTCCGTCCTGCCGATGGCATCGCCATCATGCCGGCGATGCCGGTGGCGCCGGAGCCGGACCTGGACCGGCTGCCGATGCCGGCCTTCGATGATTTCATCGCGGTCTGGAACCATCCGGCAGTCCAGCCCGCCGGCCTGTCCCTGCCCATTGAGGCGTCACGGGGCTGCTGGTGGGGGCAGAAGCATCATTGCGTATTCTGTTCGGAAAATGCCCATTCCATGCGTTACCGGTCGAAATCCCCCGATCGTGTCCTGGCGGAATTCAACTGGATGCTGGATCGCTATCCGGGCAGCCGCATCTGCGGCACGGACGAAATCCTGGACATGCGTCTGATCGACAGCGTGATGCCCCGGCTGGCGGCCCGCACCGACGAGCGGCGGATCTTCTTTTCCGTCAAGGCCAACCTGCGCAAGGCCCAGTTGGCCCAGCTGGCTGCCGCCGGCGTGACCTCCCTGCAGCCGGGCATCGAAAGCCTGTGCGACGACATCCTGGGCCCCATGCGCAAGGGCGTCACGGGATTGCAGAATATCCAGCTGCTGAAATGGTGCCGTGAACTGGGCATCGGTACGGTCTGGGGCATTCTGTGCGAGTTCCCGTTTGAAAAGCCGGAATCCTATGCGCGGATGGCCCGGCTGGTGCCGTCATTGACCCATTTGCAGCCGCCAAAGGTGACCAGCGTCTCCCTGCAGCGCTACAGCCCGCTTTATGCCCAGGCCGAACGGTTCGCCATAACGGGTATCGTCCCCCATCGCAGCTACCATTGGATCTACCGGTTGGACAAGGACAGCCTGGAACGGCTGGCCTATCGTTTCGAACGCCCATCGGCAGGCGCAGTGGCGGCGAACAACTATACGGAAGCCCTCCGCCGGGAGGTCGATGCCTGGAACGATGCGGCCGGCCAGTCCTGGCTCTTCCAGGTGGAGGACAGGGGAACCCTGCTGGTCGGCGATACACGCGCGGTCGCGACACGCCGCGTCCACCGCCTGGATGGTGCCGCCCGTCATCTGATGCTGTTCTGCGACCAGGTGCAGCCCCGGCATGCGATCATGCAGGCTTTGACCGATGCGGGATTCCCGGTAACCGACGCGGAACTGACGCGAATCTTGGGCGATCTGATCAATGACCGCCTGCTGGTCGAGGATAAGGGCCGATATCTCAGCCTGCCGGTGCGGGCCGGACGCCGCTACCTGCCACCGGCACCCCTCATGTCGGTGGTTGTCGCCGAGGGGCGGGCTCGCAGACGCTGAAGCAGGTGGCATAATGCGCGGGGCGGCATCATATAGGTGGTGCCTGTCAATGCGATGAGGTATGGCGCGGCAGGGTATGTCCAGTGGGGAGTCCATCGATGCACAGGGCCTTCAGAGAGCAGGATGCTTTCCGGTCCCTCTGCGGGTTGATCGGCTGTGAACTGGCGGCGGCGCCCTTTCCGGAAATCGCGGACCCTTGCGCTCTTCTCCTCCTCGCGCGCCGGCATCGGCTGCTGGATTTTCTGGACAGGGTTCCAGGCGCCCCACCCGATGTGAGGGCGGCGTTCCAGTTGCAGGCTCTGGCAGGACTGCGGCAGACCGCGGCCCTGATCGCCATCCTCAAGGTGGCCCAGCAGCGGGATCTGCCGATGATCGTCATGAAGGGGGTGGCCCTTTCCATGCTCCTGCATGGCGATCCCTGCCGGCGTGGGTCAGGTGATATTGATCTGCTGGTATCACCCGACCGGTTCATGGCGGCCGCTGAACTGCTGCTGGAGCTGGGCTATACCCTGGATGCGGAGGGGCCGCCGCTATGCGTTGTGGATGTCGGAAACCACCATATCCGCGACCTGACATTCATCGGCCATGGTCAGCGCATCGAGCTTCACCGCCGCCTGTACGAGCTGAGCACGCGGCTGCCGGACGACTTCGAGACATTATGGTCGCAGCGCACTGAACTGACGCTGGGTTCGGTGCCGGTTGCGACCCTCGGCCCCGCGCATCTGCCGCTTTATCTCCTGGTCCATGGCCATGGCCATGATTGGGAGCGGCTGCGCTGGCTGCTGGATCTTGCGCTGCTGTTGCGGCAGCCTGGGGGAGTGGAAATACTGCGCGAACAGGCCCGGCAATACCGGCTTGAACGGGCCTGCGGCCAGGCGCTGGCTCTGATCAGCCATCTGTTCGGCCCCCAACCGGGTTTTCCCGCCGCAGGGATCGTACCTGTCCGTCCCTTACGGATGATGATGGCCTATGGTACCGCGCCGACAGCGCCACCGAACGGCAGGGCTTGGGTCAGTCAACGGTTGGGACATAAATGGCGGGATTACCGCCTGCATGATGGCCTCGCCGATTTCCTGTCGGCCGCATCGCGGGACATGGCGGCCAGTTCAGGGGACATGACCCTGTTCCGGCTTCCACGTGGACTGATCTGGCTTTATCCGTTTCTGCGACCCGTCGGCGTCCTGTGGCGGAACCTGCGCCTCCCCATGGGCGACAGACCATGAACACCGTCTCGTCTTGAGCAGATCATCGGCGGTATGAATATCAACCCTGTCCCACAAACGGCCCTTTGACGGTCACTGCCCGAGTTGTCCGCCTATCTCCCTTTACAATGACTTTCCGGACAAATAGATTATCGGACGAGTTTGCGGACAAAGGGCGGACGGGGATGGCCGAAATCGGGTATGCGCGCGTCTCCACCAACGAACAGGACCTCGCGCTCCAGCTCGACGCCCTGGCCAAAGCCGGTTGCGCCCGTGTCTTTGAGGACAAGGCCTCAGGCGCCAGGACCGACCGGCCCGGCCTGGCGACCGCCTTGGCCTTTCTGCGGGAGGGCGACGTGCTGGTCGTCTGGAAGCTGGACCGGCTCGGCCGGTCGCTCCCCAACCTGATCGAAACGGTCACGACGCTGGAGACACGCGGCATCGGTTTCCGGTCGCTGACCGAATCCATCGACACCACCACGCCGGGCGGGCGCTTGATCTTCCATATCTTCGGAGCACTGGGGCAGTTCGAACGTGACCTGATCCGGGAACGTACCCGCGCCGGCCTGGACGCCGCAATCGCCCGCGGGCGCCGTGGTGGACGCAAACCCGTTGTCACCGATGACAAGCTGCGGCGGGCGAAAGCCCTGATCGCGCAAGGACTGACGGTTCGAGAGGCGGCCGCCAGGGTCAAAGTCGGAAAGACCGCTCTCTACGCAGCCCTTGAAAAGGCTTCCGATTAAGAGACAGGCGGATAAGGTCGCTGTCGCCCCACGTTCGTGCGAACCGGACAATATGATCACTTTCGTGTCCAGACCCCATCATCGCTTTGTGGGACAGGGACAAGTGCCTATATCTTGCCCTCGTCCCCGTTCCAACCCCGCCGGGAGCCCTTCCCGACCATGCGCTTCCTGTTTGATGCCCTTTCCGCCCGGTTGACCAGACGGGTTGCAGTACCCCCACCGCGCTCCGGCCCGCCCTCTGTCCCTGACGGGCTGCGTGTCTATGCGGTCGGCGATATCCATGGCGAAAACAGACTGCTGGAGAGGCTGCTGGAGGTGATCCGCGCCGACGCGGCGGATCATCCGCCGCAAGCCACCATCGTGATCTTCCTGGGCGATTATATCGACCGGGGGCCGGACAGCCGGGGCGTGCTGGACATCCTGACCGGGAACCCGCTGCCGGGATGCAAGGTCCATCATCTGGCTGGCAATCACGAGGCGGCGCTGGTGGATTTCCTGGGCGGGCATGCGGGCGGCATGGACTGGCTGGCCTTCGGCGGCATGGAGACGGTTGCCAGCTATGGTCTGTCGCCCCCCCGGACGCCGAGCCCGGCCCTGCTGGCCCGTCTGCGGGCGGAACTGCCGGACAGGATGCCACCGGCCCATCTGGATTTCCTGCACAGGCTGGATCATTCCTGCCATATCGGGGATTACGGTTTTGTCCATGCCGGCATCCGGCCGGGCCTGGCCTTTGCCGACCAGAGCCCCGTCGATCTTCTGCGCATCCGCGAGCCGTTCCTGTCCGACCCGCGGCCGCATGACCGCGTGATCGTCCATGGGCACACGATCACCGCCGCCCCCGAACAATTGCCCAATCGGATCGGCATCGATACGGGTGCCTATGCCACCGGGGTGCTGACGGCGTTGCGGCTGGTGGGCACCCAGCAGGATTTTCTTCAGGTCCGGCGCTGACCGGTGTGGCGGCGCAGTTCTTCTACCAGGGCCAGGGCCATGAAGCGCGGCACCGTGCGCGCATAGCGACCCGCCAGCCGGCGCGGTTCGGACAGCAGCCGGAAGGCCCATTCCAGACCGATCCGCCGCAGCCAGCGGGGGGCCTGCGGCTTGGCACCTGACAGGAAATCGAAGGCGGCACCGACCCCGCACAAGAGCGGAGCCTGCAGGTGGGGCCGGTTGCGCGCCATCCACAGTTCCTGGCGCGGTGCGCCCAGGGATACCCAGACGATGTCCGCCCGTGCGTCGTCGATCAGCGCCCGGTACGTCCTGTCCGCCGCTTCATCCCAGGTGCCCATGGGGGGAGAGAAACTGCCCGCGATCAGCAGGCCTGGATATTGATCGGCCAGTCTGCGCGTCAGCCGGCCCAGCACCTGCGGGGTGGAGCCGAAGAAGAAATGGCGCAGCGGCCGCACCGTCGCGGCGACACCATGGGCCATCATGGCTTGCATGAAGTCCGGCCCGTAGACACGCCCGCCGGGCAGGCCGCGCCAGCGTTCCATCCAGACGAGCGGTATGCCGTCAGCCCCGACAAAGCCGGCACCGGCCAGCGCCTGGCGGAAAGCCGGATCGTCGCGGGCGGCCAGGATGGAGCGGGCATCGGCATGGCAGAGATAGGTCCGTTCACCCCGGCGCAACCATTCCGCCGCCAGCGCCACGGCGTCGGGCAGGGTCAGCACATGTACGGGAACGCCCAGGATCGGTGTCGTGGGCGGTGGGGAAACGGTGGCGGTCACCAGGCCCCCCGGCCCCGCAGCACCTCGACGGCCGTGCGCGCCAGGATATGGATATCGAGCCAGATCGACCAGTTGCGCACATAATAGCCATCCAGCCGTTCCATCTCCGTCATCGGCAGGGCGCTGCGCCCCGACACCTGCCACAGGCCGGTGATGCCCGGCCGCACCTTGCGGCGGAGCGCACAGGCGGCGGGCGTCAGCGCGTCGAGATGATAGTCGGGCAAGGGCCGGGGGCCGACAATGCTCATCTCCCCCTTCAGCACATTCAGCAGTTGCGGCAGTTCATCGATGCTGAACCTTCGCATCAGGGCCGCAATGCCCGGGACCAGCCGCGGATCGTGGCGCAGTTTCAGCGTCGCCGCCCATTCGGCGCGGGCAGCGGGCGATTCCGCGAGCAGGGTGGCCAGACGCGCCTCGGCATCGGGATACATGCTGCGCAGTTTCAGCACCTGGATCGACCGGCTGTTCAATCCTTGGCGCTGCTGGGCATAGAAGATCGGGCCGGGCGACAGAACCAGCAAAGCCAGCACGAACGGCAGGCAGATCAGCGCCGCCAGGGGCAGCAGCAGCAGCACCAGCAGCAGATCCATCACCCGCTTCACGGCCCGGTTCCAGGGCAGCAGCAGGTTGCGCTGCATTTCCAGCCCCAGCTGTCCCCCCAGATCGCGCGACGCGACCCACTGGCTCTGCGTGTTGGTCAGACCGCAGGCCAGCACCACCTTGCGGAAAGGCAGCCGGTCGGCATGGGCCAGGACCGACAGGTTCAGCCCGTCGGAGGTCAGCAGGGCCAGATTGACGCCGGGCGGCGCCGATGACGGTGCCGTGTCCGCTTCCAGGACGGGCACCCAGCCGAGCTCGGGATGGGTGTTCAGTTCCGCCAGCAGGCGTGCCCGCTCGGACAGCGGTCCCAATACCACGACCGGCGTTCCCCACAGGTTCCGGCGGATAAGGAAATGACGCACCAGCGCGTCGCCGATCGGCATCACGATGACGGCCAGGGCGCCGGTGATAAGCAGGATGCCACGTGACCATTGCCCCCCCTGCGCCACATGGTCGAACAGCAGCATTGAGGCGAAGAAGGTGGCGGTCACCGTCACCCGTGTCCGTAGCCGTTCCACGCCGACCCGGCCATATCCCGGCGTCAGGCCGGCAGCCATGTAGAGCAGGGGAAGGAACAGGACCATGATGTGGATGCTGTGGAAGAGGCTGGGAATGATCCCGATGGGCATCCAGACGGCCATTTCCTCGCGCAGCATCGTGGCCAGGCTGGTCAATATCTGCAGCAGGATGCTGTCCGCGACAATGATCAGGAACGGGACCAGCAGAGGATGCCCTTCCGGGCGATGCAGGGCAATACGGCCAGCACCTGCCCCCGCCAAGTCCTCGATGGCGGTGGCAGGAGGCTCCACTCTGGACTCCAACGATATGTCGGCAGGCATCCGTACCCTCATCCCGTCAGCCAGACCGTCGACATCACGCAGGCGGGTGCCGCGGGAGCCAACATGCTCTTGTCGCCGGAAGTATCGATTTTCCAACGCTTCTAATGACTTGGCGCATCGTCAGTTTGTTCGCGCCAAGAATATCTTGCCCAGGACAGCCGTTGCAATAAATTTATGGGCACCATCGCTAGGAAAAGTTGTGATCTTTGTCTGGCAGGAAATGGATGGCGCCTTCAATTTATGGGTTCGGAGCGGTCCTTGTTTCACGGCAATAATTCCCGATCTGCCTGATCATGCATTTCATATTCCGGCATGCCCCGATATCCGGCGATATTCCTTTATGTGGCAGGGCCCGTGGGTGCCGCCGGACGGTTGATCCTGTTGCGCTGTCGCCTGTCCGCCGGCCCCGACGAACAGTTCTTCAATGAATTGACAGGCGCCTGTCCTGTATGGTGGCTTCATCATCACCCTGTTCCCTTCAATCTGACTTTGGTGCCTGATGTCCGCTTGTCGCAGAATTTCCGGCCTGCTCACCGGGTTGGCTATCATGTCGCTGATCCTGACCGGCTGTCAGCAGACGGTGGGAAGCTTCCCCGACGAACAGGCCCCCGCTGCCGCCATCAATGCCACCGAGGGTTACCAGCTGGAGCCCGGCAACCGTGTCCGCGTGACCGTGTTCAACGAACCGTCACTGAGTGGCGATTTCACGCTGGACCCGATCGGCAATATCAACATGCCCCTGGTCGGCAACGTCCCTTCGGCCGGACTGACCGGTAAGCAGCTGGCTGCCCGCATCGAGGAATATCTCTCCCGCAACCGGTTCGTGCAGTCGCCCAATGTCTCGGTGGAGGTTCAGACCTTCCGTCCGTTTTATGTGATGGGCGAGGTCAGGCAGCCCGGCGAGTTCCAGTATAATTCCGGCATGACGGTGCTGAGCGCCATTGCCCGGGCCGGCGGCTATGATTACCGCGCCCGCACGGAGGAAGTGGTCCTGGTGCGTATGATCGACGGCAAGCAGGTCGAATATAGCGCCAATGAACGCACCCCGATCCTGCCCGGGGACATCATCAAGGTGCTGGAACGGCGGTTCTGAGCGGTCTGCCGCGTACAGGCTTGCCAGTCCGGGCAAGGCTTGCGGCTTGAGTCAATGACGGAATGCGCGTAAGTTGTGCCTGAGAAAATTTATCAAAGGTTGAAGCCATGCGCGTGGCCCGTTCCCTTCTGCTGACGTCCGCCCTGTTGGCTTCCGCGCTGGCCATGCCGGCTGTCGCCCAGCAAGCGACATTGGCAAGCACCATGGCGGCATTGCCGCCCGCGCTGCGCGCTGCGGTACAGGCCGGGAATGGTGCGGCGGTACAGCAGGTCATCCAGACCCTGTCCGCCGGCAATACACAGCGGCAGGGGCAACTGGCGTCACAGGTCGTGCAGGCGGCCGAGCAGCTGCTAGCCACAAATCCGCAGGCCGCCATCAATACTGCCGGCGCCGCGCTGGAGATTGTCCGGACGACTGCGGTTCAGACGGGCGCGCCGCAGCAGACGGAAACGGTGGTGACCACCGCCGCCCGCATCTTCGTGAACCCGGCCGCCATTCAGGTGGCGCCGACCCAGGTCGCCGGTCTGGCCGGCACCGCCGTTACGGTGGCACAGGCCACCGGTAACCCCACCGTTGCCGCCTCCGTGGCCAGTCAGGCCGTCAGCGTGGCGGAACAGGTCGTGGCCTCCAACCCGGCGGCGGCCGTGCAGCTGGCCGCGACCGCCGTGCAGGCGGTGCAGTCGTCCACGGTCCAGAATGCCGCCCCGACCCAGAGTATGGCGGTTGCCACGGGTGCCGCCCGTATCGTCGTGCAGCCGGCGGCCCAGCAGGCCTCCCCGACCCTTTCCGCGACAGTCGCCACGGGGGTCACCCAGGTTGTCAGCAATCCAACCGTGTACCAGACGTCGCCGGCCGCCGCCGTGCAGGCCATGTCCAATTCCTACAGCACGGTGACCAGCCAGACTGTTTCGGCGGCGGCCCCCGCTGCCGCACAGACGGTGACGCAGACCCTTAACCAGGCCAGCACCAACACCCAGCTGTCACAGTCCAATTCCGCCAATGCGGCCCAGGTGAACGCGATCCTGGGTGGACAGGCCGTCACCCAGCAGCCGACGACGCAGACCGCCGCCACCACCCAACAAAACACCACCCAACAAAACACGACGCAGCAGAATACCCAGCAGCCGCAGCAACAAGAGCAGAACAACAACAACAACAACACGCAGCCTGTTGTCGTGGAGCCGCCGCCGGTCTTTACCGCCAGCCCGAGCTGACCGTCTGCCGACAGACATCCAAAGCCCGGAGATGCGGCTGGCATCTCCGGGCTTTTTTATTGGCCGATATCCTGGAATGGTTCGCGGTCGTGTCCGGTGGCATGGCTCACGCGGGCACGTGATCACAGGCATGCGAGGTGTCAATCAGGCGGCGATACGTTCATACCAAGAGCCATGGGACATGATTCTTGGTATTGGCATTTCCCTCATGCGCCGGGCGCCGCCAGCCTTCTCCAATCCCGGTGACCGGTTCTGATCACCGAGGGACAACACAGCCCCAGGGCCTGTGGTCAGATCTGGGCGCCGATGCGGAACAGCACGATCGTCTGATGGAAGGCCTCTGAGTCAACCTTGCTGGTGCGTTCGCGATAGCCGACTTCGCCGCCGACATAATAATTCGGCGACAGGTACCACTGCCCGCGGAGACGGCTGTCATAGCTCCAGTTATCGCGGGCGGTGCCGCGATATTTTTCACTATAGGCACTGCCGATGGCCGTCAGGATGATGTTGCGCTGCAATTCATGCCGGACCGTCAGGCTGCCGCCGGTCCGGACCATGCCGGAGGCGTTGACCGTCGTGGTTTCCTGGATCGACCGCTCCAGCGTCGGAATGACCACGGTCATGCGGCTCGGGGTCCAGTTGAAGCTGGCCTTCATCGAGAAGCCACTGATCGTATTGAAGCGCGGATCCTCGTAATTCTGGTTCATATAACCGATCAGGAAATCACCGCGCACCAACTCGCTGATATCCACACCGACACCGGCCCGCAGGGTGCTGCCATGGCTGGAACGATTGAAATTCTCGTCATCCAGCCGGTCGTCGTACTTCCGGTCATTGACCGAGCCCTCGACCACGGCGCTGTAGCCGGGGAAAATCTCATAGGACAGTTCGGTCGTCAGGCGCAGCTCGTCACGGTCGCGGTCATCCTGGTTGATGATGGCGCCATTGGCGCCCTCGACATCCCGGTAGTCACGACGGATCGCCTCGCCATCCACCTTGAAGCCGAAACGGCCGGTGGTCTTCTCCGTTCCGAACTTCGCCGTGCCGGTGCGCAGCTGCGTCTGTTCCCTGCCGCCGGCATCATCGGGGCTGCCGCGATCCTCATGGGTCTGGCTGGCATCCAGGATGCCCGTCAGTTTCCAGTTCCTGTCGATGTCATACCGGCCGTCCGCCGCCAGGGTGAAATCGAAATGATCGTCGTTCGTATATTCGCGATAGAAGGATTGTTCGGCCCTGGCCGTCAGGTTCAATTGGTGATTGGTGAACCGGGAGCGGAACTTGACCTCCGGCGCGATGCGCGTGATCCAGTCGGAACGGCGGTCCGTGGCGGACGCGAAGATGTTGTCGTTGTAATGCTGGGAAACATCCAGCACGGGCAGCATCAGGAACGACCCGAATTCGATCCCCTTGGCCTGATAGGATTCAGCGGGACCTTCCGCCACCTCTTCCGACTTCCTGGACTGGGTCTCGGCAGCCAGGGCGGGGGCGGAAATGGCCAGGAGGAGAGTGCTACCGAAGATCAAGGTCCGCAGGGAGGAGCGCATATGGTGCCGGGACATCATGCCCACGCCAGGCAGGAAAACATTGTTCATATGGGCAGCCTTGATCTTGGGATAGCGAGATATTCCGTGACCAAAATATCGATAAACCACTGACTCCAGCAAGTTGTTTTCAATGTCTGGTGGTCTGCCATGACGACCAACACTGCCTTCCGGTGAAAGAGGTCGACAGCCTGTTGTGTCGCCGCCACACCGCGCTTCTGGCACGGGGTTCAATTTGTCATCCGCAGGCGGATACGAATAAGGTCCCCCCGCGTTCGACCCGCGGGATTTGCCAGATGGAGACATGCTGCCCTCATCCCATCCGGCCTCATCCCGGCCGCCGCAAAACAGCTCCACCAGCAAGCCATTGAACCGGGCATGGCCAAGGCCGCGGAACAGGGATTCGTCCTTCTGCGGCATCTGCTGGAGTGTCCGTTGCCGGACCTGCCCGGCGCCGTCCGGCCATCATGGCTGCGCCGTGACCTGCGGCCGTTCGGCTTTGTCTGGCGTCACCCTCAACGCGGCAAGGAGACCGGTAAGCCCCGGCGAGGAACCCAGCGCCATGGATCCGCGTGCCCCGGGGCCGCGGATGGTCATGCCTGTGCCGGCCGGGCGATCAGCAAAGCCATGTGCCCGATCCAGCTGTTGGGCAGCAAGCTGACCAGCAGGCGACCCAGCGCGTTCAGGCGCGGCTGGCTGCACCCGTCATAATCAGCGACCAGGCGACCGAAAATCTGGTAGAGCCGGTCCGGAGCGTTGAGCAGGTGGAAAGTCTCGATCCGGAAACCGCCCTGCTCGATCAGGTGGCGGATCTGTGCCGTATCATAGCGATATTCATAGAACCCGACGCCTGATCCGGGATCGAAACGATATTTGATGGCGACACCGGGACGCCGTCCCCGCCGGATCGCTTCCATACGCTGCCGTTCGACCGGGACCGGATAGCTGACGGCCGGGCGGCCCAGCAACCGGCGGAAGCGGTTGCTGCCATAGAGCCGGTAGAAGATGGCATCCTTCACCTGCTCCAGCCGGAAGGACAGGTTCCCGTGCGGAACGGTCAGGAACATGACGCCATCCGGCTTCAAGACGCGGCGCATCTCGGCGATCGCCTGTTCCGGCCCCTGGAACAGATGCTCAATCACCCCCAGGGACAGCAGGGCATCGAAGGACCCATCAGCATAAGGCATTGCCTCCACATTCCCGTGATCATAGGGGATGTCGGGCCATGCCGCACGGAACCGCTCCACATCGGCGGCACTCAATTCGATGCCCGTGGCGGTATAACCCAGACTGGTCAGCGCCCGGACCCAACGGCCGGACCCGGCCCCAGCCTCCAGGATCGACCCGCCAGCGGGCACCAGCGACCGCACGAAGGGCATCAGCTCGTCCGTTTCACAGGACGCGACCATGCTGTCCAGATCCTGGCCAGTAAAGTCGAAGATCACGGTATCGGATATCAGTCCGTCAGACATGCGCGGGGTGACCTTTGCAAAACGGGCCGGGCACCGGATCTGGCCGATCGGCCCGGTCTGCGACTGTTTATGGCCCAACCCGCCAACCGGGGGAAGCGCCTCATGGGGCAATCATCCTTCCAGCGGGGAAGGAGATCCCCTCCCCTATCTCCGCGCCGCCAGCTCCCGCTCCAGGGCCGCCACGGCATGTTCCAGCACCTCGCCCAGCACCCAGCCCTCGCGGTCGGCGATGGCCAGGAAAGTGTCGATCGTCTCCTGCCGGGCGCGGATGTTGAACTGTACATTGCGGCCGGTGCGGTGGCGGCGTTGTTCGCGGCGGGCGGGGGCCGCAGGCGGGGACGGCGCGGGGGCGGGCTTTGCCTCCCGGCTGGGGAAGCGGGCGGCCTCCGACACGGCGCGGATCGCATCAACCGGCGGGCCCTGGATATCCTGCGGGGACTTGGGCGCGAAGCCGGACAGGTCAAGCGGATCGGCCTCGTCCCCGAAGATGCTGGCGCGGGTCTTGCTCATTCCATCCCCCCGTTCATGCCGATGCGGTGGCGACGGGCGCCTTGATGCCGCCCTTCAGGACCGCCACCACTTCAGCCGCGAAGGCCAGGGCATTGGCGGTGGCTGCCTTGATATTGGTGACCTGGGCCGGATCCAGGTCGCCCAGCGTGCCGCCATAGGCGAAGATGGCGCGGAAGGCGTCGCGCTCATGCAATTGGGTCTCGAAGACGGGCACCTCGTTCTCGGCGAATTCCGCCGCGATGCTGGCCAGGGACCGCGGTTTGATGGCGGCACTGGTGCGGGTGAACAGTACAGCGAACGGGATCTGCCGGCGGAAGGCGCGCTCCTGGCCACGCACCAGCCGGATGGCCTTCACCGCTTCGCCCGCGTCCAGCTGTGATCCCTGGCTGGGGATCACCACCAGATCGGCCCGGCTCATGGCATAGCCCACCATCATGGAGGCCGTCCCCTCCAGGTCGACGATGACGAAGGCGGTCTTCTGCGCCGCCTCATCGATGGCGTCGGTCACCGTCTCCTCGGTCACGTCGGCCAGGACCGCAAGGTTGCCGGGCTTGCCCGGCAGGCGGGCCCAGCGAGAGACGGGCTTGTTGGGGTCGGCATCGATGATGGTGACGCTGGCCCCCTGCCCGGCCAGCGCCGTGGCCAGCAGCACTGCGGAAGTGGATTTGCCGGCCCCACCCTTGGGGCTGGCGAAGACGATGGTGGGCATGGCTGCCGCCCCGATGGTTTCAGTCTGTGATCAGGATGATATCAGATAGCGCCCATCATTGCAGCCACAAAGGGGATTGTCAAATGATATCAGATAGATTTCAAGTATCATCATGTTATCTGTTATCTTAATGATAACAGATCGTGATCCGATCCCCACAAGCCCCTTCCCGCCGCCGGCCGGACATGGGAAACAGGGGCAAGGCAGGGAAAGGGCATTGGAATGCAGGCGGTTCTGGTCACCGGCGGTGCGGGCTATATCGGCAGCCACACCGTCCTGGCACTGGCGGATGCGGGTCGGCCCGTGATCGTGCTGGACGATCTGTCGACGGGCGACCGCGCCCTGGTGCCGGACGGGGTACCCTTCATCCAGGGCGACGTGGCCGATCCGGACCTGCTGGCGCTTCTGTTCCGCGACCATGGGATCGGCACCGTCATGCATTTCGCCGGCTCGATCATCGTGCCGGAATCTATGGCCGATCCGTTGAAATATTACCGGAACAACACCGCGGCCAGCCGCACCCTGATCGAGGCCTGCCTGGCGGCCGGGATCGGTCGCTTCATCTTCTCCTCCACCGCCGCAATCTACGGCAATCCGCCGGTCCCCCTGGTGACGGAGGAGACGCCGGCCCTGCCGGTCAGTCCCTATGGCTGGTCCAAGCTGATGGTGGAGCGGATGCTGGCCGACGTCACCGCGGCGTATCCGGGATTCCGCCATGCCTGCCTGCGCTATTTCAATGTGGCCGGGGCCGATCCGGCCGGCCGGTCGGGCCAGGTCTTCCCCATGGCGACGCACCTGATCAAGGTGGCCAGCCAGCGGGTGCTGGGGCGGCGGGACCGGCTTTGCATCTTCGGCACCGATTATCCCACGCCCGACGGCACCTGCATCCGCGACTATATCCATGTCAGCGACCTGGCCGACGCGCATGTGCGCGCCCTGGCCCATCTGGAAGGGGGCGGGGACAGCATTGTGCTGAATTGTGGCTATGGCAGGGGTTATTCCGTGCGCCAAGTGCTGGACGCCCTGTCGCGGGCCGCCGGCCGGCCCCTGCCGGCGGAACTGGCCCCGCGCCGGCCGGGCGACCCGGTGGAACTGGTCGCCGACAGTACCCGGTTGCGTGCCCGGCTGGGCTGGCAGCCGCGTTTCGACGATCTGGACCTGATCGCCCGGCACGCCCTGGCCTGGGAGGAAAGGGGGGGCGCTTGCCTTTGATCTTGCACCCTTGTTTACTGGCGTCGACCTGTCGGAAGGAATTGGCATGACCCAGGCTGCCGGCTTGGACGCCGCGACGATCACGCAATCCACGATCACGCAATGGCGCACCCGCATCCGCGACGATGTCGATGCCAACTATGCCCTGTGCATGGCGCTGGCCATCCATCAGCGCGAGGGGGCCGCCGCGGCCCTGCCCTGGCTGGACAAGCCGGCCGGGCGTGCCGGGCAGGAAACCGCCCGGCAATTGCTGCTGTCCCTGCTGCTGGGCGAACTGGCGCGCGCGGGCGAAGCCGATGCCATCCTGCGCCAGATCCGGTCGGGCCCGCCCCGGCGTGAGATTGACGGGCTGGTGGAACTGCTGTCCCTGGCCGACGCCACCGCCGGCCAGGAGGCGGTGGGCGAGGGGCTGACGGCCCGGATCCCCGCCCTGCTGGAGACTGTGCGGGATGCGGGCGACCGCGTGATCCTGCTGGCCATCCGGGCCCGCCAGCATCTACGGCGCGGGCGCACGGAGGCGGCCCTGGCCGATATCACCACCCTCTGTGCCCTGCCCCTGGAGGCCGTGGCCACCGAGAGCAGGCTGGCCGACGTGCTGCCCGACCTGGGCAACAGCCTGGCGCGGCTGGGTCGGCTCGACCTGGCGGTGGCCGTGGATATCCGCTCGCTCGCCCTGCTCTATGGCCCGGATGGGCAGACGCCGGTCCTGCTGCCCTACCAGCGGGCCCTTCTGTGGCGTCTGGCGCGGTTCGGCGCCATGCACCTGGAGCCTGCGACCCTGGTCACGATGGTTCCCCGCCTGCTGGAGCGGGGGGACTGGAGCGACGCGAGACTGTGGGCCGCCCTGGGTTTTCTGGGCCAGGGCCTGCTGACCCACGACCTGCTTGCATCGTTGGTCCAGTTGCGCGCCTTCATGGACGGGCGGGGGGAGGCGGGGCGGCCCTATGCCCTGCTTTTACAGGCCGAGATTCTGCTCTGCGACCCCAACCCTGGCCGCCATGCCAACTTCCTGCGCGAGGCGGCGGCGACATTGCCCGATGATCCGCCTCTGTGGAGGGCCTTCGCGCGCTTGTGTCTGGCCGCAGGCCTAGGCGAAGAGGCCGGCCGACTGGCGGATCAGGTTCTGGCACGCGAGCCCGAGCATCCGGCGGCCCTGGCTGTGCTGTTGACCCTTACTGTCCTGCGGAGCGACTGGCCCGGCCAGGCCCGGCTGGCCGACAGGCTGCGCGCCCATCCGCAATGGGAGCGCCAAGCCTTCTACCTGCAGGCCATGGCCCTGCTGGCGGCGGGTAATGCCGGCCAGGCCTGGGCCCTGATCGAGCGGCGGGGGTCCGACACCTTCCCTCTGGCGGCCCTGATCCGTGGCCTGGCCCTGCGGGCCCTGGGCCGGCGAGCGGAAGCAGACGTTGAAGCCCGGCAGCTGGCCGGCAGCCTGTCCGGCAACGCCCTGCGCCGCCTGATCAACCTGGCCCGCCCCGTGCAGGAGGAGGCCCGGCAGCTGCTGGCCGATGCCGGCCAAGCGGAAGCGCTCTCCCGCAACGTCGTGCCGTAGGCTGGAACGTGTTTGCGATGACTGGAAACACGTTCCAGGCTTTTCATATTCCTCAATTGTCGGCGCAGCAGACGCCGCCGGCGCTGTTTCCGGTTGACCGCAAACAGCTCTAGCCCTTCTGGCGGGTCAGGAGCAGGGCGGCATCATAGAGCCATTCCTGCGGCAGCATGCGCAGGCTGCGGATGATCTCGCGCGAGAACTGGCTGGCCACGACGATGGAAGCCGGCTCCAGCCCGTAAAGGTCCAGATCGGCAAGGCACCGGACAGGCAGCCCGTTCAGTTCCCCTCGGCGGTAGGTGTCGATGAAGCCGGCTACGTGGCGACCGCCCTGGGAATTCAGGATGTCCAGCACGGTCCGCCCCCCTTGGGAGGCCCCGTAGATCCAAATGGGACGGTCGGCGGGAACGGCCAACAGGTCGGCCGGGACGGCGACAGTGGCGGGATGCGCATTGGCCTGTCGGGTCCAGGCAATCGCCGCCGGGCTGTCGACCCGAAGGCACTGATCGATGGCCTGGTTGAGCGCCGTGGTGCCGGGATCAGTGCGGAAGGCCAGCAGATTGCCCCAGCAATCCAGGTCGCGTAGCAAGGTCGGATAGGCGGAGAGCCGGCACCAGTCATGGCGGATGCCGTAGCGGATGATCGGGTACCATTCGCTGACATAGACACTGTAGCCCAGGCTGACCAGGAAATCGGCCATGTCCGTCATCCGGTAGCCCAGATGCGTGGTCTTGGCATCCTCGAACTCGCACTCGATGACATCGGGGCGCAGCCGGTCCCAGGGCACGCCCTTCAGCACCTTGAAGTCCCAGCCTTCGGCGTCGATCTTCAGGAAATCGACATGGGTAATCCCCTGGGTTGCCGTGAAGGCGTCGATGGTGGTGACGGGTACATGCTCCACGCAGGCATGGCTGTCCCGGAAGGCCAGCAGGCTGCTGATGCCCGTGCTTTCCTCCGACGCGAAGAAGGGCATGGCCTCGGCCTCGGCCTCCCCCAGCGCCACGGAATGAATGGACAACCCTTCCTGTGACCCGAAGCGGGCTTCCAGCTTGGCGCGGTTGGCGGGGTCAGGCTCGAAGCAGAAGACCCGCCAGCCGCGATTGACGAAATATTGGCTGCTGGACCCGAAATGCGCGCCCACATCCAGCATGACAGGCCGGGCACCCACCGGCTTGGCACGGTCGAACAGCCGGGCGATCACCTCCGTCTCGTCCAGGCGCGCGCGGGCCAGACGCCAATGCGTATCGGAGACGATATGCTGCTGAGCCACCACCGGCCCGGCAGCATCGGCCAGCGCGCGGGTGAAGTCGCGGCGGATGGCGTCGATGTCGAACCGGGTCCTGACCACCTCCAGCGCACAGCTAGCCAGGCGGGCCTGTTCGTCCGGGGCCGCGATCAGGCCCGACAGGGCCTTGCGCAGGATGGTGGCATCGCGCTGGTCCACCACCAGCCCGCAGCCATGGTCGCGGACATAATCGATGGTGGCATTGTCCGCCGGCCCCAGGGCCAGCAGGGGGGCACTGCTGGCCAGCATTTCCGGCAGCTTGTTGGCCATGGAATAGCGGCAATAGACCGCCGACACCTCGTCGAAATTATAGGCGATGACGACGGCATCGCCACCGGCCAGCCAGCGCCGGTATTCCGTCTCCGTACGGTCATGCACTGTCAGCACGGTATGGCTGAATGGGCTGAACCGCATCTGGACCATGTCATACCAGAAAGGCCGCGTATTGATCTCCAATCGGCAGGCCGTGCCTTCCGCGTTCAGCTGCTCCACGGCCTGGGCCAGCAGGACCAAGGCATGCAGCGTCATGTTGGCAGCCAGGGAGCCGCTATAGCGCAGGGTAAAGGGCCCCGTCCCGGCGATGGCACGGGCCGGCGGGGTCGATCGTTCCACCCCATTGCCGAACGGCAGGAAGGGAACCCCATAGCGTTCGGTGAAGGCCTCACACATGGCTTTGCAGATAGCCAGGCGCAGCACGGCCCGGTTCAGCAACCACCGCAGATCATGGTCCAAGCAGGTCGCTAGGGACGGCTGCTGCAGGGCCAGACTGGTCGGCCAATCATCCATGATCCAGATGGCCAGCGGCACATCCTCGAACTGTCGGATCACCCCCAGGGCGAAAAGATGCAGACCCGGCCGCTCGGGAACCGGGCGGTATAGGATCAACTGGGGCGCGAAGGCTCGGATGATCTCCGAAACCTGCCCGTCATCGACCTGACCGACATAGCGGCCCGCGAAGGCCGGCGCCCCGGCCAGCCCCAGCCCGTCCGACCCGGCGGCATGGACCTGCAGGTAGCGGTCGCGCGGCCAGTCGGCGAACAGGGTCTCCTTGAGGGCCCCCGTGGCGGTGCCATCGCCCCGGCCAGTGAGGTCGATGACCAGGATGCGGGGAACAGCGGGGGGCACGGCATTCATCGGCCAGCACCGGTGAACAGCGACGCATAGTCCCGGCGTTCGAACACTTCCAGATTGCCGCCCAGGGTGGCGTTGTAGATGATCGAACCCGTGCCTTCCAAGGCCCGGCGCGCCTCTTCATAGGCTTCGATCATCTTGTCCACCTGGGGATCGTGCCAGCGGTAGCCCTTGCCGAAATAATCGGGATGGAAATGGTTGGGATCGTCGGACGCCATGTCCAGGATGCCGACCCCGTATTTCCCGCCTTGGCTGGCATCGTCGGGGATCTTGTAGCTGGCATCGACCCCGATCAGGTAAATCTCCCGGAAGCCCAGATAGAAGGCCAGTTGCATGCAGGTGAAGGTGACCGTGCAGCCGGCATAGGTGCAGCGCGCCGCGTCGGCGGAGAAGTCAAAACCGTGCGGGTATTTGGTGCGGGGCCGGTGGTCGAAGAAAACGGTATCGTCGCGTTCCGACAGACAATAGCGCAGATAGGCCGGGAACAGGCGGGTGGAGCCCGTTATGGTCTCGATCTCACGGGCCCGGTCCTCGGCGACAAGGTGATCCTCCACCACATAAAAGGTCGGCTTCCAGTCCAGTTCCCGCGCCTTCAGGAAGAAACCATTGACGGCGAAGGTGGTTTCCCCGTTCAGCAGAGTCAGGTCGGTCCTGTTCAGACTGGGGCCGTTGCCGATGATGAAACAGCGATCCTGGTTGCCGATACCGGCCTTCAGTGCCCGCATCTTTGGCTTATAATGGGATTCTAACCGGTTGCGGCAGAGGTCGCGCACAGCCAGCACGCCATTTACCCGGTCCACCAGAGGCATGCGGTCGGTCGGCAGGAAGATGGGCGCGCGCAAGGGGAGGTGGGCCACCGTTTCCGCATAAAGCCGCTGAAGCCCGGTTTCGTCCAATCCATGCAGTTCATCCGTCGCTGCGGTCATTCCCTGCTCATCCCTAGGAAAATGCTGAAGGATCATAAGCTGCCCGGCCCACGGCGCGGAAGGATAAACAATATTGGCCGTCGAGCCATCTCCCGGACGGCACCCGATGTTTGCGAAAGCTCCGGATAGACTGCGGCCCTTTGTTTCTCTCCAATCTTATGGCTGGCAGTGGGGTCTGACTGCCGCTCAGAATTACCAATCCTGGTCGTGCTCATAGCCAAGGCGGATCAGCTCATCCCCATAACGCCGCTTGAACTCGGCCTTCAGGGCGGGTGACAGGACATTGCGCCAATCCTGGGAATTTGGATTGGCGTAGGTCCTCCCCAATGCCAGGGGAGGCATCGTGTCAAATTCCAGGAAGCGGGCCATCTCCATAAGCCGATCAGGGGTTACTTCCTCCAGCTTCATCTCCATCACCCCGGCGCGGGGCTGCCAGACGAACATCTGGTCCTCCAGGATCTCGCGGGTGATGTGGTCCAATTCATAGAGCAGCCCTTCCTCCTGGTTGAGCTGCTGCATCCTGGGACGGTCCTCCACCAGCTGGTCCCAGACCCAACCGGCACGGCTGACCGTGTCATGCCCGTCCAGGTGATGGAAATAGTTGGATACCCAGACCTGGCGGGGATCACGAATGACATGAACCCCGATGAAGGGAGCTTCCATCGCCTCGATCGCCTTGATCACGGGTGGACCAGCATTGGTCAGGTTGATCAGCTTCGGGTGTTCCTGCTGCAGCAGTGACCAGTCAATGTTGAAAAGATCCAGATCAGTCAGCGTGCGGTAATGGAAAGGGGGTTTTTGGATTGCGTATCCATACATCTTGTAGCCGTAGGCCTGAACAAGAGGAGCAAGAACAGAATAACGAAAAAAACGGCTTCCGCATTTATGGTGCCCGAAGAATATAATGTTATTCACTTCCCTGCTCCTTCATCTTCCTTAAAATAACAAAAATGGAAAAATGATACATTATTGGCAATAAACATCTATATAGAAATTTAATCAAAAATCCTTGGCTTTTTTTAACTCCGATCATAATTTAGAGATAAACACAACAACGCATGAACTCTTCCAGATGGCGTTGGTTCACGCAGATCAAGTCGGTCTGAACCATTCGGCTCTTCCGCCGATGTTCCATAAATTCCACGTCGAAATGCCGCCAGGGCCGAGACCGGACACCAAACCAAGCGATGGACCCGATCGACAAGGTGACGTCATCCCGGGAGACCGTGAATTCGGCCAGCAGTTCATCGGTCTTGGGGCCGATGAACATGTATTCCGTATCGAACAACAAGAAGCCCTGATCGACAAGATAATCCATCAACCCATCCTGGCCGGAGAACTCCACCCACATGAACTTGATGTCCGCCAGGAAGGCCGACATCCCCTTGAGGGCACCTAGTTCGGCACCTTGGAGATCCAGCTTGGCGAAATCGACAGGCCCATTCGTCCGGACCACACTATCTGCGCGGACACAATCGACAACAAGGTCGTCAGGAGTTCGCGCCTCGGACACCAGATGACCCACGGAGGAATAGCCGACCAGACCGCGCTGTCCCCAGGCGGAATCTTCCTTGACCACCGAGGAGACATGGAAGTAGCGGGTTCTTGTCTCCTCGTCCATCGCCTGCTTGTGCAGAATGATGGTATCCTCTTCCTTTGGCTTGAAAAAGCGCCAGTTTCCAGGGAAGGGCTCGAAGGCATGGATCTGCCCCCCTTCTGACAGGAAAGGCCGCATGGCCCGCGCCGTGCCCCCCATGCCGGCACCGCCATCAATGAAGTTGGAAAAGGTCACGCCTGCCCGTGTATATGCGGCCAGAAGCCTCTTGAAGCTCGTAACCTTGCGCATGGAGAGGAGGCTGCTGACCATTTCGATATCTCCCGAGGCGATGAGGGCGACCTTTAACAGGGTGTGTAAAAGACTTTCGCGACGCGAAGGTGGGGATTTTCGGCAATATCGGGAAAATTCGAAGCAATATACTGACGATATCTTGCAAGAATTTGACACGCGACTGCCGAAAAATAACCGACCGCAGCAGAAAAATGGCTTCCTGCATCCTGTTAGGTCGGCGGGTACTTCTCCGCGATGCCCAGGCCGCGCAGCAGATTACGCAGGGCGGCGACATTGACCCGGTCCACGCCCTCATGGGTGTTGGAACCGTTATGGGCGCCCAGGATCACATTGTCGAAGCCGCGCAGCGGGCTGGAGGGGGGCAGGGGCTCCTCCTCGAACACATCCAGGCCGGCGCCGGCGACATGGCCCGACCGCAGCGCTTCGACCAGCGCCTTCTCGTCCACGATGGCGCCGCGCGAGACATTGATGACGAAGGCGCCCGGCTTCAGCCGGGCCAGGGCCGCCGCGTCGACCAGGTGATGGCTGTCGGGCGTCAGGTTGCAGGTGACGATCAGGTAATCGACCTGGGGCAGCATCTCGGCCAGGGACAGCCTTGTCAGGCCGGTTTGCGCATCGAAATCCGGATCGGGGGCGGCATGGGGATCGCTGCCCAGG
This sequence comes from Niveispirillum sp. GW835-FHT14G11, assembly GCF_058793615.1. Taxonomy (NCBI): domain Bacteria; kingdom Pseudomonadati; phylum Pseudomonadota; class Alphaproteobacteria; order Rhodospirillales; family Azospirillaceae; genus Niveispirillum; species Niveispirillum sp. GW835-FHT14G11. Next base: position 57,553 of record NZ_JBXAFZ010000022.1, read on the forward strand.
GCCACCAGGCCGAAGCCGCCCAGCCGGCGGACCACGGCCCGGCCGATGCTGCCCAGGCCGATGACGCCGACGCGCTGGCCCGACAGGGTCCGGCCACGCAGCTTGCTCCACACCCCCTCCCGCACGCCGCGATCAATCAGGTGCAGGGGACGGGCCAGCAGAATGACATAGCCAAGCGCCATGTCCGCCACCTCTTCCCCGAACATGCCCGGCGTGTTGTAGACGGGGATATTGCGCTCAGCCGCGGCGGCGGTGTCGATGGCATCGATGCCGATGCCCCATTTGCAGATGACCTTGAGGCGGGTGCCCGCCTCGATCACCTTGCGCGAGACCTGATCATCACCGGCGATGATGGCGTCGAACCGGCCGATGATCGGCGCCAGCTCATCCTCCGTCAGGTGCTGGACGATGGTCGGCAGCTCGATGCTGATATCGTGATCGGACAGCCAGCCGCGGAACTGGTCGATGCAGGATTGCAGCTGGCGGCAGGTGATCAGGACGTGCGCCGTCATTCATGCGTCTCCGTTCTGGCGGTGCAGGCGGAACAGCTGTTCGGCCAGCAGGAAATTGGTTTCGATGTCGATATCCTGCGCCTCGATCTCGTCGATCTCGAACATCAGGGGGCGCTCGCCGATGCGGTTGCGGCGCCGGGCCAGGATGTCTCGCGTGAACAGGTAGATGCAGGAATTCTCCTCATAGACCGGCGGCAGGTCCTGGGTGCGCAACAGGATGGCGGCATTGTGGTTGATGGGCCGGGCCAGCTGGTCCCAGAGGCGCGTCTGCAGGCGGGTCACGGAGAACAGGCTGTCGAAGGCCGGCGCCTGCGCCTGGAAGGTCTGGATCGCCCGCTCCACCGACGCCTTGGTCAGCAGCGGGTTGGTGCTGTGGGTCTGGAGATAGAGGTCGGCCGGCACGACGCTGGTCGTGTGCAGCAGCACGTCGTTCATCGGCGTGGCACCGTCGCGCAGATTGTCGGGCCGCTCCAGCAGCCGTACCGTGGGGAACAGGCGGGCCGCCTCCTCCAGGATCACGGGGCTGTCGGTGTCGATGACCACTTCGGCGATCGCCGGGCAGTCCAGCAAGGTGCCCACGATGTAATGGTAAAGGGGCTTGGCGACGAATTCGCGGTAATTCTTGCCCTTCACGCGCTGGCTGTCATGCCGCATGGGCACGATCGCGACGATCCTGGTCATTCCGGTCCCTCTGTTTTCCGTGGCACGCCGGGGATAGGCGAACTGCCATAATCAATGCGCAGCTTACTGCGCACATCCTCGTCGATCCAGGCCGACGCCGCCGCACCGGCCGGGTAGAAGAAGGTCCGCTTCAAAGCCTGCGGCACGTCGCCCTGCTGCCGGTGGCCGCGCCAGGTGCCCAGGAACTGCATGAAGCGGAACCACATGATTTCCCAGGCGACATCCGGCAAGCGGCCCGCACGCAGCGCGTGCCAGAGATCGCTGGCCACGTTGGCGGTCAACAGGCGCAGGAAGTCGGGAAAGCCGAAGCGCAGTTCCGGCATGATGGCCCTCAGCGCGATGGCCTCGCGCTGGTAGCGCTTCAGGACGCGTCCCGGCGTCTCCTCATGCACATGGATGATGCGGGCGGCGGGATCATAGACGATGCGGCGGCCCAGGCGGCGCATGTGCGAAGCCCATTCCAGATCCTCCAGCCCCGTCAGCGCCTCGTCATAGGGCCGTTCCTGCCAGAAGGCGCGGCGCACGGCGGCGTTGGCGTTATTGCAGAACGGATGCTGCTGGTCGGGGTTGGGAATGTCGGAGAACCAGCTTTCAAACAGCCGGTGCTCGGAATAGCGCGTGCGCCCGTCCCCGCGCTGGCCGCCATAGACGATGGCCACGTTGGGATCGTCGAACGGCGCCACCAGCCGTTCCAGCCAGTCGGCATGGGTCGGATAGACATGGGCGCTGGCGATGACCAGGATGTCGCCGGTGGCGGCGGCGCACCCCATATTGAGGGACCGGCCGAAGGAAAAGCGCTCCGGCGGGATATGCAGGATCTTCACCGGGAAATGGGCGGCGATGTCCAGGGTGGCGTCGGTGGAGCCGCTATCCACGATGATGATCTCGACATCGCGCAAAGCCTGCCTTTCGATCCCGACCAGCAGCCGGCCGATATGCTTGGCCTCGTTGTAGCAGCGGATGATCAGCGAGACGCGCGGCAATTGGGTACTCCGGTCCCGGACAGGCGGGGGCAGGCTGCCATTTCGGCGATATTTCCCGTATATAGTAAGCAGATAGACGCATCAATGCCGCTGCCGGGAAGCGGCGGCGGGGCCGGCCGGACGGGGGAACATGGGCAACGACGCGACGCTGCTGGTCCTGGGCAACGGCCCTTCGCTGAAGCCAGAGCATTTCCCGGCCTTCCAGGGGATCGAGGCCCTGGGCATGAACGCCGCCTACCGGTTCTGGGACCGGATCGGCTGGTATCCCGCCTATTATGCCTGTCTGGACCCGCAGGTGGTGGTGAGCCACGCCGATGCCATCGCCCGGATGGTCGGGGAAGGCCGCTTCCGCCGGGCCTTCCTGCATTGGCACATCCTGAAGCACCATCCCGATCTGGCCGCCGATCCCCGTGTCACCTTCCTGTGCCAGCTGATGGACATGCCGGATGACCCCAAGCGCTGTGCCGCCCTGAGACTGGAGCACCGGCCCGATCCGTTCTTCAGGTCGGTCCATCCTGGCTGGTACACGACGGGCAGCGCCAGCCTGCGCTTCGCGGGCCATCTGGGTTATCGCCGCATCGGGGTGCTGGGCATCGATTGCCGGTACCAGGAGATGCTGCCCGAGGCGGCGAGGGCGGGTGGGCCGGTGCTGCGGATCGAGCGGCCCGTGGCCCGCAATCCCAATTATTTCTTCGACGATTACCAGCAGCCGGGCGACCTTTATCAGGTGCCCAACCCGGCCCAGATCGATCCCAACCTGCATCTGCACTGCATCCAGTATGTGGCCGAGGACAATGCCGCCTTCGGCTTCGGGCTGGATATTCGCATCCTGAGCCGGGAAAGCGGGCTTTATGCGGAAAGGGTCTTTCCCTTCCAGACGCTGGACGATTTCCGGAGCCGGGACTGAATGCCCCCCCTCCGCCTTTCCCTTTTCAACCCGCAGGCGCCCGGCCATCCTGTCGCGGAGCGGGAGCTGGCGCTGCGGATGGTCAGGGCGGTGGAAGGGCTGGGCTGGGAGGGAGCCATCCAGACAAGGTCGGCCGAGGTCGAGGCCTATAACCCCGATGCCGTCATCAATCTTTATCCCGAGGCGGCGCCGAAGCTGACCCGCCATGTCTGGCTGGGCTGCGCCTGGAACCCGGTCGGGCTGGTGGCCCGGTTGAGCCCGCCGGCCCGCGCCGGGGCCGCCCGCCACCTGCCGGCCCAGGATGGCTATCTGGTCTCCGGCCCGCTTCTGACGGACCATCTGGCAACCCTGCGGCCCGGCGCCCCGACCCGGCCCTTTTATCCCAGCTCGCCGCGCAGCAACCTGCCGCCCCGCCTGGGCCCCGACAGCCGGCTGTTCTATGTCGGGTCCAACTGGGACGGGCAGCGTTATCCGGCCCTGTTGAAACGGCTGGCATCGGCCGGCATCCTGGCCCTGCACGGCACGGCGGAGCGCTGGTCACACCTGGCCGAGGGCTGGTGCGGGCCGCTGCCCTTTGACGGGCAGGCCGTCATCACTGCCGCCCACCGGCAGGGCATGGGCCTGTGCCTGCACCTGCCGCAGCACCGGGCCGAGGCGGTGCCCAACATGCGGGTGTTCGAGCTGGCCGCCGCCGGCACCCTGATCATCGCCGACCGCCATCCCTTCATCGAACAGTGGTTCGGTGACCGCGTGCTGTATGTGGAGACCGACGGCGGCGAGGCGGCGGCGGCCGACAGCATCCTGGCCCAGGTGGACTGGGCGCGGACCCACCCGGCCGAGGCCCGCGCCATGGCGGCCGAAGCGCAGGATATCTTCAACCGCCATCTCTGCCTGGAGGCGCTGCTGACCCCGCTGCCCGACCTGCTGGCCGCGCTGAAGGCCAGGCGGGCCACGCGGGGGGGCACGCCCGCGGGCCTGAAGCTGGGCGTGCTGCGCCCCGAGGCGGGGGTGATCGTGACGGCAGACGGGCCCCCCCGCCCCTTGCCGTTCCAGGCGGACCTGGCGGGGCTGCGCACCGCCCTGACGGGCCTGGACGGGCTGGCCCTGCACCCCGCTGGCGTGGACTGGCCGGCCGGATATGAGGCGCGCCTGGCCCGGGCCCTGGCGGAGAGTAAGGCCGGGGCCGTGCTGACCCCCGGCCTCTGGCCCCGACCGGAGATGGATTGCGGCTATATGCTGGACCCGGCGGAGGACCGGGCCCTGGCGCCCCGGCCCGGCGAGCCCGTGCCGGCGGGCCGGGCGGCTGCCCTGGCGCGGCTGCAAGCCGGCGGGCTGGCCCTGCGCCTTACCCGGCTGGCGGGGCTGGACGGGCATTGGCCGGACTGGCTGTCGCTGGCACTCGACCTCGGTCCCCTGCTGGCCGCCAGCCCCGGCGGGGTGGAGTTCCTGCCCCTGCCCGGACCGCGCCTGACCAGCCGGGGCCTGACCGGCGGTTGGGCGGAGGACAGGTCGTCCCGGCCCTGGCCCGTCTTGATCCCGGCGGAGGGGGAGCCGCTTCGCCTGACCGGCATCGCCGACCTGCGGCCCGATCTGGCCGGGACCCTGCCCCTGCTGCGGCGGGAAGGGGATTTCGACCAGCTGCCCGGCATGGGGCCGATCTGGCTCTATGGCACCGGCCGGGGCGGGGACCTGGTGCTGGCGGCCCTGGGACCGGCGGCGCGTGCCCGGCTGGCCGGCTTCCTGGACAGCGGCCGGCAGGGGATGGCGCAGGGACTGCCCGTATGGCGGCCGGGCGATCTGGACCCGGCCCTGATGGCAACGGCCACCATCATCATCGCGGCCCAGTATGTCAGCGACATGCTGGGCATCCTGCGGGCCCTGCCCAAGGGCCCTGCCCATATCCTGAACGGGTTCCCCTTCATCGCGGCCCGGATCGAGGCCGGGGGCTGATACCGGCGCGGCCTCTGCCTGCGCAACCGGACGCAACGGAAAAAGGGCGGCTGTTGCATCCAGCGGCGACAGGTCCTGCGCGACATCGTGAAACCGGTCGAAGCGGATGGTTTCAAAATCCGCCTCTGTAATGCCCAGCAGATCGGCGGCGCGCAGCAGGGCGCGGATATCGCCGGCCCGGATGGCCAGGGCCAGACCGCGCAGGAAATTCCCGCGCAGGGCCGCCAGATCATCCGCCAGGGCCGGCGGCGGGGCTGGGACGGGCTGGCAGAGACGATCAAAGGCCGGACAGCGCCGGCGCGCCCGCCACAGGGCCCCACGCGACAGGCCGCACCACGCCGCCACCCGCCCCACCGGCGCCCCGTCCGCCAGTGCCAGCGCCACGCAATGCCAGCCCTCCTCACTGAGGGTTCTGGACTGTAGTCCTGGGAAACGCAGGGAAGGCGGCGGGTTCAGGGCGGGTTCGGGCATGGAAGCGGCTCCCGGCGGCAGGGTATAAGATTTTATTCTTATCACAAGCAGGGAGAGAAGGCCAGGGATCGGCGCGTTCGAGGCCAAGACCCCTTCCTGTACCCCTTAGGACCATACAACCGTTCGGGCGCGCTGCTGTCATATTCTAGAGATACCGAATGAAATGTAATTCTATTTTTATGATTTATAGTAAACATACTATTGAATTATGTGATATTGACAATATCACCAAATTTTTGTTTATTTAAAATAATAACAAAATGTGAATCACGATAAATTTGAACATTATGATATAAATTTCGACTTTTATTAAATTTCACACCGCAGTTTTACATTTTTCTCCAGAAGGCGCTATACGATGCCTTAGTACAACAGAGAGGCAGCCATGACATATTATAGCAACCCATTGGTTATAACTCCTGAAATACGGGCCAATACCTATACGCCGTTCGATCAGACGGCACCGGAAATGGCGGTCCTCACCGATGGCGGCCATGTCATCGTCTGGGAATCAGCGGGGCAGGACGGATCCGGCGCCGGCATCTATGCCCAGCGGTTCAACGCGGCGGGACAGCCGGTCGGGGTGGAAACCCGGATCAACACTTATACGAACAATGATCAGACCGATCCCGACATCGCCGCCCTGCCCGACGGCGGTTACGTCATCAGTTGGACATCCGCCGGACAGGACAGTTCGGGCGAAGGTGTCTATGCAAGGCGCTACAATGCCGATGGCAGCGCCGCCGGCGCACCGTTCCTGGTGAATGTGAATACCACGGGCGGGCAATTCTTCTCCAATGTCACGGCCTTATCCGATGGCAAATTCGCGGTGGTCTTCAGCCATTCGCTGTCGGCGACGGACATGGACATGTATGTCCGCACCTACAACGCCAACGGCACGGCCCTGACATCCCAATTGCGGCTGAACCAATATACGCCGGCGATCCAGCATAATGGCGCCATCGCGGGCGGCACCGACGGCAAGGCCCTGGCTGTCTGGCAGACCCAGAACCAGGACGGATCGGGCTATGGCATCTATGGCCGCCTGATCCTGGCCAATGGCACCTTGGGGGCCGCCGAATTCCAGATCAACAGCTACACAGCCGACAATCAGGCCGCACCATCGGTCGCGGCATTGACCGGTGGTGGCTATGTGGTCACCTGGCATTCGGTCGGTCAGGACGGATCCAGTACAGGCATCTTCGCCCAGCGTCTGAACGCGGCAGGGACAAAGGTTGGCGGCGAATTTCAGGTCAATACGTATGTGACTGATTCACAGGGCTCTTCATCGGTGACCGCCCTGGCCGATGGCGGCTTCCTCATCTCCTGGGCGTCCGGTGGCCAGGATGGCAGCGATACCGGGATTTATGCCCAGCGTTATGACGCAGGCGGGTCCCCGGTCGATAGTGAGTTCCTGATGCCGGGATCGACATTGGGAACCCAGCATTTCAGTGCCGTCGAGGGCCGTCCCGATGGCGGCTGGATCGGCGTCTGGGAACATCAGACGGCGGACGGCACCTATGACGTGATGTCCCGGATATGGGCAGACACCAGTCTGCTTCCCACATTGACAGCCAGCAACCGATCGGTTGCGGTCAATGCCCCCACGGATATCAACCTGCTATTCAAGCTGGTCGATGATCCGGCCGCTTCGGGGCGCCCGGCCGGTGTCCATACCGTCCAGACCTACGAATTCACCGACCTTGCCAATGGCGGTGGCTATTTCATCCTGGACGGCGTTGCCCACCCGTCCGGTACGCCCCTGATCGTGCCGGCCCAGGAACTGCACCGGGTGCAGTGGATTGCGGGACCGGCAACAGGGGTGGAGGAGATTTCAATCCGCGCCTTCGATGGCGAGAATTGGGGAACGGCCATCACCACCCAGGTGACGAACATCGCGCCGCCGCCTGTTCTTGTCGTCATGCCCGGCCAAACGCAGGTCAACACCTATACGACGGCCGATCAGACGGCACCGGAAATGGCGGTCCTCACCGATGGCGGCCATGTCATCGTCTGGCAATCAGCGGGGCAGGACGGATCCGGCGCCGGTATCTATGCCCAGCGGTTCAACGCGGCAGGACAGCCGGTCGGGGTGGAAACCCGGATCAACGCCTATACGACCAGCGACCAGACCGATCCCGACATCGCCGCCCTGCCCGACGGCGGTTATGTCATCAGTTGGACATCCGCCGGACAGGACAGTTCGGGCGAGGGTGTCTATGCAAGGCGCTACAATGCCGACGGCAGTGCCGCCGGCGCGCCGTTCCTGGTGAATGTAACCACCACGGGCGGTCAGTCCTTCTCCAACGTCACAGCTTTGCCTGATGGCAAATTCGCGGTGGTCTTCACCAACTGGCTGTCATTGACCGAGCTGGACATGTATGTCCGCACCTACAATGCCGATGGCACGCCGCTGACGTCCGAACTGCGGCTGAACCAATATACGCCGGCGATCCAGCATAATGGCGTCATCGCGGGCGGTACCGACGGCAAGGCTCTGGCCGTTTGGCAGACCCAGAACCAGGACGGATCGGGCTATGGCATCTATGGCCGGCTGATCCTGGCCAATGGCAGCCTGGGGGCAACCGAATTCCAGATCAACAGCTATACGGCCAACGACCAGGCCGCGCCATCGGTCACGGCATTGACCGGTGGTGGCTATCTGGTCACCTGGCATTCGGTCGGTCAGGACGGGTCCATCACGGGCATCTTCGCTCAGCGCCTGGATGTGACAGGGGCCAAGATCGGCGGGGAATTCCAGGTCAATACCTACAGTACCGATGCGCAGGGCGCACCATCGGTGACCGCCCTGGCCGATGGCGGCTGGCTGATTGCCTGGCAGTCGGACGGCCAGGATGGGTCGGGGCTGGGGGCTTATGGTCAGCGGTATGATGCCAACGGCAACAGGGTTGGCGGCGAGTTCCGGATTGCCGAGACAGCCGCCGGCGATCAGTCGTTTCCCGCTGTTGCCGGCCGCGCGGATGGCGGCTGGGTGGCGGCGTTCCAATCCCCGGACGCGTCAGGCGCCGGGATCTTCACCCGCCTCTATGGCACGCCCACGACCTTGCCGGACGGGTTCTATGAGCAGTGGGGGACGGCTGATGGGGATATCCTGACGGGCACCCCCTATCGGGACCGGCTGATCGGGCTGGACGGGAACGATATCCTGTCGGGCCTGGGGGACAATGACAGTCTGGAGGGCGGTGCCGGGGACGATATCCTGGATGGCGGCGCGGGGGTCGACACGCTGTCCGGCGGGTCGGGCAATGATACCTATGTCGTGGATGATCCGGTCGATCAGGTGGTGGAGGCGGCGGGCGGGGGCCTGGATACGGTCAATGCCACGGCCCTGTCCGTCACCCTGTCGGCAAATGTCGAGAACCTGTACTTCGTGGGGACCGGCAATTTTGCCGGCACGGGCAACAGCCTGGCCAACCTGATCCAGGGCGGGGCCGGCAACGACACGCTGGATGGCGGCACAGGGGCCGACACGCTGCATGGCGGGGAGGGCGACGACATTTTCCTGGTGGAGAATGCCGGCGACCAGATCGTGGAATGGGCGGCGGCGGGGACCGACACGGTCCTGACCAGCCTGTCCGCCTATATGCTGGGCGACCATCTGGAGAACCTGACCTATACGGGCGGCGGTTCCTTCACCGGCACGGGCAACGGCCTGGCCAATGCCATCACGGGCGGGGCCGGCCATGACACGCTGGCCGGCGGGGCGGGCGCCGATACGCTGACCGGCGGGGCCGGCAATGATCTCTATAGCGTGGAGGAGACGGGCGATCAGGTGGTGGAGCTGGCCGGTGGCGGCACCGACCATGTCCAGTCCACGGCCAATGCCTATACGCTGTCGGCCGAGATCGAGAGCCTGAGTTTCACCGGCACGGGCGATTTTGCCGGCACGGGCAACGGATCGGCCAATGCCATCACCGGCGGGGCCGGCAATGACACGCTGGACGGGGCCGGCGGGGCCGATACGCTGGATGGCGGGCTGGGCGATGATACCTATGTCATTGATGATGCCGGCGACGTGATCCTGGATGCGGGCGGGGTGGAGACCATCCGCACCAGCCTGGCCGCCGCCACACTGGCCGCCGACATGGAGCATCTGGTCTATATCGGCAGCGGCACTTTCACCGGCACGGGCAATGCCGGCGGCAATGCCATCACTGGCGGGGCCGGCAATGACAGCCTGGACGGCGGGGCGGGTGCCGACACGCTGACCGGCGGCAATGGCAACGACCTCTACACCATCGATGATATCGGCGATGTCATTGTGGAGACAGCGGGCCAGGGGACCGACCGGGTAGAGACGGCCCTGTCCGCCCTGACCCTGGCGGCCAATGTCGAACATCTGGCCTTCACGGGCACGGGTGATTTCACCGGCACCGGCAATGGATCGGCCAATTCCATCACCGGCGGGGCCGGCAATGACAGTCTGGACGGCCAGGGCGGCAACGACACGCTGGATGGCGGGGCCGGTGCCGACAGCATGGTCGGCGGCCTGGGCAATGACACGTTCGTCGTGGATGATGGGCTGGATCAGGTGGTGGAAGCGGCCGGCGGCGGCACCGATACCGTGCGCACCAGCCTGTCCGCCTATATCCTGGCCACGGAGCTGGAGAATCTGGTCTTCACCGGTACCGGCGCTGTCACCGGCACCGGCAATGCCGCCAACAATGCCCTGACCGGCGGCAGCGGCAACGACAGTCTGGAGGGTCTGGACGGCAATGACACGCTGTCGGGCGGCATTGGCAATGACAGCCTGACCGGCGGCAGCGGCAACGACAGCCTGAATGGCGGCAGCGGGGCCGACACGCTGACCGGCGGGGCGGGCAATGACCTCTATGTCGTGGACAATGCCGGCGATGTCATCGTCGAACTGCCCGGTGAGGGGACCGATACGGTTCAGGCCGCGATCACCTATAGCCTGGATGCGGCCCTTGAGCACCTGACCCTGACGGGCGGTGCCGCCATCAACGGCACCGGCAATGATGGGGACAACCTGATCACCGGCAACAGCGGCGCCAACAGCCTGAGCGGCGGTCTGGGCCATGACAGCCTGAATGGCGGGACCGGGGCCGACACGCTGGCCGGCGGGGCGGGTGACGATGTCTACACCATCGACAATGCCGGCGATCTGGTGGTGGAAGCGGCCGGCGAGGGCACGGACACGGTCCAGGCATCCGTCAGCCACAGCTTGGCCGACCATGTCGAGCACCTGACCCTGACGGGCAGCACCGGCATCGATGCCACCGGCAACGGGCTGGACAATGTCCTGACGGGCAATGGCGGGGCCAACCGCCTGGATGGCGGGGCCGGGGCCGATACCCTCATGGGTGCGGCCGGGGACGACACCTATATCGTCGATGATGCCGGCGACATCGTTACCGAAGCCGCGGGCCAGGGGACGGACCGGGTGGAAACCGGCCTGTCCGCCTACAGCCTGGGGGCCCATCTGGAGGCCCTGGCCTATACCGGCAGCGGCGATTTCACCGGCACCGGCAATGCAGAAGCCAACAGCATCAGCGGCGGCACCGGCAATGACACGCTGGATGGCGGGGCCGGCGCCGACACGCTGACCGGCGGGGCCGGGGCGGACCGGTTCAAGCTGGGCGATGGCGATCAGGTGACGGATTTCACCGCCGCCGACGGCGACATGCTGGACCTGTCCGGCGGACCCGCCCTGAGCTGGATCGACAGTGCCGCCTTCAGCAATGTCGCGGGCGAACTGCGCTGGGAAGGGACGGGCAGCGATGTGCTGCTGCTGGCCGATCTGGACGGGGATGGCAGTGCCGACATGACCATCACCCTGACGGCCATCACCAGCATCACCGCCGCCGATCTGGTGCTGTAATGGGTGGGGCCGGCGGGCATGTCACTGTTCGCCGGTCCCACCTGTCCCCTGACAATGACCCGGGGGCCGCTTCAAGTCGGGACTCTACTCGCGCCCCCGGCAGCGGCCGGGGGCCTGCGTGCGATTCGCGGGGACAAGGAAAGCGAGGCGTCGCTTGAGAATTCCGACGGGCGATTTTATCCCCGGGACTCTACTCGCGGCCTCTCGGGACTCTACTCGCGCGACTCGGACTTATCCCCGGGACTCTACTCGCATAACTATAAGTTAGAATCTAAAAGCCTTTCTAATAGCTAGCGCGAGTAGAGTCCCGATTGCATTCGGGCAAAGGCGCGGTAATCTTGCAGGCCATGGGAACAATACATCAGCTCATCCGGCAGCATGGCAAGGATAACGCCAAGCTGTATGCCGACCCGGACGAGAAACACCTCGTCGACATCGCGGCCGAAGTCATGGCCGGCGAGCGGGAGGATTTGGGCTGGGCCTATACGGGCTGGGCCTTCACCGCCCTGCCGCACAAGCGCGTTCCCGATGATGCTGTCTGGCAGCGCGAAATGGGACAGGTCACCTTGACCATCAGTCCCGGCCATCTGCCGGGCAGGACGCGCAGCGAGCTGGTGAAGGTGGGGGTACCGTTCGGGGCGCATGCGCGGCTGGTGATGCTGTACCTGCAGACCCAGGCCATCCGAACGGGGAGCCGCGAAGTCGATGTCGGCCGGACCATGAACGCCTTCCTGGAACGGATCGGCGTGGCACCAGGCGGCAAGACCAGACAGTCGGTCAGCGAGCAGTTACGCCGGATCGCGGCGTCCACGGTGATGTTCAGCTGGCAGCAGACGCCCGACAGCGCACCCGGTTTCATGCGCCAGACCATCATCAAGGGCGGCCAGCTGGGCGTGCGGATGACGGACGACACACAGAGCGCGCTGTGGGAAGAGCACATCGTCCTGTCGGAGGATTTCTACGACAATCTGCGCAAATACCCGATCCCGCTGCTGGAACAGGCCATCCGGGCCATCGGGGCCAGCAGCCTGGCGCTGGATCTCTATGTCTGGCTGTCCTACCGGCTGCGCAGCCTGAACAAACCGACCAGCATTTCCTGGCAGGCCCTGCATGCCCAGCACGGGGCCGAATATGCGCGCACCCGCGATTTCAAGCGCTTCATGATCCCACAATTGAAGCTGGCCCTGGCGGCCTATCCGCAGGCGCATGTGACGCTGGAGGATGATGGCTTGATGCTGTACCCGTCGGCGCCGCCGGTGGACAGGCAGGGCTGAGGCCACTGCCCGTAAGTCGGGACTCTACTCGCGCCCCGTTCATTATTCTCCCACGCTTCAGCGGACCCGCATCCAGAAGGAGGCACCGTGGCTCCCACGGAAGGGGTGGGGAACCTGGGCGTTCACCGTCTCCATCCGCGCCATGAAGGCGCTGGTCCACAGGATCTCGTACCGCGTCTGACCGGCCAGCAGCAAGGATGCCAGCAGATATTGCTCGTTATAGAGCCGTCCCAGCCAGTCGGGCGGGTAATCGTCAGGCAGGAAGATGTCGTGAATCTGCACGACGACGCCCGGCGCCAGTTCCGGCAGGATCTCGGTGAAAAAGACCGTGACGTCGCTGTTCTGGAAGGAACGGTGCGAGCCGTCGAAGAACAGGATATCGCCGGCCGACAGGCTGGTGAACAGGGCCGGGTCGGCATCCTCCAGCCCCGTGCGGGTGACCCGGTCGCATAGGGCATCGATCTCCGCGCGGGGTTCGGGGTCGATGCTGTGCAGGTGGGTGCCCGTGGTGAAGCGGCCGATGGCCCAGCGGGCAAAGCGGGTCGACATGCCGGACCCGATCTCCACCAGTCGGGCCGGGCGGTGCAACGCCAGCTGGGTCGCCAGCATGGCCGCATCCAGGGGCGGCAGCCAGATGCTGTTCCACCAGGGAAGGTCGGGCCGTGTCGGGTCGGCGTCGCGGGCGATGGTGGCGAGATCAGGGGCGATGGCGGCCAGCGCCTTCACAGCCGGACCATAATCCACGGCAGCCAGCAATGCTGCCAGGCGGGCATGTGGCGCCGTGCCATGACCATGGCGCACGCGCGGGCGCGGTGGAAAATCCACCTGGAAACTGTCGCCCCGGCGCCAGAGCCGGCCCAGATATTCCAGGTTGGCCTGTGCATATTCATGGCCCGGCGCCAGTTCGAGGGCCCTCTCCAAAGCGGCACCGGATTCCGGGAACCGGTTCAGCAGGCGCAAGGTGGTACCCAACTGGGCCCAGGCGTCGGCATTGCCGGGATCGCGGTCCAGCAGGTTCCGCAGTACCTGTTCGGCCTGGAAGGGCCAGCTGTTGCCGCGCAGGGTGACGGCCCGGCCCAGCAGAGCGCGCGGATCGTCGGGGGCCAGGGCCAGGGCTTGGCTGTAAAGGGCGGTCGCGTCGGCCAGCCTTCCGCCGGCGGCCAGGGCGTCACGGGCTTGCGTCAGGATGCGGTCCAGGTCCATGGGGCGGGCCTCCTTCAGCCCGGCAGCGCCGTATAGAGGCGGATATGAGGGGTCGCATCATGGATATGGACCGCCCCCAGGGCGCGCAAGCTCTCGGTCATGGCGGCCAGATGCTCGCTGGCGATGATGAAAAGGGCGTCGCGCAGATGGCCGGCCGGCAGATCGGATGGGGTCAGCAGGGGCAGGCCAAGAGCCGTGCCGGTCCGCTGGCTGTCCAGCAGGCCCGTCACGCGCAGATGCGTATGTTTGGACAACTCACCCAAAACGATGCGGCCGCCGCGCCCGCTGCCATAGATATAGAGGGGCCGGCCCGCCGGCAGAGCGTGGAAATCGGCGGGACCGGCCAGCAGCGGCAGGGCCGGCCGATCGGCCGTCTGCCCCCAGGCCGGGGCGGGGGAAAGGTCCCGCGCGCTTGAACCCCGCAGGGCCGTGATCACCGGGTCCAGCCGTTCCCGGTCGGCGATGCGGGTCCTGGCCTCGGTGCGGTGTGCGCCATGAAAGGCGGTATTGTCGGCCCCGCCCTGGCGCCAGTGGAAGTCGGTGGTGACCCGCCAGGCGCTGGCAAAAGGGGCAACGCGGGCCAGACGGCGCAGCAGCCAGGTATCTTCGGCAAAATCCAGGCCTGGGTCGGGGCCCAGGGCCGCCAGCAGGAAGGAAGGTGCCAGGAAGGCGCTGGAATGGATGGCCAGGTTCCAGTCCAGGAAGGCGGCCCGGTCGGGCGCTGGCAGTAGATGGAAGGCGCGATGTTCAACGCCGGGATTGGCGGGCGGGACCGGTCCCGCCGCATCGTCCCAGACCTGGACAGAGCCTGAAATGGCCACCGATCCGGCCATGGCCAGGGGGGAGAGGCTGGTCACATGGTTGGGATGCAGGGCGTCATCATCATCCAGCATGCCGAACAGGTCGGCATCCACCAGCCGCAGGCCGGCCCACAGGCTGGCGCTGCGGCTGGTGGATGATGCGATGTCGATCAGGTCGAGGCGGCGTAAGCGGGGGCGCTGACGCGCCATCTCCGCTTCCAGGCCCGCGACGGCACCATGGCGGACCAGGATGACGCCGATGCCGGGGGTGGTCTGGGCCGCCAGACTGTCCAGGCAGCGGCGCACGAAGCCGATATCCCGGCTGCCGATTCGCACGACATAATCGACCGACGGGCCGGACGTCACGGGTATGAAGCCTGATGTCGCCCGGATCTCCGCCAGCAGGGCGGCCAGCCGGTCGGACGTCACCGCATCGCGGGTCAGGATATGCGACGGGCGGTCTGTGGCGGCCAGGATGTCGGTCAGGAATTGCGCCTGGGCGGCGTTCTCCACGATGAACGCGTCCTGCGACAGGACACAATCCAGCCGCCGCCGGTCACGGCGTAGCGCCTCGGGCTCATCATGCAGCCAGCCCAGCCAGGGGTGACCGGTCCGTTTACCCAGGGTGGCATCGGCGGCGATCACCAGATCGGGGGACAGGTCCGTCAGCTGGCGCGACAGGGTGCAGACGGGTACCTCCCCGCCGAGGGGGACATGCCGGCCGGTAGGATTGAACAAGGCGAGGCGGGCCGCGCTCACTGTTGTCTCCGCCGCTTCGCTTGCCGGTTCCTCACAGCCCATTGCCGGCGACCGTGCCGTCCTTGCGCCGCGACAGTTGCACCTGGCCTTCCACACATTTGACATAGGTGGTCTTGCCCAGGGCCAGATTGTCGCAAATGGTGATCAGCGCGCGGGGCAGGGCACCAAACTCCTTCGATCCGCGCACCCCGCCATTATAGGTGGCCAGATAGGTCTTCAGGGCGGGCTTGGTCACGGGCTTGCCGTTCTGATCGATCATCGCGCGAAAGGCTCCGGGGGGATGGGGCGGGCGGCCCTGATCATGACCGGGGCGGGGGGGAAGGGCCAGCCCTGAATTGATGGTGGGCATGGATCATGTGCCATTGACCTACACACGTTCCATACACATAGTCGGCTATCAGCAACAAGGGAGGTCACCATGCCCCATGTCCCGGCCAGCAACGGCGCAGAGGCGACCGCTTTGCGTCAGCGGACCAATGTGACGCTGCCGGAAGCGTTGCTGCAGGAGGCCCGCCGGTTGAAGATCAACCTGTCCCAGGCCTGTGAGCGCGGCCTTGCGGCCGAGGTGGCGCAGGCAAAGGCCAGGGTCTGGCAGCAGGAGAACCAGACTGCGATCAACGCCTGGAACGCCTATGTCGAGGAGCATGACGTGCCGCTGGCCGCGTACAGGCAGTTCTGATGGCGCGTTTCGACCTTTACCCCATGCCGGGGCGGCGGCCCGGCTATCTTCTGGATGTGCAGTCAGACCTGCTGGACCGGCTGGAAACCCGTGTCGTGGTTCCCCTGCTTGTGGAGACGCAAGCCCCACCGCCCATGGTCACCCTGAACCCGGTTTTCGAGATCCATGGACAGCGCCATGTCATGGTGACCCAGTCCATCGCCACCCTGCGGCGCAAGGATCTGGGCAAGGTCATTCTGTCCCTGGACGACCAGCATCAACGGATCACGAATGCCCTGGACATGCTGCTGTCGGGATATTGAGGAACCTGGATGCTATCAAATAGCTTTCTGATAGCAGGTTGTTTGTCCACGCCGTCTCCAAGCGACGGGATCAATCCCGTGACGCCGTTTGGCGGTGCCACCAACATCATGATCCAGCTGGCGGATTGACCAGAGCCCGCCCTGCATCCAGTTCCAGGACCCGGTCGGCGGCGCGGCGGGTGGCCTCGCGGTGGGTGATGGCCAGGGTGGTCACCTTCCCCCGCAGCCGGTCCAGGGTTGCCAGGACCAGCGCTTCCGACCCGCCATCCAGGGCCGAGGTGGCTTCGTCCAGGATCAGCAGGCGGGGGCGGCGCAGCAGGGCGCGGGCGATGGCCAGACGCTGACGTTCCCCGCCGGAGACGGACCCGCCCCGGTCGCCGACCACCGTGTCCAGCCCTTCCGGCAGGGCGCGGACGAAACCGGCGGCACCCGCATCCTCAAGGGCGGCCCAAAGGGCGGCTTCTGTCGCCTGGGGTGCGGCCAGCAGCAGGTTGACCCGGATCGTGTCATGGAACAGGAACGGGTCCTGCGGCACGACCGCCACCTGACGCCGCCAGGTGGAGAGCAGGCCGGGCGTCAGAAGGGTTCCATCCACCGACAGGGTACCGGCGGTGGGATAGGCCAGACCGGCCGCCAGATCGGCCAGGCTGGATTTGCCGGCGCCTGACGGGCCGGTCACGGCCAGCAGCGCGCCGAAGGGCAGCTCCAGGTCGATCCCGTCCAGGGCCTGGCGCCCGTCGGGCATGCGCAAGCTGACATCCCGGAAAGACAGGGTTCGGGAGAAGGGGGGCAGGGCGTCTTCAGGGGCTGCCGGCGGTTCCGCCCCGGCGCGCAGCCTGTCCAGCATCTCCTCATACAGGACCAGGGCGGGCAGGCTGGTCTCCAGCATCCGCCAGAAACGCAGGCCCGCCAGGGAGCGCTGCGCCAGACGGGCGAAGGCCAGGATCACCACCAGCGCCTCGCTCAACGGCTGTTGCAGCCAGATGACCGCCACCATGACCGCCATCGCCGCCATCAAGGCGGCCATCACCAGCAGGGCCGCATGCTCATAGGTCTGGATGCGGGTGTGACGGGCCTGCAGCCGACGCAGATCGGTGAAACGGCGGGACAGGTTTTCCGCGCGCAGCGTCTCTGCCCCGAAACCCTTGATGATGCGCAGGCCTGCCAGATCATCCGTGACATCGCCCATCATCTCCTGATGCGCGCGGCCCATCCGCAGACCGATATCGAACCCGCTGCGTCCGATGCGCCGGATCAGCAGCAGGGCCAGCCCCGACAGGCACAGCGTGGCCACGGTCAGGGGCGGCGACAGGATCAGGGCCGCCAGCAGCAGCGTCGGCAGGGTCAGGGTTGCGACGCCCAGATTGACCAACGCGTCATGGCACAGGCCCAGGCGCCCCACCTCACCCGCGATGATCTGTTTGACGCTGGTGGCACGCAGCGATTGGAAGACGGGCCAGGCGACATGCAGCAGGCTCCAATGCAGGTCGCCGCGCAGCCGGTCCACGAAGCGGGTGCGCTGATCATGGCTCAGGATGGAACGCGCCGCGACCAGGGCGGCCGCACCTGCCACCAGCAGCAGATAGAGGCCCAGGCCGGCCATCAGGGTTTCACTTGATGGTGTTGCACTGCCGCCCACACCCACCAGATCCAGCACCGGCACCAGCAGCAGCAGGCCCGCACCCTCCGCCAGGGAGGCGGCGGCGCCCAATCCCAGCATCAGCCCGAGATCGCGGCGGCCATAGGAGGTGGAGAGCAGCGTCAGCAGACGGCGCAGGACGGGCAGCGGTGCGGCCCGCGCTTGGGTCCCCTTCTCGTCTCCCCGCGTGCCGTGCATGCATTACCCTTTCCCCATCCATCCGCCGGCGTCAGCCGGGCGCGGATCATGGCCTTGCGGGCGCGGCATTGCCAGTGGCTTGTCCAGTGCCGCACGCCGCCTCTGCAATCCAAGGTTATGATTATATGCGATCTGCACATTATGGCTGCATGGACGGCATGATATGTGAGAAAGCCATATATCTCTGTGTGCCAACAGGAATTGGACCATGCAATCAACCCTGGATGCGGTTCGGCAGCTTTTCATCAAGGGTGACTTCGACGCGGTGATGGCGGCCCTGGATGGCTTGGGGGGCGGTGATGGTGCCAGCCCGGATGCCCTGCTCCTGCGCGGCCAGACGCTCAACGCGCTGGGCCGCCCTGGGGAGGCGGTGACCGTGCTGGAGCGGCTGGCGGCCCAGCACCCCGCCTTCAACCCCGGATTGGAAGCGCTGGCCAAGGCCTATAAGGGGCGGGGAAGGATAGAGGACGCCCTGGCACCGCTGCGCGCCATCCTTGCCCGGGTGCCGGGCCATTCCGCCAAATCCGCCCTCATCAACCTGCTGCTGGACCAGGGCCATGCCTTTTCACGCCAGGGACGGGATGATCTGGCGCTTGCCCTCATGCAGGAGGCCGCCAACCTCAACCATACGGCACCCAATGTCCTGGTGAACCTGGGCGTGGTCCTCAACCGCCTCAACCGGCCGGCGGAGGGGGAGCAGGCATTGCGGCTCGCCCTGACCTTCTATCCCGATCACACGCTCTGCCAGATCGCGCTCGTGGCCTCGCTGATACAATTGGGCCGGTTTGAGGAAGCCGACGGCCTGTGCCGGGAAATACTGGCGGGCCCGGCCCGTGACATGGCCGAGCCCTGGACCAATCTCGGCGTCATCCAGTACGGCCTGCACAGGCCGGCAGACGCGGAGGCCGCCTTCCGGCACGCCTTGACGCTGAATGCCGATCATCCGGAAACCCTGGTCAACCTGGCCAGCATCCTTTCCGTCGAGGGCCGGATGGAGGAGGCGCGGGCGCTTTATGACCGGGCGCGCATCACCACCCCCGACAATGCCCTGGTGGATTTCCACGCCGCTGCGTCGCTGCTGCGGGCCGGGGATTGGGCGGAAGGCTGGACCCTTTATGAAAGCCGGTTCGAGCGCGGCTGGCGGGTGATCGACCCGGTTCCCCCCGGACTGCCCGTGTGGCGGGAAGGGCCGGTCGCCGGCCGGCGCCTCCTGCTGTGCTGCGAGCAGGGGTTCGGCGACGCGCTGCAATTCTACCGCTATGCCGGATTGCTGGTGGACCAGGGGGCGCAGGTGGGCGTCCTGACATCGCCGCCGCTGGCCCGCCTGTTCAGGGTCAGCGATCCGCGCCTGACCATCCTGACGCTGGACGAAATGGTGCCGGGCGATTGGGAGATGGGGCTGCCCCTGATGTCGGGCCCGCATCGGCTGGGGACACGGGTCGATAAAGTGCCGGCCGACACCCCTTATTTCACCGCCGATCCGGCACAGGTGACGGCCTGGGGCCGGCGGCTGGCCGCCCTGCCGGGGCTGAAGGTCGGGCTGGTCTGGGCCGGTGACGCGCGCCTTTACAATCCGGAGGCGACGATGATCGACAGGCGGCGCAGCGTCAGCCTGTCCATGCTGGCCGGCCTGGCCTCGGTGCCCGGTGTCAGCTTCGTCAGTCTTCAGAAGGGACCACCGGCCGCGGAGACCGCCGACAGTCCGCTGCCCCTGGTGGACTGGACGGATGCGTTGAATGATTTCGCCGACACCGCGGCCCTGATCACGGGTCTGGACCTGGTGATCAGCGTCGATACCGCCGTGGCGCATCTGGCGGGGGGCCTGGGCAAGCGGGTCTTTGTCCTGTCGCGTTATGATGGCTGCTGGCGCTGGTTGAGCGGGCGGGACGATACGCCCTGGTATCCCACCATGCGCCTGTTCCGGCAGGTGACGTCGGGGGACTGGTCGGTCCCCCTGGCCAGGCTGGCAGAGGCGCTGGCGGTCGAAGCCCGGTGATCAGCCCGGCAGCACGCCGAACAGGCGCAGGCGGGGGGCGAGATGCTGGCGGAACTGGTCCGCCAGGCCGCGCAGCCGGTCGAGGCCCGCTTCGTCGGCGGCGATGAGGGTGTCACCCCAGGGCAGGGGATGGCCCAATGCCGCGATGTCCCGCCAGACGCAGGCCGCCGGATCCGCTTCTTCTTCCAGGAAGGCGCCCAGCATCAGCGTGTCGACCATTCCCGTACTGACCGACCCGGCGATGGCCGGGGCCGCCAGGAAACCGGCGGGTTTGCCCTGCCGGGCAAGGGCCACCAGGGCCCGGTTCAGCCGATCTGCGTCACTGACCGGGGCATCACCCGGAACGGCGCAAAGCTGACCGGCCTGTACCATCAGGGTCAGCAGGTGCAGGGCACCCTCCGGCCCCAGGGGCTGCACGGCCGCCAGCGCCCGCAGGGTGCCCAGGTCGGTGGTGCCCGCGGCCAGCCGGTCGAGGATCGCCGCGTGGGCCGCCGGGTCCAGGGGGACCATGTGGAAGGGGCGGGCAACCAGCGGCTGGCATTGCTCGAGCGGGGCCGCCAGGGTGAAACGCACGGCGTCCCGTTGCCGGGCCGAATCCCCGGCCGCCAGCCGGGGCACGTCGCGGCCATAGAGATCACCCCGGAAGGACCGGTTTACGGCGATGTCGCCCATCAGTTCGCGCAAGGGGCCGGCGGCATGGTCCGCCATGAAGGGCAGAAGCGTCGGCGGCCAGGCCGTGGCCTCCATTGCGTCGGCAAGCTGCACAGGCCCCACGGGAGACAGGCCGGCCCCCGCCATCATCACGGTGACCTGTGTCGGGTAGAGCGGTTGCCAATTCTCGTTCAGATATTCGTGGACGAGATAGGCGGGGTCTTCCTGGCGCAGCGCCCGGACGAGATGGGCCAGCCCGTCCAGGGTGGGAATGCCGCATCCGGCCTGCGCGAACGTTTCCACCCTGTCCAGCGCCCGGCCCAGCCGGTCGACCAGCGGCCCCTGGTCGCGCGCCACATGGGCGACCAGCAACTGGCGCAGCGCCCCCAGGCCGGCCCAGCCCACAGCGCTGTTGTAACTGACATAGAACAGGCCGCCCGGCTTCAGCAGGCGGCGCACGATGGTCAGGATATGGGCCTGATTCTCGGCCGAGACCCAGCTGAAAATGCCATGCGCCACGATGAAGTCACAGGGTGGCAGGTCGCTGCGCGCGGCCAGATCGGCAAAACTGTCGGGCAGGATGGTGAGATTGGTGATCCCGGCCGCGTCGCGCAGATGGCAGGCGTTCTCCACATGGGACGGCATGAAATCATTGGCCAGGAAATGCGCATGGGGGAACAGGGTGGCGGCCAGTACGGCGTTGCCGCCATGCCCGCAGCCCAGTTCCAGCAGGGTGAATTCCCGGTCCAGTCGGGGGGCGGCCGCCCCCGACCACAGGGCGGCCAATGACAGCCAGGCGGGCCCCTGCTCCCGGCAGATATGGTGGGTATAGTCGATTTCGGTGACATAGCCGTCGCGGTGGCTCATCGCGGTTCCGTTTGCAGCCCCATGACATTGGGATAGGATGCCTTTTATATACCCATACTCGCCCCATGGTTGAACGGGATTGAAGACATGATTGCGGCCATGCGTGCGTTCGAGGAACCGCCCCCCCATCATCGCATCGCGGGGCTGATGGGATCGACCATGGTGGAGCGGTTGCTGGAACTGGCCTTGACGCGGGAAGCGGCGTTCGTGCCGACCCGGGTTGGTAACGGCAATGGGGGCAGGGTCAATCCGTCCATCCGCTCCTCGCTGCTGCTGCGTGATTTCGGTGACCTGCGCCCTGACCTGGAGGCCCGTTTCACTGCCGTTCTGGACGAGGCGGTCCGCGTGCTGCGCCTGTCGCCCATCCGTCTGCACCGTCTGGAACTGGAACTGGTTGCCCATAACGAGGGCGCCTTCTATGACGAGCATATCGACACCTTCACAAGCCAGCCCGACGCCCAGTCCGACAGGGCCCTGACCGGCGTCTATTATTTCCACCGCCAGCCCAAGGCCTTCAGCGGCGGGGACCTGCGGCTGCATGCCATCGCCCCGGCGGCGGATGGCGCGCGCCACTTCACCGACATCCCGCCCGGCCAGGACATGTTCGTGCTGTTTCCGTCCTGGGTCCCGCATGAGGTGAGGAAGGTCTCCTGCCCGTCGGGCGCCTTTGCCGACAGCCGCTTCGCCATCAATTGCTGGTACCGCAGCGGGCGGGAGGCCTGAGCATGGCCGTCCCCACCGCCTTCATCCGCAATCCGGCCACCGATGTCCGGGTGGTGGAAACCGATGCGGAAGGCCCCCTGCGCATCGCCGTCAGCGCCTATTCGGCCCTGAAGGGCTTTACCGAGACCGTGTTGGACCGCGCGGGTGAGCCCGCCTTCCGGGCGGCACTGGACCTGGCGGCCGGCCGGGAGGAGGTGCTGGCCGGGCTGTCGCCCGATATCGCCCTGGCGCTCTGGGGCAGCGGCCTGATCATCCTGCCGCCGGAAAGGGCGACCCCCTTCGCGCCGTCCCGCTTCAAGGCCTCTGCGGACGCTTTCGCTGCCGACGGCTTCACCCTGCTGCGGGACTGCCTGACGCCGGCCATGGTCGATATCCTGGCCGCCCATTACAGGGCAGAGGTGGACAGCGGCGGCGCGCGCCTGTCGACGGGCCGTGTCGATCGACGGCACCTGCATAATGATCCCGCCGGCCGGGTGGTGCAGCGGGCCTTGGTGCCGGCGGTGGCCGCCCTGGTCGGCGTACCCGTCATGCCCAGCTACAGCTACGCCTCCCTTTACCGTGAGGGCGCCATGCTGCCGGTCCATACGGACCGCCCGCAATGCAAATATACCCTGTCCCTGCTGATCGACCATCAGCCGGTTCCGGCCGACGGTATCTCGCCCTGGGCGCTCCAGGTCCATGCGCGGCCCGACGCGGAACCCGTCGATTGCTTCCAGAGCCTGGGTGGCGGCATCCTGTTCCGTGGGTGTGACCTGCCCCATGGCCGCCAGCCCCTGGCGGCGGACGAGACCTGCTGGACGCTGCTGGCCCATTACGTCGATGCCGATTTCACGGGATCGCTGGATTGACCGGCCGGCGATGGCCCGGCGCCGCTTCTGCCCTGAGGCGGCTGGCCATGGATGGCTTTCCCTTCATGCCATGGCCGGGAACAGGGCCCGTGCGCCGGCTGCGCCATCTGGCACGGCGGTCCCTGTTCGCCCACCATCCCTTCTGGCGGCGGTGGCTGCTGCGGGCCATCATGACGCTGGCCTGGCCGGCCGGCGCGGTGTGGGAGACGGTGCGCTGGCTGCGCCGGACGCCGGCGGCGGACCGGCCAGCAGGCCTCTGGGGCTGGGCAGGACGGGCCGGCCATATGCTGGCGCGGGCCTGGATCGACAATGTGCCGCCCCGGAACCATGTCATGTATCGCCTGCACGATCCGGCGCGGCATTCCCGGATCGGGGTCTGCTTCTATGGGCAGGAGATCCAGCTGTTGACGGCCCGCCTGAACCGGCTGTGCGGCGCGGTCGATGACGATGTGCGGGACAAGGCACGGTTTGCCGATCTGTGCCGCGCCCGGGGCCTGCCCTGCATCCCCACCCTGGCCGTGTTCCGGGGTGGCGTTCAATGTGTGCCGCCGGCGCCCTTCCTGCCCGATGCGCCCGACCTGTGGGTCAAGGATCTGGCCGGCAGCCGGGGATCGGGGGCGGCCCGCTGGCGGCGGGACGGGGAGGCCTATCGCCATGCCTGGCAGGGGGTCATGTGCAGTCCTGCGGGCCTGGTCGCGCAATGGCGCGGGCGGGATTGCATCATCCAGCCCTGCCTGGACAACCACCCGTCCCTGGCGCCCCTGTCGGACGGATCGCTGGTGGTTTTCCGGGTGATCACCGGGATTGATCGCAGGGGCCGCGTGGCCGTGATCGATGCGCTGGCCCAGTTTCCCGGTGGTGGATCGGGGGCGTATTTCATTTTCGCGGCCGTGGGCCCCGGGGGTGATGTCCGCTCTCCCCGGCTGCGGGGATCCGCGCCGGTCACACGCCATCCCGATACCGGGGCCAGTCTGGCGGGGATGCGGGTTCCGTTCTGGTCCGCAGCGCTGGAACTGGTGGGTCGCGCCCATGGCAGGGTGCCGGAATTCTCCCGCTTCGTCTTTCTGGGCTGGGACGTGGCCATCACCGGGGACGGACCGCTGCTGATCGAGACCAATGCCGGCTGGGGTGCCGTCAACCATCAGCTGGGTGACGGCGTGCCGCTGGGTCTCACGGCCTTGCCTACCATCGCCCTGGATCATTTGGAGGGCCAGCCCCCATGCGGCTGATCGGCGGCTTCCTGCATCTGGACGGAAGGCTGGCCGAGGCGGCCCGGTTGGATGCCATGGCGGCGGCCATGACCGCGCCCAGGCTGTATCCCCGGATCACCCGCCATGTCGAGGGGCCGCTGGCCCTGCTGACCCTGGATTTCAGCCCAGGCCCGGCCGGGGAGGTTGTGCCGGCGGGTGAGGACGGCCTGGTCCTGGCCGCCGACATCCGGCTGGACGAACCGGACGGCGTGCGCGACGCGGCCGGGCTGGCGGCCCTGCTGGCGGAACAGGGGGTGGCGGGACTGGGGCGGCTGGCCGGCGACTTCGCCTTCGCCGCCTGGAATCCCAGCGACCGCACGCTGCTCTGCGCGCGCGATGGTTTCGGCGTGCGGCCCTTCTTCTTTTCCCACCGCCCGGATGATCTGTTCGTCTTCGCCTCGCTGCCGCGCGGGCTGCATGCCACGGGCCTGGTGGCGCGGTCGGTCGATCCCGATTACCTGGTGGGCGAATTGCTGTTCCGGTTCGACGGGCCGGAGCGGTCGCTGTTCAAGGGGGTGGAGCGGCTGGCCCCCGGCGGCTGGCTGCAGGTGGGCCCCGGCCGGCCGGTCCGGTCCGGATTTCACTGGCGCCTCGAGCCCACCCTGGCGGGGTCGAGGCGCATCGCACCGGACGAAGCCGCGGCCGAGCTGTTGCGGCTGGTGGAAGGGGCCGTGCGCTGCCGCCTGCCCGTGGCGGGGCCGGTGGCCGCCCATCTCAGCGGCGGCATGGATTCCAGCGCCATCACGATCCTGGCGGCGCGGACCCTGCGCCCGGCCGGCCGCCAAACGCTGGCCTATTCCCACCGGCCCGGCCCTTTTGGCCCGTACCGGTTCGGCGGCGACGGGCCCTATATCGCGCCCGTGCTGCGGCAGGAGCCGGAGATCGACTGGCAGCCGGTGCAGATCGGCGATCCGGCGGCCTTTGTGCTGCCGGCGATGGACCCGGACCAGCTTTTCCCCCTGGACCCTTCCCATCGCGAGAGCCGCGTCTTCGCCGATGCGGCGGCCCAGGGGGCTGCCATGCTGCTGTCGGGCTGGGGCGGGGACGAAGGGGCCAGCTACACCGGACGCGGCGTCCTGGCGGAAGCCCTGCTGCGGGGGCATTGGCTTTATCTGGCGGCCGAGATGCGGGCCACCGGGTCGGTGCGGTCGGCCCTGGGTATCCTGTCGCCCCTGCTGCTTCCGGGCCGTCCGCCGCCTTCCCCCGGCATCACGGCCCTGGCCGCCGGCCTGATGCGGGCGGGAGCGGTCGCCGGCCGCGACCTGTCACCACCATCACCGCCCCCCGATGCAAGGCGGATGCGCCTGTCCCTGCTGGGTGGCCCTGGCCTGACCCGGCGGGCAGAGCAATGGGCCCTGCTGGGGGCCCGTCATGGCATGGCTGTCGGTTTCCCGATGCTGGACCGGAGGCTGGTGGAATTCGCCCTGTCGCTGCCCAGCGGGCTTTTCCTGGGCGGGGGCTGGTCGCGCCGGGTGTTCCGCGACGCCATGCACGGCGTGCTGCCCGAGGAACTGCGCTGGAAGCCCACGAAAACCGACCTGACCGTGGAGGACCCGATCCATGTGGCGGGGCAACGTCCGCTGTTGGCCGCACGGCTGCCGGCCCTGCGGGAACGGGACGTCATTGCCGGCCTGTTCGACCTGGACGCCGTGGCAGAACGGCTGAATTCCCTGCCCCCGGCGGACATTCTGGCCCGCACCATCGATACCGGCCAGGGTGACTGGCCCGCCGTGGAACGGGCCGGCAGCCTGATGCGGGCCTTTCGCGCCATGGCCTATCTGGAACAGCACGGGTAAAGGAGATTTCGTGTTCCCTCATGCGCCGGGCGCCGCCATCCGGCGGCTTGGCTTGCGGTGCTACCAAGCGCCGGGCCGGCGGTCGCCGGCCTCCACTCCGCCCAAGGGTCACCCTCTAAGCGGATTGTTATCACCGTGAATAGCGGGCCAGCACCGTGAATTCGTCCGGGGCCGGAACCCCGACCACGCCCGTGGCGCCCGTCGTCACCCAGGCATGGGCCCGCATGATCCGGTCGGCCCCGTCCAGCCGCATCCCGAAATAGAGGCTGGACGGGATGCCGCGCCGTTGCAGCATGGACCGCGCCGTCAGGGCCTGGGGCAGGCATAGGGGGTGCCAGGGCAGATGGCGGGCCGCCCGTTCCACGGCGCGGCCGACGGCGCGGGCCATGGCGGGATCGGTCTCCGCTTCCATTGCGCCGTTCAGGCTTCCCAGCCAGCGGGCGATATGGCGGAAGGGCAGCAGCAGCAGCAGCAGCGAGGCCAGCGCCAGCAGGCAAGCCGCCTCCAGGGCCAGGGCCCGGTCGGGCGCCGGCAGGGCCCGAAACTTACGCCAGCGGCGGCGCATCGACCGGGACCAGCAGGCCACGCTCGCGCAGGGCCGACAGAAATTCCAGCACGTGGGCGCGGGCGGTATCGCCATCCACCTCATATTCGGCGGTCAGGGCCGCCACCAGCCCTTCTGCGCTGACCGGCTGGGCCAGCAGTTCCCAAATGCGGGAGCCGACATCGTTGAGGTTGAAATATTTGCCTTCCGCGGCGCTCATCATCAGCAGTTCGTCGCCGACGGCGGCGGCCAGAAGCCCATCGGCGCGGCGCACCAGGGCGGTCCCTGCTTGTTCATTCATGTCCGGGTCCTTCCTGTCGCGATCCATTCGATCATGGCGCGGAGCCTACCGCTTTTTCCCATCCGTTCACAGATATCCGAACTCCGCCATCACCGCGCCATGCGCAGCCTCGATGGCGGCGGCCTGGTCCGGGGTCAGCACGTCGCGCCAGCCCCCGACCCGGCCGGCGCGGAAGAAGGGGGCTGTCGATTCCGGCCGCCGCTCGCGAAAGCCTTTCTCGGCTTCCTGGCGCTGCAGCTCGCTGAAATCGCACTGGCGGACGGCCCGCGCCACCGCGTCCGGTGTCGCCGCCAATCCCAGGAAGGCGATGGCGCGACCAAAGATGCCGGCCGTGTCGGCGCGCAGATCCTCATAGCGCAGCACATGCACCGGCACGTCGCGCTGCCCCGTCCAGCTGCGGACATGGCCGCTCCAGTCCAGCAGCGGCTGGGGAACCTGTTCATGGCGTGGCTTGTCGCCGCCCATGCGCGTTTTGCCGGACAGGATCTGCCTGACGGCCTTGTCGACCGGGTTGCCGGTGTGGAAGGCCAGGGAGACGGCCACGTCGCGGGGGTCGCGCAGAATATAGAGTGCCGCGCGGGCCGGACGCCCCAGCAGCGGCGTCCCGTCGGCAAGATGACGATAGGCATCGTGCAGCTTGATGAAGATGTCGTGATCGGCCGCCTCCCGCCAGGCTTCCTCCATCAAGCTGGGGCGCATCCTGTCGCATTCCTCCCCCGTCAGAAGGAATGAATCGACCAGGGTCAGGTCCTCGATCACGGGCCTGGTCACCAGGCTGAACGCGGTCAGACCGGGATTGTTGATATCCTCCGGACCCTGCCGCCCGCCCAGGAGATTGGCCAGCAGCAGGCGCAGCCAGGTATTCCCCGACTTGGGATATGAGGCCAGCCAGACCGGGCCGGCCATCACCCGGCCCCCGTCATCGCGTCCAGCACCAGGGCGGCGCCGGCGTCCAGATGTTCCAGGCCCCGTGTGCGTTCCAGCCGGAAGACGGGCACCCGGTCCAGCAGGGCGGCGATCTGGATGAACAGCAGCGGATCATGGCCCATGCGGCGGGCAAGGGAGGGGCGGTAGATCTCCGCGCGCAGCAGGGGAGCGGCATCCACCAGGGCCAGTCGCTCGATCCTGGGCGGGCCCGGCGGGACCGTCCTGTCCCGCGTCCGCAGCAGGATCACGGCCGCCAGGGGCGAAGCGTCCCGTCCCCGATCCGCCGGCGATGACGGGGCGACATGGAACTTGTGCATGTGGCTGCGGATGGGCGGTCCCTGCCGCTCCGCCAGGGTCAGATGGTCGATGGCGTCGGCCCACAGCCGGTGCTGGCGCCCGTCCGGCCAGACCATGGGAATGCCGTCGGCGGCATCGGTGCGGATGGCGGCGATGTCGTCGCCCACGAAGCCGGCACCGGCCCGGCACAGGGCCGCGGCCAGGGTGGATTTCCCCGCCCCCGTCGGGCCGCACAGGGCGATGGCCCGGCCCTGCCAGGCCACCGTGGCGGCATGCAGCGCCAGCAGCCGGCGCTGATGCAGGATGGCGGCGATGCCGGTCGACAGGATGAAGGGGGCGATATCCGCCTCGGTGGCGTTGCCCAGGGGCTGGGCCACGATCTCCCGCCCGTCATCGGCCATCAGGCGGACAAGGCCGGGCATATCCAGGTAGAACCGCCGCCCGACCAGCCGCCAGGTGGGACCCTGATAGTCGGGCACGCCCGGATCGTCGGGAACGGCGCCAACCCGTATGATCACATCCGGTTGCGCTGCGACAGCCGCAGGCCATCCGCCGGGTAAGGGAAGTGTGGCAGCCACCGTCAGGCCGCAAATAAGGTAATCCACAGACCGTACAATCTGAAGGCGGTTACGAACCGGTACCCGGTGACGCTTCGCTCGGCCATACGTTCGGCTTGCTTTCGGTCAGGCTGCGGATGCTCTGGTCGCGAATCTCCGGCTTGTTCCACGCTTTCATTGCTGGCTTGTTCCAGGTCTTCTTGGCCACGGGTTGTTCGTCGCTGTCCATCGGATTCATGTCTTATATCTCGGGCAGGTGGCGGACGGGCGCCGCACGTCAACCATGAATTTAGCAATAACCGGGTAGGCTGACAAGAAGGGGAAGGCCATCCCCAAGGGGGGCTGGTCAACCCGTCCAACGCATTTCAAGCGCCGGGCCGTTTTCGGCCATTGTGACAAAACCCAGCCGCCGGTACAGGTCGTGGGCGGGGTTGCCCGCCATCACCGACAGGCTGGCCGTGGCGCCGGAGGCGGCGGCCATCGCCTGCACCGCGCGCAGCAGCGCCTTTCCCAGGCCGCGCCCCTGCCAGTGCGGTGCCAGCGCGATATCCACGATGCGGATGTCGCCCGGCTGGGCCGACAGGTAGAGACGCCCCACGGGCCCCTCCGGTCCGGTGACGATGCCCCGGAAGGCGCCGGGATATGCCGCGGCATAGTGCAGGACCTGGAGTTGCTGCTGGCCGGCCAGGAACTGGTGCAGGACCGGGGCGGGCCAGCCCAGGATGGCGAATTCCGGACCCCGGGCAGCGGCGAACAGGTCCAGCAGGAACGGCCCGTCGCCATCATCCTCGGCGCGCAGGCCGATCCCCCGCAGGACCCATTCCTGCGGCAGGACCGGAGGCATGGTGATGATCTGTACGCCGTCCATTTTATTTTCAATCCATCGTCCTGCCCCGCCAGGGCGTCCCGGCGGGCAGGCCCGGTGATCGGTTCCGATCACCGGGTACCCGTATCAGTTGGAAATCGGATAGACACCGTCATAGCAGATGCAGAAGACCAGCGGCAGGTAGGGCTGCCGGTTCTCATGCGGGGTGACGGTGCCGTTGGAATTGCCGCCGGTATTGCCGATCGTAGCGTTCAGCAGCGTGGTGGTGGGCGTCTGGCCGGTATTCTTGGTATAGGACGGCAGTGCCGTGGTGACGGTGTCGGAGGTCACCGTGGCCGTGCGGGCCAGCCAGGAGGCGGAGGCCGTGGGGGTGCTCTGGGTATTCTTGGTCAGGTTGGTCGCCACCGGGACCTGCATGCTGAGCGTATGGTTGTGAGCGGGCAACTGGCTGGTGCTGGTCAACGTGACGGTGGCCGCGCCATAGGTATGACCCATGACGCGCGGCGTCAGGCCCGGGCCGGTACCCAGCCCGATGGGGGCCAAGGCCTGCATGTTGGGCAGCCCGAAGGTCTGGTTGGTCGTGCCGCCATAGGTAGTGCCCAGCAAGGAGTACAGAGCCTGATAGCTGTATACGTTGACGATCTGGCCGTAGCAGACCAGCCAGCCCTGGGGCACGAAAGAGAAGGGAAAGGCCCTGATCTCACCGATATAAGCGTCCATGATCTGGTTCCTTATCTATTGGCCTCAAGCGCGCATCGGATAGATGCCGACGACGGCGATGATGAAATTCACCGTGGCACAGGGCATGACATTGGCATGTGGCGCCCCCTGGCCGGCCGATCCGATCGTGCTGGCGGCCGGGCTGATGGTGGTGCCGCCGGCGGTACCCAGGCCGTTCTGAAGATATTGGATGGTCGGGCTGCTGGTATTGGCGAAGGTGACGGCGGGACCGGCGGTCGGCGTGGTCGCGTTGGTGCCGGCCGTCACCAGGCTATGGCTATGGGGCGGCAGGTTCGCCTCCGCCAGCGACGCCGTCTCGCTGCCAAAGGACTGGCCGAGGGTGCGGGCGGTGAGGCCGGTCCCCTGTCCCTGGCCGATGGGCAGACGCCCGCGCAGGTCCGGCACGGCGAAGTTCGTAACGCCGTTGCCGCCATAGGTCGTGCCGATCAGGGCGTAAAGGGCCTGATAATCCTGGATGGCCAAAAGTCTGCCATCGCAGTGCACCCAGTCATTGGGCGCGTTGCCGCTGATATTGGCCATCATGCGGATTTCGCCGACATAGTAGTCAGTCATAGGTCAATCCCCTTTGTTCGATGTCCAGGCGGCGATCAGTTGCGCGGCGGGAAGATGCCCTGGATCGCGATGCAATAATTCACGACCAGCGAGGGCTGCATATTGTTGTGTCCGGTGCCCGCCCCCGTACTCGACAGGGAAAGCGGGTTCAGGGGGATCATGCTGGACGCCGTCGTCGGCGTCGCGAACAGGCTGACGGCCGTCTGCACCGTGGCACTGGTTCCGGCCGACGAGAGTAAGTTGTTGGCCGGCACCGGGAACGTGCCCGGCTGGCTCATCATGGTGACGCTGTGATTATGCGGCGGGATCTGCGAGGTCAGCAGCGATACCGTTTCCGTCCCGCCCGCCATCCCGCGCTGATAGGTGGGGTCGGTATGGGAGGTCCCGGTCAGCGTCCGGCCCCGCAGGTCGGGAAGATTGAAGGTCGTCGTGCCATTGCCCCCGAAGGTCGTGCCGAGCAGGGCATAGAGGGCGGCATTCTGCTGGATCTGAAGCGTTGCGCCATTACAGAGCGCCCAGCCACTCGGCGCCCATGACATGGGAAAGGCGCGAATCTCACCAAGGAACCAATCACCCATTGTCGCCTCCACAACGCAATCTATGATGCAGGTATGTGCTTGTTCATCGCGCATTAACATCGCGATGTGGCCAAAAATATATATCATGCATATACATTCGCCGACAGGCAATTTTACAAATTAATATGACGATAAATAATTACCATACAAGACGCAACCGAAGTAACTAAAACTCAGTATTAACGGTTATTTATAAGTAATGAAATACTTCTTAATGGTTGAATTTTATGTTATAATCCGTGATTTGATCAATATTTTTCTGTACATTGAATGTGATCCATGCTTTGTATTGTCCATATCTTTGCCTGGAGCCCGAGAGAGATGATCGTCTATCAGTACGAAGATTTCGCCCCGCTCGTAACCGGAAAATTCCAAGTCAAAAAGATCGATATCCCCGATTACACGCTGGGATATGCCGATGGCGGGCCGGATGCATTAATCCTGACCTTGTCGTCGGTCACTGAAATTCCGTTCAAGGGCTTTCGTAATCCCATCAGGGAACGTTCCTTTACCATTGAATTCCTTGCCGACCTGGAATTGCCGCAGGGGACGTACCAGATGACCCACGAGGCTCTGGGGGACATCGAGATGTTCCTGGTTCCCCATGGGACGGGTGGTGAAGGCTTTCGCCTGACTGCAACTTTTAATTGATACTTGATGGCATGTCTGGCCTTCATTACTCATTATCCTATGCGCTCTTTGGTTGTGAATACTACTGGCCATTCCGCCACCCACCGACCGCAAGCCCCCCTCCCGCCGGCCCGTCCACGGG
>NZ_JBXAFZ010000023.1:0-89698 GCF_058793615.1 Niveispirillum sp. GW835-FHT14G11
TTCGGCGACAGGTTCACAAAGGCCATGAACGCCTGATTTGAAACCGCCCAGCCGAGCACGGAATTCCCGATAGTCCCGAATCATGACGGATCGGATTACACTTATCATTGCGGACGATCACGCCATGGTCCGCCGCGGGCTGACCGCTTTTCTAGCCACTGCTCCTGACATCCAGGTGATGGCCGTCGCCACCTGTGGTGTGGAGGCGGTATCGGCCGCCCGCAGGCATGCACCCGATGTGGTGTTGCTGGACCTGTTCATGCCCGACCAGCCGGCCGTCGATACCGTGCGCCAGATTAAGCGGGTCAGCCCGCGCAGCCAGATCATCATGGTCACCTCCCACGAGGGGGATGAATATGTCGTGCCCACCACGCAGGCGGGTGCCATCTCCTATATCTTGAAGGACACGACGCCGGAGGACCTTGTCCGCGCCGTGCGCAAGGCGGCGGCGGGGGAAAGCGTGCTGAGCCCGCGCATCGCCAAGGCATTGGTGACGATCGTGTCCGGCACGCGTGGTGGCAAGCCGCAAGAGGACCAGTTGCACGCCGACCTGACCGAGCGGGAGATGGAAGTGCTGCACTGTATCGCCGGGGGCCTGTCCAACCTGGATATCGCAACGCGCCTGTCGATATCGGAGAAGACCGTGAAATCCCATGTCAGCAATATCCTGGGCAAACTCTACCTGACCGATCGCACGCAGGCCGCCGTCTACGCCTGGCGTGAGGGCATCGTCAAGGAATAGCGCTGCCATCATCCTTAAGGCCGATGTGCACCAGGGGCGCCTGAATACACTGGATATATCGCGGTGCCGCCTGCCTTCGCACGATGCGGGAACGGGCATTGCCGCCCCTATCGGTGGAGGGATCAGATGCCCGGTTTCCCCTGTTCGCTTCTGCTGTTCCCGCGCCGGCCCGACCACGCGTCCCGGCCGGCGGTGGACGAGTTCGCAGGCGGTCAAAACGACATATGCCGGATCTACGGCTGGCCGGGGAAATCGCCGCGCCCGGATGTTCCGGCGGATGGCTCAATCCCGCCACGGGTGCCCTTCGACTGGGGATGACCGACCCGGAAGCCATGCCGGACGCGCACCCGTGCCGCCCTTGAATGAGAAGATCCATGAACAAGCGTGTCCTGCTTCCGGCAATGGCCGGAATGCTGTTTTGTGGCCTTGTCGCCCTGACCGGGGGACAAGATGCGCCCACTCCCGGCGCCGTCACCGCCCTCAGCGTCACCGTGGCCAGGCCATGGCAGGGCCGCATCGCGCAGACCATCTCCGCGACCGGCATGACCGTCCCGCGGGAGGAAATCCAGCTCATGACGGAACTGGCCGGCATGCGGGTCCGCGACGTGCTGGCCGATGTCGGCGACGTGGTGGAGAAAGGGCAGGTGCTGGCCCGGCTGGACGGCCAGTCCATCGCCAACCAGTTGGAGCAGTTGCGCAGCGATTATGAGCGGGCGCTTGATGCCTTCAACCGCGTGGACGCGATCAAGGACAGCGGTGCGGTCAGCCGCCAGCTTGTCGTTGAAAGGCGCACGCAGATGCAGGCGGCCAAGGCCAGGCTGGACGATGCGGCGCTGAGCCTGAAACGCACCGCCATCCTGGCGCCGGAGGCCGGCATGGTGTTCGAGCGCAGGGCGGTGATCGGCGGTCTGGTCAGTGCCAGCGAACCGCTGTTCCGCATCGCCCGGCATCAGGAGATCGAGGTGGAGGCGCTGGTGCCGGAAGCCGCCCTGTTCGGGCTGCGGCCTGGCCTGCCGGCCACCGTCACGCTGACGGGCCAGGACGTGGCCATCGAGGGGGTGGTCCGCCTTGTCGCCCCGCGCGTCGATCCTGCGACGCGCATGGCGGCGATCCGCATCCGGCTTCCGGACGCGGACCCGGTTCCGGTCGGCCTGTTCGCCATGGTCCGCATCGTGCAGTCGCACCGGGAGGGCAAGGTGCTGCCCCGGACGGCCCTTCAGCAGGACAGTATCGGCACCTTCGTCTGGGACCTGGGCACCGGGAACAAGGCAAGGCGGCTGCCCGTGATGGTGGTCCTATCCGATGATGAACAGGTGATGGTGGATGCTGTTCCGCCGGATGCGAGCGTGGTCGCCCGTGCCGGTGCCTTCGTCAGGGAAGGCGACCATGTGCGCGTGGTGGGGGGCAATCGATGACCGGTTCCCACCGTTTCAGCTTTTCCACCTGGGCCATCCGCAACCCGATCCCGCCCATCCTACTCTTTCTCCTGCTGACGGTCGCGGGGCTGTTCGCCTATGGCCGGCTGCCGGTCAACAATATGCCCGCCATCGTGGTGCCCGTGGTCAGCGTGCAGGTCAGCCAGCCGGGCGCCACCGCCACGGAAATGGAAACGCAGGTCACCCAAAGAGTGGAAGGCGCGTTGACGGGCGTGCAGGGGGTGAAGCACATCACCTCATCGATTTCCGAGGGCTTGTCCAGCAGTACCGTCGAGTTTGACCTGGAAACCGATTTCGACCGTGCGGTCAACGATGCGCGCGACGCTGTCGCCAGCATCCGAGACCAGTTGCCGCGATCCGTTCGCGAGCCGCAGGTGCAGCGGGTTGACATGGATGGCGGCCCGATCCTGGTCTATGCGCTGGAGGCCCCGGAATTGCGCCCGGAGGAGGCGAGCTGGTACATCGACGATGTCCTGAATCGCGAACTGATGGGGATCCGGGGCGTGGCTGCCGTGCGGCGCCAGGGCGGCATCGACCATGAGATCACCCTGACGCTGGACCCGGTCCGGCTGATGGCGCTGGGCGTTTCCGCCGCCGATATCAGCCGGGCCTTGGCGATGACCAATATCGACCTGCCCGGCGGACGCATCACCGTGTCCGGCACGGAATATGCCCTGCGGACACTGGGCGGTGCCGGAACGGTGGCACGGCTGGCAGAAACCCGCATCGCAACGGCCAACGGCCGGGAGGTGCGACTGGGCGACCTGGGCACCGTCACCGATGGCGGGGCCGAAGCGCGCACCATCACCACGCTGGACGGAACTCCGGCCATCACCTTTCAGATCTTCCGTGCCAAGGGTGCCAGCGAGGTCGATGTGGCCCGCCGGGTGGGGGACAGGCTGGCGGCGCTGGAGGGGAGCCGCAACGATTTGCGGTTCCGCCCGGTCTTCTCCCTCGTGACCTTCACCGAGAACAGCCTTCACGCCACCCTCTCCAATTTTGTCGAGGGGGCTGCGCTGACGATCCTGGTCGTCTTCCTGTTCCTGCGCGACGGGCGGGCGACGCTGATCGCGGCCATTGCCATCCCGCTTTCGATCATTCCCACCTTCCTGGTGATGCATTGGCTGGGCTTTTCCTTGAACAGCGTCACCCTGCTGGCCATCTCGCTGGTCACCGGGGTGCTGGTGGATGATGCGATCGTGGAGATCGAGAATATCCACCGGCACATGCGGGAAGGGCGCCCGCCCCGTGACGCGGCCCTGATCGCGGCGGAAGAGATCGGGCTGGCCGTCATCGCCACGACGCTGGTGATCTGCGGCGTCTTCGTGCCAGTCAGCTTCATGCCGGGGATGGCGGGGAAGTTCTTCCTTCAGTTCGGCCTGACGGTGGCGATCGCCGCCTTCTTCTCCCTGGTCGTCGCCCGGTTGCTGACGCCCATGCTGGCGGCATATCTGCTGCGATCGCCCTTCCGGCATGCAGCCCCATCGCCATGGATCGCGCATTACCGCCGCCTCGTCGACTGGACGCTGGACAACCGGCTGAAGACCATGGGGCTGGCCCTGTTCAGCATGGTCCTGTCCTTCGGGTTGATCCCGTTCCTTTCCCCCGACTTCATCCCCTATGAGGACGTGTCCCAGTCCCGCCTGACGCTGGAAATGCCCCGTGGCACCACGCTGGCCGGGATGGAGGTGGCCGCCCGGCAGGCGGAGGCGATCCTTGTGAAGCGGCCGGAGGTGGAATATGTCCTGGCCTCGGTCGGTGGTGCCGCGATGAGCGTGGACGATCCCGGCGGGCCGGAAGGCATCACCCCGAGCGGCATCAATGTGGCTGTGCTGGACATTAAACTGGTGCCGCCGGATCGGCGCGACCTTGATCAGCGGTCATTCGAACGGCACCTGCTTCAGGAACTGCTGACGCTCCCGGACATGCGGATCAGTTTCGGGAATTCCGCCGGGGGAAAGGACGTGTCCATCACCCTGGTCAGCGATGATGGCGAGGCGCTGGCCCGGACGGCCGAAGCGCTGGAGCGCCAGATGCGCGCACTTCCCGAACTGAACAGCGTCAGCAACTCGGCCCCGCTCAGCCAGCCTGAACTGATTGTCACCCCGGATTTCGCCAAGGCAGCCCTGATGGGCATGTCGGTACAGGCGATCAGCGACGCGGTCAATATCGGCACCATCGGAGATATCGAGGCGAACCTGGCCAAGTTCAACTATGGCAACCGGCAGATCCCCATTCGCGTGCGCCTGCCGGCAGCGGCCCCTCGATCCATCGACATGCTGCGGAACTTGCCTCTGCCGACCGGCCATGGCGGCAGCGTGCCGCTTTCCGCCGTGGCCGACATCCGCTTCGACAGCGGCCCGACAAGTATCCAGCGCCATGACCGGCAGCGCCGGATCGCACTGGAAGCCAACCTCAACGGCGTGGCATTGGGCGTGGCGCTGGAAAGGGTCCAAGCGCTTCCGGCCCTGCGGCAGATGCCGGCCGATGTCCGGATGCAGAGTGCGGGCGATGCCGAGATCATGGAGGAACTGTTCGCCGGTTTCGGACAGGCCATGGGGGCGGGCCTGCTGATGGTCTATGCCATCCAGGTCCTGCTGTACCGGGACTGGATACAGCCCTTTACGCGGATGGCGGCCTTGCCGCTGTCCATCGGTGGGGCGTTCGTGCTGCTGCTCTTCACCGGTACTTCCTTCTCGATGCCGGCCTTGATCGGCATGCTGATGCTGATGGGCATCGCCGACAAGAACTCCATTCTGCTGGTGGACCATATGCTGGAATTGATCAAGCAAGGCCGTCCCCGGCGCGAGGCCATCGTGGAGGCCTGCATGGTGCGGGCCCGCCCCATCGTGATGACCTCGCTCGCCATGCTGGCCGGCATGCTGCCGGTGGCACTGCAACTGGGCTATGACACGGCCTTTCGCGCGCCGATGGCCATTGCGGTGATGGGGGGACTGATCTCCTCCACCGCCCTCAGCCTGGTTTTCGTGCCGGTCATGTTCAGCTATGTGCGGGATATGGAGGATTGGCTGTTGCCGAAGTTGAGGCGCCTCATCTGAAATCGCCATTGCGGTGGGTTAGCGAACAGAACGGCTTCGCTGGGCGATGCCGTTCAGCAGGGCGGCAAGCGGCGCTGCCGTCTGCATCGGACGCTGGCTGCCCTTCAGGCGATCCATCCGCCTTGGCATGGGGATGGCAGCATTGAGCAGGTATGCTATTCATTCTGGAGATGATACGAAATAACATATCTAATTATCGATTATTCGCGCGTCCGGGATGGAACTGAACGACGACCTTTTCGGGGCTACCTCCTGGCGGTCGCAAGGGGACCGGTGATGAGACGGCCGAAGGCAAGCTGCAAGCTGTACCTCTATGTCGCCATTGATCGGACAAGCAAATTCGCTGTCGTCCAAGTCGTCAGAAAACCGGACGCTCCTCTGCCTCGGCGTTCCTTGTCGCCTTGATCGCAGCCGTTCCTTACAAGATCCACACGGTGCTGACCGACAAACGGCATCCAGTTCACCTTCCCGCCGAGATACGCCGACGGCCCGACAGCCCGGTACATGACGCACATGTTCGATATGCGATGCCGGGAGAATGGCATCGAACACAGGCTGACCAAGATCAAGCATCCCTGGACCAACGGCCAGGTCGAGCGCATGAACCGCACCATCCAGGAAGCCACCGTCAAACGCTACCACTATGACAGCCATGAGCAGCAGTTCGAACAGCACCTCAATATCTTCGTGGCTGCCTACATTTCGCGCGGCGGCTCAAGACCCTCCGAGGGCTCACACCTGGGGTATTCATCTGCAAATCATGGACGAATGAACCCAAAAAGTTCAGGCTCGACCCACACCATCAATCCACGGGACTGAACACTTAGGTTATTTGGTCCATTCTAATTTTATTGGACATATCAATTATTTCGTCATTATTGCAGTCTGTTGCGGCGCCCTTGGGAAGGGGTGGTGCTGATTGCTTTGTGAAAAGTGTCGGTGAAGTGGCTGGGCGTCGATTAGCCCAGGCTCAAGGCGATCTCCCTAATTGAGAGATCGGTGTCCATCAACTGCTCCTTCGCTTTATGCACCCTGCGTTGGGCGACATAGCGAAAAGGCGATAGGCCTGTACTGGTTCTGAACGCCCTCCCGAAATGATCAGGGCCCAAGCCGGCCACAGCGGCCAACTTGCCGAGGGTCAGTTCCTCATCAGTGATCATGCGGCATCCTTCCGGAACCCGCTTTGATGCAGGTCAAGCTGCCGATCGCATGAAAATCATGGCTGCTCTGAGAACTCGTGGACCCAATATAACCGAAAGCAACAAAGACAGCATACGTTTGAATGATTTATAATCATTGATACTTCAAGGTGAGTGGAATTTAATTGTGCGCTGGGCCAATGTGGGTGCGATCACGCCTGCCGTGGAGATCACATCGGCACGCATGGCACGGCAATCGGTAAAGGGATAGCCGATGAAACAGCAAGCGGCGGATCTGCTGGCGACGGCCGAGCGCTATTGTCATGACCGGCCCCGGTACCATGGCGTCATCCTCGACCTGTCCGGGCTGCTGCATATCGAAGAACCGGTCTTTCGCCGCACCCTGCGCCGTTGGCTGGCGGGCGACGGCAAGCCCAGGCAGGATGGCGCTGCGGTGATGCTGTTCGACCTTGGGCATGACAAGCTGGTGCTGTCCGTACCCGAAAGTCTGCTGCCGGAACGGCGCCAGGCGCTGGCGCGTGTCGCCGCCGCCCTGGCCGCTCATCACCGTGGCGGGATGACGG
This sequence comes from Niveispirillum sp. GW835-FHT14G11, assembly GCF_058793615.1. NCBI lineage: Bacteria > Pseudomonadati > Pseudomonadota > Alphaproteobacteria > Rhodospirillales > Azospirillaceae > Niveispirillum > Niveispirillum sp. GW835-FHT14G11. The sequence goes on from NZ_JBXAFZ010000023.1 coordinate 6,961, forward strand.
CACGATGGTTCGACCTGCAGCATCAGGCGGAGGAATTCGCCGAGGCGGTTCGGCATCTTGTCGGCCAGATCGGCGAGGAGGAATATCCCGCCGCCCCGCCCGCCGCCGATGCGCTCGACCTGTTCATGGAGATCGAGCGGACCTTGCATGCCGTCGACCTCTCCTCCCTGCTGCGTGAGCAGATGGTGTTCCGCCTGGAGGATGGCGAGAACCTGGTCCCGGTGATGATCGAACGGACAGTGTCCATCGACGCGCTGGACCGGCTGTTCGCCACGCAGATGCGCCGGCAGCCCTGGCTGTTCGATCAGGTCACGGCGCTGCTGGATCGCCGGATGCTGTTCGATCTCCTGCGTGACGATGCTGTACACAGCCTGCCGGTTGCCGTGAAGCTGCACGCCGCGACGGTGGCTGGTGAGGAGTTCAGGGGGATGACGGCGCGTTTTCCCGCCCGGCTGCATGGCAAGCTGGTGGTGGAGATGCCGTTCCTGGAGTGGGCTGCCGATCGCGGGACGATGGAGAAAGCCCTGATTCAGGCACGGGCCGACGAGATCGGGGTGGCTATCGATCATGTGCCGGCTGCAGCTCCCTCGGACACAGAGTTGCCGCGCGCCGACTGGTACCGGATATCCTGGCTGGATGATGGTGGCGTACCCATCGACACGGCCGGGGGCATCACATGGTTGGGGCCGGTGGACCGCAAGCGCTGCATCCTGTCCCGCTGCCGCGACAGTCAGGCGCTGATCGACGCGCGGACGCTCGGTTTTCAATATGTTCAGGGTGCGGCGGCCACCCGCGCCTATCATGATGGCGTGAAGATCGGGGAGGAGCAGCGACGCGAGGCGACCCTCCCCCGTGCGCCGGCGCCAGCGGCGGAGCCGGACACTGTCGCCGAAACGCCCGCGTCCTCATGGTGGTCGCGCCTGTTCGGCGGCAAGGCCACCGGTTGATCAACTCTCATCGGATGGCGGATTGGGCGGTCGCGGCGTCGGTATCGATCACGATCTCCACGCGCCGGTTCTCCGACCGGCGGGCCGGGTCGCCGGTGAGCGGCCGGCTGTCGGCCAGACCTGTTGCCGCCAAGCGGCCGGGCGGTATGCCCATGGCGGTCAAGGTTCGCACCACGGCCGCTGCCCGGGCCGCCGACAATTCCCAGTTGGAGGGGAAGCGCGTCGTGCTGATGGCCAGGCCGTCGCTGTGCCCCTCTACGGTGATGCTGCCGGGCAGGCTGGCCAGCGACGGGGTCAGCTGGCGCAACAGGTCGATGGCCGCCGGCTGCAGCGTGGCGGAGCCCGAGGCAAACAGGATGGGGTCACGAACGACGATGGTTACCTTGCGCTCGTTGCTGCTGACATCCACCTCCGGCGGCAGGCCCAGAGATTCCAGTCGTGCCAGCCACTGCCGGGCGGCGGGGGAGAGGGGTGGCTGGGCCTCCGGTGCGGGTGTTCCCGGCGGGGGTGGTCCGGTTGGAAGGGAGGCGGTCGGCGGTGTCCGTTCCAATGCCTGCTCAACGGTGGCGGCTCGGTCGACCTCGCCGGTGACGGACAGGCGCCCGTCCATGCCCAGGATGGCCACCATGCCAAGGAAGACGGTCATCAGTACCGTGACCATGTCCATGTAGCTGATGACCCATTCCTCGCTTTCCTCCGCCGGTTCGGCCAACTTGGCGCGACCAGGCTGGTTCCAGCGTGCGGCCATGCGGGCGTGGTTGGTGTCCTGATTGCGCCTGGCGGACCCGTGATCGGGTTCAGCGGCCATGGACCACCTCGCCATGCATATCCACCAGATATGTCGCCATCGTCTTCCGGGTGATGGAGGGCGAGCGGTTCAGATGGGCCAGCACCACGCCCTCCGGCAGGTCCGCCACCCCCCGATCTCGTCTGGCCGGCCCCCGGAAGACGACGGCGATGGCCGCGGGCGCGGCCAGGATTTCGTCACGATGAAAGGCCAGCAGGGTGACGCAGATGACGACAACGACGATCAGCAATCCCACGTCGTTGTAGAGGAAGCGCGTATCACCGCCGGCATGGTTGACGAACCAGAGGAGGCCGGTGGTGGCAAGGATGTCCAGGACGCTGGTCAGGACGAAACGCGAGGAACAGGATCGGGCCATGGTGCAGTGCCGGGAAGGGTCAATTTTTGAACGAATACCATGGTATGTGATCGTGCGTGATGATGTAGCTCAATTATGAAGGGTGCTGCGGCCGGCCCAAAGGTCCGCTATCTCCTGGCTGATCCCTTCCTGGCGGACCGTGGAGATTTCAACATTCAATGCCTCGATGTGGTCGAGGATGCGTTCACGAGCGCCCGTGAGCGTCGCCAGCCGGGCCATCAACTCCGCGATGTGGGTCAGCAGCAGCAACTCCAGCAGCCGCGCCTGCCGGTTCTGCAGGGCGGCGGCGGCCACCAGCGTCCCGCCTGGAAGCTGGGTCAGCAGGTCGTGCCGTCCGGCCCTGTCCGGCATGGCCGGCAGGTCGGTGCGCACGATGCGGTGACCCAACGGATGCAGGACGGTGATCGCAGCACCGCGTGGCAGCATGCCGGCCAGCCGCAAGGCAAGGGCCGGCAGAGTGTCGACGGCTCCTGGGACCGGCAGTGCCGCATCCATGGGCTTGTTCCGGCCGCGCATGGCCGTCGCCGTCCGCCTGCCTGCCACCAGCGGTTTCCATTCCGCCGGCACGGCCGCCGCCAGCCGTCCGCACAGCCCGCCCGTGAATCCGCCCTCCGGTCCCAGCAGCAGTTGAACGACAGGTTGCGAAGAGGCCACGATGGGGGCCAGCACAGCCAGTGCCTGTCCGGCCGCCGCAGCATAGGCTGCCGCGGAAGGGAGCAGCGCGCTGGCTTTCTGCTGCCTGGCCGCGGTCAGGGAGCGCAGCGCCTCCACGACCTCCAGCAGGGCCGTCAGCATCGACAGCCGGTATTCGAGGGAAGCGAGGCTCATGGAAGACCGGCCTTTGCCGTGGCGATGATCCGGCGTAGGGCATCCAGGTCCGTCGGGTCGGTGCCGTCGACAGCACCGGTAACGGCGTCGCGCGCCCGCTCCACGGCGGCCAAGTCCATGCCCCTGGTCAGATCCTCCGCATGTGCCAGCAGCAGCGCCACCTCGGCCGCCAGGCTGCGGGGCCGTCCCTGGCGCTGCGCCAGCAGCACGCGCAGACGCCGGCCCCGTTCGACCGTGGCCCGGGTGCGCTCATCCACCAGACCGCCGAAGCGGGTGAAGGCCTCCAGTTCCAGGAATTGCGCATATTCCAGCTTCAGCCGCTCGGCCAACTGACGCAGCACTTTGGGCTGTGTGCGGGCGCCGACGCGGCTGACGCTGCGGCCGACATCGACGGCGGGGCGCTGCCCGGCCTGGAACTGCCGCGCGTCCAGACAGATCTGTCCGTCGGTGATGGAGATCAGGTTGGTGGGGATATAGGCTGACAGGTTGCCGGCCTGCGTCTCCACCACGGGCAGGCAGGTCAGCGACCCGCCGCCCGCCGCATCCGACAGCTTGGCCGACCGTTCCAGCAGGCGGGCATGCAGGTGGAAGATGTCGCCGGGAAAGGCCTCGCGCCCCGGCGGGCGCTGCAGCAGCAGGCTGATCTGTCTATGCATGGCCGCATGCTTTGAGAGATCGTCCAGCACCAGCAGCGCGTGGCGGCCCGTGTCGCGGAAATATTCGGCCACGGCCATGGCGGCGAAGGGGGCGATCCATTGCAGCCCTGGGGGAGAGTCGGGGCCGGCGACCACCACCACGGCCCGGTCGCCCACGCCGCCCGCGCGCAGGGTGGCGACGACGTCCGCCACAGCCGAGGAGCGCTGGCCGATGGCGCAGTAGATGGGAATGACGCCTGTATGGGCCTGGGCCAGCATGGCGTCGACGGCGATGCAGGTCTTACCCGTGGCCCGGTCGCCGACGATCAACTCCCGCTGCCCGCGCCCGATCGGGTAGAGCGCATCGATGATGGTGGTGCCCGTGGCCAGCGTCTCCGCCACCGTGCCGCGGTCGGTCAGGGCGGGGGCGGCCCGCTCCACGGGGGCCAGCCGCGCCGGCAGGGGGTCGGCACCGCCATCAAGGGCGCGGCCCATCGGATCGATGGTGCGGCCCAGCAACGCCTCGCCCACGGGCACGCGCATTGTGCCCCCGGCCATGGCGACGGCATCGCCGGCCCTGATGTGCCCGCCATCGCCCAGCAACAGGCAACCCAGCCGGTCCGGCTCCAGGTCCAGCACCAGACCCGGCACGCCACCGGGGAAGACCAGCATACCGTCGGCCGGCGCCTGTTCCAGACCGGCGACCAGAGCGATGCCATCGCCGATATGGACGACGCGACCCAACTGGCGCCAGACCGGTCGTGACAGGGGAGCTTGGCGGAGCCGGTCCCGCTGCCGGCGGGTCCAGGCATCAAGCGTCCGGGACAGCGTATCAGTCATCCGTGCAACCCGTCGCGCGCCACGGCCAGAGCGGCCCGCCAGCTATGTTGGATCAGGTGGTGGGGGGCGGTCAGCTCGATACCGGCGATCAGGGCCGGGTCGAGGTTCCAGGTGACGGCGCGTCCCGCTGGCAGTACGGCGACCAGTGCGTCGCGCAACGCCGGTGGCAGGTCGCGGGCCGTGGCCACCGCCAGCGGCGCATCGCCGGCCAGCAGTGCTGCCCGCTCCTCCGCCGGCAGCGCCGCCAGTTCCTGGCGTAGCACCTCGGCCAGGATGCTATCGGCCAGGTCGGGCCGCGCATCGGACAGCAGCCGGGCGGCGATGTCCAGGGCCAGTTCCCCGGCCCGGTTCAGCAATTCGGCCTCGGCCTGATCCCGTTCCGTCCGGATGCGTTCCTCTGCCGCCCGGTGCAGCGCGTCGGCGGTCCGGCGGGCGGCGTCCAGGATGCGCCGCCGCTCCTCCTCCGCCGCCTCGCGGGCCTTGGCGCGCAAGATCCCTGCCTCCTGCGCCAGGGCAGTGCGTTCCGCCGCCGCCGCGTCACGGGCGGCGGCGGCTTCCTGGCCCAGGGCGTCGGCCTGCCGGTGCCGTTCGGCCAGTTCCGTGTCCCGCCGGTCGATGGCGCTCAGCACGGGCTTGAAGAGAAACCGGCGCAGCAGCAGCACCAGCGCCAGGAAATTGACAAGCTGCAAGGCCAGAGTGGTGGGATCGATATGCATGGATCAGCCCGCGAACGGGTTGGCGAACAGCACCAGCAGGGCAATCACCAGGCAGTAGATGGCCGTCGTCTCGATCATGGCCAGGCCCACGAACAGGGTGCGGGACACGGTGTTGGCGGCGTCGGGCTGGCGGGCGATGGCGTCCAGCGCCGCCGCCACGGCCCGCCCCTCGGCCAGGGCCGGCCCGATGGCGCCGAAACTGACGGCGATGGCGGCGGCCAGGATACTAATCATCTCGATGGTCATGGGTCAGCTCTTCTCGATTGAACCGATGGCGCCGCCGATGAAGACGGCGGCCAGGATGGTGAAGATGTAGGCTTGGATCAGGCCCAGCAGCGCCTCCAGCGCCATCAGCGGCACCGGTACCAGGAAGCCCGCCAGCGACAGCACGATGGCGATGACGAATTCCCCGCTCATCACGTTGCCGAACAGGCGCAGGACCAGGGACAGGGTGCGCGTCAGTTCCGACAGGATGTTGAGCGGCAGCATCCACCAGCGCGGATGCGCGAAGCCGGCCAGATAGGCTCGCCAGCCGCGCCGGCGGATGCCCAGCACCTGTACGGACCCGAACACGGCCAGCCCCAGGGCGATGGCCGTCTCCAGATGTGCCGTCGGTGCCCCCAGGCCGGGCACGAGCCCCATCAGGTTGCCGGTAGCGATGAACAGGAACAGCCCGCCCAGCAGTGGCAGGAACGGCCGGCTGTCGGTCTGCATCACCTGGTCCAACTCGCCGCGCAGGGTGCTGACCATGGCTTCCAGCGCGATGCCCGGCCGGCCCGGCCGGTCGCTGCCGACCCGCGCCGACAGCAGGGCACTCAGCAGGGTAAGGACCAAGCTGACCAACATGGCATGCAGCACAGGCCAGGTGACGGCAAAAGGGCCAAGGGTGAAGGCGACGGGTGCCGCGAACGGAGCGGAGAGTTCCATCATACCCTCTCGTGACGGCGCATCAGCAGGGGCCGGACCGCCAGGAACCCGGCCAGCAGCGCCAGCAGCGGAACCGCCCCCTGGCGCGCCGCCAGCACGAACAGCAGCGCCGTCCCCGCCAGCCGCCCCGCATGTAAACCCATGGCAAGGACCGCGCGGCCACTGGCATAGAACCGGCTGTTCAGCGCTAGCAGGTGGAAGAACAGGAAGGCCAGCCCCGCCCCCACCGGCAGCCAGAGCCCGTTCCAGGCCAAGGTCTCAATTGTCATCCTGCTCCTCCGTGACGCGCCGCCAGGCCGCCCAGCAGCCGATCCCGATACCCGTGAACAGCAGCGACAGGGTCCAGAAGCGTCCGTCGCCGTCACCGTCCAGCCAGCGGCCCAGAAACAGGCCGGCCAGCGGCGGCAGCACGATCATCCAGCCCAGCGTACCGATCAGGGCCAGGGTGGCGCCCAGCCCGCGCCGGGTCTCCGCCGCCGCGCGTTCCCGGTCGCGCCGGGCGCGGCGGATGGGGTCCAGCAGATCGGGATCGTTCATGGCTGCCCTCCCCCGTCTGTTCGCTCTACGGCCACGCTGTCCAGCAGACGGTGCATCAGTGCCGCATGCAGTTTTTGCTCCGCGGCCTGGCTTTCGTCCCGCTGGAGCAGCAGTGCCGCCCGTTCCGCCTCCACCCGCGCGGCCAGCGGCGCCAGATCGTCGCCCACGGCCGCCTCAGGGCTGGTGATCAGCACGCCGTCGCGGTCCACCTGGAGCAGGCCACCGGCCACGGCCGCGTAAAGCATGCCGCCCCCGGTCGGTGTCAGGGCCAGGACCGATGGCGGCAGGACGGTAAGGAAGGGGGCGTGACCCGATCGGATGGCGAAGGCGCCGCTATCGTCGCGCGCCGACAGCTGGGCGATGTCGGCCCGGTCCAGGATCGTGGCCAACGGGGAGAGGATGCGCACCCTCATGCCGTCCCTCCCGCCTTCTCCCGCGCGCGGGCGTCGGCCAGGGTTCCGGTCATATAGAGCGACGCCTCGGCCCAGCCGTCGGTTTCGCCGGCCAGGATGGCCTCGCAACCGGCCAGGGTCTCTTCGATGTCCACACTGACGCCGCTTCGGCCCGTGAAGCTGCCCGTGACGTGAAAGGGCTGGGTCAGGAAGCGCAGCAGGCGCCGGGCCCGCGTCACCGTCTGCCGGTCGGCGGCCGACAGCTCGTCGATGCCCAGCAGCGCGATGATATCCTCCAGCGCCCGATACTGGGCGATGGCGGACCGCACGGCCCCGGCCACATCATAGTGGCGTTGGCCCACCATGCCCGGGTCCATCAGCCGGGCGGTCGAGGCCAGCGGGTCCACCGCGGGATAGAGCCCCTCCGCCGCCACGGCCCGTGAAAGCACCACGGACCCGTCCAGATGGCTGAACAGCTCGGCCACGGCCGGATCGGTGAAATCGTCGGCGGGGACGTAGACGGCCTGGATGGCGGTGATGGCGGCGCCAGAGACCGACGCGATGCGTTCCTCCAGCATGCCGATCTCGCCCGCCATGGTGGGCTGGTAGCCGACCCGGGCCGGCATGTGGCCCAGCATACCGGCAATCTCCGCCCCTGCCTGGACGAAGCGGAAGACATTGTCCATCAGCAGCAGCACGTCGCGGCCCATGGCGTCCCGGAAATACTCGGCCTGGGTCAGGGCCGTCAACCCTGCCCGCCAGCGGGCTCCCGGCGGTTCGGCCATCTGGCCCAGCACGATGGATGTCCGTTCCAGCACCCCCGACCCGCGCATGTCGTCCAGCAGTTCAGCCGCCTCGCGCGAGCGCTCGCCGATCCCGGCGAAGACCGACAGCCCGCCATCGCGCTCTACCACCGTGCGGATCAGTTCCATGATCAATACGGTCTTGCCGACCCCGGCTCCGCCGAACAGCGCGGTCTTGCCGCCGCGCGCCAGGGGGGCCAGCAGGTCGATGATCTTGACGCCTGTCCATAGCGGCGCCAGGCGCGCATTGCGCCGCGCCAGGGGTGGCGAGAGACGGTGGATGGGCCAGCGAGGCGCGTCGCCGACAATGGGTGGGCCACCGTCCAGTGGCCCACCCATGACATCGACGACCCGGCCCAGCAATGCCGGTCCCACCGGCACGTTCAGGCCGGCGCCCGTGCGCCGTGCGCTGTCGCCCCGGCGCAACCCGGCCGTCCCGCCCAGCGCTACGGTCCGTACCAGATCCGCCGACAGGTGGGTCCGCACCTCCGCAGGCACGCCGTCCCCGATTAGGATCAACTCATCAATAAAAGGCGATCCGTGGGGAAAGGCGATGTCCACAACCGATCCCCGGATCGCCCGGACGGTGCCGGATAACCGACCTTCGAACGTCTCTGGAGTGGGGTTGTCAGGCATTCTCTTCGCCGAGTTGCAGCAAGTTGGAACCGGACGTCTGGCGGGCCCTGGATATCCGGAACGTCGCGGGGAGGGCTCCGGTCCTTCGGAACCGTTCTCCCGCCAGGGTCGCTCGGGAAAAAAAACACCGCATTGCGCGAAATCAATCGGCATCGCTGAATTGCAGGATAGTGGCTGGAATTCATCCGCTTCAGTTCGGGCGTCGGCCGCATCCGTCTTGTCACAGGTCAAGGTCGGAACAGCCAAGCTGTTCCGCAGGCGGCAGAGATGCACGCCTGCGGAGCGGCCGTCGGTCAGGTGTAGGCCACGGCACTGATTTCGATCAATTGGTCGGGAAAGACCAAGCTTGGTACGCCGAGACAGGTTCCGGCGACCCGGTGCGTGCCCAGATATTCCTTGAACAGCGTGATGCACTCGCCGAAATCCCGCTGTGGATCTGTCAGGTAGATTTCCATATAGGCGATGTTCGATCTGGACACGCCATAGCCGGCCAGCACGCGATCCAGATTCGACAAGGTCTGCCGGGTCTGCGCCTGGATGTCGCCGGGGCCGACGAATTCTCCCTGCATGTCATGAGAGAACTGGCCGGAGATGTGGATGGTGCCGTTCACGGCATAGGCCTGGGTAACGCCGAATTCCTTTTCCCACGAGACGCCGTGATCGAAAGTGCGGACGATGTTGGTCATGATGTTGTTTCCGTTGGCTTGACAGGCCGCGACAGCGCCCGGGGACGGGCGGCGGCTTCCCGGACAGTAAGGGAATATTTGTTGAACGGATTTCCCCACTGATCGGATTTAATGCCATATGGGGATACAAAGTCCCTTCTGCCCGTTGATATCTCTTATTGCCATATAATGAAATATTTCATTATATGAAAGAAATGACATTGGAAAGCCGGGGTGTGGCATGCTGCGGGCAAACATGAACGACATCCTGGTTTTCATGGCTGTTGTGGACGCCGGCAGCTTCGTGGCGGGTGGACGTTCCATGGGACTGACGCGGTCGGCCGCCGGTAAGGCCGTTGGGCGGTTGGAGGGGCGGCTGGGCATCCGGCTGCTCAACCGGACCACGCGCAGTTTGGCCCTGACGGACGAAGGTCGCGTCCTCTATGACCGGGGGCAGCAGATCCTGTCGGCCATCGACGATGCCGAGGCCAGCGTTGCCAGTCCCGCCGGCACGCCGCGGGGCGTCCTGCGCATGACGGTTCCGGACGCTTTCGGGCGTTTGATCGTGCTGCCCCTGCTGGCGAAATTCCTGCGGACCTGGCCTGATATCCAGGTGGAGGTGAGTTTCAGCGACAGGGTCGCCGACCTGCTGGAGGATGGTTTCGATCTTGCTGTCCGCATCGGGCTCAGTAGCCCCGACAACCGGCTTGTCTCCCGCGTCATTGCCAAGTACCGGGCCGTCCTGTGTGCCAGCCCGGCCTATCTGGCTGCCCGGGGTCGGCCCGAATGTCTGGACGATCTGGTGGCGCATGACTGCCTTTATTTCAGTAGCGGGTCACGTCGTCAGGCCTGGCGGTTTCGTGACGCGGACGGCACCTGGGCGCGCGCGCAAGGGCGCAGCCGGTTGCGATTGGACAGCGGGGAAGCGATCCGGGATGCTGCCTTGGCTGGCCTGGGCATCGCCTTCCTGCCGGATTTCCTGGTGGCCGGCCATCTGGCAGCCGGCCGCCTGAGTCAGGTGCTGCCCGACCTGGAGATGGACGACGTGTCCATCGTCACCCTTTACCCCACCAAGCGCTTCCTGGAGCCGCGCGTCCGGCGCTTCATCGACCTGATGGTCGCGGAACTGGGCGGCTGACCTTCATCCTTTCAAAATTGCGGAGACCATCATGTTGCAAGCCGTCAACCGGCCTGGTGCCCGTCCCAATCCCGTCCATAGTCAGGGCATGGTCGCCACCGGCATGCGCACGCTCTATGTGGCGGGGCAGGTCGGCATCGACGGGGAAGGGGTCGCCGCCGACGGGATCGAGGCGCAGACCTGTGCAGCGCTGGCCAATGTGGAGGCTGTACTGACGGCCGGCGGCATGGCCATGGCGGATGTCGCCAAGCTGACCGTCTACCTGACCCGTGAGGAGGATGTGGCAGGCTTCCTGCGGGCCTTTACCCCCGCCCTGCCGTCGCCGCCACCCGCCGGTACGCTGGTTTTCGTCAAGGCATTGGCCTCACCCCGCTATCTGGTGGAGATCGAGGCCATCGCCGTGCGCTGAGGGTCAGCTGACCTTCTGCCGGTGATAAGGATTGTCGGGGTCGGGCAGGCCCCGCAATTCCCGCAGGCTGGGCACGAAGAAGTCGGGCAGAAGGTCGATATCGTCTGTGCCCGGTGGGGCGTAAGGTGACAGATCGGCGTGGTCGTGTGCGCGCAGGATCTCATCATCAATGAAGAAGTTCCCCGTCGTCTCCGTCGCGGGTGCGGTGAGGATCAGGTGGGCGGCGTCGGCCATGATCGCGGGCGAGCGCAGGGGACGGCCATCCTCGGCGGGTTTGAATTCGGCCATGGCGGCGGTGTCGATGGCCGTGCGCGGCCACAGCGCGTTGACGCCGACCCTGCCGCGATATTCCCCCGCCACGCCCAACACCACCAGGCTCATGGCATATTTGGCCATGCTGTAGGCGACATGCGGGGCAAACCAGCGTTCCTGCATATGCAACGGCGGGGAGATCGACAGGATATGCGGGTTCGGGGCCCGCAGCAGATGCGGCAGGCATTTCTGCGTGACCAGGAAGCTGCCCCGCCCGTTAACGCCATGCATCAGGTCGAAGCGCTTCATGGGCGTGTCCAGGATGCCGGACAGCTTGATGGCGCTGGCATTGTTGATGCAGATGTCGATGCCGCCGAAGGTGTGGGCCGTTTGCGCCACCGCCTGTTCCACCTGCGCCTCGTCACGGATGTCGCACAGGATGGGCAGCGCCTTGCCGCCCGCCGCGCGGATGGTGTCGGCGGCCGTGTGGATGGTGCCGGGAAGGGTGGGGTGCGGTTCCGCTGTCTTGGCGGCGATGGCGATATTGGCGCCATCGCGCGCGGCCCGCAGCGCGATGGCCAGCCCGATGCCGCGCGAGCCGCCGCTGATGAAAAGCGTCTTGTTTTTCAGGGAACGGGTCATGAAAGCCTCTTGAATTGGAAAGAATCACCAGCCGCCGGTTTCCAGCCAGGCTTCCGCCATGGCGAACCGGTCCGATCCCCAGAACGCCTCTCTGTCGATGACCAGGGTGGGGGAGCCGAAGATGCCGGCGGCCATGGCATCGGTCGTGACGGCCCTGGGCGCCTCCCGGAACGCCTCGCTGTCCAGCGCCTCTGCGGCGTCCCGGCGGGGCAGGCCGTTCGCTTTGACGATGTCCAGCACGGTATCGGCGTCGGCGATGTCGCGCGCTTGCGACCAGTGTGCGCGGTAGAGCGACAGGACCAGTGGCTCCACCTTCTCGGGCGCCACGGTCTTTGCCCACAGCACGGCGCGGGCTGCCTTCAGGGGGGAGAAGCCGAAGCGCGCATCGGGGGCCAGATGCAGGCCGTGGAAACGCAGCGACCGGCCGATATCGTGCTGCATATAGGGACCCTTCAACGGGGTCTGCAACGGTTGCGGCAGGCCCATCGCCCCGATCACCGTCATTTTCAGCAGGATCGGCCGCCAGTCCACGGCCCGGCCGAACCGGCGGGCCAGCGGTCCCACCCGCTCGGCCCCGATCCAGCCATAGGGGGAGATGAAATCGAAATAGAAACCCAGCGCCGCCGCTCCGTCCTGCACGTCGGTCACCCGTTCGACAGCAGGTCGCGCAGGACATATTTCTGCACCTTGCCCGACGCGGTCTGCGGGAACGCCTCCATGAAATGCCAGCGCCGGGGCACCTTGTACCCGGCCAGCCGTTCGCGGCAGAAAGCCTCCAGCCCGGCCGGGTCGGCGGCCCCGGGTGCCGTCAGCAGGACGCAGGCCGCCACGCTTTCCCCCATGTCCCGGTCCGGCAGGCCGACCACGGCCACGTCCCGGATGGCCGGGTGGGTCATCAGCACATCCTCCACCTCACGCGGATAGATGTTCTCTCCCCCGCGGATGATCATGTCGCGCAGGCGGCCCAGCACGCGGCAATAGCCCTGTTCATCCATGCTGCCGATGTCGCCGGTGTGCAGCCAGCCATCGGCATCGATCGCCGTCGCCGTTGCGTCGGGCGCATTATGGTATCCGATCATGATGCCATAGCCCCGGCCGCAGATTTCGCCGGACACACCCAGAGGGACGATATCGCCTGTCACCGGGTCCACGATCTTCACCTCCGTCTGCGGCAGGGGGCGGCCCACGGTTTCGACCCAAACGGGGTGGGCATCATCGACCGCCGTATGGGTCAGATAGGGCGATGCCTCTGTCTGGCCGAAACCGATAGCGACCTTAACGCCAAGGACAGTCTGCGCGTTGCGGACCAGTTCCGGCGACACCGGCGCCCCGCCCAGCGTGACCAGCCGCCAGCTTGACAGGTCACGGGGCCGCCGGGCCTGCTCCTCCAGCATCCGGATCAGCATGGTGGGCACGCAGATCATCGTGGTGCCGCGTTCCTGTTCGAACAGGTCCAGCAGGAGGCCGGCATCGAAGCCTGGGGCCAGCACCTGCGTTCCCCCCGTCTGCAGCGCGCCCAATGTCGCCAAGCCGCAACCTGCGGTGTGGAACATTGGCATGGCGTTGATCCAGACGTCGCCAGCGCCGGCCCCGATGGCGTGTGCATAAAGCCGGCCATTGTTGGCCAGCCCGCGATGGGTCAGGCAGGCGCCCTTGGGGAAGCCCGTCGTGCCCGACGTGTATTGGATCTGCGCCACCGCGTTCGGGGATATGGCGGGCAGGGGGCCGTCCTGCGCGGAAGACAGGAACGCATCCCAGGTCGACAGCGGGATCACGCGTGTCAGTCCTGGCAATGACGGCCGCACGCTGTCGACCAGTTCGCACAGGTCGCGCCCGCGATAATGATCCTGCACGATGATGCCACGGGCCTGCGACTGGTCCAGCACATAGGCCAGTTCCTTGGCCAGATAGGCCGGGTTGACGGTGACCAGCACCAGCCCCGCCAGCGCCGCGCCATATTCGATCAGCACCCATTCCGGCCGGTTGCCGGCCCAGATCGCGACATGCTGCCCCGGTTCGAAATGGCGGAGCAGGGCGCGTGCCACCCTTTGCGCGTCGGCGGCCAGTTCGTTGAAGGTCCGGCGCCGCCGCGCTCCTGGATCGACCTGCCCGTCGATCAGTGCCACGGCGTCGCCATGGATGCGGGCGGCCCGCCGCAGAGCGGTCCCGACCGGCTCCTCAATCAGCGGCACGGAGCGGTCGGCGGGGCAGTAGGAGGATGTCAGAAGACGGGTGCCATAGGGCCGGTCCGGCATGGTGGGATCTCCCTTTCTTCAGGGTTCCTGGTCGCTGTCCCTCCTATGCGGGCAAATGGCGGATGTGTCAAATATGAAATTTAGTGCAAATAGTGAAATTCCAGGCGGATCGCTATTGCCTGATCCTGAAATCCGGATATTTCATTATATGAACATCGTACATATATTGACACATCAACCCTGAGGCCGGATAGTGGCCGCAACAACAAGCGGCGGCGATGACCGCCCGCGATCGGAGGAAGTAATGAACAAGGGGATGCAGTTGGCTGCCGGCCACCGTCGGCGGTTGAGCCCGGTTGCTGTCGGCACGATGCTGGGTCTGGCCCTGCCCATGTTGGCGCAGGCGCAGCAGCCGGCCGAACAGGCCGGAAATGAACCGGAGCTGCTGGAAATCGTCGTCACCGCCCAGAAGCGTGAACAGCGCCTGCAGGATGTCGGCCTGACTGTCACCGCCTTTGACGGTGATCTGCTGGCCAACCAGGGTGTGAATGCCGTCACCGATCTGGCGAAGATGGTTCCCGGCCTGGACGTGACGCCCAGCCCCAGCGGTTCCCCGGTTTATACATTGCGCGGCGTCGGCTTCTTTGAAAGCTCGCTGAGTTCCGCCCCGGATGTGGCGATCTATCTGGATCAGGTGCCGCTGGCGATCCCCGCCTTTTCTGCGCTGACCGCCTTCGATCTGGAGCGGGTGGAAGTGCTGAAGGGGCCGCAGGGTACGTTGTTCGGCACCAACGCCACCGGCGGCGCCATCAACTTGATCGCAGCCAAGCCGACGCGGCAGGCGCAAGGCGGCGTCAAGGCCGACTATGGCCGCTTCAACACGGTGCGTCTGGACAGTTTTGCCAGCGGGCCGATCACCGATGACCTGAACGGCCGCGTGGCGGTGAAGCTGAACCGGGGTGATGCCTGGCAGCGCAGCTATACCCGCGATGACAAGTTGGGTGAACTGGACGATGCCGCAGGCCGCGTGCTGCTGGACTGGCAGGCGTCGGACGCGCTGCGCGTCGAACTGAACCTGAATGGCTGGCTGAACCGGTCCGACCCGCAGGCGCCGCAACTGGCCCGCCGGACCCTGCCGGCCGATTTGCAGGCCCCCATCGGGTCTTCAGGCTTTGGTGGCACGGTGACGGCGGCGCTGCCGCTGCTGGCATTGCCCGCTGCTCCGCGCGATGCGCGGGCCGCCAACTGGTCGCCCGATTACCGCCCCTATCGTGACGACCGCTTCTATCAGGCAGCGCTGAACGTCAATGTCGACCTGACCGACGATAT
Organism: Niveispirillum sp. GW835-FHT14G11; assembly: GCF_058793615.1. Classification (NCBI taxonomy): domain Bacteria; kingdom Pseudomonadati; phylum Pseudomonadota; class Alphaproteobacteria; order Rhodospirillales; family Azospirillaceae; genus Niveispirillum; species Niveispirillum sp. GW835-FHT14G11. The sequence goes on from NZ_JBXAFZ010000023.1 coordinate 22,015, forward strand.
CGCCCTGACCGCCCTGACCGGCTACAGCGACCTGCGCCAGCGCAAGGCGTCATCCTATTCCGGCACCGATCTGCCGGCCTTTGATCAGGCGTCCAACGATGCCGATGCCGACGATCTCAGCCAGGAACTGCGTCTGGCCAGTACCGATGCCGGGGCGTCGCTTCGTTGGATGGTCGGCGCCAATTACCAGCGGACGGGTAGTTACGAGAATATCGATGCCATCTATCCGCAGGCATCGACCGGAACCCGCGACGGCTTCACCGCCAATAGCTTCGACAGCCGGCAGGTCTTCAAGCAATGGGCGGCCTTCGGCAATTTGGAATATGATGTCGCGGACAACCTGACCCTGAAGGCCGGTATCCGTTATTCCGACAGCAAGCGGACGGCCGTCAACCGCGCCTATGATACGCCGGGCTATGTCGAGCCGAACCCCAGCAGTCCCGGCCTGACACGGTTCTTCAACATCGTGATGCCGGCCGTCTATGTCCCGATCTTCTGTCCGAGCGTGACATTCACGCCCGTGGTGCCGGGGAAGTCTATCTCCATCAACCCGGACACCTGTGTGTCGGGCGACTATCACGGCACCTTGAAGGAAGACAATATGCCGTGGAGCCTGGGGCTGGATTTCAAGCCGATGGATGGTCTGCTGCTTTATGCCAACGCGTCGCGCGGGTTCAAGGGCGGGGCCTTCCCCATCGCCAATGGCGCCTCGCAGGAACAATATTATCCGGTGCCGCAGGAGAAGCTGACGGCCTATGAGCTGGGGTTCAAGTCGAACCTGGCCGATAACCGCATCATCCTGAACGGTGCCGCCTTCTATTACGACTATGCCAACAAGCAGACGCGCGGCAAGACCGTCGATCCGTTGTTCGGCGCCCTGGAACAGTTGGTCAGCATTCCGAAGTCGCGCACATATGGCGCTGAGCTGGACCTGACCGCCGTACCCACCCGCGGCCTGACCCTGCGCACCGCCGTCACCTGGCTGGATGCAAAGATCAAGACCTATGACGGGATTGTCGGCGCGACCAGCGTCGGCGGCCTGCTGTTCCCGACACGGGCGTCGTTTGCCGGCACGACCCTGCCTTTCGCCTCGGAACTGGCCCTGGCGGCCAGCGCGGACTATGAATTTGCCCTGGATGATCAGCGCGATGCCTTCCTGGGTGCCAGCCTGCGGACACAGAGCAAAAGCTACGGCTCGCCACAGTTGTCCGCGCAGGATCGGCTGGATGCGCGCATCGACGCTTACACGACACTGGACCTGCGCGCCGGGGTGAAGGCGGGCGATGACAGTTGGACTGTCTCCGTCTGGGGCCGCAACGTCACCAATACTTTCTACTGGACCAACAGCCTGCGGGCCTTCGACACCATCGTCCGCTACACGGGCCGGCCGGCCGAATATGGTGTCACCCTGGGCTATAATTTCTAAAAAATGCGACGAGGAGGGAACGACATGTCAATCGCGCGCGGCATCCCGGTCCGGGACACGATCCTGTGGGTCGAGGATACGGGGGAGGCGGACCTGCCGGTGATCTTCTGCCTGCATTCGTTATGGCTGGACGGGTCGATGTTCGATGCGCTGGTCACGGCGGCGGCAGGCCGGTTCCGCGTTGTCCGCCCGGATTTCCGGGGGCAGGGCAGCAGCGCCCCGCACACCGGCGATGTGGTCGATATGGATTGCTGCGCCGACGACATGAACGCCCTGATCGACCTGCTGGGCCTGCGGTCGATGCATCTGGCCGCCGCGTCGATGGGCGGTGATGTGGCGGTGCGGATGATCGCCCGGCGGCCCGACCTGTTCGCGTCGCTGGCCATGCTGGGATCGTCGGTGCGGGCCGAGCAGCCGGACCAACTGGCGCATTTCACCGCCTGGCTGGAGGGGGCGCGGCGCACCGGCTTCGTGGGTGACAACCTGGATGTGCTGATGTCCATCATGTTCGGGGCCACGACGCGGGCACGGGCCGACGCACAGCCGATGCTGACGCCCTGGCGCAACATGCTGGAACTGACACCCGCGTCGCGCTGGCCGGCGCTGATGGGGGTGCTGAACCGCAGCAGTGCGGTCGACCTGCTGTCGGACATCCATTTGCCGACCCTTGTCGTTTCCGGCGCGGAGGATATCGCCCGGCCCCCGGATTGGGGGCGTGAGGTGGCCGACGGCATTCCCGGTGGCCGGCAGATCGTGCTGGAAGGGGTGGGCCATACCCCCATCCTGGAAGCCCCTGACAGGGTCATTCCCCTGGCGCTCCGCTTCTTTGCGGATGCGATTGCCCGATAGGAGCAATTTCGATGATCTTCGATGGCGCCTACACGATGACCATTGCCGGCCAGCCGATGGTCAGTGACAAGACCCTGCCCGTGATCAATCCCGCCACAGAGCAGGTGATCGCCCAGGTCCCGGATGCCAGCCGGGCGCAACTGGACGCAGCGGTGGCGGCCGCGAAGGCGGTCTTTCCCGCCTGGGCCGCCCGACCAGTGGCGGAGCGCCAGGGGCTGGTAGCCCGGATTGGCGATTGCCTGGAGGCCAACAAGGACGCTTTCTCCGCCTTGCTGACGGCGGAACAGGGCCGCCCCCGCGCCGGGTGCGATTGGGAGGTGGCGACCTGCGTCGACTGGTGCCGTGCCGTGTCCGGCTTCACCCTGCCGGTGGAGGTGCGGGAGGAGGCGGGTAGGCGGGTGGAAATCCGCCATACGCCGCTGGGCGTCGTGGGTGCCATCACGCCCTGGAACGCCCCCATCCTGATGGCCATCTGGAAAATGGCGCCAGCCCTGCTGGCGGGTAATACGCTGGTCCTGAAGCCCTCGCCCTATACGCCGCTGACCACGCTGCGTTTGGGGGAGTTGCTGCGGGATGTGCTGCCGCCCGGCGTTGTGAACATCGTCACTGGCGGCAATGATCTGGGCCAGTGGATCACCGATCACCCGGACATCGCCAAGGTATCCTTCACGGGATCGACGGCGACGGGCAAGCGGGTGATGGAAAGTGCGGCCCGCACCCTGAAGCGCGTGACCTTGGAGATGGGCGGCAATGATGCCGGCATCGTCCTGCCCGATGTCGATCCCAAGGCGGTGGCCCCGGCCCTGTTCTGGGGCGCCTTCTTCAACAGCGCCCAGGTCTGTGTGGCGATCAAGCGGCTTTATATCCATGCCGATATCTATGATGATGTGGCGCGGGAACTGGTGGATTATGCCCGAAGCATCCGCATCGGCGACGGGTCGATGCAGGGCAGCGACCTGGGCCCCGTCCAGAACCGCATGCAGTTCGAGAAGGTGCGCAGCCTGATCGAACAGACCAGGGCGGAGGGCCACCGTTTCCTGATCGGCGGCGACGTGCCGGCGGGGCCGGGCTATTTCATTCCCGTCACCATCGTGGACAATCCGCCCGAGGATGCACGGGTGGTGACGGAAGAAGCGTTCGGCCCCATCCTGCCGCTGCTGAAATATGATGATATCGAGGATGTGATCCGCCGCGCCAATGACAGCGAGACCGGCCTGGGCGGTTCCGTCTGGTCCAACGATATCGACCAGGCCCGCCGTATCGGGCAGCGGTTGCAGACAGGCACCGTCTGGATCAACGAGATGTTCGCCTTTTCCCCGCATGCGCCCTTCGGTGGCCACAAACAATCGGGCGTGGGTGTGGAGCATGGCATGGCCGGCCTGTTGGAATTCACCAATATCCAGACCATCACCAGCCGGCCGCTGGCCGCCGCCGGCTGAGGGAGCATCGATATGTGTGATATCTGCACGCCCGAAATCGGCGAACTTCTGAAGGACTCCCCCCGGAACTGGGGCAAATGGGGACCGGAGGATGAGGTCGGGTCCCTGAATTACCTGCAGGCGCTGCAGGTGCTGGGTGCCTTGGCGTCGGTACGATCGGGCAAGCTGTTTACCCTGCAGGTGCCGATGGCCGACCCGAAGGGCGATCCGGTCTGGCCCGGACGACGGGGGGCCGAACGGTACCAGATCATCGACGAGGGCCACTGGATCAGCGGCAAGGGGCCCCAATTCCCCGGCGGCCAGCATTATGCCGACGACGCCATCTCCGCCTATCTGCAAGGCTCCACGCAATATGATGCGCTGGGCCATGTCTGGTACGACGGGCAGCTTTATAATGGCTATGACGCCAAGACCACCATCGGCGGGTTGCAGAAGGCCAGCGTCCAGGCCATCGCCGAACGCGGCGTGGTGGGCCGGGCCGTGCTGCTGGACATCGCGCGGCTGCGGGGCAAGCCCTATCTGGACAAGGGTGAGACCTTCAGCCACGAAGACCTTTTGGCCGCCGCCGCCGCGCAGAAGACGGAGATCCGCAAGCGCGACATCATCGTCATCCGCACCGGCTTCATCGAATCCTATTACAGCGCCGGGGCCAGCGCCTTCTTCGCCGATTTCGTGGAACCGGGCCTGACCTATTCCCCGGAACTGGTGCGCTGGTTCCACGAGATGGAAATCCCCAATCTGGTCACCGACACCATGGCTAACGAGGTGACCGTCGATCCCGTCAGCGGCGTGATGCTGCCGCTGCATGGCGCGCTGATGCGCAATCTGGGCGTGGCGTTCACGGAGCTGTGCGACCTGTCGAAGCTGGCGGCCGACTGCGAAAATGACGGACAGTATGATTTTCTCTACGTCGCCGCTCCCCTCAAGGTCGTCCATGGTACAGGCGCCCCGGTCAACCCCGTGGCCATCAAGTGATCCGGGCCGCCCGACAGCATGGCAGCGACGGACGATCGGACGAAGGAAGCCAATATGACTGACAAGGATGTGAAGGCCGATGTCGGCCGGCCTGTCGCCATCGTCACCGGCGGATTGCAGGGGCTTGGCCTTGGCATCGCGCAGGAACTGCTGGGGTCCGGCTTCAACGTCGCCATCATCGATCTGGCGGCACACCCGGACCTGCCCGCCGAATTGTCGGACGCCGCCGGGCAGGGGGGCGTCTGGCGCTATTATTCGCTCGACATTGCCGATATCGATCGGCACGGGGCCGTCGTCGCCGCGATCGAGGCAGATTTCGGCCGTCTGGATTGTCTGGTCAATAATGCCGGGATCGCCGCCCGCCCTCTGACCGACATTCTGGAACTGGACGCCGCCGCCTTTGACCGGTCGGTTGACGTCAACCTGCGCGGGACCTTCTTCCTGACCCAGGCCTTCGCGAACCGGCTGATGGCCAGCGGGCCTGCCGAACCGGGATGCTACAGGTCGATCATCACCATCACCTCCATCGCGGCGGAGGTGGTCTTTACCGATCGTGCGCAATATTGCGTGACGAAATCCGCCCTTTCCATGGTGACCAAGCTGTTCGCCGCCCGGCTGGCGGCCAGCTTCATTCATGTCCACGAAATCCGGCCCGGATTGATGCAGACGCCGATGACGGCCACTGTCGGCAAGGAAACGATCGATACGCTGATCGGTGGCGGTCGGGTTCCGATTCCGCGCTGGGGGCTGCCGTCGGATGTCGGGCGGACCGTCCTGTCATTGGCGTCCGGTGCTGTTCCCTATACGACGGGGCAGGCGTTCTGGGTCGCCGGCGGCCTGAATATCCCCCGTATTCTCTGACCGTTTGCGCTCGACCGCCCGCATTCGATACGCCATTCCAAGCGAATGTGTTTTGATTTATGTAGGTCGCATGGAAAACGGCTACACCCTTCAGACTGTCGAACGCGCGCTCTCCTTTCTGGAGTTCGTCGCCGCCGCGCCGCAACCGCCCAGCATCCGCGATGTCTCCAAGGCGCTGAAGCTGAACATCACCACCTGCTACCATCTGCTGCGCACCCTGATGGCCCGTGGCTATATCGAGCGCAACGATGATGGCGGGCTGGAACTGGGCGATGGGGTCGGTGTGCTGGCCAGCGGCTATCGCCGGTCGCAAAGCACGGAACAGTCCCTGTCCGACATTGTCCGCCGCCTGTCGGCCCAGACCCTGGAAACCTCGTTCCTGTCTTTGCGGGAAGGGAACAATGTGGTGCTGAAGGTGCTGGTCGAAGGCTCGCAGAAGCTGCGCGTGTCCGGCCTGTATGTGGGCCTGAAGGGGCACGAATATCGCCGCGCCTCGGGCAAGGCGGTGCTGGCCCATCTGGATGAGGCATCGCGGGAGGCGATGCTGGCCGAAGCCCTGATCCCCCTGCCGGAGCGACAGCGCAAGAGCGTTGTGAAGGCGCTGGAGAAGGAATTGCCGCAGATCCGGGTGCGGGGCTGGTCCGCCGATGACGGTCAAACGGAGGACGGCATCATCGCCGTCGGCGCCCCCGTCTTCGACGCGGCCGGCACGGTGCTGGGGGCGGTGGGCATCGTCACCCCCACCTTCCGCATGGACAAATCGCGCGAGGCGTTCATGGATGCCGTGATGTCGGCGGCAGCGGAGGCGACCCGGCTTCTGGTTGAGAAGAACTGACACCCGGCCGCTGCGAAGCTGGCCAGGTGTTCATGTTTCACGCAGGCGGCAGCAGGCTTTCCAGGAAACGCACGCCACTGTCCAGCGCTTGACCCGCTTCCGGCAGGATGTCCGTGAACATCGGCCAGACATGGAACATCTCCGGCCAGACCTCCAGCGTTGTGCGCACCCGGTGGTCGGCCAGATGAGCCGCCAGTTGGAACGCGTCGCTCAACATCACCTCGCTTTCACCGACCTGGATCATGACGGGCGGCAGGCCACGCACGTCGGCGAAGACGGGGGAAGCCTCCGGGTCGTTGGCGGGCGTGACACCCAGGGCGCAGCGGGCCATCAGCAGCAATATCTCCCGGTTGCACAGCGGGTCGATGCCGTCGCGGGTGGTGTAGGACGCGCCGGTCATCTCCAGGTTGGCCCAGGGGGAGATGGCCACGCCGCCGGCGGGCAGGGCCAGCCCCAGGCCGCGTGCCCGCACCATGCTTGACACGACCATGGCGCCGCCGGCGGAATCGCCGGAGATCACGATGTTGGCCGCACCCCCCTCCCGCTCCACCAGCCAGCGCCAGGCGGTGACCACATCGTCCAGGCCGGCAGGGAAGGGATTTTCGGGGGCCAGCCGGTAATCGGGCAGGAAGACCCGCGCGCCCAGCCGCTCCGCATATTGGCCGGCAATGCCCAGATATCCGGACGGTCCTCCGCTGATATAGCCGCCGCCATGGATATAGAACAGCACGCGGCTGCCGCGCGCCTTGTCCGGCGTGACCAGCATGCCCGGCACGCCGCCCATATCCAGATCCGTGCAGACGACCCCGTCCGGCGGCCGGTTGCGGGCCAGTTCGCGGTTGTAATCGGCGCGGATATCCGCCAAGGGCCGGTCCGGCATCTCCCCCAGCAGCAGGGGGGCGAGCTGCATGGCCGCCTGTTTCCAGTCTTCCAGTCGTTGCAGCATGATCTCGCTGAGCGGCATGTTGTTTCCTCCTAATGGCCTGGCGCTGTCGGCGTGGCGATGGCGGTGTAACGGGTGGTCAGATATTCATCGATGCCTTCAATTCCGCCTTCGCGGCCCAGGCCCGATTGTTTGATCCCGCCAAACGGGGCGATCGGATCAGAGAGGATGCCGGTATTGATGCCCAGCATGCCCGTCTGCAATCCGGCCTGAAGGCGCATCACACGGTCAAGGTCGCGGGTGCAGGCATAGGCGGCAAGGCCATAGTCGCTGTCATTGGCCATCGCGACGGCGTCCGCCTCCGTTATGAAGGTCTGGATGGGGGCCACGGGGCCGAAGATTTCCTGATGCAGGATGGGCGCGTCGGGCGGGACCTGCGTCAGGATCGTTGGTGGATAATGATAGCCGGGGCCCGATGGTAACTCACCCCCCAGCACAAGCGTCGCCCCCCGCGCCACCGTATCCCGGACCAGCCCGTGAAGATTGTGCCGGGCAGCGGCATCGACCATCGGTCCCAGACTGTCCGGCGGCAGGGCGGCGAACCGTTGGGTCAACCGTGACGTGAAGGCGCCGGCGATTCCGTCCTGCACCAGAAAGCGGTTCGCCGCCGTGCAGGCCTGGCCCAGATTGCGCAGCTTGGCCTGCACGGCGCTGTCCACCGCCAGATCCAGATCGGCGTCATCGAACAGGATGAAGGGGTTGTTGCCGCCCAATTCCATGGAACTGCGCAGGATGGTTGCCGCAGCACCCGCCAGGATCAGGCGGCCGACCCGTGTTGACCCGGTGAAGGACACCTTGCGCAGCCGCCCATCCGACAGCAGCGTGCCCACCACGCTCTCCGCGCGGGTCGTGGTGATCAGGTTCAGCACGCCGGGCGGCAGGCCGACCTCCTGCATCAACCGTGTGAACAGGATGGCGGTCAGCGGTGTCTGTTCCGCCGGTTTCAGCACCATGGTGCAGCCGGCGGCCAGGGCAGGCCCGACCTTGCGGGTGATCATGGCCAGCGGAAAGTTCCAGGGCGTGATCAGCAGGCAGGGGCCGACCGGCCAGCGGCTGATGATCTGTCGTGACCCGCCACCCGGTGCCGGCTGTTCGCGGCCATGGATGCGCAGTGCCTCTCCGGCGAACCAGCGTAGGAAGTCGGCAGCGTAATTGACCTCCGCCTGCGCTTCCCCCGGTGGCTTTCCCGTTTCCAGGCTGATCACCCGTGCGAACCGGTCGCGGTCGGTCAGCAGCCGTTCATAGGCCCGGTGCAGCAGGTCGGCGCGGTGCCGGGGTGTTTGCCGTGCCCACCTTTCCTGTGCGCGGCAGGCGGCGTCCAGGGCGGACAAACCGTCCGGCACGGCGGCATCGGCGACCTGCGCGATCTCCCGCCCGGTTGCCGGGTTCTCCACGGCGATGCGGCGATTGTCCGCCGCATTGCGCCACTGACCATCGATCAGCAGCCTTGGCGGCAGGTCTGACAGGTCCTGGGAATATCCATGTTCCGGCATGGCATCAGGCGCTCTGCCGGCGGGCGGCCGCGTGCGGCCCGGCGGGGATGCCCAGCCGGGCTTCCTGCCCATCGAAAATGCGTAGCGGTGCGAAGGCGTCGGCATCGCTGATCACCTCCAGCACTGTCACCTGATCCGATGCCAGCGCCTTTTCCAGGGCCGGGCCGAAGGCGTCGGGATCGTCGATCCTTTCACCTTGTGCGCCCACCGACCGTGCCACGGCGGCGTGATCGACCTCCACGAAGCGGATGCCCGTGGTGCTGCGCCCGAAGCCCAGATTCTCCCCATGCCGCTGCATGGCCAATTGCGAATTGTTCAGGACGATCAGGGTCAGGGCGACACCTTCGCGCACCGCCATTTCCAACTCGCCCCAGACATGGGCGAAGCCGCCATCGCCGACCAGCCCCACGACCCGCGCGCCGGGCCGGGCCAGCTTCGCCCCGATGGCGAATGGCAGGCCCCAGCCCAGCCCCGCCAGGCCGCGCGGCGTCAGGAAACGCTGCCCCGCGCGGCGCGTGGTCAGGTATCCCGTGACCCACACGGAGGAATAGCTGGCGTCGGCCACAACGATATCGTCCGGCCCGATCAGGCGGTCCAGTTCCCCCATCAGCCGTTGTGGCAGGATCGGCCGTGTATCGGCCTGCATTTGCGGTGCGATGGCGTTGCCCCGGGCATGCCGTGCTGCTGCGATCTCCGCGATCAACGCGCCGGCCCTGTCCCTGCGCTTGGTCAGGTCCTGCCGCTGCAAGGCTGCCGTCAGGTCCAAAATAGCCGCGCGGGCGTCACCCACCAGACGCAGGGCTTCGTAGTTGCGACCCACCTCGGTCCCGTCGATATCGACATGGATATAGGTGGCGTCGGGTGCCGTCAGTCTCCAGGCGTCGGTGCCATTCTCGTTGGTCCGGGTGCCGATCAGCAGCACCACGTCCGCCTTGGCGATCAGGTCCCGATGCACCGATGCCGGACCGTTGCGCCCCAGCAGGTTCGCGGCGACGCCCAGCGACAGGGGGCCGGTTTCATCCACGGCACCCTTGCCCATGTTGGTGGTCGCCACCGGCAGACAGCCGATGGTGATCAGCCGGCCCAGGGCGTCCACGGCCTGCGCCGTGTGGACGCCGCCACCCACGATCACCAAAGGTGAAGTGGCATTGGCCAGCAGTTCGGCGGCCCGTTCGACGCTGTGCCCGTCGGGGCGTGGCCGGTCCAGCGGGAAGGTGCCCAGATCCTGCTGGCGCGCGACATCGGGGCCCCTGGATGGCTGCAGCAGCATATCCTTGGCCAGCAGCAGCACGACGGGACCCGGCCGGCCGCTGTTGGCGGCGATCATGGCCAGATCGATATATTCGGCAGCCCGGTCGGGATCGTCCAGCCGGCGCACCCATTTCGCCACCCCGGCGAATAGCGCGAAATGGTCGAGCTCCTGGAAGGCGTTGCGGTCGCGCTGGGAGGCCGGAACCTCCTGGACCAGCACCAGCATGGGGATGGACGCCTTCAGCGCCTCCGCCATTGGGGCGACCATCAGGGTGGCCGCCGGCCCGTTCTGCGCCGCCACCACGCCGATCCGGTTGGAAACGCGTGCATAGGCATCGGCCATGGCCCCGGCGGCATTCTCCGTCCGGTACAGAAGCTGGCGGATGCCGGCATCCTCGGCCGCCAGCATCAGCGCCGTGGGATTGCTCTGCCCGAAAATGAACTCGACGCCGTGGCGCACAAGGGCGGAAGCAATAGCTTCCGCAACGGTATCTGGCATTGGGATGTCTCCGTTTCATCGGCCATTTCGCGGCCTCCGCCCTGTCGTGAATGGTCACGGCAGCTTGACACCCGGTGGGCGCGGGGGCTGGGCGTGCCATGAAGCAGGGCGGTGATGATTTCATATATCAGTACAGTTTCGTTATTTGACATGATTCAGGCTGCTTGTAAAGCCGCCGGTGTGAAAATCATGCAGCATGGAAGCACAGCCTCATTGGCGCGCAGCAGGAAACATTCTGTCGAATTCTGATCAACGATCTGGATTATCCGTTGATAATCAATGATCTTTGAGAATGGCTCAGGCACGGTTGCGCCTGTTTTGTGGAATCCGCTTCGATAAGTAGTTTTTCTCTATTTGACATAAAAACAAATATTGAAACTAATGGCCCGACGGTGACCTTGGATGGTCCGCCGCAAGAATCACAAGCGATTGATGTCTCGGGAGGGAACATGTCTATGCGGCATCGTACTGTTGCCAGCAGCACCGCCTTGCTGGCGGCGCTGGGTCTGTCCTTGGCCTCGCCGGCCGTTGCCGCCGGTGAGGAACAGGGGCTGCAGCTGGAGGAAATCATCGTCACCGCGCAGAAGCGTGGTGAGAATATCCAGGAGGTGCCAATCTCCATCACGGCCCTGGGGGGCGAGGCACTGGAGATGCAGGGTGTGCGCAACGGTCTGGACCTGACCAGGTCGGTGCCGGGCCTGCAGATCAACAACCTGTTCCAATCCTCCAACCCCACCATCTTCCTGCGCGGCGTGGGCGTGAATGACTATAACGCCGCCTCGTCCGGCGCGGTCGGCGTGACGGTGGATGATGTTTTCCTGAATTCCGGTGTCGGCCAGCTGTTCGCCGTCTTCGATGTCGACCGGGTGGAGGTGCTGAAGGGGCCGCAGGGCACGCTTTACGGCCGCAACACCACGGGCGGTGTCATCAACTACACGACGCGGCGACCCAGCTTCTCTCCGGATTTCTCCGCCGCCGTCACGGCGGGCCGGTTCAACCAGATATTCTTCGACGCGGCGGGCGGTGGCGCGCTGATCGACGACACCCTGGCGGCGCGAGCCTCACTCACCGTGAAGCGTCGGGATGGCTGGGCTACCAACCTGCAGGACAGCCGCGACATCAACGGTATCGAAACCTATGCGGGCCGCCTGCAAATCCTGCTGACCCCGTCGCCCGACCTTGAAATCCATAACAAGATCGAAGGCGGCAAAAGCCGCTCCTCCGCCCTGGGGCATCAGTCGATGGGTACCGTCAATGCCCGTACGGGCCGCCCCTGCACGGGCGCGGAAATCCTGGCGCGCACCGTCTGCGCCAACCCCATCACCCGTTACATCGCCAACCAGGATGTCGATGCGCTGAATACCAATGTCCTGGACAATTACGAGAACCTGGACAATTTCGCCGACCGGCTGTCGGTGATCCATGATGGGGATGATCTGAACGTCACCTCCATCACCGCCTATGTCTATAACAAGCGCGATCTGAACACCGATGTCGATTACTCCCCCTATGCCGTGGCGGAACTGCCGCTCTGGAAGGAAACGTCGCGACAGGTCAGCCAGGAACTGCGCTTCACCTCCAATGGCGACGGTCCGTTCAAATGGGTGGCCGGCCTCTATTACCTGCAGGAGGAACTGTCCAGCCTGACGAATTTCAGCGTGCTGCGGGAACTGAACCCCGACCGGACCAAGCCTTTCTTCGACCCGGCCAACTCCGTGCTGATGCTGGAACGTGTATTCACGCAGCGGACCAGCAGCAAGGCCATCTTCGCCCAGGCCGATTATGCACTGACCGACAGGCTGACCGCGACCGCCGGCCTGCGCTATACGGACGACCGCAAGAAGCTGAGCTTCATCACCTATGGCGGCCCGGTCAATCCGGACACCAATCCCCGCGCCCGGCTGCGCGACCGGCTGGTCGGTTTTGTCGATGCCAATCCATCGAACATGACCATCGACCTGCCCAGCCGCACCGTCACCGAGCTGAAAAAGCCGACCTGGCGCCTGGCACTCGCCTATGAACTGGACGAGAATGCCAATCTCTACGCCAGCTATTCGCGTGGCGTGCGGGCCGGCGGCTACAATACCGGCGCGCTGTTCAACGGGATCGAGTTCAACGCGGTGGATAGCGAAAGTATCGACGCCTATGAGGCTGGTGTGAAGACCGACCTGCTGGATCGCCGTGTGCGCCTGAACATGGCGGGCTTCTATTATGATTACCGCAACCTGCAGGTCTTCAGCCTGGAGCCCAACCCGGCGGGTGGGGTTCCCTTGCAGCGTCTGCAGAATGCCGATGCCGATATCTATGGTGCTGAGATCGAAATCCAGGCCCGGCCTGTGCAGGGGTTCGACCTTGCGTTCGGCGCCGCCTATGTCCACGCCACCTACACGGATTTCATCGATCCCATCCGGGGTGATTTCAAGGGTAACACCCTGGACAAGGCCCCGCGCCTGCAGATCAGCGGCAGCGCCACCTACAGCGCTGATTTGAGCCCTGATTGGACAGGCCGGGTGGGGGCCGATTTCTCTTACCAGTCCAAGGTCAATTTCAGCGCGACAAATCAGGCGCCGATGGTTGGCGACCGGCATGGCGAGGTCAATCTACATGTGGGGATGGCCCACAGTTCCGGCATCGACTTCACGCTGTTCGTGCGCAATGTCGGCGACAAACGCTATCTGACAGACATGAACGATCTGTCGAGCCTGGGCTTCTACTTCCCCGTCTATAACGAGCCCCGAACCTATGGTCTGACAGTTCGTTACAAGCTTTGAGCGGCTGGAAGGTGACTGGCTTGAGTGGGGGACCTCCGTCTGAAACAGGCTGGCCAACTCCATCTTGTAGGCCCGCTCATGCTGAAGATATATGCCCCTTGTTCTGGTTCACCACCCAGCGGTCATACGCGACGATCAGGGCCTCGATGAGCCGGTTCCAGGTCTCGTCATCGGGAAGGGCATCGGCCGGAAACGCCGCCCCGGCGGTGGTCCGGTCTTTCAGATCGAAGGCGGCATGGCCATCATCAAGCCCCAGATTGATCTCTCCATCCGATCGGAAGCCGATGGAGGCCAGGTCGCCGTTCAGTTCCCGCGCCCTTTTGGCACGCATGCGCCAAAGGGCGCGCGCTTCCTTGCGTCCCCGTTCCGCCAGATCGCGGGCTTCGCCCCTGTACAGGAAATCGCCCGGCAGACCGGGAGAAAACGGCTGCGCCGCGGCGTCTTCACCTCCGTCGCCCAGCTCCAGGACGAAATCAGGCGCTTCATCAACGAACACAATGGGTCAGCAAAGCCCTTCGTCCCACCCCGCCCGACCGATCAATAGCGTTCGCCGATCAATTCCTCACTTCTGAGCCACAGCGCCTTCGCCGTGTCCACGTCGATGGCGTATTCGCGAACGCCCTTGCGCACGCCATCGCCATGTGCCAGCGGGGCGACGTTGCAATCCTCGCAGTAACGTCCGCCGATACTGTCACCGTCGGCGACGATAGCGACCCAGACGGAGGTCGCCGCGGCCTGCGGGATGGTCTTCAGCTTGAAGGCGGGGGCACCGGTTTCGGCCTTGGCGACGGTGTTGATGCGGGCGACGAGTGCATCCATGTCCTCCTGCGACACGCTGCGCTTCAGGCCGGTTTCGGCGCCGCCGGGATGGACCGATGCGGCCCGGATGCCGCGATGCTTCCAACGCCGGTCCAGTTCGACCGCGAACAGGGCATTGGCCGTCTTCGACCGGCCATAGGCGATCCAGGCATCATAGTCCGTGCGCTCGAAATTCGGGTCGCTCAGATCGACATCGGAGAAGCGGTGCGCCGCCGATGACAGAACCACCACCCGACCGCCATCGCGGATCACGGGCGCGATCCGGTTGATGAAAGCGAAATGCCCCAGATGGTTGGTGCCGAATTGCATTTCGAACCCGTCTGCCGTGCGACCGAAGGGTGTGGCCATGATGGCGGCATTGGCGATGACGGCGTCAAAGGGGCGCCCGTCGGCAACCAGGGCATCCGCCGCCGCGCGCACACTGGTCAGCGAGGCAAGGTCGAGAGTGACCAGAGAGAACTGGCCGCCACCCGCAACCGCTGCCGCCCGGACCACATCGCAGGCCTGTTCGGCGCGGGCAAGGTCGCGCACGGCGCCCACAACCTCCGCCCCATGGGCCACCAGCGCGCGGGCGGTTTCCAGACCCAGACCGGAAGAGGTGCCGGTGACGAGAATGCGCTTGCCTGAAAGTGTCAAACCGGCCAGCACATCGTCGGTGGTGGTCGTTACATCGAATTGAGTCATTGACGTTTCCTCATGTCTCGGGGGATGCTGTCTCCCTGTCCCGGCCATGATATCGGGACCGCCTTGCGACCAGCTGCCCGATCCTGGCGATCACTTGCCCGATCCTATCAATCAGTGACGAAGGGGAGGCGGTCACGCCGATGCATGACCTGATGGAGATCATGCAGAGCCGGGTGCTGCGGCACGCGACCTCGCCGCGGACCGAGACGCCGATCTCCCGGCTGACATTGAGTGTGTTGAACCGGCCCGGCAGTGGTGTCGCCACCATGCTGACGCCCGTCACCTGCCTGATCCTGCGGGGGCGCAAGCAGGTGACGGTGGGGGAGACGATGCTGGACTATGACAGCACCCGTTATTTCGTGGCCTCGCTGGACCTGCCGGCCACGGGCCGGGTGCTGGATGCCAGCCCGGCGGAGCCGTACCTTGCCGTGGGGCTTGAACTGGACCGGGCTATCCTGGCCGATCTGATTGCCGGCCTGCCACCGGGACTGGTCAACAACGCACCGGTCGCGGGTGATCAGCCCTGTTTCGGGACCAGCGCCGTCACGCCGGACCTGCTGGCGGCCTGGAACTGGCTCTTGTCGCTGTTGGACCAGCCGGAGGATGTGCCGGCCCTGGCGGCGGCGCGGGAACGGGAGATCCTTTACCGCCTGCTGCGGGGGCCGCTGGGCGGGCATCTGTGCCAGATCGCGCAGGGCGACAGCCGTCTAGCCCGCATCCGCCGTGTGATCGACTGGATCGGCAGTCATTATGAGGAAACGCTGCGCACCGGCATGCTGGCAGAGATCGCAGGCATGAGCGTCGCCTCCTTCCACCGGCATTTCCGGGCGGCAACAGCGATGAGCCCGCTGCAATATCAGAAGACCATGCGCCTGCACATGGCCCGGCGCCTGCTGGCATCGGGCATGGAGGCGGGGGAGGCGGCCTATGCCGTCGGTTATGAAAGTGCCTCGCAGTTCAGCCGCGAATATAGCCGGGCCTTCGGCATGCCGCCGTCGCGTGACGTTGAAAGGCTGGCGGGGTGAGGGCGAGGCAACCCCCTACCGCACGCCCTTGATGAAGGCCACGCAGAGCGTGCCCAGGGTGATGAAGCCGATCCCCATGGGGAACAGCACGCCATAGGTCCCGACCACGCTGACCATGGCACCCGCCAGCCCGACGCCCAGGGTCTGCGACAGGGTCGTGGTCATGTTGATGATGCCCAGATCCTTGCCGGCATCATCCTGCGACGGCAGCACCTTGGTGATCAGCACATAATCCACCGATCCGAAGCCGCCGAAGCCGGCCCCGATCAGGAAGGAATAGATGGCCATGCCTTCGAAGGTGGGGAAAGCCAGGGGCACCAGAATGGCCCCGACCATCACGACGGCGCAGATATAGATCAACGGCCGCGTTACCCCCAGCCGGTCGCTCAACCAGCCGGCCAGCGGCGTGCCGATGGCGGCCCCCGCCATGCCGGCCAGACCCATGGCCGGCACGTTCTTCACGGCGTCGGCACCCAGGCCCACATAATCCTGCAAGATGTAAAGCAGATAAACCTTCAGCGGGAAAAAGCCCGTCAGCATCAGGAACCGACCCAGGAAGGTCCAGCCGAAGGCCGGATATTTCACGGGATTGACCCAGAAGGTGGAGAGCAGCTTTGACAGGTTGAAGGGCGGCGTCGGTTCCCCGACATTGGACCGGCGGTTCACCACCACGAAGATGATGATGGCCAGCAGTAAAAGCACGCTGATGACGGCATAACCCAGCAGCATCTGCGCCGCGAAGGCGGCCCCGAACACCTGACCGAACAGCACGCCCCCCAGATGGGAAAGCCCGATGGCGGCGGAGAAGATGCCGCGCCGCGCCACCGGGACCCGTTCCGGGATATAGGCGGTGATCGGCGTGAAGACCAGATTGGTGCTGACCTGGATCAGCAGCCAATAGATGGCCAGTTCCGTGATGGTTCCGGCCTGCGACAGCAGCAGGGCCAGCACAATGGTCGCCCCGGCACCGCCCAGCATCCACGGACCCCGCCCGCCGATCCTGCTGCGGGTCCGGTCGCTGAGCGCGCCGGACACCGGTGCCGTGAACAGCGCGCCGATGGCCCCGATGCCGATGACGAAGGCCAGGCCGCCCGCCGCCCCTGCGGGGTCGATCTTCTGCACCTGCAGAGCCAGGAAGACCGATTGCAGGGCCGTCCAGAACAGGAACAGCGACACCGCCGCCAGCCCCAGCGTGAAGAGCAGCCCGAGCAGCCGCTGTTCACGCAGACTGGGCGCTTTCGCCCCCTGGGCCGGGGCATCGGTGCCGGTGATGGTGTCTTGGCGGGCGACGGACATGGGCGCTCCTTATGCGCAAGGTCGGGGATGGTTGCGGGGGCGGCTGCCCCTATCGTCCGTATCGCTCCAGCACGTTGAACAGGGTCCGGGCCGGCTGTTCGGACGGCAGATAATTGATGAACCAGCCCTCATATTCCCCGGCGATGGAGCCCTTGAAGCCATGGGCGGCCAGCATGCCCAGCAGTTCCTTGTAAGGCGTGTTCGGCTCTTCCCCCGCCGCATCGAACATGTGGGCCTTGGCGTGGCAATGCACCGTGTATTTCAGCAGCGGTTCGAAGGTGGAAAGCGGGTTGGTCTGGATCTGCCCCGGCGCGTTCGGCCCCTGCCAGCAGGAGAAGTCGGGCACCAGCCGGAACCAGGGTGAATCCACGGTCTCCAGCGCTTCCTGATAGTAGGAGGGCGGGTGCGGGGCGTGCAATTCCACGCCCCAGATGACGCCGTACTTCTCCAGCGTCGGCAGCACGGCCTGCACGAAGTCGATCAGTTCGCCCACCGGTTCGGCATTGAAGGCGGGGCGCATGACCTTGGCGCCCAGATACGCCGTCAGCGCGATCATCCGCTTGGCGTTGTGGATCAGCTCTTCCCAGGTCTGGGGCCGATCGCTGCGGATATTCTTGCCGAAATAGCAGCTGAAACAGAAAATCTCCATATCCAGCGAGGCCACCAGTTCCCGGATGGCCGTCAGGTCGTCCAGGTTGGGATTGGGCCAGCCGGGAATATGCTGTTCCGCGATGATCTCGACGCCGTCGCAGCCGATCTCGGCGGCTTTGCGGATGGCATCGAAGACGTTCATCTTGCCGGCATGGATGTCGGCGCCGAAAGTGTAGAGGCTGAGGCCGAGTTTCATTTCAACGCATCTCCAGTTCACCGGTCAGCCGGTAGGGCAGCGTGTCGTTGGGGAAGCCGTAGCTGAAGGTTGTGCGCATATCGATATCGACGCCGACCTGATTGGTGGCGGTCACGATGTCGGCCAGCGCCGCGTCGGTCAGCAGCACTTCTGCCACCTCGCCCATGCCCCACCAGATTTCGTGCAGATATTTGGCATAAGCGACGGGGACCTTCTGCCCGCGCAGGGCGATGAAGGTATCCGCCTCCGGCACGGTATGGCCATTCACGATGATCTTGATGAAGGATACCGTGGACAGATAGGTGCCCGTGTACCAGGGATTGCGGATCAGCAGACGCCAGCCGTCGGGCGTCCTTTCAATGGCGTTGTCGGCGAACAGGTCGCGCTGACCCACGCGGGAAAAGACGACGATCCCCTGTTTGGCCCTGTCGGCCTGGTTCCGGTTCGTCCGTTGCAACTCGTTGCTCATCGAGCGTGTCTCCTCGGCATGATCTACGGTTCTCCCGCCTGCGAGGCAGGGCCTGGGGGTGCTGGAGATAAGGGGAAATCAGGGGGAACCGGCGGGAGGCGCTGATCGGCCACCGTCCCCGATGGGAACGGTGTCGCATGCAACCATGTTGATGATGAACATGTGATGCCCCGCTGACCAGGGCAATGCATGCCTTGGTATGTCTTGCGAGGATCGGTTTGTATCATCGCCGCCGGGCAGCCATCCCGTGCGTTCGCTTCATCCTCTGAATAGCAGGCATTCTACTGGCATGCAAGAGCTCTCGTCAGCGGGCCGACAAGATTGGGGGCAGGCCAGTTCGCAGGTTTCTGGTAACAAGAATGGCAGAAACCCAAGCCTGAATGGCTGTGCGATGCCGTTGCAGTCGGTGGCGGCGCAGGCCGCGCAAGCCTTTCGTCCTTCGTCCTGCGTCTGGGTTGCGGGGTGATCTGGGGTCGAATAAAGGTGAAAATAGCAAAAACTAGAATTCTTGCATTCTAGCTTGTGAACCTGTATCACTATCCATGCGATGCACGGTGCGGGTTCTGGACCCCATGACGAATGCGCCGGCCATGACAGGCTGGCCGGCGCAGCGCCTGCAATCCGCTTCCCGATCAGATGGCATCGAACGCCCCCGCGTGGCGTCAGTCGACGCGCCAAAATCCAAAGATGGCAGGAGAGACGTGATGCGGCGGCTACGCATGGGACTGATCGGCGGCGGTGCCGGTGCCTTTATCGGCCCGGTTCACCGCATCGCGGCCGAACTGGACCGGGAGATTGAACTGGTCGCCGGCGCTTTCAGCAGCGATCCCGCCCGGTCGCGTCAGGCCGGCGACATCTACCGTATCGATCCCAGGCGGGCCTATCCCGATGTGGCGACGATGCTGGCGACAGAGGCGGGCCGTGACGATGGGATCGACTTCGTCACCATCGCCTCGCCCAACCACCATCATTTCAGCGCTGCGCGCATGGCGTTGCGGGCCGGGGTGGCGGTGATGTGCGACAAGCCGGCGACGGCCACTCTCACGGAAGCCAAGGAACTGGCCGCCATCGTCGCCCGTACCCGCCGGCCCTATGGACTGACCTACACCTATTCCGGTTACCCGCTGGTGCGCGACGCGCGGGCGCGGGTGGCGGCGGGCGCGCTGGGAACCGTGCGCAAGGTCGTGGTGGAATATCCGCAAGGCTGGCTGGCCGGGTCCGCCGAAGGCAAGCAGGCACTGTGGCGTACCGATCCTGCCCAGGCGGGCGAAGGTGGGGCCATTGCCGATATCGGCGTGCATGCCTTTCATCTGGCGGAATTCGTGACGGGACTGCGCGTCACGCAATTGCTGGCCGATCTGGCCGCAATGGTTCCAGGCCGTGTGCTGGACGATGATTGCCAGGTGCTGCTGCGTTTCAACAACGGCGCGCGCGGGGTGCTGCTGGCCTCCCAGATCATGGTGGGGGAACGCAACGGACTGCGCCTGCGCGTCTATGGTGACAAGGCGGGCCTGGATTGGTGCCAGGAACAGCCGAACATGCTGACCTGGCGGCATGGTGACGGGCGAACGGAGATCATCCAGGCGGGCGATGCCGGCCTGGGTTCCGATGCACGCTGGGCCACCCGCACGCCCGGCGGCCATCCGGAAGGGTATCTGGAGGCCTTCGCCAACCTCTATCGCGACTTCGCCCGGCAATTGCGGGGGGAGGAGGGCAGCCTGCTGCCCGGCATCGATGACGGGCTGCGCGGCATGGCCTTCATCCATCTGGCCGTCACTGCCAGCCGGGCCGGCGCCGGCTGGGTCGAATTCGAGGTGTAGAGATGCGCACGATCAAGGGACCCGCCATCTTCCTGGCGCAGTTCGCGGGCGACAAGCCCCCGTTCAATTCGCTGGATGCCATTGCCGGCTGGGCGGCCGCGCTGGGGTACAAGGGCGTGCAGATCCCCAGTTGGGATGCCCGCCTGTTCGACCTGGAAAGGGCGGCAGGCAGCCGGGAATATTGCGAGGAGGTGTGGGGCACGCTGGCCCGCCATGGGCTTGCCCTGACGGAACTGTCCACGCACCTGCAGGGACAGCTGGTGGCGGTGCATCCCGCCTATGACGCGCAGTTCGATGCCTTCGCCCCGCCATCCGTGCGCGGTAATCCCCGCGCGCGGCAGGAATGGGCGGTGCGGCAGATGCATCTGGCGGCCCGCGCCAGCCACAATCTGGGCCTGACGGCGCATGCGACCTTCTCTGGCGCACTGGCCTGGCCCTATCTCTATCCCTGGCCGCAGCGTCCGGCGGGTCTGGTGGAGGATGCGTTTGCCGAACTGGCCCGACGTTGGCGGCCGATCCTGGACGCGTTCGACGATGCCGGCGTCGACCTCGCCTATGAGATCCATCCCGGCGAAGATCTGCATGACGGCGTCACGTTCGAGCGGTTCCTGGCGGCGGTGGATAACCATCCGCGCGCCACTATCCTTTATGACCCCAGCCATTTCGTGCTGCAGCAGCTGGATTATCTGGCCTTCCTGGATATCTACCGGGCGCGGATCAAGTGCTTCCATGTCAAGGATGCGGAATTCCGGCCCGATGGCCGTTCCGGTGTCTATGGCGGCTATCAATCCTGGCTCGACCGGCCGGGGCGGTTCCGGTCGCTGGGCGACGGGCAGGTGGATTTCGCGCGCATCTTCACCAAGATGGCCCAGTATGATTTCCCCGGCTGGGCTGTGCTGGAATGGGAATGCGCGCTGAAGCATCCCGAACAGGGGGCGGCCGAGGGCGTGCCCTTCATCGACCGGCATATCATCCGGGTTACCGAACATGCTTTCGACGATTTCGCCGCTGGCGGCGCCGACCGGGCGCTGAACGCGCGGGTCATGGGCATTGGAGCGATTTTCGGTTGACCGGAAACCGCTCCGGCGGCGACTGCCGCCGCGGCGCTTATGCGCCGTGAAGCCAAGCCGCGGATGCGGCGCCGGGGTTTGAGGAACTGAAAAGCGAGAGCGTGTTTCCGGTCAGCGGAAATACGCTCTAATGGATCGGAAAGATCAAGGAATGGCTGATTTCGACTATATCGTGGTGGGTGCGGGCTCAGCCGGCTGCGTCGTGGCACGGCGGCTCAGCGATGATCCGGCCAACCGCGTGCTGCTGGTGGAAGCCGGCGGCACGAACCAGAGCGTGTTCATCAAGATGGCTGCCGGCTTCGCGAAGATCATGGGCAATCCGGACTATTACTGGTCCTTTCCCGTGGTGCCGCAGCCGGGACGCCGGCCGGAACGGCACAGCTATGGGCGTGGTCTCGGCGGTTCGTCCGCCGTCAACGGCACCTGGTACCTGCGCGGACAGCCGCGCGACTTCGATGGCTGGCGTGACCGGGGGCTGCTTTCCTGGGGCTGGGATGCCATGCTGAAGGCCTATGGCCGGATCGAGGAATACCGGGCCCCCGGCGCCGACCGTTCGCGCGGCTTCGACGGCCCGCAGCAGATCACCCAGGCGACCTATCGGGGCGAGGTTTTTGATGCCATCGTCGGCGCCTGCCGGGAAATGGGCATTCCCTGGACGGAGGATATCTGCACCCCGGCCGTGGAAGGGGTGGGGCGCACGCAATATACCGTGAACCGCAAGGGACAGCGGGCTTCGGCCTATGAATCCTTCCTGGCCCCCGTATGCAACCGCCCCAACCTGTCCATCGTCACCGATTGTCTGGTGAAGCGGGTGGTGATCGAGGGCGGGCGGGCGATCGCCATCGAATGCGAGCGAGGTGGGGAAATCCTGCGCCATACGGCAGGCCGGGACATCGTGCTGTCGGCCGGCGTCTATCGCTCCCCCCAACTGCTGATGCTGTCGGGCATCGGGCCGGGCGCGCATCTGGCGGGCCACGGCATCCAGGTGCTGCGCGACCTGCCGGCGGTGGGGGAGAATTGGTGCGACCATCAGAAGATGGGCATCTCTTACGATCTGCGCAACCATCCGGGCCTGAACCGGGAATTCCGGGGCTGGCGGCTGCCGCGCAATGCCCTGCGCTATTTCCTGACGGGCACGGGGCCGCTGGCGCGGGTCGGCATGCCTGTCACGGCCCTGGTATCGGGGGAGGGAGCGCCCGCCGACTGGCCCGACATGCAGCTTGCCGCCTCTCCCTTCGCCATGCGCACCGTCAAGGAAATGGCCGCCAATCCCGGCAGCCCGATTTCCGACAGGCCGGGCATCACCTTCGCGGGTTTCCACCTGCGGCCCAGGGGGCGCGGTACCGTGCGCCTGGCCAGCGCCGATTTCCGCGACGCCCCCATCGTCGATCCGCGCTTCTGGCAGGAGGAGGAGGACCAGCGCAAGGCGCTGGAACTGTTCCGCCTGCTGCGCCGGATGGCGGGGGCGAAGGCCCTGGCGCGTTTCGTGGGGGAGGAAAGGCAGCCCGGACCGGCCTGTCAGGGCGACGCGGAGATCATCGCCGAACTGCGCGGCATGACCGATCCCGGTCTTCATGGCACCGGCACCTGTTCCATGGGCACCGATCCGGTCATATCCGTGGTGGATGATGCCTGCCGCGTGCATGGAGTTGAGGGGCTGCGCGTCGTCGATTGCTCCATCATGCCCACGCCCGTGTCGGGCAATACCAACGGCCCGGCCATGGCTATCGGCCAGCGGGCGGCGGACCTGATCCTGCGGCGGGGATGACGCGAAAACGGCCCGCGACGATCATCGCGGGCCGTTTTCATTTGAAAATCACCGTCAGACGAAACCGATCCAGCATCCTGCGACGACGGCGCCGATCCAGAATAGCAGTGACAGGCCGCCGGCCATGCGGGCACCGGCCGGCGGATGCCGGTCATGGTCCCAATCCCCGATGCGGCGCCAGACCGCGGCGTGAAAGACGGTCATGTTGAGCCCGGCCAGCAGCAGCATGAGCATCTTGCCCTTGAAAGGCCCTTTCTCGACATAATCAACGGCATGTCCGCTGAACAGCAGCAACCCTGTCACGACGGCCAGGGCGAAGGCGGTCCAGGTGAAGGGCAGCATCTCCCGGATCAGGTGTCGGGTGCTGCGACGGTGCGCGGCATGGCCGATCAGGCGCAGATCGACGATGGCGATGGTGCCCAGGACCAGCGTTATGGCGATGACATGCAACGCGCCGACGCCGGGCAACGCCAGGGCGCTTTCCCGCATGAACTGCCCAACGGGCGACGCCTGAACGGATTGAAGAAAGTCGCTCATGATGCCCCTTTCAAACCGCGTAGGCGACCCAGTGGCCGCAGGCGATCACGGCGATCCACAGGCCTGTTGATATCCAGCCCAGCGGCTTCGGCCACCGTGACGCCAGAAGCGTCACCATGATGGCGGTCAGCAGCAGCACCAGCTTCGCCCCGAAGACCGGATTGCCAAGCAGCCTGTCCGGCCGCGCGGCGGCCATGATCAGTCCCGTCAGCAGCGAAACGGTCAGCGCCCCCCAAAGCCAGGGCCGATAGCGGCGCAGAACCGTGCCCACCTCCACATCGGCCGCCAGGACACCGGCAAGCCGCAGGTTGCCGACCAGGGCCGAACCGATGATGAAGGCGATGGCGATGATGTGGACGACCAGCAGGGTCGGGATGATCCAGGGCACGGCGAGCCAGGCAGTGAATTCCATCATCTGTTCCCCCTGGGCGCAGGTCAGGGCGCGGGCTTCTCCCCTCGACCCGACCTGCGCCGATTGCTCAGAACTTGAACCCGGCCCGCACGCCGAAGGTGCGCGGATCGGAGATCTGGGCCGTGCCATCGGTCATGGCCGGGTAATTGGCCGACAGGGCGACACTGCCCAGGGCGATGTCATTCTCCAGGTTCTTGGCATAGGCCTGGACGTAATAGCGGTCGCCCGGCGCGTTGTAGGTGGCCGTCAGGTCGGTGCGCGTGAAGCTGGGCTGACGGAAGAAGTTGCGCAGGGCCGTGTTGATCAGGTGATAGCCGCCGCTGATCCGCGACCGCACGCCCAGCACCAGCGACCCTTCGCCCAGCGGCAGCGTATGGTCATAACCCAGGGTGGCCGTCCATTTCGGCGATCGGTCCAGCTGCTCCCCCTTCAGATTGACGCCGGGGGAGACCAGATAGTCGGTGTAGCGGGCATTCAGCCAGGCCAGCGACAGGTTGAAGCGGTTGCGCGCATCGGGCTGGGCCAGGGCCTCCAGTTCCACGCCGTCGATCTTCGCCTTGCCGGCATTGCTGGTCACCAGACAGGGCGCGCCGCCGCAATAGGTGGCCGAGATCTGGCTGAGCTGCAGGTTGGAGTAGTCATAGTGGAAATAGGCGCCCGTCAGCCGGACCTTGCGGTCGGCCAGACTGGTCTTCACACCGGCCTCATAGGCGGTCAGGGTTTCGGGTGAATAGAACAGATCGGTGGCGGGAACCGGCGCATTGCAGTTCAGTTGACCCGCCAGACAACCCTCGTTGAAGCCACCGGCCTTGTAGCCCGTGGAGACGTTGCCATAGAGCATCGTCTCATCCGTCAGGTCGTAATCCAGGCCCGCCCGCCAGGTCAGCTTGGTATAGCTGACGGCGGCGTTGTTCAGCGAATCCCGCTGGCCGCGCGGATTGGTGGTTCCGGGCTGCGTGGCGGGGGTGAAATCCAGCGGGTCGGTGACGTTGGCATGGTTGATGGTGGCACCGACACGCGACTTGTCATCGCTGGTATGGCGCAGACCGCCCGTGACGCGCAGATCGTCGGTCAGGTTGAAGGTCGCCTGCCCGAAGAAGCCCAGGGTCTTGGAAATGGTCGGGTCCTGCGGGAAACCATAGACGTAGCCACGCTGGCCGGGCGTGAAGCCGCGCGTGCCGAACAGCAGGAATTCCACGCCCGACTGTTCACGGAAATAATAGACCCCGCCCTGGGCCAGCAGGCGGTCGGTCTGG
Organism: Niveispirillum sp. GW835-FHT14G11; assembly: GCF_058793615.1. Lineage (NCBI taxonomy): Bacteria > Pseudomonadati > Pseudomonadota > Alphaproteobacteria > Rhodospirillales > Azospirillaceae > Niveispirillum > Niveispirillum sp. GW835-FHT14G11. The sequence continues at coordinate 47,360 of NZ_JBXAFZ010000023.1, forward strand.
TAGGCGAAGCGCAGTTCGTGGGACTGCTGCTCATACTCGCCATCGAACGTCGCCTCCAGCGGCACCCGCGTGCCCGGCGGCGGCAGGCCCGGCAGCGCCTGATAGGTCAGGCCGACATAGCCGCGCTGCAGCTCGTCGCGCGTGAATTCGCGGTAGGATCCCAGGTAGGTGGCGGTGAGGTTCTCCACGATATCGACCTCCAGCTCGCCATGGATGCCCCAGGTGCTGTTGTCGCTGGCGGATTTGCGGTTCTGGGTGAAGCCCAGGGTGCGCAGTTCCTTCGATGACTGGTCGGAAAGGCGGACCGGCACGGCCCCGCGCTGTCCGGTCGGGGCCGCCGTGACCGGCATCTGGAAGAAGTTGGACAGGGCCACCCCGGTCTGGGGATTGCCCTTCATCGTGCTGGTGTCACCCTTCACATAGAGCCGCACCCGCTCCCCGATATCGGCCTTGGCGCTGAGCCGGAAGGAAAGGTCCTTCTTGCCGGCATCGAGCGAGGGGGTGGACGCGCCCTCGTACAGGTAGCTGTCGCGGTAATTGTAGTTGGCGGCCGCACGAATGGCGATGTTGTCATCCACCGGCACATTCACCATGGCGGACGCCAGCAGCGTATCATAGCTGCCATAGGCAAGGTCGCCCGACGCCTGGAACTCGCCCTTGGGACGGGCCGAGATCAGGTTGATCAGGCCGGCCGTGGTGTTGCGACCATAGAGCGTGCCCTGCGGCCCGCGCAGCACCTCCACCCGTTCCAGGTCGAAGAAGCTGACCTCCTGTGCCTGTGGCCGCGCGATATAGACGCCATCCACCAGGAAGGCGGCGGACGGGTCGCCCTTCTCGCTGTTGTCGGTGCTGGAAACGCCACGGATGGTGATCTGCACGCCCGCACCATTGACGCGGTCGATGGCCAGGTTCGGCACGGCATCGGCCAGATTGGTCGGGTCGCTGATGCCCTGGTCGCGCAGATTGTCGGCGCTGACGGCGGACACCGACACAGGCGTCTTGGATAGCAGCGTCTCCGCACGCACCGCCGTGACCACGATCTCTTCCAGCACGAACGCCTCCAGCCCGGGATTGGCCGGTGCGGGCGTCTGCGCGAAGGCGGTGGTCAGGCCGGTCAGCAGGGCTGTGCCGGCCAGAAGGAATTTCTTCATGAGTACCTCCCCAATATATTTATTGTCGTCGGTTGGATTGTGTCGGCAAGGACGGGGACGGCTGGCTGAAACCACACCCGGACCCTTGTTGTTCTGATTGCGGAATCGTCCGTGTCTGGGCGTGCAACCTCCCTCTCCGGCCCCCGGTGAAGCATCCGGATGCCGGTTGGTCATGGCTTGATTTTGAAGATTTCACGGGCCGCGATGGCTGTTTCGCGGACTGCGGCGAGTTCAGAAGGCTGGTTCCGCGCTGACGCTGTCGGATGCGTATGCGTGGGCGTTGCGGACCAGCCAGGCGATCAGAGACACCTCATCCTGGTTGCGGGGGGCATAGATCATCACGGTGTCGGGCGACACGGTGGGGTATCCGGCCAGCGGGTGCGGTTCCGCCCACCCTTTGGCAATGGCGTCGCTGCGCAGGGGTTCGGGCAGGACGGTATGCAGGCTGCCATCATCTTCCAGATGCACATGGGCGAATTCATGACCCAGAAGGAAGGCCCGTGGCCGTTCCATGGGCCGCCCCCCGCGCAGGTAAAGCCCGATGGTACCGGGCGGGGCGCGCCGGCTGCCGCCGGGTTCCACGTCGGGTAGGGCCGACAGTGCCGTCAGCAGCGACCGCCCCAGCTGCCGCCGGTCCGCCGGGATCTGGTCGATCTGGCTGTGCGGGGCATGCGGGGTCGTGCGGGGCCGGGGCCCGTCGCGGGCGGACAATCCGCCCTCACGCGGGGCAATCATATCCATGGTTTCACCTGTTAATTCTGTGTCGGTGTCACGGCGAGCACGCCGCTTAGGTGTCAACACTTCCCGTGCGACTGCTCAGTCGGGCAGGATCACGCATTCCACCCGTCCGCCGGGCATGCCGCGCACGCGGATGGTTACGGCGGAGGGGCCGGCCTGTCCGGCGGCGGTCAACGCGCCGCGCACGGCCTCCACATACAGGTTCAGTTGCACCGGCAGATAGCGCCGGTCGAGATAGGCCAGGGCCTTGCCCGCGATATTGGCGATCTTTTCCGCCATGAACAGGGCAGCGGTGGCCGCGTCCTTCTTCTCGCAGGCGTCCAGCAGGGGCTGGAAACCGTTCTCCAGCGGATAGGGCGGGGGACTGCCCACCACCTCATGCATGCCACGGAACATGGCCAGCCGGTCCAACAGATCATCGATCATCTGCGTGACATGGCGCCCGCCATGGCGGCAGAGCGTGCTGATCAGCCGCCGGAACGCCAGCCGTCGCCTTGTGGCGCCGCGCGGGCTCTGCGCCACTTCCGGTGATACCTCGATCCGGGCGACGGCGCGGCGGACGATGGCCATGTCCGCCTCCGTCAACCGGTCCGCTCCTGCCCGGATGGCCATGGCGGCGTTGAGTGTCAACAGGGAGAAGACCTGTTCCAGATCATCGATGGAATAGCTGACGACCCGTCCCTGCTGGTTGGTTTCCGCCTCGATCAGTCCTTCCTGCTGCAACATGCGCAGCGCCTCGCGCACCGGTCCCCGGCTGGTGTCGAAATCCAGGGCCAGTTGCACCTGGGAGAGCGGCTGGCCGCCCTTCAGCTTGCCGGACAGGATCATCCGCCGCAGCCGGCGATAGACGGCGGCGACATTCTCACGAGACGGGGCTGGGGCGCGTTCATTCATGATGCAAACCATTCTAGCAAGATTTGTCGACAGCGCAACGGCAAACTGTTGACACTTTGATCTTCATCTGCACATTGTACCGGCATAACGATCCAAGCAGGGAGGATGATATGCCGACGGATGCACTTGCCGTCTGGGCAACGATGGAGGCACGCCCCGGGAAGGAGGACGCCGCGCGCGTCTTCCTGACAGAGGCTGCGCGCCGCCTGCAGGCTGAACCCGGCACCACCAGCTTCCGTGCCATGGACCTGGGCGGCGGCCGTTTCGCCATCTTCAACACTTTCATCGACGAGGATGCGTTCAAGGTCCATGTCGGGGGAGAGGTGGCGCGCTGGGTGCAGGACAGCCGCGAGGACCTGTTTACAGAGCCCTATGCCATCACCCTGTGCCGCACCTTCGCCGCCAAGGGGGATGTCCCATGAGCACCGTACCGGATTGTGAGGTTCTGGTCGTCGGTGCCGGTCCCACGGGCCTGATGGCGGCCTGCCTGCTGGTGCGCAGCGGTGTGAAAGTACGGATCATCGAACGGCGGGTCGAACCCACGCGTGAATCCCGTGCCTTCGCGGTCCAGGCGCGCACGCTGGAACTGATGCAATCCATCGGTCTGGCCGACCGTTTCCTGGCCCGTGGCGTTATCGCCGGTTCGGTGAACCTGCATGTGCGGGGGCCGTTCCGGGGCGGGCTGAATTTCGATCTGGCACGGACGGCCGACACGCCCTTTCCATTCATCCTGATGATCCCGCAATCGGAGACGGAAACGCTGCTGATTCAGGATTTGGAGGCGCAGGGTGTACGGGTGGAACGGGGGCAGCAATTGCTGAACCTCGTGCAGGATCAGGACGGGGTCAGCGCCCATGTCACCGCCCTGGACGGTACGGTCGAGGAAATCCGCAGCACCTATATCGTCGGTGCCGATGGGTCGCGCAGCATGGTACGCGAGGCGGCGGGCATCGGCTGGGATGGGGAGATGCTGCCGCAGCGCTTCCTGCTGGCCGATTGCAAGGTGGAATGGCCGCTGGACCACCACCGGTTCCGTGTTTTCATCAATGGCAGGCGTATCGGCCTGTTCCTGCCGCTTTATGGCAGCCGGCTGTCGCGCGTGATGGCGACCGACCTTTCCGGCGGCCTGGGCGATGGGGAGGCGGCACAGCCGCTGCCCCTGGACCTGAAGGAAATGCAGGAAGGGATGTCGGCGGCCATCAACATGCCCATCACCTTGAGCGATCCGGTCTGGATCACGCGTTATCGCGCCCATCACCGGTTCGTGGACTGCTATCGGTCGGGTCGCGCCTTGGTGGCGGGCGACGCCGCCCATATCCATTCGCCGGCGGGCGGGCAGGGCATGAATACCGGCCTGCAGGATGCGGCGAACCTGGCCTGGAAGCTGGCGGCCGTCCTGCAGGGTGGCAATGCCGCGCTTCTGGACACCTATGACGGGGAGCGCCGTCCCGTGGGCGAGAAGGTGGTGAAAAGCACAGGCCGCCTGTTCGCCGCCGCCGCCGGTCAGGCGGGGTTCAAGGCGGCGCTGCGCGATCTGATCCTGCCGCTGGCGTTGAAGATCATTTCCCGCGCGCGGCCCATCCAGACCAAGGCCTTCCGCCGGCTGTCACAGCGCGACATCATCTATCCCGCCGGTACGGCGGCGGTCGCATCCGACAAAGCCGGCTGGAAGAAGGGGCCGGTGCCGGGCGCACGCGCGCCGAACGCCCCCCTGCGGTCGGGTCGGGAGGTTTTCGACCTGCTGGCCGGATACCGGATGACGGTGCTGGCCCTGTCGCGCCGGCCGCTGGACGCAAGGCAGATCGAACACCTGAACCAGTCGCTGGCCGGGCTGGTGGCGGACCGGCCCAATCTGTCGACGCATCTGGTGGCGCGTCAGGATTTCGGGATGGGTCCGGGGGTGGAATTCACCGGCCTGCCGGATGTGTTTGAGCGTTACGGCGTGGATCTCCGGGATGGTCAGGCCCTCTACATCATCCGTCCCGACGGATATGTGGCCTGGCGCAGCCCGACTTTGAACATCCAGGGGGCAGCAGCTTTCCTGGCGGATGTGGCGTAACTTTTCCGATCTGACTGCGGATGCACCGCCGGTCGGGGCAGGGATCACCCTGTCCTTGGCCGGCGGTCTTTTTTTTTCGCTGAAACGCGGCGCATAAAAAAGGCGCCCGCCGTTGCCAGCGGGCGCTCAGTCGGGGTGGGAGCTTCCCCGTCCGTCAGAAATTTCCAGGATAGAGGCCGCCGTCCATCTGGATGTTCTGCCCCGTGATGTAGCCGGCGTAACGCCCGCACAGGAACGCGCACATGGCGCCCATTTCGTCGGGATCGCCCACACGGCCGGCCACAGGATTCTTGGTCAAATGCATCGTGATTGCTTTGGAATGGCGCAAGCGGTTGGTGTCGAAGGGACCGGGCAGCAGGTTGTTGATGGTCACACCCTTGCCCGACAGGCTGGGCACCAGACCCAGCACGAAGCCCGTCAACCCGGCCCGCGCCGCACTGGACAGTCCGATCACCGGGATCGGCACACGCACGGAGGAGGAGGTGATGTTGACGATGCGGCCATAGCCACGCTCGGCCATGCCATCGACCGTCAGGCGGATCAGGTCCACCGCGGTCAGCAGATTGGCGTCCAGCGCCTTGATCCAGGTATCGCGATCCCAGTCCCGGAAATCGCCCGGCGGCGGGCCGCCATTATTGTTGACCAGGATATCGGCCTGCGGGGCCGCCGCGATCACGGCCGCGCGGATTGCCGGATCGCTGATATCGCCAAGGACGGGGATCACCGTCACCTCCGGCGCCTCCCGCCTGATGTCGGCGGCGGTCGCCATCAGCGTTTCCTCGGTCCGCCCGTTGATGACGACATTGGCGCCCTCGCGCGCCAGGGCCATGGCGCAGGCGCGGCCCAACCCCTGGCTGGCCGCGCAGACAATGGCGCTCCTGCCCTTCAAACCCAGGTCCATGATGTTCCTCTTGCTCAATCGATCTCGTAATTACGGCCGAAATCGGGGGGCGGGGGGCCATCGGCGGACCAAAGGAACATGCCGTCCTGCTTGGTCCATTCAATGGCCTCCCAGTCGCATTGGGCCGGGATATGGTCCATATCGTAGTAATACTCGCACATGCCGTTCCACGGATCGCGGAAATAGTGGAAATAATTGGACCCGATGGCATGGCGCCCCGGTCCCCAGGCATGCTTGTAGCCCTTGGATTTCAGCTTCACCGCCGCCAGCTCCGCCTCGTCGATGGAGGCCATCTCGAAACTGGCATGGTGGAAACCGGGGGCCGGCGAATTCAGGAAGCCGATGACATGATGGTCGCTGTCGCCGGCGATGCGCAGGAAGGCGCCATATTCATCCTTCAGCGTGTCGGACACCTTCATGCCCAGCACCTGGCAATAGAAGCTCAGCTTGCGCGTCACGTCCGGCGTGAACAGGATCAGATGGCCCAACCGGCGCGGATTGGTGGGCAGCGCCCGGGTCGGGCAGCCGCGCGTTCCGGCACGCGGGTTCAGGCCGGGGCTGTTGATCACCGGCCCCGGCTCGGCCGCGCGCTCGGCATTGTCCGCGACCTGCACATTCACCAGGTGCCCATCCGGGTCCAGGAACCACAATCCCTCGGCGGCACCGGCGAAGGGGCGGGGCAGCAATGGCACCCCACGTGCGTGCAGGCGGCCGGCGATCGTCTCCAGCCCCGCTGCATCCGTACCAAAGGAGACATGGTGGAAGCGCCGCGACTGTCCCGTCTCCACCAGCACGATCTGGTCCTGCGCCCGACCCTTGCAGCGAAAGGCCAGATGGTCGGCGCGGTTTTCCACCGACAGGCCGAAGGTCTCATAGAAGTCGGCACCGGGGGCCAGGTCCGGCACGCCCAGGGCCAGGTGTTGCAAGCCGTTGATCATCTTGGCACTCCTCCTCCCGTTTTATGATTGCCCCGACGCCTTTAGGCGCCGAGCCGGCCTGCCAGCCGGGCGACTGTTTCTCCCTGGTGGCGGGCACCTTCCAGTTCGGTTTCCGACGGAAGCCGCTCGCCCTTCATGCCGCTGACGGTGCTGGCGCCATAGGGGGAGCCGCCCGTCACCTCGTCGATGCGCATCTGCCCCTGATGCGAATAGGGCAAACCACACACCAGCATGCCATGGTGCAGCAGATTGGTGATGATGGAGAAGAGGGTCGTTTCCTGCCCCCCATGCTGGGTGGCGGTGGAGGTGAAGGCAGCCCCGATCTTGCCGCGCAGGGCGCCCGTGTACCAGAGCGGACCCGTGCGGTCCCAGAAGGCCGCCATCTGGCTGGCGATGCGCCCGAACCGGGTGGGGGACCCGACGATGATGGCGTCGTAACCGCCCAGTTCCTCCACCGTCGCGATAGGAGCCTTCTGGTCCAACTTGAAATGGGCCGCCTTGGCGACCTCCTCCGGGGCGGTTTCGGGCACGCGCTTCACCACGGCGTCGGCCCCGGTGCGCCGCGCGCCATCGGCCAGCGCCTCGGCCATGATCTCCATATGGCCATAGGCGGAGTAATAGAGGACGAGAACCTTTGTCATTGCGCTGTTCCTTGTTCAGGCCGCCTGATGCCGGGCGGTGGCGATGCCCATGCCGGCATTCCATTGCGGGATGTCACGGTAGAAGATCTGCTGATGGTCGAAGGGGCCCGTGGCCGCCATGGCGGCATAGGCGGCGACCCAGTTGCGCACCTCGTGCCCGCCGCAGCCGGCGATCCGCGTCAGTTCCGCCTCGCCCAGGGTGGCGATGCTGTCGAAATCCAGCGCCGCCATCTGCTCCATGAAGGCGCGGTCCCAGCCGGGGTTCAGCGGGGTCGCCCTGCCTTCCCCGCGCGCCAGCTTGCGCGCCGTCTCGTAGTTCGCCTGCTCACGCGCACGCCGCGCCTCCATGGGTGGGTTGCGGCCGGCGATCAGCATTTCGGCCACGGGCGGCGGGGCCGTCTGGATGCTGGGGATCGGCGGGTCGTGCGACAGGCCGCCCGAGCCCAGGATCAGCACCCGCTTGTTCAGACCCGACAGCCAGCGCCCGACCGCCGTCCCGAGCCGCCGCACCTGCCGGAAGGACGGCAGGGGCGGGCCGGAACAGTTGATATGGATGGGCAGCACCGGATAGCGCGCCACATCGCCCGTCAGCAGCACCAACAATTGCGCGAACCCATGGTCCAGCTGCGCGCGGTAGGACATGGCGGCATCGACATCGGCCGCATGCAGGGCGCGCACGCAATCCAGCGCCAGCGCCTCCGGCACGTCGAATACATCGCCCATGCCGCCAATGTCATAATCGCCGATGGCGGTGGCGCGGATGCCGACGGTGAAGGGCGGCAGCATGTCGTAGAAGAAGCCCTTGAAATGGTCGGGCGCGAATTCGACGATCAGTTCGGGATCGAATTCGGCCACTTCCGCTGCCAGATCGGCGAAATGACGCCGCACATCGGCATCCACCTGCGGGTCGGCGTCTACATGATCCATCAGCGGGGTGTGGGAGGCGCAGATCATACGCACAGTCGGGGATGGCATCGGCTGTCCCCCGTCAGGCGGCGGGCCGGCGGGCGGCCGGCGCGTGCTGTGCCAGGAAATCCAGATGCAGGCGGTTGAACTCATCCGCCTTCTCCCACTGCGGCCAGTGGGCGCAATCATCCATGATCACCAGCCGCGCATCGGGGATCGCGCGGGCGAAGCGCTCGCCGGTGGCAACGGGTGCGGTGGGATCATGGTCGGTCCAGATGACCAGCGTCGGCGCCTTCACGCCCGTCAGGCTTTCATCCGTCAGCACGTTGCGCATGCGGATATCCATGTTCTGCAGGCACAGGATATGTTCCATGGCCCGCAGGAAGTCGGGCTGGGTGTAGATGGCGAGGCGCAGCTCGACCAGATCGTCGGTGACGCGCTTGGGATCATGCATCAGCCATTCCAGGCGGGCGCGGACGGTGGCGGGGCTGGCCTCCGCCACGGCCTTCATGGTGACGTTGTAGACGCGTTGCATGACGGCGGGGTCGGTGTTCAGACCACCGGCGGTATTCAGCGTCAGGGTCGCCACCCGGTCGGGATGGTCGATGGCGAACTGCGCCGCGATCCAGCCGCCCAGGGATTCCCCGTGGACATGGATGCGGGCCAGGCCCAAAGCATCGCAGAAATCCAGCAGATGCTGCACATAATGCCGGATCTCATAATCATGGTCCGGCTTGTCGCTATAGCCATGGCCGATCATGTCCAGCGCGATGGTGCGGTAATGTTCGGCATGCGGCAGCAGGTTGCGCGTGAACGCCTCCAGATGCCCACCCGTGCCGGGGATGAAGACCACCGCCTCGTCGGCGCCGGCGTTCCCCGCCTCCACATAGCGCGTGCGGATCGGACCGGCCTGGACATAGCCCAGGCGGACGCTGCCGCGTGCGATTTCGGGCCAAAGATGCATGGGTTCCTCCCGTCATTTGTTACACGCTAGCATGCTAGTTTTGAATGCGCTTGTCACCGAAATTTTTCGACAGGGGCGTATATTAGGAAATAGCTTTTTATAACAATTTGTTATGATTTTTGCTCGCTGGTCTGACTGAGCATGGCGCCCATGAAAACTGATCGGCATCCGCGCTTCCCGGGGCTGGGGTTGCAGCCTTGATCTGGCAGGTGGCATCAACTTTCATTTCTATGTTGCATCCTAGCACTCCGGCACGATAGGGATTCGGGGGTGCGCCTGTGAATGGGGAATTCAGCGTGAACAAGAAGGACGAGGTCTACGAACTGCTGGTCAGCCGGCTGGTCGGGGCAGAGTATACGTTCGGCCAGAAACTGTCGGTGAAAGAGGTGGCAGCCGACACGGGCGCCAGCCGGCAGCCCATCATGGCCGCCCTGAACCGCCTGTCGGCGGAGGGCTTCGTGCGCATCATTCCGCAGGTCGGGTGCGAGGTGGTCAATCCCGATCGCGACCAGATCGCTGATTTCTACCTGATGTTCGAACGGATGGAAGGGCTGCTGGCCGAACTGGCCGCCGCCCGCCGCACCGACGCGCAACTGAAGGAATTGCGGGACATCCAGGCCCGCATCACGGCCATCGACTTCGCCCAGCCGGAGGCGGCGCAGGCCTATCTGGAACTGAACCGCGCCTTCCACCAACTGATCCACGACATGGCCCAGTCGCCCTTCGTCGATGAGCGTCAGAGCAGCAATTTCAACATGTCGGATTTTTTCATCAACCAGGCCATCGGCTTTTCCGCCTTCATGGGCGGGGCCGCGCAGGAGCATGAGGAGATCATCGAGGCCATCGCGTCGAAATCGCCGTCACGGGCCCGCAGCCTGTCGGAAAGCCATATCGCCGGTGTGGCATCCGCCGTTGCATCCGGTCTTCGCGCCAAATGGGCGCGGTAACCATTCATTTTCTGAACTGACATGCTTGCATGCTAGTTCGCGATGTGTAACAGTATCCCCATGATGAAGCGGATAGGGGCCGAAAAGACCCGGCCGCTTCGCCAGACAAGGGGCCGGAACAACCGGCCCTTAACGACATGCCGGCCGAAGGCAGCGCCGAACCGGCACGGGGAGTGCGCCACATGCAAGATCATCCTGCCCAGGGGCCGGCCTATGACGCCGACGCCCTGCGGAACAAGTATCGCGCCGAACGGGACAAGCGCCTGCGCCAGGACGGGGCAGGGCAATATCTGGATGCTGCCGGCGAGTTCGCCCATTTCACTGACGATCCCTATGTCGCTCCCGGCTTCACCCGCGATGCGGTGAATGAGGATGTGGATGTGCTGGTGGTCGGCGGCGGCTTTGGCGGCCTGCTGACGGCGGCAAAGCTGTGTGACCGCAATCTCCGATCCTTCCGTATCGTGGAACAGGCCGGCGATTTTGGCGGCACCTGGTACTGGAACCGCTATCCCGGCGTTCGTTGCGATATCGAATCTTATATCTACATGCCGCTGCTGGAAGAGGTGGGAACCGTTCCGGTAGAGAAATATGCCACGGGCGCGGAGATCTTCGCCCATGCAAAGGCCATCGGCCGGCACTACGGCCTGTACCCGCATGCCCTGTTCCAAACCAAGGTGCAGCGGCTGGAATGGGACGAGGCGGCGGCCCGCTGGATCATTGCCACCGACCGTGGCGATACCATCCGCGCCCGCTTCGTATCGGTCAGCCAGGGGCCGCTCGCCAAGGTTAAACTGCCCGGCATTCCCGGTATCAAGAGCTTCAAGGGCCGGATTTTCCATTCCAGCCGCTGGGATTATGACTATACCGGTGGCGACGCGTCGGGCGGGCAGGTGAAGCTGGCCGACAAGCGGGTGGCCATCATCGGCACGGGCGCCACGGCGGTGCAGATCGTGCCACGTCTGGCCGAACATGCGATGCAGCTGCTGGTCTTCCAGCGCACGCCGTCCGCCATCGATGTGCGCAACAACCGGCCCACGGACAAGGATTGGTTCCAGTCACAGCCCAAAGGCTGGCAGCGCCGCCGTATGGAGAATTTCCTGTCCATCATCAATGGCCGGCCGCAGGGCGAGAATCTGGTGGGCGACCATTGGACCGACCTGTGGGAGCGCATGGGTGCCCTGATGGTCCAGGGCCAAGGCAAGGTTGCCCCGCCCCAGGCCATGCAGCAGGCCGATTTTGAAAAGATGGAGCAGATCCGAGCCCGCGTGACGGCAACCCTGGGCGACGGCGCGGCGGCCGAAGCCTTGAAGCCCTGGTACAATTTCCTGTGCAAGCGCCCGCTGTTCAGCGACGAATATCTGCCCGCCTTCAAGCGGCCCAATGTCACGCTGGTCGATACCGGCGGGTGCGGGGTGGAGGCGGTGACGGAAACCGGCGTCGTCGTCAACGGCACGGAATATCCGGTCGACTGCATCATCTTCGCCACCGGCTTCGATGTTGGCGCCGCCGCACACAGGGTCGGTGGTTATATGGTGATCGGGCGCGACGGGAAGTCGATCGAGGAGAAGTGGCAGGCCGGCCTGCGATGCCTGCACGGCACCATGTTCAGCGGCTTTCCCAATTTCCACGTCGTGGGCGGGGCGGAGCAGGGCACAACGGCCTTCAACTTCACCCACACGCTGGATATTCAGGCGACGCATGCCGTTGAGATCATCCATTATGCCTTGCGCAACGGCGTCGCCGCCCTGGAGGCAACGCCGGAAGCCGAGGAGCGCTGGCGGGCCACCATCGAAGCCAAGCATGTGGACCACGAGCATTTCTATGAGGATTGCACGCCCGGCTTCCTGAACAATGAAGGCGCCTTCAAGGATCGTCCGACCTATGTCGGTGGGACCTATGGCGGTGGTCCGTTGGAATACGAAGCCGTGATCACGGCATGGCGTGCGGAGCGGCTGGCGCAGGACATGGATATTCGCTTGCAGGGTCGCGCGACGGAGTAGCGCGCCGGCGTCGCATGAGCTTCGTTCATGCAACGCCCCCGCCATACCCACATCTAACATTCTAGAATTTATCAACTCCAGCCCACCGGAGGGCTGGCGCAAACCCGACAATGATCAAAGAACGGGAGGAGGAAGCCATGTTTAGCCACAAGATGAAGGGTGCTGTCTGCGCCATGGCCCTGTTGGTGCCGGCGCTGTCACAGGCGGCGGAGACACAGGTGGCCCAGGTGGGCGACATGCTGGACGAGATCATCGTCACGGCCACCAAGGCCGGCGAGACGACGATGCAGAAGACGCCCCTGGCCATCAGCGCCTTTTCCGCCGACAAGCTGGACAGTTCCCTGGTCCTGAACGTCAAGGATCTGGTGGCCGTCACGCCCAACCTGTCGGTGGCCCAGGTAACTGCCAGCGCCGTCATCTATATGCGCGGTATCGGCAGCTCCAACGTCTTCGGCGGGTCCGACCCGTCGGTGACCACGCAGATCGACGGCGTCTATATCGCCCGTGCCTTCGGCCAGTTCCAGGATTTCGTGGATATCCAGCGCGTCGAGGTGCTGCGCGGGCCGCAGGGCACGCTCTATGGCCGCAATGCGGTCGGCGGCACCATCAACATCATCTCCAAGAAGCCATCCGACACGCCGACCGGCAAGCTGCAACTGACCGTTGGCGATTACGAACGCCGCCAGGCGCAGTTCTATGTCAGCGGCCCGCTGGTGGAGGAGAAGCTGCAGGCCAGCCTGTCCGGCACCTATATCCGCCATGACGATTATATCGACAATATCCATGCCGCCGGTCAGCCAGGCACCAACAATGCCAATCGCGGCGGCGTGCGCGGCCAGTTGCGTTTCGTGCCCGCCGATAAGGTGGAGATGATCACCCGCGTCGATTACAGCCAAAGCGATGAGCGGTTCGACAGCTACAGCCACCTGCTGGTGCCGTTCCGTCCGGGCGGCACCAACCCGGCGCCCCTGGCCTCGGGCATTGTCGGTGATTATTCCAAGGTCGCGCTGAATTCACCGCAGACCAACGACACCAAACTGTGGGGCGTGGCGCAGGAGGTGAATGTCGACCTGTCGGATGAACTTGCCATCAAGTCGCTGACCGCCTTCCGCAAGAGCCGGTACAACCTGTTGGTGGACAGCGACGGCACCGAACTGCTGGCCCAGATCAGCAATCAGAATGAATGGTCCAGGCAATTCAGCCAGGAACTGAACCTGACCGCCAATCTGGACCGGTTCAACGGTGTGCTGGGCCTGTTCTATTTCCATGACAAGACCAGCACCCTGCTGCAATCCACCAACTATGCCAGCCCCGTCCTGCCGCCGGCCAACGCCTTCTATATCCGCACCGAACCCGACAGCTTCACCACCTCCTATGCGGCCTTCGCGCAGGGGACCTATAAGCTGACCGACGATCTGGGCTTCACGGCGGGTCTACGTTTCACGCAGGACACCAAGCGCATCGAACAGAATTTCAACCGTGTCTCCCTGGCCACCAACGCCTCGACCCCCGGCTTCCCCTTCATCTATGAGCTGAAGCGGAAATTCGATGCGGTGACCCCGAAATTCGGCCTGGATTACCAGGTGACGGACGATGTCATGCTCTATGCATCCGCCACGCGCGGATTCAAGAGCGGTGGCACCAGCATCTTCGCCAACAATGCCACCGACCTGTCCTTCGCACCGGAAACCATCTGGGCCTATGAGGGTGGCATCAAGAGCGACCTGTTCGACCGCCGCCTGCGCTTCAATACCAGCCTTTTCCATTATGATTACAAAGACTTGCAGGTACAGTCGCTGATCGCCCCCGGTGTGGTGGCCATCCGCAACGCTGCCAATGCACGGGTGCGCGGTGTCGAATTCGAAGTGACGGCGAAGCCCGTCACGGGGCTGGAACTGGGCGGCAACCTGTCCTTCCTGGACACCAAGTACCGGTCCTTCCCGACCTCCAGCGTGCCGAACCAACTGGTGAATTTCGTGGCCACGGATCCGCGCTACAACGCGGCCACCCGCACCTTCAATGCCACCGGCAACAATCTGAACGCTGCCCCCAAAAGCTCCCTGTCCACCTATGGTCAGTACAATTTCGATGTGGGGCCGGGCACGGCCTTTGTCCGGGGTGAGTATTTCCGACAGAGCAAGGTCTATTACGACGCTTCCAACGCCGACATTTTCGCTCAGAAATCCTATGACCTGATCAACGCCTCGGTCGGCTGGAACAGCGACGAGGGTGGCTGGGGCGTGCAACTGGTCGGCAAGAACCTGGCGGACGAGCAGTACCTGATCACGGTCGCCGCCAACGGCCTTGTTCCCGCCGGCCTTGCCGGTGCCCCCCGCACCTGGGTCTTGCAAGTCTCCAAGAGCTGGTAGTCGTGGAATCAGTTATTTAACAATGTTACGGCTGTGGTCAAAAAAATCGAACAAATGGACTTACTTGTCAGGGGTTTCTGCCTGAAGCAGCTATCTCCAACGCCACGGTCGAGCAGTTCACGGGCGCGGGTGTGGCGTCCATCATGATGAGCATAGACCCACTCGGTTGTTTCCATCATGACATCTGCAATTAGGTCGAGCCGCTGTTCGATGGTAAGATGGCTGACTTGCGGTTCAGCCGCAACGGTGCACCTGATCCAATCAAGACTGCCCGAAAGTCGTTCACGTTGGTGCAGGTGGGACCGGTGAGCAGAAGATCGTCCAACAGGCCGAAGAAACGATAGGCGTCGTTGTTGGCGAGCAGGGCGGCGGGGTCAATGCCCAGGGCCCTGGCCCTGGACAGGCTGTCTGGTGCCAGGAAGGCGCCTGCATTGTCCTCGCTGCCGTCGATACCGTCGGTGTCACCCGCCATGGCGTGGATGCTGGCGGCTCCGTCCAGCGCCAACGCCAGGCCCAGCAGATATTCCGTGTTCCGTCCGCCCCGGCCAGTGCCGCGGAGGGTTACCGTGGTTTCCCCCCCGGACAGCAGGCAGGTGCGCCGCCCTGCCTGTCGCTCTGCCAGGGCCAGGGTGGCGTGGGCGTTACCCAATTGGCGCGCCTCGCCTTCCAGAGCGTCGCCAAGAATGACGGGTTCGTACCCCGCTGCCGCTGCTTCGGCAGCCGCCGCCCGCAGGGCGTCCATGGGGCGCACGACCAGTCGGCCTTCCGCCCTGGCCAAGGTCTCGTCGCCGGGCTTGGGCGTCTCACCGGCCGGCGACAGCAGGTGGGCCCGTGCCGCCGGTGACAGATCGATGCGGCAGCGCTCCAGGATGACCAGCGCTTCCCCGCGAGTGGAGGGGTCCGCCAGGGTTGGGCCGGACCCGATGGTGGCGATATCGTCACCCGGCACATCGGAGACGGCGAGCGTAACCATTCGTGCCGGGAAAGCGGCGGCGGCCAGCCGGCCACCCTTGATGGCGGACAGGTGCTTCCTGACAATGTTCATGTCGCGGATGCCGGCGCCGGCGCGCAGCAGCGCGCGGTTGATCGCCTGCTTTTCGGCGAAGCTCACTCCCGGTGCCGGCGCCACCAGCAGTGACGACGCGCCGCCGGACAGGAGGGCGATCACCAGATCATCCGACGTCAAACCCCGCACCAGACCCAGCATGCATTCGGCCGCTTCCAGGCTGCTGGCGTCGGGCACCGGATGGGCGGCCTCCAGCACGCGGATACGGCCGGGCGGTCCGGGTAGGGTGTAGCCATAGCGCGTGACCACCGCCCCCTGGAGATCACCTTGCCAGAGCCTGTCCAGTTCCGCTGCCATCGCGGCGGCGGCCTTGCCGGCGCCGATGACGATGGTCCGGCCCTTGGGCGGCGGGGGCAGGAATGCTGCCATCCGCCCCTCGGCCCGGCCCGCCCGCACGGCGGTGTGAAAGAGGCGGGCCAGCAGGGTCCGCGCTTCGGCGTCGATCGTCATGGGGTCACCAGATTGCGGGGTATTTCCCCCCGGAAGAAAGCGTCGAGATCATGGACAAGACTGAGGCCCATCTGCGTGCGCGTCTCGGTGGTGGCGCTGCCCAGGTGGGGCAGCAGGAAAGTGTTGGGGGCGGCCAGCAGCAGGGGATTGATGGCGGGCTCGTCCGTGAACACGTCCAGGCCCGCCGCCCCCACCTGGCCCGAGGCCAGGGCGGCGGCCAGCGCCGGCTCGTCGATCAGGGCGCCGCGTGCGGTATTGACCACGACGGCACCCCGCGGCAGCCGGACCAGCCGTTCGGCGTTCAGCCAGCCACGCGTCGCCTCTGTCAAGGGCAGGTGCAACGACAGGAAGCGGCTGTGCGGCAGCACCGCCTCCAAGCTGGGATGGAAGATCACGCCGTCCTGTTCATGGGTGAAGGGCCGGGCGCGGACATGGGCGTGCACCGCCATGCCGAAACCCGCCGCCCGCCTTGTCACGGCCTGCCCGATGCGCCCGAAGCCGAGGATGCCCAGCGTCTGGCCGCTGACCTGCGTGCCTAGCAACTGGTTGGGCTCCCACCCCGTCCAATGCCCGGCGCGCAGCAGGCGCTCGCCCTCGCCGGCCCGGCGCGCCGCGCCCAGCAACAGCAGCAAGGCGATATCCGCCGTGGCGTCGGTTAGCACATCGGGCGTGTTGATCAGGGGCAGGCCGCGTGCCGCCAGCGCCAGCCGGTCGACATGGTCGACACCCACCGAATAGGTGGCGATGGCCCGGATGGAGGCGGGCAGGGCGGTGATGAAGCCGGCATCCACCCGGTTGGCCAGCGTGCAGACCAGCGCGTCGTAGCCCTGGCACAGGCCGGCCAGTGCCACCGGGTCCGTGATGCGGTCCAGCACCGTCAGGTCGAAACGCTGCCTGAACGAAGCGGTCACCGCGTCCGGCATGGGAAATGTGGCCAGCAAGCGCGGCCGGATCACAGCGGCCACGCCCATGGACGGGACAGGCGGTCGGCCTGCTGCCATTGGCGGATCAGATCGGCCTGCCCCAGGGTCAGACCGATCTCGTCCTCCCCGGCCAGCAGGCGGCTCTTGTACTGTGCGCCGATATCGAAGGCGACAGGGGTGCCGCCGGGCGGCGTCACGACCTGGTCCGGCAGGCTGATGGCGAAGGGCTGTTGCCCGGCGGCCGCGTCGGCGGCATCCATCAGGGTGGCCACGGCGTCTTCGTCCAGCCGGATGGGCAGCAGCCCGTTCTTCAGGCAATTGCTGTAGAAGATGTCGCCGAAGGTGGGGGCGATGACAGCCCGCAGGCCCATGGCCGCCATGGCATGCACGGCTCCTTCGCGTGAGCTGCCGGTGCCGAAATTGCGCCCGGCGAGCAGGATGGAGGCGTCGCGCCAGGCGGGGCGGTTCAGGATGAAGTCCGGCCGCTCACGCCCCTGCACGTCATAGCGCAGATGACGAAAGGCACAGGCGCCCAGCCGGGCGCGCGGCATGGACAACAGATCGTCCATGGTGATGATCACGTCGGTGTCGACATTGTCCATCCGCAGCGCGGCCGCGATGCCGCGATGATCGATGAAGGGCTGCATGGGCGCTTCCCGTTCTGGAAATCGTGGGATCAGGGCCGGGCGGCACGGATGTCGCCGGCATCGGCGATGCGGCCGGCGATGGCGCTGGCGGCGGCGGTCAGCGGGCTGGCCAGATGCGTGCGCGCCTCGGGTCCCTGCCGGCCGATGAAATTGCGGTTGGAGGTGGAGACGCAGCGCTTGCCCGATGGCACCAGATCGCCGTTCACGCCCACGCACATGGAGCATGAGGGCTCCCGCCACTCGAAGCCCGCTTCGGTGAAGACGCGGTCGAGTTGCTCGCGCTCCGCCTGGTACTTCACCTGCTGCGAGCCGGGCACCACCCAGGCTGTGACATGCGGGGCGACCCGCCGGCCGCGCACCAGCTCGGCGGCCAGGCGCAAATCCTCCAGCCGTGCATTGGCGCAGGAGCCGATGAAGACATAGTCCACCGGCAGGCCCTTCAGCGCCTGCGCCGCGTCCAGGCCCATATAGGCGAGCGCCTTGCCATTGCCCTCGGGCACGGCGCCGTCCGTGGCCGCCACCTGTTCGGGACTGATGCCCCAGGTGATCTGCGGGGAGAGGGTGGAGACATCCGCCTCCGCCTGCTTGTCGAACACGGCATCCGGATCGCTGTGCAGGCCGTGCCAATGGGCGATGGCCTGTTCCAGGTCGGCACCGGACGGGGCGAAGGGGCGGCCGCGCAGCCACTCCGCGACCTTGTCGTCCGGTGCGATGACGGCGAAGCGCGCGCCCATCTCCACTGCCAGGTTGCACAGGGTCGCACGCGCCGCCACCGACAGGGACGCGACAGCGGGTCCGGCGAATTCCAGGGCGTGTTCCCGCCCCCAATCGGCACCCAGCCGGCCGATCAGGTAGAGGATGATGTCCTTGGCCGTCACGTCGGGGGGCAGGGTGCCCGTCAGGAGGATGCGGGCACTGGCCGGCTTCTTCAGCCACAGGGTCTGGGTGGCGAGGCTATGCGCCACCTCGGTGGAGCCGATGCCCCAGGCCAGCGCCCCCAGCGCGCCATGGGTGGAGGTGTGGCTGTCGCCGCAGACGATTGTGAGGCCGGGCAGGGTCAGCCCCTGTTCCAGGGCTGCCACATGCACGATGCCCTGCATGCCCGTCTCCCGGCCCAGATGGCGCACGCCGGCCCGCGCCGCCAGATCGGCCAGCGCGCCCACGAAGCGGGTGTAGCGGTCGGGATCACCCCCTTCCGGCGCCGGGCCGGAGCCGATGACATGGTCGGGGATGGCCGTGTGCAGGGCCGGCGTGAAGACGGGCAGCCCCAGCGCCTCCACATCCTCCAGCCCCAGCGTGCCCGACAGGTCGGTCAGGTAGGAACGATCGATATGGACAAGGTCGAGACTGCCGTCACTCGTGATGACATGGCTGTCCCAGATCTTGTCCAGCAGGCTGGCGGGGGCGGTCATGGCGCACCCCCGCCGTCCGTGAACATCGCCTGCCAGCGGGCCTCGTCCGCCCAGATTGCGGGAAAGCCGACCAGCTCGTGCGAGGGGACCCTCAGCGGCGCGTCAGGCACGATCTGGCGGCCCTCCGCCAGGAAATGGCCGGCCGCCGCCTCCATGGCCGACAGGGCCGGGAAGACGAACAGGCCGGGGAAGATGGCGATGGCGAAGCCCAGTTCCTGCAATTCCCGGCAGCTATATTGCGGGGTCAGGAAGCCGGGGGCGGCAGGTGTGATATTGATCATCACAGGGCCATCGGCCCCCAGTTCGCCGCCGGTGCGCCTGATGGCCTCCGCGCTGTCCAGCCCGTCCACGAACACCAGGTCGGCCCCGGCCCGGCGGTAGAGGCGGCAGCGCGCCAAGGCCTCCCCGATGCCGTGGGTGGCCAGCGCGTCGGTGCGGGCGATCACCAGCATGTCCGACCTTGTCTCGACGGCCACGGCGATCTTGGCCGCCATCTCGGCCGCCTCGATCACGCGCTTGCCCTTGGTATGGCCGCACTTCTTGGGCATCTCCTGGTCTTCGATCTGGATGGCGGCCACGCCGGCGCGTTCATATTCGCGCACCGTGTGCTGCACGTTCAGCAGCCCGCCATAGCCGGTGTCGGCATCGGCGATCAGCGGCTTGGACGAACAGCGGCCCAGCAGTTGGGCGGTCTGGACCATGTCGCCCATGCCGACCAGGCCGGCATCGGGCAGGCCATGGCGGCTGGCCGCCACGCAATAGCCGCTCATATAGAGGCTGTTGAAGCCGAAACGGTCGGCCAGCAGGGCGGAGAAGCCGTCATGCACGCCGGGTGCGGCGATGAACTCACCGCGTGTCAGCAGGGATCGCAGCATCAGGCGGCTCCGATCCGGTGGGCGGCGCGCAGCTGCTCCGTGGCCGCCGCATTCTCCATCTTGATCGACTGGGCCAGTTCCGGCGGCATGGCCTTGGCCATGATGTTCATGACGTGCTGGGTGGTGGTGGTGGGCTCGTAGCGCGCCGGATTGCCCTCCCCCTGGCAGGTGGGCAGGCACTGCACCTGGGTGCTGGGGCCCGGCCCCATGAAATGGGCCAGCGACACCCGGTGCCGGTCGGCGCGGTTGGCCACGCGGTGGGGGTTGGAGGTGAACAGGTCGTTGGTCCAGATCGACATCATGTCGGCGATGTTCAACACCATGGTTTCCGGCATCGGTGGCGCCGCGATCCAGTTGCCGTCGAGATTCATCACCTCCAGCCCGCCGACATCGTCCTGCCAGAGCATGGTCATGGACATGTAGTCGGTATGCGGGCCGCAGGACCATTCATTGGCCTTCAGCACGTCGCGGGCCGGCGGGTAGTAAGAAGGCCGGAAATTGTAGAACGGCACCCGGTGTGCCTCGTCGAAGAAATTCTCCGGCAGGTCGAGTGCCAGGGCGAAGCCGCGCACGATGCCCTGCGCCACGGCCAGGGTGGAGCGCACATGCGCCCGCATGGCCGCCTGGAAGCCGGGCAATGCGCTTTCCGCCGGCCAGCGGGTGACGCCGCGGTCGGCCGGGCTCAGGGACGTATCATCGCTCTCCTGCCCGAAATCGTAATATTCCTTGTAGTCGGGCTCATAACCCGGCGTGATCTTCTCCGATCGCATGGGGCACCAGCCGCGCGCGGCCGTCAGGTCCAGGCAGCGGGCCGGCTCCTTCAGTTCCGCTGGCAGATTGAAGAAGCGGATCATCATCTCCCGGATGGCATACATATGGTTGTCCGGGATGCCGTAGCCAGTGATGTAGAAGAAGCCGCTATTGATGCAGGCCTCCCGGATCTCCGCCGCCACGGCTTGGCGGGCTTCAGGGGTCGATGTCGGCGAGAGCAGCGCCGCCACATCGATGACGGGCAGCCGGTCCAGCGAGCGGCGCCGGATACCGAAACGTTCCTCGTTCAACAGGTAGCGGGCCTGAAACTGCGCGCGATGGCTGTCGGCGGTGACCATGATCTTGTCCTCCCCAGGCGGTTCCCGGTGAACCCGGCGTTCATCGATTGGCGAATTTTTATAATACCGTTATAATTTTTGAAACAAGATCGAGTCAAGACGGATTCGGTCGGGCCGGGATCGGGGCCCGTGCTTGTCGTGAAACCGCCGCCGGCGTTAATGTCCGGGTTGGAGAACGAACGGGAGAATGCGGGAATGGCGCGTGCCGAGGCCCAGAAGCAGAAGAAGCATGACGACCGCCGCCAGCACATCCTGGAGGCGGCGCGGCGCCTGTTCTTCCTGCAGAGTTTCGAGAATGTCTCCATCCGCGACATCGAGCGGGAGAGCGGCTACACGCGCGGCGCCATCTATTATTATTTCGCCAGCAAGGAGGACGTCTATTTCTCCACGGTGCTGGACGGGCTGCGGGAGATCAGCGAGGAGGTGGAGGCGCTGTCACGGCGCCAGGCCAGTGCGGCCGAGCGGCTGCTGGGCTTCATCCATATCCATGTCCGCTCCTATGACGAGGCGCCGGCCATGTTCAACATCCTGTTCCGCTTCTTCTTCTCCATGCGCCCGGACTATGTGTTTCCCGAGCGGGTGCTGGCGGAGGTGGACGTGCATGTGCGCAAGACCGTCGCCGCCATGACGCGCATCATCGATGACGGCAATGCCAGCGGCGAGTTCAAATGCCCGGACCCCGGCTTCCAGGCACTGGCGCTCTGGGGCCTGTCGACCACGGTCATCCGCATGACCGATGACAATCCGCGCATTCGCTCCGTCGGCCGTCCCCGGGCGCAATTGCTGGCCGACCTTGAACGCTACGTGCTGACGGGGGTGGGCGCCGCGACGTCGGCGCCGGGCCAAGCGGCCGAGGCGATGCCCGTCCCGGGCAAGGCGGCGCGGCGCGGGAGGGGCTGATGGATACGCTGCCGGCCAAGGGCGAGGGACGACCGGTCCCGCGGCTGCCGATGCTACGCTATGCCGTGGTCGGGCGGCCGGCCCTGCTGGAGAGGTTGCTGGCGGCGTCGGCGTTTCCTGTGGTGCTGCTGGCGGCGGACCCGGGTTTCGGCAAGACCACGCTGATGTGCCTGGCACATGATGCGCTGGCGGCGCGGGGGCGGCTCGTGGACTGGCTCGACGCGCGCCACGCGCCGGACTGGCTCGACCGGCTGGCGGCATTGCTGGCCGGCCCGCCGCCGCGCGGCCGTGACGGCGTGGTGTTCATCGACCATCTGGACCAGATCGCCCAGCCGGTGGCCGACCGTTTCGACCTGATGCTGGCCGGCGCCGGGAGCGGCTGGTCCGTCATCGCGGCCGCCACCGGCCGGGCGCCGTTCCGGGCGGCCGACATGGTGGTACAGGAACGGCTGAAGTGTTTCGGCACCGAGGAATTGCGGATGTCGCCGGTGGAGGCCGAAGCCCTGTTCGCCGCCGTCGGCGCGACCCTGCTGCCGGAGGAGGCGACCCGCCTGTGCCGGCTGGCGGAGGGCTGGCCTGTGGGGTTGAAGCTGATGGCGCAGGACCGGCTGGGGACCGGTCCCCGGTGCGGGGAACGCCAGCCGCGCCAACCGGTGCCGGGCCTGGCCGCCTATTTCGAGGAGCGCGCCTTCCGTCGGCTGCCCGGGGGGCTGCGGGAGGCGCTGCTGGCGGCCAGCATCACCGAGGCGTTCAATGCCAGGCTGTTCGAGCAGATCACCGGATCGGCGCAATTGCCCGACCTGGAAGCCGAGGTGCCGTTCCTGCGGGCGGTCGCCGACCGGCCGGGCTGGCGCCGCTTCCATGGGCTCTATCGACAGTTCCTGCAGGAACGGTCGGCCTCGCTGGGCGTCGCCGCCCTGTCCCGCGCCCATCATGCCGCCGCCCGCTGGTTCCTCGACCGGGGACGGCTGGCCGATGCGGCCGAACATGCGCTGGAGGCGGGGGAGATGTCGTTCGCCACGGACACGATCGACAAGGCCGCCCGCAGCTACATCGCCAACGGCATGATCTCCGCCGCCCTGTCCTGGATCGACCTGCTGGGGCCGACGGTGGAATTGCGGCATCCGCGCATCAAGCTGTTCCGGGCCACGGCCCTGACCACGTCGGGCCGGTTCGAGGAGGCGGATGGCGAGCGGGCGCAGATCGTGGCCCTGGCCCATGACGCGACGGTGCCCATCGACCAGGCCTTGCGCCAGGAGTTGCTGCGCCAGACCGATTTCCAGGCGGCCATGCAGCATTTCTTCCTGGCCCCGGCGGAGATGGATTTTGCGCGGCTGGACGCCATCCTGGAGGCCTGCCGGGGGATGGAGACCAGCGTCTTCGGCGAGACCCTGCTGCTGAAGGTGCTGACCGCCTGCCGGCGGGGAGAGGTCGACTTGGCCCGGTCGCTGTTCCCGCAGGTCCATCGCCGGCTGACGCAGACCGCCTCCTGGTATGCCCTGGTGCTGAGCGAGGTGGCCCGTGCCGACCTGGACCTGCGCGCGGGCCGGCTGGAGGCGGCGCGCGACATCGCCATGGAGATACTGGCCATCGTGCTGGACCGGGTGGAACGCGAGGTGCCGGTGCTGGCCATCATCCGCATCAAGCTGGCCGAGATCGCGCTGGAGGAGAACGACCTGGACGCCGCCGCCGGGTTGCTGGCCCTGGCGTTCGAGCAACTGCCCGAGCTGCAATCCGGCGAGTGGGAGGCCCGCGCGTTGCTGCTGCGCGCCCATCTGTGCCTCGCCCGGCAGGAGTTCCGGGCCGCCCGGGTGGCCATCGCCCAGGCGCGCGAGTGCCAGCCGCGCCACAACCTGGCCTCGCTCGACGCTGAACTGGCGGCACTCGATGTCCGCACGCTGTTCGAGATGGGGCGGGAGGCCGAGGCGGTGGCGCTGCTGGAGGGGCAACCGGAAGTGTCGCGCCTGATCCTGGCCCGTCCGTCGGATACGGCACTGGCCCGCATCCGCCTGTCGCTGGCGCAATGCGAGGTCCTGGCGGCGCGCGGCAAGCACGAGGTAGCGCTGGCGCGGCTGTCGAGCATCGCCGCCAGCGCCCGGCAGTTGGGCCTGCTCAGGATGGAGATCGAGGCGCTGGTCCTTGCCGCCCGCGTCTCCTTCCGCGGCGACGATCCCAAGCGTGCGCTGCGCAGCCTGCGCGAGGCGGAAAACCTTGCGCAGGCGTCGGGCATGATCCGCCCCTTCGTCGAGTTCGAGCAGTCGGCGGCAGACTCCGGCCTGCTGGATGCCTATGCGGGGGCCAGCGGCCGACGCGACGGCGCCGCCGCCCGCCCGCCCGCATCACCCGCGCGCCGGGGTCGCCAGAAGCCGGAGGTGGTCGAGGCGGATATCGGCATTACCGGCAAGGAGCTGGAGGTGCTGGAACTGGTGGCGGCCGGATACAGCAACCAACAGATCGCCGACGAGCTGTTCGCGGCCCTGTCCACGGTGAAGTGGCATGTGCGCAACATCCTGGCCAAGCTGGACGTGCAGAACCGGGCCGCCGCCATCTCCCGCGCCCGGTCCCTGCGGCTGATCCGCTGACGCCTACCCCATGGGCACCCACACCGCCTTGGTCTCCAGGAACGCATCCAGCCCTTCCTGACTGCCTTCGCGGCCCCAGCCGCTGGCCTTGTAGCCGCCGAACGGGGCCATGTGGGTCACCAGCCGGTAATTGTTGATCCAGACGGTGCCCGCCCGGATTTTCGATGCCACCCGGTGCGCCCGGCCGATATCCTCCGTGAACACCGAACCGGCCAGACCATATTCAGTGTCGTTGGCGATGACAATGGCCTCCTCCTCCGTCTGGAAGCGGATCAGGCTGGCCACGGGGCCGAAAATCTCCTCCCGCGCCACCCGCATCTGGTTGGTCACGCCGGTCAGCACGGTGGGCCGGACATAATAGCCGCCCAGGGTCTTGTCCGGCCCGCCGCAGAGCATGCTTGCCCCCTCCGTCGGTGCCAGGTCCAGGTAATGCAACACCTTCTCATAGTTGGGCCGGTTGGCGATCGGGCCCATCTGGGAGGAGAGGTCCAGCGGATCGCCCAGCTTCATGGCATTGGCATATTCAGCCAGAGCGGCGGCGAACCGGTCGTAGAAGGCATCCTGCACCAGCACGCGGGAGCCAGCCATGCAGGTCTGGCCGGCGGCGGCAAAGATGCCGGCCGCCGTGCCGCGCACGGTCTTTTCCAGGTCGGCGTCGGCGAAGATGATATTGGCCGACTTCCCGCCCAACTCGGACGTGACGCGCTTCAGGTTGCCGGCGGCACTGCGCACGATCTCGCGTCCCGTGGCGGTGGAGCCGGTGAAGGAGATCTTGGCCACGTCCGGATGTGCCGCCAGGGCCGCCCCGGTCTGGCGGCTGGAGCTGACCACCACGTTGAACACACCGGGCGGGAAGCCCGCCTCATGCACCAGCTTGGCGAATTCCAGGCTGGAGACGGGCGTATGTTCGGACGGCTTGACCACCATGGTGCAGCCGGCTGCCATGGCTGGGCCGAACTTGAACAGCAACTGCCCGGCCGGGGAGTTCCAGGGCGTGATGGCCCCCACCACACCCACCGGCTCCTTGCGCGTATAGACGAAGCTGTCCGGAAAGGGCAGGACCTTGCGCGAAATGGGGATGGGCGCCTGGATCACGCGGCCATCGATCTTGTCGGCCATGCCGGCCCAATAGTGCAGCAACTCGGGGATCAGCATCCACTGCATGCGCTGCTCGGCCAGCAGCTTGCCATTGTCCTGTACCTCCAGGGGCGCGATGTCGGGTCCGTGCCGTTCGCACAGGTCGGCCAGGCGGCGCAGCAGGCGGGCGCGTTCCTGCGGGATCAGACCGGGCCATTCACCCTGCTCGAACGCCGTCTTCGCCGCCGCCACGGCAAGGTCGATATCGTCGGCGCCGCTGTCCGGCACTTCGGCCCAAGGCGTGCCCAGGGCCGGGTTCTCCGATTGATAGGTGGCGCCGGAAACCGCATCGACCCATTGACCGCCGATATATTGCTGATAGCGCCTTACGTGGCTCATGACCGCTAATCTCCTCCATTGTCGCGCTTTTCGCGTTTGGATTGTCTGGTTGGCGGGTTCCCATTATCGACACGCCCCTGGCGCAAGCGCCCGTCTTTGGGAGGGGCGGGTGGAGAAGGGCGGGATCGACGGAAATGCCGGCCGGCGGCAACGGGCCGGCCATGGAAGGTGCCGCGGCGAGGAGGGGACGGTTGGTGCGGCGCCGTGCGATTTCCCATCCTTAGGGCGGGTGTCCGCAGCCCTGACCCCTTGTAGCCTGCTGAGAACGGATGGGCAGGCTTCCACCTGACCCCCCAACGGGTTCACGATTGAACCACCCATCCGAACCGACCGGCAGGGCCGGCGATAAATGAACATAAAAAATGGGGAGGTTATTGAATGAACGGCGTTCGCAGGACGATTCTGTTGACCACGACCACCATGGGCCTCGCGCTGGCGGCCGGCCCGGCTCTGGCGCAGACGGAGGGTGACCGGAATGCACCGGTGCTGGAAGAGATCGTCGTCACGGCCCAGAAGCAGAAGCAGAACCTGCAGGAGACGCCGGTTTCCATCGCCACCTTCACGGGCGACGATCTGCTGGACCGGGGCATGGGCACGGTCACGACGCTGGCGCTGCAGACCCCCAGCCTGACCATGAAGTCCGATTTCGGCACCACCACGCCCAACATCTTCATCCGTGGCGTCGGGTCCAGCGATTTCAACGCCAATGTCACCGGTGCCGTCGGCGTCTATATGGACGAGGTGGTGCAATCCTCGCCGGGCGGCCAGTTGCTGCAATTCTTCGACGTGGACCGGATCGAGGTGCTGCGTGGGCCGCAGGGCACGCTCTATGGCCGCAACACCACGGCCGGCGCCATCAACGTGCTGTCGCGGGGGCCCACGGACGAGCTGTCGGCCGACCTTTCCGCCGAATATGGCCGCTTCAACGCCGTCCGGGTCGAGGGTGGCGTCGGCGGCCCTGTCGCGGGCGACAAGGTCAGCGTCCGCATTGCCGGCCTTTACAACTACCGCGACCCGATCCTGACCAACACCTATACCGGTGCCGACCGCGAGGCGCCGCGCAAGCTGAACGGCATCGACAGCTGGGGCCTGCGCGGCCAGATCCGCTACGACATGGACGCCGATGCGATGCTGCTGCTGAACATGCATGGCGGTGGCAGCAGCACCTCGGCCTATCAGTCGCAGCATCGCGGCCTGCTGGATCCCGGCCAACTGGCGCTCGGCAACATGGTGCCCTGCGGCGTCGAGCGGGTGGAGCGTCTGGAATGCGTCGATGTCGCGGGCTATCGCGACACGGACGGTAGTATCTACAAGGGTGCCTACAACAACCGCAGTGTCGAGAGTGTCGATGTCTGGGGTGCGAACCTGAAGGGGGAGTTCGGGCTGGGCGGCGACTACTCGCTGACCTCGATCACCGCCTATGAGGATGTGGACCGGTTCACGGTATTCGACGCCAACCAGGGCCCCTCCTCCTATTTCTCCAAGGCGCTGCATTCGGCGCAAAGCTGGCAGTTCAGCCAGGAGGCGCGGATCGCCTCGCCGGAGGAAGGGCGGTTCCGCTGGATCGCCGGTGGCTTCTTTTTCAAGGAGAAGCTGGATTTCACCGGCGAGTTCGACCTGGGCCTGATCAGCATCTATCCGCGCTACGGCTATGACCAGGACGTGCGTTCCTGGGCCCTGTTCGGACAGGGTTACTACGACCTGACCGAACAGCTGACCGCCACAGTCGGCCTGCGTTATTCCGACGAGACGCGGTCCATCGACTATGCCTCGAGCTTGCTGGCGGGATCACCCAGCGGCCCGCGCGTGCCGCTGGTGGCGGTGAACCCGGCGACGGCCGCCGCCGACCCGTTCATCGATGACAAGCTGGATTTCAGTGACCTGTCCTGGCGCTTCGGGCTGGACTACAAGGCCGGCCGCGACGTGATGCTGTTCGCCTCCGTCAGCCGGGGAGCCAAGTCCGGCGGCTTCAATGGTGCCTGGCTGCAAGAGAGTTTCCAGGCCACGCCGCTGCGCGACGAGCAGTTGACGGCCTATGAGGTGGGGGTGAAGTCGGAGCTGCTGGACAACCGGCTGCGGCTCAATCTCACGGCCTTCCATTACGACTACAAGGACCTGCAGATCTACATCCTGGCCAATCCGCCGGGCGGCACGGTGCCGCAGCAGACTCCTGCCAATTTCGGGGCGCGGATCAATGGTGGCGAGGCGGAACTGGTGGCACAGCTGGCCGACGGGCTGACCGCGAACCTGGGCTTCGGCGTGCTGGACACCAAGATCATCAAGGCGAATTTGCCGACCAGCCTGGTGGCGCTGGGCGATCTGAAGGGCAACGAGCTGCCGCAGGCGCCCAAATTCTCCATCAATGGCGGGCTGACCTATGAGATGCGGGTGGCGGATGCCGGGACCCTGACCCTGGGGGCGGATTTCTCCCGCGTGGGACGGGCCTGGTCGGATGCCACCAACTCCCCCATCCTGCGCACCGACGATCCGCTGCTGATCGACCTGCGGGCGGGCTTTTCGCCCGATGGCGGCAACTGGACCTTCTCCGTCTATGGCCGCAATATCACCGACCGCAAGCACATCACCCATGTGGCCGATCTGTCCTTGTTCGGCCTGCAATATGTCATCTACGGCGATCCGGCCACCTATGGTGCCGGCGTCAAATATTCCTTCTGAGGACCAGCCCCCCTTCCGCCATGCGGGAGGGGGCCTTTCCGGGACGACGGCCGATATTATGATCGACTATGACCGCTACGGCTCTCTGGCGGAGATGATGCTGGAGGCGACGCATGCCTTCGGGCCGCGCGACGCCTTCATCCAGCAGGGAAGCCGCCTGACCTTCGACAAATGGCAGGCGTTGTCGCGCGACCTTGCCGCCGCCCTGCATCACCGTTTCGGGGTCCGGCGGGCTGCGCGCGTCGGGGTGATGCTGCCCAACCTGTTGGCCTTTCCCATCTGCCTGCTGGCGCTGCTGCGGCTGGGCATCACGCAGGTCAACATCAACCCGCACTACACGGCGCGGGAACTGGCGCACCAGTTGAATGACAGCGGCGCGGAACTGCTGATCCTCCACGTGGATGCGCTGGCCACCTTCCGGGCCATCGATGTACCGACGGCGGTGCGGGCGGTGATCATCGTGCCCGATGACAGTTTCGGACCCGTCCCTGCCGATGCGGGCGATCCGCCCGCATGCGCCCTGTCAGAGGTTCTTGAGGCGGGACGGGTGCTGTCGCTACCGGAAATGAAGATCGCCCCCACGGATATCGCCTTCCTGCAATATACCGGCGGCACGACGGGACCGTCCAAGGGGGCGGCCCTGACCCATCGCAACGTCACCGCCAATGTCCTGCAGTTCGAAGCCTTCTCCCACGGGCATTTTGCGGCGAGGGAAGAGGTGGTGATGACGGCGATCCCGCTCTATCACATCTTCGCCCTGACGGTGAACGCGCTGTTCATGGGCCGCCAGGGTGCCCGCAACATCCTGATCGCCAATCCCCGCGACATCGACGGGATGCTGGATGAATGGGAACGGCACGGCGTTACCTTCTTTACCGGGGTGAACACCCTGTTCAACGTTCTGTTGAGCAATCCACGGTTCGCGGCGCTGTCCTTTGACGCGCGGTTCCGGGCCGTGGGCGGCGGGGCGCCAGTGCAGGCCGCCGTCTCCGCCCGCTGGCAGGCGGTCACCGGGCGGCACATCCGCGAGGGCTATGGCCTGTCTGAGACCTCGCCCATCCTCACCTGCAATCCCTTCGACGCCGATCGCTTCAGCGGCGCCATCGGCGTCGCCTTGCCGGACACGGAGATTTCCATCCGCGACGACCAGGGCAGGAAGGTGGCCGCCGGTGTGCCGGGCGAGCTCTGTGCACGGGGGCCGCAGGTCATGGCCGGCTACTGGCATAACACGGTCGCGACGCGGGACGCCTTCACCCCGGATGGGTTCTTCAAGACGGGCGACATTGCGATCCTGGGCGCCGATGGCTGTTTCAGGATCGTGGATCGCAAGAAGGACATGATCCTGGTCTCCGGCTTCAACGTCTATCCCAACGAGGTGGAGGCCGAGGTCGCCATGCTCGACGGTGTGCTGGAATGCGCCTGTGTCGGCGTGCCCCATGCGCGCACGGGGGAGGCGGTCATGCTGTTCGTGGTGCGCAAGGATGCCGGGCTGACCGTTGATGCTGTGGCGGATCATTGCCGGGCGCGGTTGGCCGCCTACAAGGTGCCGGGACGGATCGAGTTCACCGACGCCCTGCCGAAATCCGCCGTGGGCAAGATCCTGCGCCGGGAGCTGAGAGAGGTGGGTCAAGAGGGCCGACCGTCGTGACCACCGGGCGTTGCGGGTGTGGATGCAATTGGCGTCTCGGGCTGACGCGGATAAAAAGCCACTCCGTCGGTCAAATCCTGCCCCGCTTCCGAACAAGGCCAGCATGCCCATCACGATGGATGGCATGATAGAGGGCGGAATGTCCTGGGACAGGGTGGGCGGATGAGGCGCGCCCATCCATTACCCCCCCCAGCCTTTACTTCTACTGTGTCATAAAGAGCGTAATTGATGGCAGCCTGGACATCGCTGGAGGGTTCTGGCGATTGCGATGCACAGCGTCGCGTGATGGTGGAAGCCATGCCATTCGTTACCGAACAGCTGGAAATGCAGGCCGCCTGATCCGACAGTCAAACCAGTTGGCGCCTTCAGGCGCCGTTTCCAAAACTTTGCAACAAAGCCTCCTTCTGAACGCCCCACCCACAGGACGTCGAAGCCGTCAGCTTCATTGTCCGGGGCAATCACGATCTCATCGCAGTCCTTATAGACCGCGATGACGCGGTGGGTGCATCTCCGTACCGGGCGGTATCGCCGACCTTCAAGCCGCCATGAGCGCGGGCAGTATCTATTATCCGTCTCCTCTTGCACCAGGTCGTGGAAGGGTTCGTGGTGCCGGCTTGTAACCGGCCAGAGCTTCGCCCACCGTTGGTAGGCGCATTCCGCCGGCAGCGTCGTCTGTCAGGCTGTGCGGACCTGCGTCAGGAACTGCTGGATACGTTGGCTGAGGGCGGTCGACCGCCGTGTCAGATCGCCCGAAGCATCATTGACCTGCTGCGAAGCCTCCTTGGTGTCCGTCGCCCCGCGCAGAACGTTGGCCACGCGGTCGTTGGCCTGACGTGTGCTCAAGGTCGCCTGCTGTACATTCTGCACGATGCCCTGGGTCATCTGCGCCTGCTGTTCCACGGCACCGGCGATGGCCACGCTGGACTGGCGCATGGACAGGATGGTTTCAGAGATGGCCTGCAGCGCGCTGACGGCGTCATGGGTCGCCGTCTGGATGGCGTCCACCTGGGCGCCGATCTCCGCCGTCGCCTCGGCAGTCTGGCGGGCCAGGGTCTTGACCTCACCGGCAACGACGGCGAAGCCCTTGCCGGACTCCCCGGCGCGCGCCGCCTCAATGGTGGCGTTCAATGCCAGCAGGTTTGTCTGGCCCGCTATATCGCTGATCAGCCCGACGACGGCCCCGATGCGGTCTGCGGCATTGGCAAGCCCCTTCACCAGCATGTCGGTCCTTTCGGCCTCCTCCACGGCATGCTGGGCCACGGCGCTCGACTGGGCCACCCGGTCCCCGATCTCGCTGATGCAGGCCGAAAGCTGTTCGGCCGCATGGGCGACGCTGGCGACCTCGTCGGACGTCGTGGAGATGGCCGTGGCCATGACCGCCGCCGCCTCCCGCGTGGCGTCGGCGACGCCCGACATGGTGACGGCGGTATCCCGAAGCTGCTGCACGGCGCTCATCGTGTCGTCAAGCGACCGGGATGCCCCATCGTCAAACGCCAGGGTGAGATCGCCGATGCGGCCGGCCCGCACCTGCTCCGCCTCGGCCTTGCTGCGCTGTTCGTCCTGCAGGCGCCGGCGTTCCGCGTCATGTTCGACCAGCACGCGCAACGCCGTGGCAAGCCTGCCGAGTTCATCGCGGCGGGACAGCAGTGCGTCGGGCACCCTGGTCTCCACCTCACCACCGATCAGACGGTGGGTCACGTCGGCCAGCATGATCAGGGGACGGGCCACCCGCCGTGCGACGAAGCCATAGACGAAGGTCACGACGGCCCCCAGAGCGACGACGCCGACAGCCACCAGCAGGTAGGTGAGCAGGATGGCCTGACTGACCTGATCGCGGACATGGTCCAGCGTCATGCCCTGCCGTTCTTCGATATGATTCAGCACCTGCTCCAGCTCGCTGCCGCTGCGCTCCAGTCCGCCAATGAAGGCCAATGTCGTCGAGACGTCGCCATCGATGATGTCGATCAGGTCGCGGCTCTTGCTGACATATTTCTTCAGCAGCTTGTCCAGGCCCTCCCGCTCGGCGGCCAGACCATTGTCGATGGCGATCTCCACCAGGCGGGGCACATCGGCCTCCAGCTTGTCGGTCATGGCCAGCAGGCCCGTCTTGACCGCCTGGACCTTGGCGCCGGATGCCTCCGTCGCCGCCAGCGCCACCAGATGGTACAGCGCCTTGCGCTGTTCCGTCAGTCGGGCGCTGAAGGCCTGCATGTCCGCGTTGTCGGTGAAGACCGGTCCCAGCGCCTGGCGTACCTGGCTCTCGACGTCCTTGACGGCATGGATCTGCACGACCCCGATGCCGAGCATCGTGGCGGCCAGCAGGATGAAATAGACGGCTATTCTCTTGGCGACGGGCATGGCCAGTACCTCCAGAGCGCTAATCTTCTGGGAACAGTGCCTGCGCAGGCAGCCTGGGAGGACGACGGCTCGGCCTTCCAGGCCGCCACGGCACCCGGCATCTCTACCGGGGCGTCGCGCTTGCGGCGATCGGCGTTACTACTTGTAGACCCCACCACATACGACGAGATCCTGCTCGACCTGGCAGTACATCTGCTTCGGCTCGACCTTCTTGTTGACCGGATTGGTGAATTTGTAATCCTGCCAGAAGCTCTTGTTGGTCTTGGCCAGCTCCATGCGTTCCCGGATATAGAGCTTGCCGTCGATATCCTCGGCATCGCTGAGGTCCTTGCCGATAAGCTTCGCGTTGGCCCCATGGGCCAGGCAGCGACCGGTCAGGTCATAGACCACCACATACAGGTCGCGATCGACAAATGCCCCCTCGCGATTGCCGAAATCCGCGAATGCCTTGTCGCGGCCGGCCTCATTCAGGTGGACCACGGCCCGTTTGACCATGGCGATGGCCTCATCCCGGTTCGCCCGGTCAGAATCGGCATGGGCAGGTACGCCGGCCTGCATGGCGGCAACGGTTAAGAAGGCGATGAGATGGTGTGCGCGCATTTGCTTTCCTCCCGCAGGTTCAGCGTCAACCACGGGTAAAGCATGCGCGCGACGATCCAACTTTGGTCCCGATCAACGGGATATATAAGCTTCTGGTCATAGCGGTTGAACCGGCATGATTTCTCGGCAATGGGGGATGACATCGTGTGGCCGGATTACACACCGCATACCGGCGGCCATGTGATCAGCGGCCATGACGGTGCCCACCGGTCGGCCGTGGCCCGTCAGCTCCAGCGATTTCCAGGTTTGGCTTTCACGCCGCATGAGGCTATGGAGACCGGTGATGGCAAAGTATGGGCCTCTGCAAGGTGCTCGAGTCAGGCAGGCTGACGGACCTCAAGACTGCACAGATCGATGATCAACGCGCTACGAGCCAGGTGGAACCGATCCTTGCGCACGCTTCCATCACCATCACCGATCTCGTCTCCGCCGGTGACCGTGTCGCCTTCCATGCGCGTCAGGATGGTGTGCTGGCAGACGGGTTCCGTGATGGAAAGCCCGAAGCCCCGGCCTGGATGCATTGCGCCGGCATTGTCCGGTGGCAGGAACTGCCAAGCGAGGGCCGGGGATCAGCCCGCAAAACGCAGGCGCAGTTCCGCCATGGAACCCTGGCGGCGGGACTGCGCCTCCAGGGCCAGCTTGCGGATCAGGAAGCCGGTCATGCGGTTGCCGGCCTCCTCATCCTCCAGCAGTTCGTCTGCCGTGGGTGGGTTGATCTCCAGGGGCGGCGGCAAGCCCTGATAGCGGAAGATGATGGTCAGGAAATATTCATCATACTCCGTTGCCAGTTCCACCTCCGGCCGGGCCGGGTCGATCAGCCCGGCATCGCGCAGCAATTCGATGGCCTGCCAGCCGGCATGCTCGGCACGGCGCACGGCGGTGACGCGCGCACCCCAGGCGCGGCCCTGCGCCTCGATGAAATCGGCGATCCCGTCGGCGGTGATGTCCGCGGCCCGGAACCGCGCCGTTTTCCGCGACCGCTCGCCCAGATGGAACAGGGTGGCCAGCGTCACGCAGACCAGCATGCCCGCCGACACGCTGGAAAAGGCCAGATAGCGGAGATCGGCCCAGATATTGACCAGCGCCTCCAGCAGCGGCAGTCCCGCCAGCCCGACCAGCAGGCCGGTGCCCACCGCGATGATCCGCCGGTTGTCCAGCAGGCGCGAGGTGACGAGGCGCATGCCGCTGATGCTGGCGGTGCAGGACAGGAACAGCAGCAGCGCGCCGGCCACCGGATTGGGGATCAGCAGCCAGACCATGATCAGCTTGGGCATGAAGGCGAACAGGACCAGCAGGCCTGCCGTCCAGTAGGCCAGGTGCCGGCTGGTGCAGCCCGATGAGGCGGCCAAGCTGGCGCCGCCGCCGCTGGCCAGCAACGGCAGCCCGTTCAGCAAGGCCGCCACCAGATGCATCAACCCCTCCGCCCGCACGCCATGGCCCAGGGAGCGCAGGTCGGGCCGCACCCAGTCGGCGTCGTTGGCACGCTGCATCAGCGACTGGGTGCCGATCGAACTGAGCGCCAGCAGGAAGCCGGTGACGATATAGGGGAGCAATGCACCGGCATCGAAGGACCAGCCGAAGACCGGCAGGCCCGGCAGGTGCAGATAGGGGGCCTCGGCCGTCCGCACCATGGCGGCAGGGTCCAGCAGGCCGAGCGGCCAGGATAGCAGCACGCCCGATACCAGCCCGGTCAGGGTGGTGAACAGGCGCAGCCGACGGCCGCCCCAGACATGGCAGGCGGCCATGACGGCGAAGCAGCCCGCCGCGGCCGCCAGACCGGTGCCTGCCGGCTGCATGCGGCCATGCTCGAACTGTGGCAGGTCGAAAATCAGGGCAAGGCCGACCTGGCCCAGCCCGATACCGATCAGGAGCACTGCCAGCCCCGCCACCTCCACCGTGATGATGGCGCGCAGCCGGACGATCACCAGGCTGAACGCCAGTTGCGACAGGCCGATGATCGCGATCATGCCATAGGCCGCGGGCAGGCCGCCGGGCCGGTCCGCCGCCAGCGACAATGTCGCCAGCACCGTGGTCGTGGCCTGCAAGGGATAATAGTACCCCGACCCGATGCCGAAGCGGCCCCAGGCCTGCAACAGCACGCCCGCCGCCGAGGTCAGCAGCGTCGCCGATGCCAGGTCCAGGAACACCGAGGGTGGTAGGCGCGCCATGTGGCTGTAGAGGCTGGGCACCAGCAGCAGCACGGACAGGAAAGCCACCTGCTGCACGGCCAGACCCAACGCCACGCGCGGCGGCAGCCGGTCGTTCAGCCAATAGACGATATTGTCGGGCCTGCGCATGGGCGGACTAGTTCCTGACCTTGCCCATTAGACGACGGGCAGCAGCGTCATGCGGTCCGGCGCGGTGGTCCAGACATCGCCCGTCTCCAGGTCGAACCACCAGCCATGCAGGATCAGGCCCCCGTCCTCCACCCGTTCCTTCAGCCAGGGATAGGTCATCAGATTATCAAGGGAGCCCAGGACGGACGCCCGTTCCACCAGGTCGGGATTCTGCTTCAGCAGGTCGAGCGACACCTTGCGCGTGCTGCCGCTTGCATCCGTCACGTGATGGTCGCAGGCCTTCAGTGCCATCCCGACCCAGGTGCCGATGAAGTCCCGGTCCGGCCAGACGCCGCCGGCGGCCCCCAGCAGGGCCTTGATGCCGCCGCAATGGGCATGGCCCAGCACCACGACATGGCTGACCTTGAGGTCGCGTACCGCATATTCGATGGCAGCACCCGTCCCGTGCATGGCGGCTGCCGGATCATAGGGCGGCACCAGATTGGCGACATTGCGCAGCACGAACAGGTCGCCGGGGCTGGCACCGGTCAGGATGGCCGGATCGACGCGGCTGTCGGAACAGCAGATCATCAGGATGCTGGGCGCCTGGCCGTGATCGACCAGGTTACGCATCATTTCCGGCTGTTCCTGGTAATGGCGCAACTGGAAACGGCGTATCCCTTCCACGAAGCGGTCGATATCGCCACCGTTCTGCTCACGCTCCGCCACCATGGCCCCTCATCCAATCATCAGGAGGAATCAAGCGTATGATTTCTATCTGGTACGACGGTGCGACGCCATACCCTCGCATGGGGAAGCGGCGGCCCCGTCCTTAAGAGCAATTGTCCGGTCGTGTGGTCCGCGCCAAGATCGACCGCCGTCACCCTTGCGGATGTAGGTAGGGAGTGTCCGGCGGGATAGGATATTGTCTGGCAGTTGCCGCGGGCCGGCGGCCAAGTTCATGCCGGAGAGGGCGGGAATGAATATCGCTGAAGAACAGATTGGTCCCATCCAGGTGCTGATCCCCATGGGGCGTCTGGACGGTAACAGCTGCAAGGCATTAGATGACCGGCTGGCGTCGGTCTTCGACGGCAGCAACGGTCTGGTCCTGGACATGGCGGGCCTGGATTATGTCAGCAGCGCTGGGCTGCGTGTCCTCCTGAAGCTGGCCAAGCAGGCCAAGGCGCGGGGCGCCGGACTGTCCCTGTGCAACCTGCATCCCAATGTGCAGGAGGTGTTCGACATTTCCGGCTTCACGGTCCTGTTCACGATCAGGGCCGACAGGGCAGCGGCATTGGACGCCATGGGCTGACCCCTGGTATCCGCGAGACGCCGGGGCGCGGTTTGGGCCAGAAGACGGGGATGCGGGCAAACATCTCCATCTCCACCCAGCCAATCTGGAAGAAGCGGTTGCGGGCAGGGTCCTCCAGCGTCCAGCGCGGTGAGCCGTGATGGTCGGAGGGCGCCTGGTGGAGATGCAGCTCCTCCCGCCGCGGGGGCAGTCGGCCTCGGCGACAGACGTCAGGCGGACGCGCATCTGGCGTGGCGACGGCGAAGGTCGGCCAGCGCCTTGAAGGCGTCGCAGCCTTACCTGACCGCATGTCATGCCCGGGTAGAGGCATAGATGATGGTCAGCGCCCGGAACCGCCGGCATTGAACAAGGCATCCGACACGAAATCCATGGCCCCGCCTTCACGCCGCAACCGGACTTGATTGCGACGGTAGTCTCAGGGCTTCAGAAGAGTATGTGCATCAGCAGCGATGGCTGCTGTTCGCTTTGGGTAGCGCAGAGCCCAAGGGCGCCCCCGAAGATTTCCGACGGCAATCATCAGGCGTATGTGGCTCAGGAAGCACAATCTACTACGAATGTCATATTAACCAAAGGATTGTCGGCGGGTGAATGATTTATCGACTAAAATGATAATCTGCTAACATAGCGGGACCGCTTTGGTGCGTTGCCATCGGGATGGTGGAGGCCGGCTGGTGCAGGATAACCCGCAGATTGGCGTTGCTGGCAACCCATCGGACGAGCCGTTCCGGTTGGTGGTGGAGGCTGCGCCCAACGCCATGGTGATGATCAATGGCCAGGGACGCATCGTCATGGTCAATGGCCAGGCCGAGCGGGTTTTCGGCTATGACCGGGCGGAGATGCTGGGCCAGTTCGTCGAGATGCTGGTGCCGGCGCGGTTCCGGGGGCATCACCCGGCCCTGCGCACCGCCTTCACCGGGGATCCGAGTCCCCGCCCCATGGGGGTTGGCCGCGACCTGTACGCCCTGCGCCGCGACGGGACGGAGTTTCCCGTCGAGATCGGTCTGAACCCCATCCAGACGTCCGACGGGCCGATGGTCCTCTCGGCCATCGTCGATCTGTCCTTGCGCCGGCAATCGGCGGAACGGTTCCGCCAGGTGGTGGAGGCCGCACCCAACGCCATGGTGATGATCAATGGCGACGGCCGGATTGTCATGGTCAATGCCCAGGTGGAGCGGCTGTTTGGCTATGACCGGTCCGAACTGCTGGGCAGCCCGGTGGAGATACTGGTGCCCGACCGGCACCGCGCCGCTCATCCGGGCCTGCGCGGCGGGTTCTTCCATCATGGCCATGGTTCGCGCCCCATGGGGGCTGGCCGCGACCTGTTTGCGCGCCGCAATGATGGCAGTGAGTTTCCCGTGGAAATCGGTTTGAACCCCATCACCATGGATGAGGGGCCGATGGTCCTGTCGGCCATCGTCGATATTTCCGACCGGGTGCAGCGGTTGCAGCGCATGAATGACCGGCTGGAGGCGCGCACCCGCGACCTTGAGGTGGTCAATCAGGAGCTGGAGGCCTTTGCCTACTCCGTTTCGCATGATCTGCGGGCACCCTTGCGCAGCATGGACGGGTTCAGCCAGGCATTGCTGGAGGATTACGACAATATCCTGGATGACCGGGGCAAGGATTATCTGGCCCGCGTCCGGCGGGGTGCCGTGCGCATGGGGCAATTGATCGACGATCTGTTGAAGCTGTCGCGCGTCACCCGCAGCGGCATCACCCCCATTGCCGTCGATCTGTCCGCCATCGCCAACAATGTGGTGGAGGAGTTGCGTCAGCATGATCCGCATCGTTCGGTCCAGGTGGTGATCGCGCCCGGTCTGCTGGACGTGGCCGATCCGCGGCTGATGCGGGTGGTGCTGGATAATCTGCTGGGCAATGCCTGGAAATTCACCAGCCGCACGGCCGCCCCCGCCATCGGCTTCACCAGCACACGGCGGGGCGGGCAGGTGGTTTATCAAGTGTCGGACAATGGCGTCGGGTTCGACATGGCCTATGCCGACAAGCTGTTCTCACCGTTCCAGCGGCTGCATGCCACGCATGAGTTCGAGGGCACGGGCATCGGTCTGGCGACCGTCGCCCGGATCATCCGCCGGCACGGCGGGAATATCGAAATCCAGTCCGAACCGGGCAAGGGCACGCTGGTGTCCTTCACACTCAATAGCGGGGACGAGGCACATGGCTGACGGGCGGTTGCTGATCGTGGAAGACGATCCCGATGACGAGGCCCTGATCCTGCGGGCCCTGAAGTCGGCGCATGTCACCAACCCCATCGACATCGCCCATGACGGGGTGGAGGCGCTGGCCCATATCTTCGGCGATGCCGGCCCCAATGACCCCATCCCGCCGCCGCCCGTGGTGATCATGCTGGATTTGAAGCTGCCCAAGATCGACGGGCTGGAAGTGCTGCGCCGTTTGAAGACCGACCCGCGCA
Organism: Niveispirillum sp. GW835-FHT14G11; assembly: GCF_058793615.1. Classification (NCBI taxonomy): domain Bacteria; kingdom Pseudomonadati; phylum Pseudomonadota; class Alphaproteobacteria; order Rhodospirillales; family Azospirillaceae; genus Niveispirillum; species Niveispirillum sp. GW835-FHT14G11. The sequence goes on from NZ_JBXAFZ010000023.1 coordinate 86,609, forward strand.
GCCATCATATTCCCGTGGTCATCCTCACCTCGTCGGATGAGCAGGAGGATATCGTCCGCTCCTATCGCCTGGGCGTGAACTCCTATGTCCGCAAGCCGGTGGATTTCGGCCGCTTCTCCACCAAGGTGGCGCAGCTTGGTCTTTATTGGACGCTGATCAACCTGCCACTCGCGGACGACCGGTCATGAGAGGGGCCGATCCCGTTCGCATCCTGCTGGTGGAGGATAGCGACCTTGACGCCGCCTGGTTGATCGAAAGCCTGCGCCGGGGGGGCATGAAGGTGGAGGCCCACCATGTCGACAATCGGGACGCCGTCGTTGCGGCATTGGCCGAGCGGACCTTCGACATTGTCCTGTGCGATTATTCCATGCCGTCGCTTTCACCCCTGGAGGTCACCCTCCTGGTCCAAGCGCACGACCCGGACCTGCCTTTGATCGTGGTGACGGGGACCATCGGCGAGGAGTCGGCGGTGGCCGTCATGCATGCCGGTGCGGCGGATTTGGTGCTGAAGGACCGCATCGCCCGGCTGCGCCCGGCCATCGAGCGCGAATTGGCCGCTGCCACGACACGCCGCCAGAACCGCGTGATCGAACAGGCCCGCCAGCAAAGCGACATGGTGCTGCGCGGCATCGCCAAGAATATCCCCGGCATCATCTCCGTCGGTATATGCGGGCCGACGGGAGCCTCAGCTATACCTACATGCAGAAGGAGTTGCTGGCTGATTTCATCGATACCGGCGACCTGGGCGATCCCGCCACCAGCCCCCTGGTGATGGCGTCCGGTGCCACGCTGTTGCGCGCCATCCATCCCGATGATCGCAAGATCTATCGGGACGCCATGGCTCTGTCGGCGGCAACGCTGGAACCCATGATCGTCGAATTCCGGCTATCGACCGCGTCCGGCGGCACCCGCTGGCTGCGGTCGCAATCGCAGCCGGAAAAGCTGTCCGATGGATCGGTGCAATGGGATGGCATCGCGCTGGACGTGACGGAACTGAAGGCGGCGGAGGCGGTGCGCGACCATCTCGCCTATTTCGATCCGGTGACCGATCTGCCCAACCGGGCCCATTTCACCCGGCTGCTGATCGAAACGCTGGCCAGACCGCTGAAAGATCGGCGCGTGGCCTTGTTCTGTCTGGGCCTGGAAGCCTTTGCCGATTTCCAGGATGGATGGGGTCTGGCGGCCACCGACGCGCTGGTCCGCGCCGTGGCGGATCGTCTGCGTCAGCTCCTGGAACCCGGCGAGGTGTTGGCACGGTTCGAAGGGGCCTATTTCTGCCTGCTCCTGCCCGACGCGCCAGCCGACCTGGACCAGAGGCTGTGGCAGTTGCAGACGGCCTTCGACCTGCCCTTCAACGTGGATGGCGTGCAGATGTCCCGCCGCGCCCATATCGGCATCAGCCTGTATCCGGCCGATGCCAGCGACGCGACGGAGATGCTGCAACATGCCAGCACCGCCCTGCACGAGGTGAAGCCGTCGCACGCACCCTTCCGATATTACGCCGCGGAGATGACGGAACGGGCGGTGAAGCGCCAATGGATTCAGACAGAGCTGACCGCCGCCCTGGCGAATGACCGGATCACGCTGTTCTATCAGCCGCTGGTGCATCCGGTCCGCCACCACATCATCGGGGCCGAGGCGCTGGTGCGCTGGCAGCATGAGGTCCGCGGCCTGATCTCGCCGGCGGATTTCATCCCCGCGGCCGAACAGGGCGGCCAGATCGTGGAACTGGGGCATGAGGTCCTGCGCCAGGCGCTGAAGCAGACGGCGCTGTGGCGGGCCGCCGGCCTGTGCGATTTCCCGATATCCGTCAATGTGTCGGGCATCCAGCTCATGCGCCCGGATTTCAGCGTCCGGGTGCAGTCCCTGTTGGACCAGACTGGCCTGCAGCCCACGGCGCTGAAGCTGGAACTGACGGAAAGCACCATCATCCGCGATGACGACCTGGTCCATCGCAACATCACGGATCTGGCCAGCCTGGGTGTCAGCTTCGCGCTGGATGATTTCGGCATGGAACATTCGGTGTTCAGCCGCCTGTCGGAACTGCCCATCGACACGGTGAAGGTGGACCGGTTCTTCATCAGCCAGATGGTCAAAGCCGCCGAGCATGCGGCGCTGGTCCAGGCCATCGTCGCCATGTCGCATGCCATGCACAAGCAGGTGGTGGCAGAAGGGGTGGAAACGCAGGAGGAACTGATCTACCTGCGCGCCTATCAATGCGACGCCCTCCAGGGCTATCTGTTCAGCAAGCCGGTGCCGGCGGCGGCGATGGAACTGCTGCTACGCCAGGGCCGGTTGCTGGGGTGATGGGGGGCGGGCGAGACCGGTAAGCCCGGTCGCTGAGAGTTTGTTGGGTTTAGATGGAGCCTCCATATCCCGCCTTCCCGGTGACAAGCCGGGACCCAGGAGCCAAGCGCCCGACCTGTCGGCAGCTTTGATCGACGCCGCGTAGAGGTTTGGTCCTGTGGCCCCTGGGTCCCGGCTTGTCACCGGGAAGGCGAATATAGGGTGCGCTTCAACTGAAACCTGACAGGCTCTAGGACAACGCCACGATCAATATCGGCATGTTGAGCATGCTGCGCGATTGCTGAGGCGCGAGGTGTCTGCGGCGGGTCATTCCTGGTTCCGGCCGGGCCGATCCTGAGCGAACTACCGAGCCAGGACGCGGGCGGCTTCCTTTGTCGTGGTGACGGCACCGGTGACCTTGCCGATTGAGTGGTTAATGGCCGTGAGATTGCGGGTGACGGTTTCCACGGCGGCGGCGGTCGTCTGCATGTTGGAGGACATGTCACGGGTGACCGCGCTTTGCTCCTCGACGGCGGCGGCGGTGGTGGAGACATATTCCCGGACATTGCCAACCGCGCTGCGGATCTCCCGGAGGGCAACGACCATGTCGGTGGACAGCCCCTGGATACCGGCGATTTCGGCGGAGATTTTCTGGGTCGCGTTGGCCGACTGGTTGGCGAGGTTCTTGACCTCGGTGGCGACGACGGCAAAGCCGCGCCCAGCCTCACCGGCACGCGCCGCCTCGATGGTGGCGTTCAGGGCCAGCAGGTTGATCTGGCCGGCGATGGCGCGGATGGCATCCAC
>NZ_JBXAFZ010000024.1:0-88240 GCF_058793615.1 Niveispirillum sp. GW835-FHT14G11
AGCAAAGGCAATCGCCGAACTCTTGCCATGGAATTGGAAGGCAAAACCCTGAATGGGCCTACGCCGGATGCTTACCCTCGTCCTGCCACCACAGCTCTATGTCGGTTCCCGGCGGCAGGCTGGTCCGGATCGATGCCAATTCAGCGGGGAAGTTTTTTTTAAATTCATCAAGGGCCTGAACGTCCTGGGCGTAGTGGTGGGGACGGGCAGACAGCTTGGCGAACCCCAACGCCTTCATCTCGCGGCTCATGGTTGACGCATCCAGAGAAATGCCGAACTCCTCGGCGATCCACTGCACCAGGTCCTTGAGCCGCCAGCGCACCACACCGTCAACCGCCGGGATCGGCCCCCGTTCCACCTTCTCCGCCAGTGCTTGCCGCTGGGCGGCATTGAGCTTCGGCCGTTGACCTGGCGCCTTCCGGTCGATCAGACCGTCCGGGCCCAGTGCATTGAAAGCAAGGACCCAGTCCCAGACGATTTGCAGGCCGACCCCGCCCAGCTTAGCCGCCGCGCTGCGACGGCCCCCATCATAGATCGACGCCAGGGCCAACAACCGCCGCTTCTGGTCGGCGTCCCGCGACCGCCGGGCCAAGGCAACAAGAGCGGGGCCATCATAATCAGGACGAAGGGGGATCGGCGCTGCCATGGAAAAGCTTCGGCTGTTTGCCAGAGTGACTCACATCCGATCACCTTTGGGAATCCCCGCTGTGAGTCCTCATCAGCGCATATTGGTATAAGTGGTCATTTCTACTATCCATCAAACCTCGGCTTGACTGACAACGCTCAAATTGAAGGCATTGCGTCCAATTGCCGCCGTTGTCGCAACGTGAGCGCTCTTTCGTAGTATTTTACGTTATATCGCTCCATAGGATCCATATTTTCGAAAAGCGTCGCCAGTCGGTCCCAGTAGTCTTGATCCGCTGTGTGGTTTCCGCCATCCAGAAGCACTTTGATCAGAAACGCACGCATGCGCGACAACTCGCCGCCATCGACGTGGAAGTCCCGGACCTGCTGGATAGTTACATCGTGCAGCGTCTGGAAAACGCCGGGGTCGATGCGCGACGAGTTGACCACCGTCACGAATACGCTGCCGAGCGTGACCGCAGCAGAGTGCGAAATTGTATCGAAAGCATCGGTGCATTCGGGAAATACGCGGTGCAACGAGTCCTTGGGCAATCGTTTAAACATATCCACCCAGCCGATGAGAGTTTGCATGAGTTCGTAAAGCGACCGGGCTGCGCGAACAGAAAACTCGGAAGCGCGATCGATCCCGTCCCCACTGGAGTTATAGGCTTCTTCCAGACCGTCCCCGATATGCCGCAAATAATAGAGTCACATGTGACAGTTGACGCTCTGCCGCGCCGCTTTTTTTCACCATTATTGTCCGTCGTCGAAACAAATGGGACGGTTTGCCGATTTTGTGAGCGGAGGTTCTGGCTCGTTGCGGGTTGATGTTAAGCGGGCTGGCTTTGATGGCACAAGCGCCGGTGCTGGATGGTCTGCCTCTTGATTTTTGCCCGCCGTTCCAGGATGGCGGAGCCGCGGCCGTAATAGACATCGGCGGGCGTCAGGTTGCCGATGCTTTCATGGTATCGGCGGCGGTTGTAATGGTCGACGAAATCCTGGATTTTGGCTTCCAGGTCGCCGGGCAGGAGATAGTTTTCGAGCAGGATGCGGTTCTTCAGGGTCTAGTGCCAGCGCTCGATCTTGCCCTGGGTCTTGGGGTGGTTGGGGGCGCCGCGGACATGGTCCATGCCCTTGTCTTCCAGCCATTCGGCCAGATCGCGCGCGATGTAGGACGCGCCATTGTCACTGAGCAAGCGGGGCCGGTGGGCAACATCGACCCGATTGCAGCCCGAGGCCTCCAGCGCCAGGGTCAAGGTGTCGGTGACGTCATCGGCCCCGCTTGCTCAGTGCACAGCTTCCAGGCGACGATATAGCGGGAATAATCATCCAGTATGGTCGACAGATAGAACCAGCCCCAGCCGATGACCTTGAGATGGGTGAAATCGGTCTGCCACATCTGGTTGTGCCGGGTGGTCTTGTCGCGGAATTCGTCGGCCGCCTTGATCACCACGAAGGCCGGGCTGGTGATCAGGTCATGGGCCTTCAGCAACCGGTAGACCGAGGCCTCGGAGACGAAATTGCCCCCGGTATCGGTGAACCTCACCGCCAGTTCACGCGGCGACAGGTCTGGCGCCTCCAGGACCAGTTCGATCAACTGCTGGCGGACCGCGTCGGGGATGCGGTTCCACACCCGGCCCGGCGCGCTGGTCCGGTCGGCCAGGCCGCCTTCACGTGCTGCCCGATAGCGCGCATGCCCCCCGATAGAAGGTGGTGGCGGGAATGCCAAGCCTGTCCGGGGTTCGGTGCAGCGGCAGGTGCGATGCCTCAACCAAGCGGATGATCTCCAGCTTTTCGGACGCGGGGTATCTCATTCCTCGTTGCCCCCATCCGCGATCATGCTTTTTTTGAGCAGGCGGTTTTCCAGGGTCAGGTCGGCGACTACTTCCTTCAGGTCGCGCATCTCGCGCCGCAGGTCCTTGACCTCGCCGGTGCTGGCTTGGCGGGCCGTGTCGCCGGAAAGGCGCTTCTTGCCAGCCTCCAGGAATTCCTTGGACCAGCTGTAATACAGGCTCTCGGCGATGCCTTCCCGTCGGCACAGTTCCGCAATGCTGTCCTCGCCGCGAAGGCCCGACAGCACAATGCGGATCTTCTCCTCCGCCGAATAGTGTTTGCGCGTCTGCCGCCGGATATCCCGGACCACCTGCTCGGCACGCGATTTCGGCGCCATGGATTTCTGCCTCATCTGCGTTCCCTTCGGTCACTACGATGAGCAAGAAATCCTCCCTTATGCAATCAACCGAGTTCGTCCCACAGGGCCTGACGGCGGACAGCCGACGCCGTTGCCGCGTTTTCGGATGATAATCGGTGCCGCCGGCTGCCATCGGTCAATCAGCCTAGCTGGCCGGGATACGGGGCGTCGGGCACGGCCAGGGCATTATCAATGCTCTGACCAGGATTGCCGACAGCAATTCACGGTTACAACGCGGACCCCGCTGCATGCGACCAAGCTGCGGTTGCGCATCTGGCTGCTGGCCCTGAGGTTCATCCTGCAATCCGATAAGGGCGTCTCCTCGTTCCGGCTGGCCGACATCATCGGGGTAAGGCAGCCGACGGCATGGCGGATGGGGCATGTGCTGCGTCTGCTGGTGGCCCGTGACCACACGCTGGGTGGCGTCATCGAAATCGATGATATGTATTTCGGTGGTGCTCCCGGTCCGATCCCGACAAGCCCGGTGCCGGTCGGGGCTGCAAAGGACACCCGCGTACGACCAAGACCCCGGCCATGGTCGTTGTTCAGCGGCCCGCCGGATCGGACCCGGGAACAGCGGCCGACGAAGCCAGGGCCTGCGTTGTTGCCGACCTGTCGTTGAACGAGACCGAACGGGTGCTGGAAGCGAGCGTGACGCCGCAGGCCCATCTGATGAGCGATGAATGAAAGGCCTTCGTGGCGGCCGGCACTGCCTTCGCCCGTCACGACACCGTGTGCCCTGCCCGCAAGGAATATGCCCGTGGCACCGTCCATGCCAATGCTGCTGAAGGCTTCAACAACCGGGTCCGCCAGACCATCGCCGGCATCTTCCATCACATCAGTCCCCAGCATGCCGACCTCTATTTCCATTGGTCACAGCGTATTGCTGCCGGTCGAAAGATCCGAAGAGCCCGGAAAGGAAGGACAATTCTGCAAACCCTCTGGGACCGGGTGCCCCCCGCACGCCAGTTGCCGGCTGTTTTCGTCATGGCCGTCGGACGTCAGATCCGACGGACAAAAGCCGGCGGCATCAATGTCAGATCAACCGTGGCTGCCTTTGGTTGACAATGGCGGCGTGATTCTTCGCCCCTCCTATGTCGTGACCCCTCAATGGGGCGCTGCCGCCTGCTGCGGCATGGTCCAGATCGGCACGCCGGTCATGTCGGGCAGCCGATGGGCGATGCCCTTGTGACAGTCGATGCAGGTGGCCTGACCGGTAAACAGGAATTGCTGATGTGCCGCCGCGCCGCGCGCGCCCTGGCGGGTGATATCCATGCTGTCGGCGCTGTGGCAGTTGCGGCATTCCAGGGAATTGTTGGCCTTCAGCCGCGCCCATTCATGGCTGGCCAGTTCCTTGCGCTTGGCCTCGAACTTCTCCGGTGTGTTCACGGTGCCGAAAATCTTGCCCCAGACCTCTTTGGAGGCCTGCATCTTGCGGGCGATCTTGTCGGTCCATTTATGTGGCACATGGCAATCGGGGCAGGTGGCCCGCACGCCCGACCGGTTGGAATAATGGATGGTCTGTTTCAGATCGGCATATGGATTGTCCCGCATCTCGTGGCAGCCGATGCAGAAGGCCTCCTTGTTGGTGACCTCCAGGGCGGTGTTGAAGCCACCCCACCACAGCACGCCGGCGATAAAGCCGCCAATGGTGAGGAAACCGATGGAGAGATGGCCGGCCGGGCGGTTGAACGCCCGCCAGGCCGCCATCACCAGATCCAGTGCGCGACGGATGATGCCCATCATTGGCCCCCTTTGGCGCCGGCATCCTTTTCGCGGATGACGCTGTCGACATCGCGGAAACTGTTGGGCACGCGCGGCTGTACGTCCGTCTGCGGCACATGGCATTGCAGGCAGAAATAGCGGCGCGCCGACACGGCCCCCAGCACCTGCCCGTCACGATCCTGGAAATGGGTGACGGAGATCATTGGTGCCTGGCTGTCGCCGGTAAATTCCCGCGCGTGGCAGGTCAGGCACTTATTGGCGCGCAGGTCCAACTGATATCCCACGATCTGGTGCGGGATCACCGGCGGCTGTTCGGGATAGTTGCGCTGCCGGCGGCGGTCGTCGGTGGCATCCTTCGGAATGGACGGGGCTTCCTGAACGGTCAGCCCGTCGGCCCCGGTGAAGGCCGGGCGGCCACTGGCTTTGACATCGCGCACGGTCGCGCTGAGGCTGGCGGCGACCTGGGCCGGGGCCGGATCGGTGGCGAAAGCTTTTTGCGCCACCGGCACGCCCAGCACGGGCAGGGCCGCCAGCAGGGACAGGATCAGGGCGGTGCGGAGGTTCTTCATGATCATGCCCCCTGGACCGGCGTGATGCGCACGGCGCATTTCTTGTAGTCGGTCTGTTTGGAGATCGGGTCGGTGGCGTCCAGCGTGACGCGGTTGATCAGCACATCGGCATCAAACCAGGGCACGAAGACCAGCCCGCGCGGCGGCTTGTTGCGGCCCCGCGTTTCCACCCGCGCCCGCACCTGGCCACGCCTGGAGGCCACCAGCACTTCCTGCCCGCGCCGCACATTCATCGCTTGGGCATCATCGGGATGCATGTAGCAGAGTGCCTGCGGTACGGCCTTGTGCAGTTCCGGCACGCGGCGCGTCATGGAACCGGAATGCCAATGTTCCAGCACCCGGCCCGTCGACAGCCAGAATGGATAATCCGTGTCCGGGCTTTCGGCCGGCGGCTCATAAGGCAGGGCATAGATGCGGGCCTTGCCATCCTTATGGCCATAAAAGCGCATCCCTTCGCCGGCCGGCACATAGGGGTCGCTGCCTTCACGGAAGCGCCAGCGCGTTTCCTGGCCATTCACCACCGGCCAGCGCAACCCGCGTTCCTCGTGATAGCGCTCATAGGGGGCAAGGTCATGGCCATGGCCACGGCCAAAGCTGGCATATTCCTCAAACAGCCCCTTTTGCAGATAGAATCCCAGTTCCTTGGATTCTCGGTTCTCATAGGCCGGGTCGCATTCGCTGAGGGAGAACCTGTCCACCTGCCCATTGCGATAGAGGATGTCGAACAGGGTCTTGCCGTGGAATTCCGGCGCCTTGGCCAGCAATTCCGCCGGCCAGACGTCCTCTACCTTGAAGCGTTTGGAGAATTCGACCAGTTGCCACAGGTCCGACCGCGCCTCGCCCGGCGCGTTCACCAGCTGGTGCCAGACCTGAGTGCGGCGTTCGGCATTGCCATAGGCCCCTTCCTTTTCCACCCACATGGCGGCGGGCAGCACCAGATCGGCGGCCATGGTGGTGACGGTGGGATAGGCATCCGATACGACGATGAAATTGTCCGGGTTGCGATAGCCGGGCCAGGTCTCGTTGGCGGTATTGGGGGCCGCCTGCATGTTGTTGTTCACCTGCACCCAATAGCAGTTCAGCTTGCCATCCTTCAGCATCCGGTCCTGCTGCACGGCGTGGAAGCCGGGCTTGGCCGGGATGGTGCCTTCCGGCAGCTTCCACAGATGTTCGGCATGGGCGCGGTGTTCGGCATTCGTCACCACCATGTCGGCGGGCAGCCGGTGGGAGAAGGTGCCAACCTCCCGCGCGGTGCCGCAGGCGCTGGGTTGACCGGTCAGCGAGAAGGGGCTGTTGCCGGGCTCGGCGATCTTGCCCGTCAGCAGATGGATATTATAGGCCAAGTTATTGGCCCAGACGCCGCGCGTATGCTGGTTGAAGCCCATGGTCCAGAAGCTGGTGACCTTGATCTTCGGATCGGCATAAAGCTCCGCCAGCGCCTTCAGCCTTGCCGCCGGCACACCGGACTGGGCGGCCACCTTTTCCAGCGTATAGGGGGCGACGAAGGCGGCGAATTCCTCAAAACTGATCGGGTCGGAATCATTGGCACTGCCGGCATTCTTGGCCGCCTTTTCCAGCGGATTGTCGGGCCGCAGCCCATAGCCGATATCGGTGCGCCCCTTCACGAAGGTGGTGTGTTTGTTGACGAAATCCTTGTTCACCCGCCCGGTCTGGATGATGTGGTTGGCGATATAGTTCAGGATGGCCAGATCGGTCTGCGGCGTGAACACCATGGGGATGTCGGCCAGCTCGAACGAGCGATGTTCGAAGGTGGACAGCACCGCCACCTTCACATCCGGGTTGGACAGGCGGCGGTCGGTGACGCGGGTCCACAGGACGGGGTGCATCTCCGCCATGTTGCTGCCCCACAGCACGAAGGCGTCGGCGGCTTCGATATCGTCATAGCATCCCATCGGCTCATCAATGCCGAAGGTGCGCATGAAGCCGGCCACGGCCGACGCCATGCAGTGCCGTGCGTTGGGATCGATATTGTTGGAGCGGAAACCGGCTTTCATCAGTTTGACGGCGGCATAGCCTTCATGCACCGTCCATTGGCCGGACCCGAACATGCCGATGGCTTCCGGCCCCTTGGCCTTCAGGGTGGCCTTCCACTTCTCCGCCATGATGTCGAAGGCCTGATCCCAGGTGATGGGGGTGAAGTCCCCCTCCTTGGCGTACTGGCCGTTCTTCATGCGCAGCATCGGCGTGGTCAGCCGGTCCTGGCCATAGATGATCTTGGACAGGAAATAGCCCTTCACGCAGTTCAGGCCCCGGTTGACCTCGGCCTTCTGGTCGCCATGGGTGGCGACGATGCGGCCTTCCTTCACCCCCACCATGACGCCGCAGCCGGTGCCGCAGAAGCGGCAGGCGGCCTTGGACCATTTCACCTTGGCATCCATGCCGGTGGGCAGTTGCGTGGCACCGGCCTGCAGGGTGACGCCGGCGGTGGCGGCCGCCGTGGCGGCGGCCTGGGCCTTCAGATAATCGCGGCGGGTCAGTGTCATGGCATGGGCTCCGCAAGGCACGCCGACGGTTCGGCGTGGTGATAAACGGGAAGGGCGCTGTAGACGCCGGCAAGGGCATTGATGGCGTCCAGCATGTCCGCCGTGGTGCCTGCACTGGGCTGTTCGGTCAGCACGATCAGCCGGCTGGCATCGCCGTCGGTGGGCACAATCTCGCCCCCCAGCGCCTGGATGCGGGCGGCTATCGCGGCCAGCGCATCGGGGCGGGCATGGACGATCAGGCTGGAAATGTGGATTTGATCGCTCATGCGGCATCTCCCGTGCGGGGTGTGAGTTGGATGGCACCGACAGGGCAGGGGGCAAGGCAGTCACCGCAGCCGGTGCAGCGATCCCCATCCACATCGGCCCGCGCCCGCCCGCGCGGCAGCAGCAGGAAGCGGATGGCCGCTTCCGGGCAGGCATCGCCGCAGGTCCGGCAATAGGCCCCGGTTTCCGCCAGGCAATGGGCGGCTATAACGGCCAGCGGCGGACCGGCAGGCGGTATGGCACCAGGAGCAGGTGCCCGGCCAAACAGGGCGCGGCGTGAAAGCCTTGTTTCCATGGCGGTCGTGCCCCGTCACATGCCCGGCGGGCCAGCGAATATCTGATATATCCAGACGGTGAAGCCATAGCCAGCCACCACCCCGATCGACAGAACCGGGATGAAAACGAAGGCCAGAAAGACGAACTTCAGCAGTTCGGCCTTTCTGGAGTCCGGAGCGGGGGTTGCATCCATGACATCCTGCCAAAACTATTATTTGCTGACAAAACCATACCCCCAATTGTAGGGGCAAACATTGATCAGGATCAATCTTGCATAACGTCAGCAGTGATCATCGTATTCCGTTATACACAGAAATTTATAGAAAATTGATAATAGTACTATTGTCAATTGATAATAATCAATTTACATCTGAGTGATTTTCCTCATCACTTCTGGTGCCGCACTTGTGCGGAATTTGCCGAAGCGCAAGGACTGCGGTGTTCAGGCCTGCTTGGATGGCCTGCATCCCCAGTGTGAAGGTTCTTGATAGATGACGACGCAATTCATCCAGTTCCGACGTGATGCTGCACATCTACTGTTGTTGCAGCAGGGTGCCGTACTCGGCGCACAGGCCGATGGATCGGTTATCTGTGCCATTGACGATTGTCCCGAGGCACTACCGCCTGAGCGGCTGTTGCAACGGTTGCAGGGGCTGTTCCCGACACCGGGCACGGCCCGCATCAGCTTTACCGATTTGCCCGAACGCGATGGTGGCTGCTGCGGCGGCCGCTGTGGCGGCTGACAAGGCCCGAGGAACGACATGACATCCCTGACACAACCCGTATCGATGTTGGCTGCCACCATTCCAGGTGCCACCGCCGTCTTTCGGCGCCATGGCATCGACTTTTACTTCAGCGGCGATTTGCCCCTGGCTGACGCGGCCAAGGCCCAAGGGCTTGACCCGGCCGGACTTTTGCGGGAACTGCTGAGCCAGCCGGATGGCGAGGGTGCGGCCCCCGCCAGCGTGTCCACTCCGGCGCTGATCAGTTTGATTCTGAGCCGCTTTCATGAAGGTCACCGGCGACAGTGGGAGGAATTGCTTTACCTGTCGCGGAAGGTGGAGAGCGTCCATGGCCAACACCCGGACTGTCCCAAGGGCCTTCATACCCTGTTGGTCCAGGTGGCGGCTGAGTTGGAGGAACATATGCAGAAGGAGGAGCAAGTGCTGTTCCCGGCCATGCTGTCCGGCGGTTCCCTGTTCCTGACCGGCCCCATCGCCTGCATGATGGAGGAGCATGACCTGTTCGGCGATCAGTTGCGCCAGATGGTGGCGCTGACGCGCAACTTCACGCCCCCGGCCCGCGCCTGCGCCACTTGGCGGGCACTCTATAGCAGCTTGCAACATTTCGTGCAGGAGGCCGGGGAGCATGTGCACCTGGAAAACAACGTCCTGTTTACGCGCTTTAATATATCGATTTGAGCAGTGATATTGACGCAGGAGCGCCGCATATCCTACCTAGCCATGGGCCATCAGATGACCTCGCCTCACAGATAATGACAATGAAGCCCGACGACCTGAGCTTGGTGCGCAGCCTTCCGATGTTTCGCAAGCTGGCCGACGGGCAATTGTCGGCCCTGGCGGCATATGGATCGCTGCAGCGCTATCCGCGTTCCACCCTGCTGTTCAACGAGGGGGATCAGGCCGATTTCCTGATGGTGCTGCTTGAAGGTGCGGTTGAACTGTTTGCCCGCGACCAGGATGAGAAGGAGGCGGTGGTGGACATCCTGTTCCCCGTCGATAGTTTCATCCTGGCTGCGGCATTGACCGGGGCCCCCTATTTGATGTCGGCCCGAACCCTTATGCCATCACGCATTTTTCTACTGGAAGCTGGGGCGTTCCGTCGGGCCGTGGCGGCTGATCCTGATCTTTCCATCCCCGTGATGGAGGAACTTGCCCAGCATTTCCGCAGGCTGGTCCGTCAGATCAAAGATCTGAAGCTGCGAACAGGTGCCCAGCGCCTGGGTTGCTATGTCCTGTCCCTGGCGGGGGAAACGGATGAGGCAATATTGCGTTTTGACAAGCGAACGTTCGCTTCACGCCTGGGCATGACGGCGGAAAACCTCTCGCGCGCCTTTGCAACATTGCGAGACCATGGATTGTCTGTTGACGGAAGCCGGATGGTGATCCTGGATCGGATTCGGCTGACTGCTTTCTCCCGTCCAGCGGCCCTTATCGATCACGATGATCAGCCGCTCTCAATCATATAGAGCGGCCTTCCTTTGACTGGAGGCTGGTCCGGCGGCGACTGCCATCGGTGCCGCCCGCGCGGGGTAGGCCCAAACCGCAGACGCGGTGTCGGCGATTGAGGAAAGCGAAAGCCTGGAGCGTGTTTCCGGTCAGCAGAAACACGCTCCAGGGATTGGTCGTGGAAAGGGTGCGAGGCGTGCCAACGCTCTGGAAGACCGATTCTGGTCATCCCGGTCGGCCATCGGCGCGGCGGGAAACCAGAATCGGTGCATAGATGATGAGAAACAGGATGAAGGCCGCCACCCAGGCGGTTCCGGCAATCCTGTAGGCGATCATCATGTCGGGCAGCAACGGGGCAAGAACCCGGACCAGCGCGCCCAGGGTCAACAGCAGGTACGCGGCGACCGTTGCCCTGGCGGCAACAATCTCCCGCCCGGTATGGCCCAGCGCCGCACGGCTCATCACGGCAAGGATCATGGTGGCGAAGGCACCAGCCGTCAACGCATGCACCCAGCTCTGGCCGACAGTCAATCCCACCAGAAGCCATCCCGCCTTCAGGATCAGGCCGACAGGGATCCAGCCATAAGCCACATGCAGGATGAACAGGATGGGCTGATCCACCCCCTTCCATCCCTGCCAGCGGGCTAGGCGCAACCCATGCGCCAGACCGGCGGCAAGGGCAAGAACCCCCGGCACCCACCCGGTCGGTTGCAGGATATCGGCCAGGGTCAGCGCCAACGAGGTGGCCAGGGCCAGCCGGTCAGCCCAGCCGAAGGCAGGTATGGTGGCCGGTCGGCCCAGCCGCTTCAACGCACTGCTGGTAAAGGAGGGAACGATCCGTCCGCCAATCAACGCCACCATGATCAGGACCATGTCGATGGCCAGAATCCGTCCGGTTGCCCAGATCCCCGGCACCCAGCCCAGGCGATCCAGGTGATAGAGGGCGCTGGCGGCGGTGAGCATCAGCAGCAACAGCAGCATCATATAGTTACGCCGATTGCGTGCGCGGATGATGGAGGGAAGGACCATGGCCCCCAGGGCCGGAAAGAAGGCAAGGTCGATCAACGCCCCCGGCAATGGCGGCAGCGGCGTAATCGGGTTCAGGGCCAGCCGCCCGGCCAGCCACAGCAGCGTCAGTGCCACCAGCTTGCCGCCCGCGAAGCCTCGCTCCCCGGTCCAGTTTGGCACCGCAGTCAGCAGGAAGCCGGCGATGGCGGCTCCGGCGAAACCGAACAGCATTTCATGGCCATGCCAGTCGGCCGGATTGCCCAGACCATCGGGCCAATGACCGCTGTGCAGAACATGCAGCCAGAGCGCCAGCAGGATAATGGCATGCGTCCCCGCTGCCAGAAAGAACGGGCGGAACCCGTAAGCGAACAAAGCGAGACGGGCAGGGCGGGGACGGAATGTCTCTTCAAACGGCTGGGTCATGGTGGGGATACCTTCTACTGCGTCCCCCTTCTTATCGCCCCCCAGAATGCGCTGGCGTTGTGGTGGCACAAACAACCGACATTCCACCCGGCTTTTTTGCAGAAAGGTGTTCTTGCCATCCCCTTCCTTCAGGACGCTATCCGCCGATCCCGGTCAGCCTGTGCAGCAGGAACAGGCAACCGATGACCACCACGAAATAGGAACCGAAGGCGACTTGCCAGGAGCGCCCGGCGTGGCGCATTTCAGCGAAAACCAGCAGGACGATCATCACCTTGGTAAAGGTGAGGCCGAAAATCAGGGCAACGGCACCGGCGGGAAGGGTGCTGGCGACCATGGACAGGCTGGTCAGGGCGAGTAGGGTGATGGCGGCGATATGGATGGCACGCATCAGGTCACCGGATGATATACAGGGTGGGCAAGATCATCAGCCAGATCAGGTCCGTGAAATGCCAGTATCGGGCATAATCCCCCAGATAGTGATGTTGCGATTTCAAGAAGGACAGGCTGAACAACACCAGCCCCAGCGCCACATGCAGCGCGTGAAATCCCGTGATCAGGTAATAGATCTGGGCGAATTTTGCCTCATAGTCGAACCTGTTGATGCTTATGGTATATTCCTGGACTTTAAACGCCAGGAACAGCAGGCCGGAAGCCATGGCGCCGATCAGTGCCGGTTTGAAACGGCGCCGATGACGCTGGCATTCCACGGCGATGGCAGCCAGCCAGCCGCTGATGATCAGGGCAAATGTTTCCATGATCGCGGGCTTGACCGCCAGCATCGACTGGGTGTCTGCGAAAACATCCCTGTTCAGCAGCTTCATCACGCAAAAGCCGATCAGCAAGCCCGAAAAGACCAGCAGATCGCCGATGATGAATATCCAAATCATGACATTGCCGGGAATTTCTGCCTGATCGGCAAGGGGGGCGTCGGCACCATCGGTTTCCCCGGTCGCAGGACCGGCGGTGGATATGGAGCGCGGTGAGTACATGATGATCCTCCGGCACATCCACGTCGGGTCGGATGGATCAGGCCGGTCCATACCATAGACGCGGCAGCACCGCGTAAACGGCCAAGCCCGCCAGTTGGATAGCACCAGCCAGTGTCGTGAACCGGGCGAAATGCGTGGTGACGGGAACGCTGCACAGACTGACTGCAATGGCGGCATCAAGGCCGAAGAACAGCCCCAGCGCCACGACGCCTGCCCGAAGCGGTTGATCCCCAATCCGGGATGCGATCATTCGCCAATGTTGGGTCAGCGCCAACCCCACCACGCCCACCGCAAGAAAGCCGGCCAGTTCAACCAAAGCCCCGAGCGGGGCACCGACCCGTGCATCAAGCCATAAGGTGCGCAGCAGGCCGGTACCGAGATAGAGCAGGCAGAGGGGAAGCCCGTAGAGGATCATGGCGGGTTTTCCCCATTTCCTGATACTGGCGGCGCGTGACCATCGCTGCGGTTAAAGCCCGCCCAACAGGGTCTCGAACTTTTTGCCCGCCCGGCCTGGATTTTTCACGGCCTTTGCGGCATCCAGATTGGATGGCTTGCCAACAATGACCGCCCCCACCATGCCCATGGCGAAATGCGGCTTGCATTTCACGCCATAGATCCCCTCGGTGGTGAAGGTGACGGTAACGTCCTGACCCATTTTACCGATAAATGGCTCAGCCCCGGCAGGGGCCATACCGGGAATCGTTTCGGCATTATGGCCGGGATCGGTGGCTTTGAAGGTGACGCTGTCGCCCGGCGCGATCCGGATCAATTCTGGCTCGAACACCATGGCACCAGTGGCTCCCTTGTTCAGCATCTTCACCTCGTGACTGGCCGCCGTCGCCATCGTGGGCAGGCTGATGACAAGGGCGGCGGCGAGGAGAAGGGCTTTTGACTTCATGATTGGCTCCATCAATGGATTTCGACATTCGTCACCGGCATCGATATCGCGGATGGAAAGCGGCACCTTTGCGCCAGGGCAAACAGAAGATGAAAACCCGCACGGCAAGCGGCCATCAGGACAGGATGTCGCGGAGCTGACTTACAGCCCCAACCAACGTCTCAGGCCGCCTTCTTCCCGCACCAGCCGGATGCCCAGGTTGGCGGGCGGGACGCCAACGGAGCAGGCACCGGCCTTCGGGTCGCGGATGAAGCCGACCATCAGGGCGCGGTGGCCTCCTTCGGCAACACGGACGCCGCAATTCTCTGTCACCTGTGTTTGCCCGTCCGGCTTGACGTGGTGGCGGATATAGCAGGTGGAAGTCCATTCCCAGACATTGCCCGACAGATCGGCCAGACCATGTTCGTTGATCCCGAAATGCCCGGCCGGCATCGGCGTGGCATCAATCTTTCCTTGCCCGCGTGACTCTGCCGTGTAGGTGGCAATCCAGCGCTTGGACGGATCGTTTGGGTCGCTGATTTCGGTATAGGCATCGTCTTTATAGCGGGAGCCGGCGGCCAATGCCCATTCCTCATCGGTTGGCAGCCGCCATCTTTTGCCGGTCCGGGCGGACAGCCAGTCTGCATAGGCGACGGCATCATCGTAATTGACACCCGTCACCGGACGGTCAGCGTCACCCGCCCTGTCCAGTACAGGACAAGCATCGGCGCCGACGCACTGATCATACTCCCCCCTGGTCACCTGGTTCCGCATGATGGTCAAGGGGTACTGAAGCGTGATGGTGCGCAATGGTCCGTTGACGGGCGTGCCATGGTGGAGAAACTCCCCGGCTTCGCGATAGGCTACGGCGGCGCTGCTGATGCGCACCGTACCGCCGTCGTTCGGGGCAGGTGCGAGGACATGGGCAGCGGTGAGTGCGGAAAGCCCGATCAGGGCCGCTTTGATGCTGCTGGATGCCAGCATGGGACACCTCTCGACCGCATGATGGAAGCGACTGGCGACCTCTTGATTGTCTCCAGGTCGCCAGTGAGTGATCAGTTGAGGGTGATGGGGCCGGGGGGCGTCACCTGTTTCATCAGGTCGTTGTTCCAGTTGCCCGCGACCTTGACATGGGCGGTGGCTCCCAGCTCTGCCGCTTCGATCAGATTGTGGTTCACATAGGCATAGATGCCGGGCTGTTGGAATGTGTAGATGGCCACGCCGGCGCTGCCGCCCGCGACAAACCAGGTTTCCAGCCCTT
The DNA here is from genome assembly GCF_058793615.1 of Niveispirillum sp. GW835-FHT14G11. Taxonomy (NCBI): domain Bacteria; kingdom Pseudomonadati; phylum Pseudomonadota; class Alphaproteobacteria; order Rhodospirillales; family Azospirillaceae; genus Niveispirillum; species Niveispirillum sp. GW835-FHT14G11. Next base: position 14,901 of record NZ_JBXAFZ010000024.1, read on the forward strand.
TCTCCGGGGCATTGGCGAACTTGCCGCGTTCCCAGACATAGTCGCCATGGCCGCCGATCAGGTGAGGGCGGGTGTCGCGGTTGGCTGTGCTGTGGATGAACAGCACGGTCTCGCCCACCTTCGCATTCAGGGCCTTGTCGCCAGTCAGCGCGCCGACGGCACCGTTGAACACCACATGGGTCGGGATCAGTCCCTTCATGACCTCTGCCGTGTCGGCATAGGAGTCGCCGGCACTTTCATAATCCTTGTATTTGCCGTTGGCATCCTTGGGCACATAGAGGTCGAATTCGCCGATCGTATAGGCGCGGTCATATCGGATGGGCTTGCCCTTCTCATCCTTCAGCCCGTCGCGCGGCAGAACCATAATGGTGCCGGACATCCCGCCGACCACATGCCAAGGGATCATGCCCGGGGGTGCGCAATGATAGACGAAGGCCCCGACTTTGGTGGCCTTGAAGCGCAGGGCCGCCTGTTCGCCGGGATTGACCAGGGTCAGTTGTGCCCCACCCAAGGCGCCGGTGGCGCTATGAAAGTCGATATTGTGCGGCATGGAGTTGGTCTCGGGGTTGATCAGTGTCAATTCGACATAGTCCCCCTCATGCACCACCATGGTCGGACCGGGCATCGAACCGTCGAAGGTCATTGCCTGGAAGGTCGTGCCTTCACCATCAATGACGATCTCCTTTTCGTCGATCCTCATCGTGAACTGGACGACCTTGGGTCCGCCCTTGGCAATCTGGTCATGTTCCATCACAAAAGGCGGGGCCACCAGCTTTGCCTTCACGCGCGGTAGCCCGATGGTTAGATCGGCTTGGTTTTTGGCATTGAGTGTGGGATTGGGGCCTTCATCGGCCCGGATCGGGGCTGCCATCAGCAGGGCGACGGCAGCGGCACCGCAAAGGGCGACGCGGAGGGATAACATGGCACTTCCTTTCTTGACTCTTGCCGTTGCTGTTGACGGGAGTAGACGACGAAGCGTCGTTGCGTTATTTGAGAAAAGGCAATGAGTGCCTCATCTGGTGAGTAGCCGGTCATTTGGTCGCACGTGCGACGGTCATTATTTAGATGGCATTTTGGAATACTGGAGGCGTGAATGGCAGCGCAACGTCTTGACCAGTCGCTTATTCGTGGTCACGGCATCTTTCAGGCGATGAATGGTGATGATCTTGACGCTGTTCTTGCCATGGCATCAGTTCGCCGCTTGGCCGAGGGGTCTGCCGCTTTCACCCAAGGGCATGAGGCGACCGAGTTCTTCTGCTTGCTGAACGGTTGCCTGAAAGTCACCCAGACGACGCAGGATGGACAGCAGGTGGTGATGCGACACGTCAATCCCGGCGATATTTTCGGTATCGCCATGGCAATGCGCCGCCCCGACTACCCGGCGACAGCTGTTGCCGTTGTCGAAAGCTTGGCGCTGGCCTGGCCGTCCAGCCAGTGGGACAACTTCATTGCCCGTTGCCCGACGCTGGCGGTCAATGCCCTGCAAGCGGTCGGGCAGCGCCTGCAGGATGCCCATACAAGGATACTGGAATTATCCACGGAGGAGGTGGAGCGTCGGGTTGCCCATGCCGTGCTGCGCCTGGCCCGTCAGGCTGGTCGCAAGACGGAGGAAGGAATCCTGATCGACTTCCCGGTAACCCGTCAGGATATAGCGGAGATGACGGGAACGACGCTGCACACGGTCAGCCGTGTGATGGCGGCGTGGGAGGTCAAGGGGCTGATCACCTCCAGCCGCAAACGCGTCATCGTGGTGGATGCGCACCGGCTTTTTATATTGGCCGAAGGCAGCGGTGAGTAATGGCGGCGTGAGGGCAGATTTCCTGTGAGTGCGGATATGGCGGAGGATTCCGCCTGAAACGGCATCCGCTTCAATCCATTATTCAGCCGCCAGCCATGATCGCACCATTGATTTCGGCGAGAAACGCCGAAAGCGGGATGCCATGTTCGGCGCACGCCTGCTGCACATCATGCAGGCTGGCGATGGGGCAGCCAACACACATCATCTTGCAGCGGATGAAGATCGGGATGGTCACCTTGTATGTCGCCATCAAATCATCAAGGATCGTGTCCGCTCTGATCGGTACGGTTAGCGCTGCGACCATGGTGCACCCTCCTCAAATCATGGGTCGAGGCTAGACCAGTCAAGCGCTGGCGACGTTGACGCCGCGCAACGTTCATTCTGCATCGGCGGGTCATGGTTTTGTCCTCCTCTACCAGCCCGCCCGCAGGACACAACGCACCATGACGGCATCAATCTCCCCTGAACTGGTGGCCCTGTCGGGCCAGTCGGTTCCCCGCTACACCTCCTATCCCACGGCACCGCATTTCTCCGCGGACGTTACCGCAGCGGATTATGGGGAATGGCTGCGGGTGGCGGGTGTGACCGGCAAGCCGGTATCGCTCTATCTGCATATCCCCTTCTGCCGGACGATCTGCACCTATTGCGGCTGCACCACCAAGGCGGCATTGCGCGATGATCCCATCCGCGCCTATGCCGCCACCGTCCATGATGAAATCGCCCTGGTGGCGCGGCATCTCGGACCCGCCCCGCTGTCCCATATCCATTGGGGTGGGGGCACACCCAACATCCTGCCGCCGGATTGTTTCACCGGATTGGTGGAGGATCTGGCCCGCCGCTTCCGGTTGCAGCCGGGCATGGAACATGCCATCGAACTGGACCCGCGCCATGTGACGCCGGAAGGCGCGCAGCATCTGGCAGGCTTGGGCATCAACCGTGCCAGCCTGGGCGTACAGACGTTGGATCCGGCGGTGCAGGCCGCCATCGCCCGTATCCAGCCGTTGGAACGGATCGAGGCCGCCTTTGCCGCCCTGCGCGCTGTCGGCATCACCGCCATCAATGCCGATTTGATGTTCGGTCTGCCGCGCCAGACGCTGGACTCCATCCGGGGGACGGTGGCCGCCCTGGTGCGGCTGCGTCCGCAGCGGATCGCGGTATTTGGCTATGCCCACGTGCCCTGGATGAAGCCGCACCAGCGGCTCATCCGCAACGAGGACTTGCCGGATGTGGCCGGGCGGCTGGCCCAGGCGCAGTTGGCGCGCAACCTGTTGCTTGCGGCGGGCTACTGCGCCGTCGGCATTGACCATTTCGCCCTGCCGGACGATGACCTGACACTGGCCGCCAATGCGGGCACGTTGCGGCGGAACTTCCAGGGCTACACGACGGATAAGGCGGAAAGCCTGATCGGCATCGGTGCCTCCTCCATCAGCCGGACGCCGCATGGTTACGCCCAGAACGCCCCTGACAATCATGGTTGGCGGCGTGCGGTGGAGGAGGGGTGTCTGCCCGTGGTGCGGGGGCGCCGCCTGCTGCCCGATGATGTGGTGCGCGGTCAGGTGATCGAGGATATCCTTTGCCGTTTCAAGGCCGAGCTGCCGCGACCGGATATGGCCGTACCGCCGCAACTTGCGGCCCTGGTGGAACAGGGCTGGGTGCGGGTGGCGGCGGGGCGGGTGGAAATCCGCGACCATGCGCCGGAAATCGCCCGCATCGTCGCCAGTGCCTTCGATGCCTATCTACCCAGCGGCGGGCGGCATTCAGCGGCGGTTTAGGGGCATCCGGGGTGCCTGTGGCGGCACCCCGCTTCAACCGACCAATTGGCGGTAAATGGCAGGCAGGGCGGCGGGCAGCCGTTCGGGATGGGTGATGATAGCATAGGCGCCCCGGCCAAAAAGATAGGGGAAATAATCCTGCGCCGTCTCATCCACCGTGACACCGAAGACTTTCAGCCCGGCCTTGCGCGCCTCCCGGATGGCGGCGCGCGTATCCTCAATACCGTAGCGGCCTTCGTAATAATCGATATCGTTGGGCTTGCCGTCCGTCAGTAACAGCAACAGCCGGTGCCGCTGCGGGCGCTGGGCCAGTTGCGCGGTGACGTGGCGCACCGCCGCCCCCATGCGAGTATATTGCCCCGGCTTCAGCCCTTCTATCCGGCGTACCACCCTTGCATCCACTGGATCGGTGAAATCCTTCACCAAATCCACCCGCACATCGTTGCGACGGCGGGACGTGAAGGCGAAGATCGCATGTTCATCACCGCAGGTGTCCAGCCCCTGACTAAGCGCCAGCAGGGCCGCCCTTTCCACATCAATCACCCGATGCGCGCCGATGACGGCATCGGTGGACAGCGATACATCCATCAGCACGGCCATGGACAAGTCCCGTTCAATGGCACGCCCGGCGATGAACAGGTTCTCCGATCCTGCACCGCCGGCCTTGCGGTCGGCGGCGGCGCGCACCAGGGCCGACAGGTCTAGATCGTCGCCATCGGGCTGGCCATGCAGCACCACTCGGCGGGGTCGCAGCGCCTCGAACTGCCGACGCACAGCGCGGATCTGGCGCTGCATCTCCGGCGATGGCTGCCACGCTTCGCCATCCTCCTTGGCGCGGGCGGTGATGACGCGGCAATGGTCGGGCCGGTGGGCCTGCTTCTTCCAGTCCCATTCCGGGTAGGTCAGTCCCTCGCTCAGCGCTGTTTCCTCCACGGCGGCGGGGGCGAGGTCCAGATCCAGTTTCAGGCTCGCCGCCGTACGCTGGCTGTTGCTGCCGATGGTCAGGTCGGTCAAATCATCTGCGGCCTGACGCGCCCCTTCCTCATCATCCTCGTCCACCCGGCGGTTCACATTCACCATTTCGGCCAGGGAGAAGATGGTTTCAAACCGGTGGAAACAGAGCGGGTCGCCCCGGTCGCTCTGTTCTGTCTGCCGCCGTTCCGCCTGTCGGCGGCGATTATCGGTGGTGACGGCGGTGCCGGCCTCTTCCTCCCGGTCGTCAGGCGGGGCCGTGCCCGGCATCTGCCGCACCTCCCCGAACAGCGGGATGGGCAGGAAAGGACGGTAGCCGCGCGGGGCGGAGAGGGGGGGGCGGATTACGGCCCCCGGCTGTTCGATCAGAAAGAGAAAAGCATTACCCGGGGGGCGATGTCCGCCCAGGATGGCCCGGATCGCCGCTTCCATCTGCGCTTCTACCGCCGGCAGGCGGCGCTCCCGGCGGGTCGCCAGGGCGGTCGCGCGCAGGCGGTGGAACAGGGGGCGCAGGCCCGGCCACGCCTTCAGGACCGCCCGCGTACCGGCCACGGCGCCGCGTAACGCCTGGATATCCTGGACCAGCGCATCATCGCAATCCGCCACCGGCACGGCATGGGCGAACCAGGCGGCCAGCCATTCATAAAGGGCGGCATTGTCCGCCGCGTCAGGGAAATAGTCGATCACGGCTGGCAAGCGCAGGCTGGTACTGTCCAGTACGGCGCGTTCCAGCTTCTCCTGCCCCAGCCCGACGCGGTGCAGGAAGCCCAGCCGGTGGCTGGATACGACGGGAGCCGCCTCGGCAAGACGGATGGCACCATCCCCGCCCAGCGCGCGGAACAGCACGCCCAGCCGCCCCCTTATATCTGCCAGCCGGACGGCGGCTTGCGGATGATGGGGCAGGGTGGTCAGACCGCCCACCAGCCGGTGCCAGCGCGTGCCGATAAATTCCTCTGGTTCGAAGATAGACATGGGTGCTCACCCCCAGGCCAGTTCGGCCACCCTGGCCAGGGCGGCCTGCACATCCGGATCATCGCTCAAGGGTTGCAGCAAGGCGGCCTCCAGCGCCGCATCCGGTTTGATCCCGGACCGGATCAGGGTGGCAGCATAGACCAGCAGCCGGGTGGATGCCCCTTCCTCCACATCCTGGCCCTTCAGGTCGCGCAGCGCATTGGCCACCCGCACCAGGGGCACGCAGCGCTCCTTGGGCAGTCCGCTCTCGGCGGAAACGATGGCGGCCTCCGTCTCCGGGTCGGGATAGCCGAATTCCAGCGCGATGAAACGCTGCCGGGTGGAGGGTTTCAGTGCCTTCAACACATTCTGATAGCCAGGATTGTAGGAGATCACCAGCATGAATTCCGGCGGAGCGGTTAGCATCTCCCCCGTCCGTTCCAGCGGCAGCACGCGCCGGTCATCGGTAACGGGGTGCAGCACGACGGTCACGTCCTTGCGCGCCTCCACCACCTCATCCAGATAAAGGATCGCCCCTTCGCGCATTGCTCGGGTCAAAGGGCCATCGGTCCAGACTGTCTCCCCGCCCTTCAGCAGGTAACGGCCAGTTAGGTCGGCGGCGGTCAGGTCATCATGGCAGGCCACGGTATAAAGCGGACGGCCCAGTCGGGCCGCCATATGCGCGACGAAACGGGTCTTGCCGCACCCGGTTGGCCCTTTCAGCAGCACCGGCAGGCGATTGCGATAGGCCTGTTCGAACAACAGGCACTCATTGCCGGTTTGGGCATAGAAGGGCGAGACTTCGACCGCCGGCAGGTCCGCGGCTGTTTGCATGGCTCAACTCCTCATAAGGCGATAAGGGCCGGGTGCGGTATGATTTCCGCACCCGGCACCGGCTCACTCGGCAGCGACGGAGGCAGCACCGGCGCGCCGCTGTACCACCTTGCGGGCGTCGCGGACCGGGCCGAACACGGCCCAAAGGAACATCAGTGCCGCCACGACAACCAGCACACCGGAGCCCAGACGCACCCAGTAGAAGGGCGCGATATGGTCCTGCACTTCCATGTAGGACATGCCCATCACCCGCTGCAGATGCACCTGGATGGCACCAGCGAAGGTTAGCGCGAAGGTCATCACCGTCATGCCGCCGGCCATGATCCAGAATGCGAAAATGTTCAGCGTCTGGTGATAGGGCGCCTTGCCGCGCAGATAGGGCATGGCATAGCTGATCATGGCGAGGTTGAGCATGACATAGGCCCCGAAGAAGGCCAGATGCCCATGCGCCGCCGTCACCTGCGTGCCATGGGTATAGTAGTTAACGAAAGACAGGGTGTGCAGGAAACCCCAGACCCCAGCGCCGAAGAAGGCGCCGACGGTGCAGCCCAGCGACCACAACATGGCGGCACGGTTGGGATGGTCCTTGCGGCCCTTGAACACCATCTTGAAGGCGAAGATCACCATGGCAAAGAAGGGTGCGATTTCCAGGGCGGAGAAGATCGACCCGATCCACTGCCAGTATCCCGGCGCCCCGATCCAGTAATAATGGTGGCCGGTGCCCAGCAGCCCGGAGAACAGCGCCAGACCGACGATGGAATAAAGCCATTTCTCAATGACCTCACGGTCCACGCCCGTCATTTTGATCATCAGGAAGGCGAGGACCGAGGCCATCACCAGTTCCCAGACGCCTTCCACCCACAGATGGACAACGTACCACCAATAGACCTTGTCGACCGCCAGATTGTCCGGCGTATAGAAGGCGAACAGCCAGAAAACGGCGATACCCCAAAGGCCTAACAGCAGCACATTGGTCACTGCCGTGCGCCGGCCCTTCAGCACAGTCATGGAGACATTATAGAGAAAGATCAGCGCCACCACGACGATGGCAGCCTTGATCCAGAGCGGTTGTTCCAGGAATTCCCGCCCCTCATGCACGCCCTGCGTATAGCCGGCGACGGCGGCCAGCGCCCCGAACATCAACAGGCCCAACTGGACATAGGCCAGCATTGGGCTTTCGATATCCCGCTCGGCTTCCTCTGGGATCAGATAATAGGTGCAGCCGAAAAAGCCCATCAACAACCAAACGATCAGGGCGTTGGTGTGGATCATGCGGATGATGTTGAAGGGCAGCAGCTCCGACAACGTGTTAGGCAGCACATAGACCGTACCGGCCAGCGCACCCGCCGCAATCTGCACCCCGAACAGGATCATGGCGCAGGCGAAATACCAGTAGGCCACTTTTTGTGAAGCGTATTTCATGATCGTCCCTCCTCAGCCCGCATCATTGGGCGGCCAGCCCTGGGTGTTGATGCGGCTGGTCCATTCCAGGAAATCGACAAGATCGTTGAGTTCCTGATCGCTGAGATTAAATTGCGGCATCTGGCGGCGGCCTTCGATGCCCGACGGCTGCGACTGCATCCAGGCGATCAACCCTTCGCGGGCAGCCTGTGGATCATCCCGCCCGCCAAAGCGGACCCAGACATTGCCAAGCTCCGGCGCGAAATAGGCACCTTCCCCCAGGATCGAATGGCAATTGACGCAGGCGTTCTTTTCCCAGACATGTTTGCCGCGCAGCACGCTTTCGCTCAGCGTCGACTCGTCGGTCGATTTGTTGAGGATGTGCCAATGGCTCTGCGCCGTCAGGCCGACGAAGATCACGAAAAAGAAGACAGAACCGCCATAGAATATGTTCCGGGCGGCCGATTTGCTGAATCGCTCGACCGGTGGCCGATGCGGTTCATGGGTTGACGACATGCTGTGCTCTCCCTTTGCTGGTCCATTGAAGGCAGGTGTCGACGGTGAGGGCACAGCTACGGGGTTTATGAAGACGGGACGTTGCCACGGCGCAAACTTCCCCCCGTTTGCATGTATTGTGGGCTTAGGCTATGCTCGCAGGCACCAGGAAACGCCGCTCGGCCCTTCCAAAAATCCGTCGCAGAAGACCCCGCCCGGTGCCAGTGGCAAAGCCTGGGCGCTTAGTTCGTTGGCATCAATGCGACCGGCGATCAGATCGCGGAACAGGCCGATCACCTCGAAAAAGCCCGTACTCTGCGGGGAGAGGCGCAGTCCTGAGACACCCAAACCAGCTAGCCGGTCCAGCGCATAGGCCATGTTGGCGCAGGGTGACGACAAGGTCTGCACGCCATTGATGGCCAGAAATTCCTGGCCATCCAGCGTATCCACCGCCAGCCCGTCTGGGTCGTCGGCGCAGACGAACTGGCACTGGTCCTTGGGCCGGTCATGATAGCGGGCATGGTAGCAGCGACCGGAAATCGCCAGCGGCAGCCTCCCCCATCCCCAAACCTCCACCGGCACCGGGCCGGCAGCGGCCGTCAAGTGCCGGATGGAGTCGGCGGGCAGTTCCGGCGGCAGGCAGAACCGCACCGCCCCGCGCCCAGCCAGAAGGCGCAACGTGCCTTCATTATAGACATTGATCAGCGGCCCGGTGGAGAAGGCGGCCCCCGGTGGTAGATAGGTCAGGGCGGTCAGATCATTGATCTCCACCTCCAGCCCGGTGCCGGCCAGTTCCGCCGTCATCTTGCGTTCACGTTTCAGGGTGACCAGGGCCAGGGAGGTGATGGCAACCTGCTTGCCCCCGGCCAGCAGCCGCTCGATCGCATCAGGAATGCGGGTTTGATAGAAGGGCAGGCGTTTGGAGCAGACTAGCTCCCCGATGATCACCCGGTTGATACCGGGTTCATCGGCAAGCCGTGCATAGAAATTGCTCCAGCGATTGGCATCCCAGAAGCCCTGTATCGGGCCGATCGTCAGGTCCATCGCACTCATCTCCAGATTTTGTTATAGGCACCGGTGGTGGCGTTTTGCCCCTCGGTTAATGCGGCAAGCGTCCCGGTGGGCAGAGGGCGTCCCGCGGCCATGGCCTCTACCGCTTGGCGGAAATTGCGAACGACCTTTGCCACATAGGCCCGCGACCGCTGGCGACCTTCGATCTTCAGCGCCGTGACACCGGCCCGTGCCAGGGCCGGTAGCAGGTCGGAGGCATCCAGGCTGGCCGGGTCTTCAAAAACATAGCCGGTGCGGGGCCCGACCTTGAAACAGCCCTTGCACAAGGTGGGATAAGGGGCCGGTGTTCCCTTAGGCGCGCGGTGTATGGTGTAGCCACCCAGCCGTGCCGCCAGTTCCGGCCCTTCCTCAGCATAGACGACATGGCTGGCGGGGGAGCAGACTCCGTTCATGTTGGGTGACCGGCCCGTGATGAAGGAGGAAAGGGAGCAGCGCCCTTCCGCCATCACGCAAAGGCCGCCGAAGATGAAAACCTCCGTCTCCACCTCGACCTCCCGGTTGATGGCGGCGATTTCCTCTACGCTCAGCACGCGGGGCAGCACCACACGCTTCACGTCAAAGGTCTGGGCATAGAAATTTATGATATCCGGATTGGCGGCGGCGGCCTGCACCGACAGGTGCCGCCGCAGACCGGGATGATATTCCGCCGCATGCGCGATCAGGCCCAGATCGGCCAGGATCACCGCATCGGCTCCGGCCTGTTCGGCGTCTGCCACGGCCCGGTGCCACAGTGCCTCATTGCCGGCGCGCGGAAAGGTGTTGATAGCGATCAGTACCCTGGCCCCGCGCGCATGGGCATAGTCCACGCCATTGGCCAGTTCGGCGCGGGAGAAGTTCAGACCCGGGAAATTGCGGGCGTTGGTATCGTCGGCGAAGCCGCAATAGACGCTACGCGCGCCGGCATCCACAGCGGCGCGCAGCGACGCCGGGGTGCCGGCTGGGCAGACAAGTTCCATCATCGGGCCGCCCCCGTCCGTGTCAGCGGCACGCCGGTCAGATTTTGCACCAGCCCGATCAGCCGGCGGACAGAGGGGCGGAAGGGGCCAGCAATCTCCGCAGCTTCCGCTCCCAAATCCAGTTCCGCATCATCAATGGCGTTGCGCAGCGCCAGGGCGGCCGATGTGTCACCGTCGATGGTCAGATCGCGGGAGAAGAACAGCGCATCCCCGTCCCATACGCCATGCACCAGCCCGACCAAAGCCGCCAGCTTGCCGGTGATATGGGCATCTGCGGCGGTTGGGCTGGCATGAAGAGTGATGGCGACCGGATCGCACGACAGATCCAGCAGAAAGGTAAGCGGCACATCGCTGGCGGTCAGCGCGAACCGGCTGTGCCGGTAGCAACCAAGCCTCACCATCAGTCCGGGATGGCGGCCGATCATGCGGCGTGTCATCAGGCTCAGGCAGAAGGCGGCTGGGGCCATCGGCGCACGACGCAGGGCGAAGGCCAATAGCGGCGAGATGTGCGGGATGGCGCGGGGCGGCCCCGCATCCCCTTCGTAGATGCTCATGCGGATCTCCAGATTTCGTGGATTGGGGCCGACCATAGGCGGACCAGACGGGCCGCTTGTTGACCTGTCGCAACCTTCCCGGCGAAGGGCTGGATTAAGATGTCTCTATCACCGGCTATCGGCGGAAGAGGGAAGATGGACAGTGTGTTGCCGGTCGGGGAGTTCATCCTCGCTTTTACAGCGTTCCTGGCTTCCCACCGGCTGCCGGCGCATCCGCAGGTGCGCGGCATGCTGATCAGCCGCTTGGGCGCGCGGGGCTTCCTGCTGGCCTATTCGGCCTTGTCCATCCAGCTGCTGGGTTGGGTCTTCGGTGCCGCCGGCCGGGCGCCCTATGTTCCGTTATGGGAGACGAGCCCGGCGCTGGCGTATCTGGCGCTGGTGGCGATGGCTGTGGCCCTCCTGTTGGCCTGCCTGTCGCTGGGCCGGCCCAATCCCTTCTCCTTCGGGGGGGCGCGTAATGATCGCTTCAATCCGGCCCGACCGGGCATGGTGCGGCTGACCCGGCATCCGCTGCTGGCAGCGCTGGCCCTTTGGTCCGGCGCGCATCTGCTGGCCAATGGCGATGGGGTACATGTGCTGTTGTTTGGCAGCTTCCTGCTGTTTTCCATCGCCGGGCGACGGGTGATGGACCGGCGCTGCCGGCACCGGATGGGGCCATCCTGGCAGGCGCTGGCCGATGCCGTGGCGGCGGCCCCCTTGTCCGCTGCCTTGTTTCCGATGGGGCCGACCCTTATGCGTGGCATCTTGGCCTTTGCCTTGCTGGGGTTGGTGCTGCTGCTGCATCCGCTGCTGTTTGGTGTCGATCCGCTGAGGGCCTATTTCCTGCCGTGACTGAAACATCTGAATGTTGAATGGTTTTCTGGGTTGATTTCCTAACCATTAATTCCTGCGACAAGACGTCACCTGACTCTGGAAATCGTATATATTGTGTTTCAAAACTTCATTAACACTAGATATTGATAATCCTGCTTCGGCCTACCGGGCCGGGTTTCTGCTTTTCTTCATAGCCGGGATCATTCCGCCAATGTCTACGCCACTGCCACTCACCCTGGTGACCAAGCGCGACGGTCGCGTCGTGCCCTTTGAAAGCGGCAAGATCCGCGCGGCCATTGCCCGTGCGGGGGAGGCGATGGGGGAGTTCGGTATAGAGGTGGCGGATCGCCTGACCGAGAATGTCGTGAAGGTGCTGTGCCACCGCCATGCCGGGCAGGCACCGCAGATCGAACAGATCCAGGATGTGGTGGAACAGGCGCTGATCAGCGCCGACCATATCAAGGCCGCCCGCGCCTATATCGTCTATCGCGAACAACATGCGCGGCTGCGCCGGGACAAGGCCACGCTGGTCGATGTCGCTTCCAGCATCAATGAATATCTGGATCACGCCGACTGGCGCATCAATGCCAATGCCAACCAGGGCTATTCCCTGGGCGGGCTGATCCTGAATGTCTCGGGAAAGGTGGTGGCCAATTACTGGCTCTCCCATGTCTATCCGGCAGAGATCGGGCAGGCGCACCGGGAGGGTGATATCCATATCCATGATCTGGACATGCTGGCAGGCTATTGCGCCGGCTGGTCCTTGCGTACCTTGCTGGCGGAGGGGCTGAACGGCGTGCCTGGCAAGGTGGAGGCGGGGCCACCTCGCCACCTGACCAGTGCGGTCAGCCAGATCGTCAATTTCCTGGGCACGTTGCAGAATGAATGGGCCGGTGCGCAGGCTTTCAGTTCCTTCGATACATATCTGGCACCCTATGTGCGGCTGGACGACCTGACCTATGAACAGGTCCGCCAATCTATCCAGGAACTGGTCTATAACCTCAATGTACCCTCCCGCTGGGGGACGCAGACCCCCTTCACCAACCTGACCTTCGACTGGACCTGCCCGGAAGATTTGCGCGAACAGGTGCCGGTGGTGGCGGGGCAGGAAATGCCCTTCACCTATGGTGATCTGCAGCACGAAATGGACATGATCAACCGCGCCTATATCGAGGTCATGACCAAGGGGGATGCTAAGGGGCGCGTCTTCACCTTCCCCATCCCCACCTACAATATTACCCCGGAGTTCCCGTGGGAGAGCGAGAACGCCACCCTGCTATTTGCCATGACGGCCAAATACGGGCTGCCCTATTTCCAGAATTTCGTGAATTCGGAACTGAAGCCCAACATGATCCGGTCCATGTGCTGCCGCCTGCAACTGGACCTGACAGAGTTGCTGAAACGCGGCAATGGCCTGTTCGGCTCGGCTGAACAGACGGGCTCCCTGGGGGTGGTGACCATCAATTGCGCCCGGCTGGGCCATTTGTATCAGGGAGATGAGGCAGGCTTGTTTGCCCGCCTGGACCATCTGCTGGAGTTGGGCCGCAACAGCCTGGAGATCAAGCGCAAGGTCATCCAGCGCCTGATGGATAATGGCCTGTTTCCCTACACCAAGCGCTATCTGGGCACCCTGCGCAACCATTTCTCCACCCTGGGGGTGAATGGTATCAACGAGATGATCCGCAATTTCACGGGCGATCATGAGGATGTGACCACCAAATGGGGCCAAGCCTTCGCGCTGCGCCTGCTGGACCATGTGCGCGCCCAAATCGTGCAGTTCCAGGCTGAAACCGGACACATGTTCAATCTGGAAGCCACCCCGGCAGAGGGTACGACCTATCGCTTCGCGCGGGAGGATCGTAAACGCTTTCCCGGAATCCTCCAGGCCGGCACGGCGGACCAACCCTATTACACCAATTCCTCGCAATTGCCGGTGGGCCATACCGACGATCCGTTCGAGGCGCTGACCCTGCAGGAACCGCTGCAGGCCAAATATACCGGCGGCACCGTGCTGCATCTCTATATGACGGAGCGGCTTTCGTCGGCCGATGCCTGCCGCAAGCTGGTGCGCCGGGCGCTGGAGAATTTCCGGCTGCCCTATATCACCGTGACGCCGACTTTCTCCATCTGCCCCACGCATGGCTATCTGGCCGGCGAACATGCCTTCTGCCCGAGATGCGACGAGGAAATCCTCGCCCGCAAGCGCCGCGAATCCGTGCGGTAACTGCCCTTTATCAAAGGATCAATCATGAGCAATATCGTCGCCTTGGCCCCTGTCCAGGACATGAAGATCGAATTGGCCGATGCCGAGCGCCAGCCATGCGAGGTCTGGACGCGGGTGATGGGCTATCACCGCCCGGTTTCCGCCTTCAATGCCGGCAAGAAGGGGGAGCATCAGGAACGCCGCTTCTTCCAGGAACGCCATGCCCATTGTGCCTGAACCACGCATTGGCGGCCTGTCGCGTCTTTCAAGTTGCGACTGGCCGGGGCAACTGGTGGCGACAATCTTCTACCAGGGCTGCCCCTGGTCCTGTCGCTATTGCCATAATCCCCACCTGATTCCAGCCGACCGCGCCGGGGATATTTCCTGGCGCGATGTGCTGGCTTTTCTTGAAAGACGGCGCGGCCTGCTGGATGGCGTCGTCTTCTCCGGCGGGGAACCGACGCTGCAGGTCGGATTGGCTGATGCTATCGTCGCTGTGCGTGACCAGGGCTTCCGGGTGGGGCTGCATACGGGCGGCCCCTATCCCGACCGGCTGGCCGGGCTGTTGCCCCGGTTGGATTGGGTCGGCTTCGATATGAAAGCACCGTTCGCCGATTATGCCCGTATCACCGGCGTGCCGGGCAGCGGCGAGCGTGCCCGGGCTAGCCTGGGCATGCTGCTGGACAGCGGTGTCGATCTGGAAGTGCGCACGACGGTGCATCCGGCCCTGCTTTCCACGGCCGATCTTGCCGGGATGGCGGAAGGCCTGCGTATCTTGGGCGTGCGCCGCTTCGTGATCCAGGGCTTCCGCTCGCAGGGTTGCGCGGATGACGAACTGGCGGCGCTGCCATCCGCCCTGGACGGTGAGGCCATCGGTGGCATTATTGCGCGGTTCCCGGAGGGGTATATCCGGGTGGGGTTATGACGTGTCCTCCCGTCATCATGGCTTCTCAGCAACGCGCCGCATCATCCGCGTCCCCACCGGACAGGAATGGCCAGTAAAGGCGGAGCCAGACCAGAAAGCCCAGGCTCCAGAACAGGGCCGCCACCGCGTAGGTCGGGCCCGGCGGTGCAGGGATTATATCCAGATCGGGCAGAACCCGCAGCAGCACGGCGACAACCATCAGCAGCAGGGCGCTGCCCATACCACGTGGAAACGGCAGGGTCCGCCCCGTATGCATCAGGCCGGCGATGGCGAAGACCGTCATGACACCAAGCCCCAATCCGCCCATAAGGGCCAGATGCAAGCCCGGTACTTCCGCAAAAGGGGCACCTATCCGTGCGGCACCCACCAAGATCAACCCGATACCTGAGAACAGGCTTGATCCGGCGAGTGCCAGAATTTCGATCCGTAGCCCCTCCCTGCCGACAAAGGCCTCACCCACGCGGTCGATGAAGGCAGCCCCGGCTGCAATGAACAGCCAGCCCGTGACGCCGCTGGAAAGCCCCAGCAATTCGCCCGTCAGGATCACGGCGATCAGTGCCGGGGCGAGGTTCCGGCGGCCGGGATGCGGCCGGTAGGGGGACGTTGCCTGCGACGGGTCCAGGACCAGATTGGTCACGGGCACGGTGATGCGGGAAAGCGCAAGACCGAGGAGGCCCAGAAACACCAGTCCGGCGATCCGCAACAGCATGAGTGCGGTATCAGGATCATTCAGCGCCATGGCCATCCGAGCGGCGATCCCCGCCATCGCGAGGGCGGCAAGCCCGATTAGGAAACCAAAGAGACGTTCCGTTCCCCGCTTCCGGGCCACGGCGACCAGATAGAGCGGCAGGAAGACAAGCCATGCCCCGTCGGCAATCAGGCCAAGCCACGCCAGCGCGTCGGCACCAAGCAGACCGACCAGACGGGCGATAAGCCAGCATCCAGCCAAAATATACAGGCTACGTCCCCGAAGCCGGGGCGTGTCCGACCATTCCGGCACCGCCGTCGTGATGAAGCCAATCAAGGCCGCGCCGTAGGTGCCCAGTATCATCTCGGTCGCGTGCCAGATGCCTGGCGGCATGTGGTGCGCCAAGGGCAGCGATAGGCCATGCAGCACCGTCCATGAGAGGGGCCATAGCGCCGCATGCAACGCCGAAAGGGGAAAGAACAGCCGCACCCCCTCATCGCCCAAACGCCGTAATATCGTCATGCCGGACCTCACGATATCCGCCTTTCATCAACATCGAAGATGTGGCGGAATAGCGGGTCATCGCGGTGCCAGCGATCGGTCAATCTAAACAGCGCCTCGTCGCTGCGCGCTCCCGGTTCACCCGGCACCCTGCGCTCGCCGGCGATGCCCCGGCCATGCGTATCCATCACCAGGACACGGTGAGCGATGCGCGCCGCCTCCATCAGGTCGTGGGTGATGAACAGTGCTGCAAAGCGGGCGGTGCCCGCCGCCATGATCACAAGATCCTGCATACGCCGCTTCAACGCCGCGTCCAGTGCCGTGAACGGTTCGTCAAAATAGATGAAGTCGGGTTCGACGACCAGCGCCCGGGCGATTGCTGCCCGCTGACGCATACCTCCCGACAGTTCGACCGGATATTTCAGCAGATCGGCGGGTTCAAGCGAGACGCGGGCAGCGGCGGCGGCGACCCGCCGCGACCGGTCCCGCCTTGCGGTTGCCGCCAGACGCAGCGGATAGGCAATATTGTCATGCGCCGTCGCCCAGGCGAGCAGCCGGGGTTCCTGGAACACCATGCCATGGCGGCCGTAAAGCCGGGACACCCGACCGCGGGATGGTTCGATCAGGCCGGAGGCGATCTGCGCGACCGTGCTTTTACCGCATCCCGACGGGCCAACCAGGGCGGTGATTTCGCCGGCGCCGATACGCATATCGACACCGGAAACCACGGTGCGCCCGAGATAGGCATGTTCGACGCCTTCCAGGAGAAGGGCCGGTTCCATCAGAACCGGACCTTGAGGCCGGTATAAAAGGCCCGACCATCTGCGGGCATGAAGGCGGCCTGTCCGGCGACCGCCTGATCGACGATGAGGGTTGAGGACGCGTAATTTGTATCGAACAGGTTTCGGACCTCGCCATAGAGGGTGACACTCTTGTTGAACACGTAGCTGGCACCCAGATCGGCGGTGATGAACGAGTCCATGTAAAGCGTGTTCATATTGTCGACCGGCGTGCGGCCGGGCCACCAGTCCATCTCCGTGCGCAGATGAAGCGATGTCGTCACCTGATAGCCAAGCTGGGCGTTGAGGATATGCCGGGGCGCACCGGCCAGACGGTTATTTTGGCGAAGCGGGTCATCATGGAAACGGAAATCCTGGTACGTATAGGCGATCCGTCCGGAGAGGGAATCGCCGATCCAGGTGGACACGCCCAGCTCGATGCCGAAATGCCGGGTTTCATCGGCATTGATGGCTCCCAGCGAAACGCCGGTCGCGTCGCGCAGATTCAGCAACTCCTTTTCGACCCACGAATAATAGATCACCGCATCGGTCATGACCGGTGCCAGATGGCCGCGCCAGCCAAGTTCCACGGTCGTTGATCGTTGCGCGTCCAGGTCCGGCGTGGCGAAGACGGCGGCGGCCAGCGCCGGGTTCGCCGGATTGGGCCGGCCGGGGCTGCTGTTGGGCGTGCCATTGACGGTGGCCAGAAGATCATCGTGGGTTGGCGGCTCGAAGCCGCGGCTTATGGCCCCGAAGAGCATATGTTTTTCGTTCGGACGCCAACTCAGGCCCAGGCTGGGCGTGAAGCCGCTATAATTGCGTGCATAGCTGGTGTCGGTGGTGGCGACGCTGCCGGCTGGCAGCGCCGTGGTGGGGTTCGCCGGGCTGAAAGCCAGCGTGGGCCGGCGTGCGCTATCATAGGTGTCGTCAAAGTCGCGGCTGGCATGGGCGACCGCGATGGCCGGGGAAAGGGTGACGCCAGTGCCAATGGGGATGTTCGCCCCGGCACTGACGGTCAATGTATCAGAATCAAGGGTTCCCTTCCCGAACAGCGCGCCGCGCGTGCCGGCATTGTTGAGATAGTATTCCCGATCGGCGGAGCCAACGACATAGGTCGCGGTGGCTTCAAGCAGGGGCAGGGCAGCCGTCGCCACCGGCGCATAGGCATAGCGCGCCGCCAGCGTCAGGTCACCGCCTTCTGTGACGCGCACGCCCGATGATACGGGGAAGCGGAACATGTCGTCGGTGTAGGCGTAACCGGCTGCCACATCCATCAGATGCGGCCCGATGCTCGCCGTCGTGCGGTTGCCGATCCGATATTGCTCCGTTTCGCGCCGGGGCATGTCCCGAATGACATTGGGTCCGGGCGCCACCGCCACGCCACCGACAATGAGGGGGCCGGTATGTACAGCGCGGGGATCGGTATTCAGCGTCGCTTCCGTCGTCGGTCCGGCGACATCAAAGCCAAGATCGGTATAGCCAGCGAAGAAGCGGGTCCGCAGGGCTTCGGTCAACTCCAGGCCGACATTGGCGTCGAAGCCCGTTCGTTCCGATTGGTTATAGTCGCGGTAACCGTCGCGCTCGCTATGCTGGGCGGCGATCATCGCATCGGTCCTGTCCCATTGCTGTCCGACCTGCGCCCGCGCGTTGAACTGGCCGAAGCTGCCGCCTTCCAGGATGAAGGTGGCGCCGGGGGCGGAGGAACCGGTCGGGGACACCAGATTGAAAGCACCCCCCAGGACGGTGGCACCCAGCCGGTTGGCCGTGTAGCCCCGGTAGATTTCGGTGAACGCCGCCCCCCGCACATCGGCCAGGCCGACAATGTAGGAACCGTCGGCCCGGTTCAACGGCAGGCCATCCTTGAGGGCCAGGATACCGCGTTCCACGGGGTTCTGCTGCAGCCCCGAACCCCGGATCTGTATCCGGGGCTGATCATTGCCACCGAAAAAGGTCTGGACGACCACGCCGGGCACTGTCGCCAGCGTGTCGGCAAGATTAAGGTCAAGCTTGCCGAGCAGATCATCGCCATCAATGACCGCGATGCCGCCGGCCACGGCCTCCAGCCGCCGTCGGGCCTCATCGGCGCTGGTCTCTTCGCCCTCCACCTTCAGCGGACTCAGGATCACGATGGCACCCGGCCCGGCTGATTGGGCCATGGTCGCCGGCGGCAAGGCTAATATCCCTGCGACGCCCATCCCTGCCGCCATCAAGCGTCGCGCCATTCTATCAGTCCCCACCATCTTGGCCCCATGTATGCGATTGAGTTGCAATTGCATATAATAGGAATTCCCGTCTCGGCTTTATTGTCGCCGGACAAACTGAGCGCTGAAAAGCCGCGTCGGCGCAGCAATGGTACCAGCGCGCAATTTGTTGAAAGGGTTCAGCGCTTCACCCCCCATGGGCGCGCGGCGTCCCGCCAGCGTTCAAACTCGGCCCGGAATGGCTGCAGCAGCGCATATTCGGCGGTGATCAGGCCCGCTACGGCGATTAGTACCCAAGCCATTGCCCCTGCGACATCGAGATTGGCCCGCGCCCGGGCCAATTCGCCGCCCATCCCGCCGGTATTGGCGAGCAACTCCGCCATGACCGTCACTTTGCAGGCGACGCCCAGGGCGACACCCAGTGCTGGAAAGAGGAAGGCTGCCGCCTGTCGTGCGCCCAATGTCCAAAGACGGGCGCAGGCGCTTGCCCCAAACAGGCGAGCCATATCATCCAGGCCCCGATCACGGGTCATAATGCCCTCGGCGACACCGGCGAAGATGATGGGGGTTGCCGACACGGTGACGACGGTAACCACCATGCCATCGGTCGATCCGAACCAGATCATGGCGAAGACGATCCAGGCGATTGGTGGCACGCCGAGCAGCACGGTCAGCAGGGGACGTGCGATCCGCATCGCCGCCGGTGAGTATCCGGCGACGGAACCAGTAATGATGCCGACGGCGACGGAGAGTGCAAAGCCCTCAGCCGCTCGCAGCATCGTCGTGGCGATGATTGACCAGGAGATGGGATCGGCGACGATCATCCCTGCCGCGGCCATGGTGTCCAGCGGCGATGGCAGGATGAAAGCGCCATAGGTCTCGTGACCGGCTTGCCAGAGGCCGGCAAACAGCGCCAGCCCGGCAATACCCGCCCAAGCCGACCACAGAAAGCGCCAGGCGCGTCCCAGACGATCCGCTGATGCCGAGATCAAACCCATCATGACCCCGTCAGAGATAGAAATCACTGTCCGGGATATTGCCGCCCAGAATACGCGGATCCATCGCGGCGATCTGCTGGAAGGCTGCCTCGATGGATGGCCTCGCCTCCCGCGCCGTGACGGCCACCAGATTGCAGTAGGGAATGGCCGCCGCAAGCACGGGTGCAGGCATTCCCAAGGCATCCGCTGCGTCCTTTGCGCCATGGGAAGGATTGGCATTGACCGCCGCCGTGGCCTGCACCAACCCCTCGTGCAGGGCAGCGACCAGGCCCGGATGTTCGCGCAGGAAAGCCTCGCTGACCCCCAGCCCGGCTTGTGGCAGCGGTCGGCCCTGTGCGGCGACCGCGCTCCATATCTGCTGCAGGTCCATGGTACGGGTGACCTGTTTTCCCACCATGCCGGCCCGCATGATGGCTGCCGCCGCAGCCGGCTCCGGGAGCAGGGCGGCATCCGCCCTGCCGGCGTAAAGCAGTTGAATGGCTTCCATCGGCGTCCCGGCGAATTGCAGGGAAAGATCCGTATCGGCGTTCAGGCCGTGCAGTGCCAGCAGGCGCCGCAGCGTCAATTCCACCGTATCGCCGCGGAACGGGAGGACGATGGTGCAGCCTTTCAACGCGGCGATGCTGGAGAGGGATGCGTCGGTTGCCACCATGTACAGCAGACCATTGGTCAGGACATTGACCAGACGAACCCGAAGGCCACGGTTGTACAGGTTGGCCGCCGTGTTGACCGGCATGACAACGGCCTGCATGGTGCCGGAGGTCAGACCGGCCCGCAACTCGTCGGGGTTGCGCCACGCCTTGAAGGCGACCTTGTCCGCGATGTCCTGCACATATCCGGCCGTGATGGCGTGCGCAACAGTGATTGAGGGGCCGGCCGGTGGCCCCCATATCGTGAGTTCACGGAGCTTTTGCCCGCCATGCGCCGTAAGTGGCAACCCCGCGAGGGCTGTGAAACCGGCCAGGGCGGCGCGGCGGGAAATCAGGCTCATTGCGGGTATCCCTCTTATCCAACAAATTGCGACTGAGAGGCGGTCGCTTTTGATGCGCTGACTGATGCGCTAGGCCTCTCTTCAATGCAACTCTAAGCGATGGCGCGGAAAGCAGCTTGACCTGGATCAACATCCAAGGGTGATTTATCTGTCATTTCTTGGTGGATCGTGACGCCCCCGGGCGCGCGCATCGATAATTCCCGTGGAAATCAGGCAAGTTGATGCGCCATCTCCTCCTGTTAACCCTCCTGTTTCAGGCAATTATTCCGACAGTGACAAGGGTGAACGGGAAACCGCATAGGCCAGCCTGCATCTGGACCTTGTGGGGGCCACGGCAGAGGCTTACTGAACCGGCTGAAGGAAGAGCGCTGGGTACAGTTCTCCGCTAACCTCACCCAGCAGGAACGGGTGGCCGATGAATGGTTATGGGGCAGCATCGCCGCCATCATTACCAGCGGCACCAAGCGGGAAGGGGTGGATGTCCAGATCAGTCTCCGCCCGCCGGGCGATGGCCGTGCCTTCTATGGCACGGTTAACCTCCGCTTTTAATTGTAATACTCAGTTGCCTTGATCCGAAGCTATATGTTCTGATCAACGCCTTCAGCGTCGGCGCCAACACCCGTTGGCTTGCTTTCACGTGGCATGTGCCGCGCGGCGGCGGATCGGTGCTGTTATGGTTGTGGTCTTTCCGGCCGGATACATCCGGCCGCCTTCGATTCAGGAGCTTTGAGATATGCGCCTCCCTTGTATCGGCATCCTCACCATCTCTGATCGTGCCAACCAGGGCCTTTATGAGGATAAGGGCGGCCCGACGGTGGAGACCAGCCTGCGTGCCATCCTGGCGACGCCGTTTGAGGTGCTGCGGCGCTGTGTGCCAGATGAGCGGCCGGTGATCGAGGCGGCGCTTTCCAACTTGTGTGACAATGACGGTTGCTGTCTGGTGGTTACCACTGGCGGCACGGGCCCCGCCCCGCGCGACGTGACACCGGAGGCCACGGAAGCGGTATGCGACCGGATGCTGCCAGGTTTTGGGGAATTGATGCGGATGGAAAGCCTGAAACAGGTGCCCACCGCCATCCTGTCGCGACAGACGGCCGGCTTGCGCGGTCGCTCGCTGATTGTCAATTTGCCTGGTAAGCCCTCTGCGATCGATCTGTGTCTTAAGGCCGTCTTTCCGGCGATCCCCTATTGCCTGGATTTGATCGGAGCCGCCCGGCTGGAAACTGATCCCGCAATCTGTCCGGCGTTTCGACCGGGAAAATAGAATTTATCTTATGGCCAATTATTGCAAACAATTAAATCTTAATAATAGTATTAAAATGGACATGATAAGTAAAAAAGCCAATAATCCGGACACTTGAAAAGACTATGGAGCAAGCTGCTTATCGGCATCGCTTAGGTGTCATGCCGTAGGCGCGGCGGAACAGCCTGGCAAAGTGACTGGGATTGGCATAGCCGACTGTCAGGGAGACTTCTGTCACCGACGCGCCGCCTAGCAGCAGAAGGCGTCCCTGTTCGACGCGCATCGCCTGCAGGTCGGCATGGACGGGCTTGCCGAAGCGGGCGCGATAGCCCGCTTTCAGACGCTTGTCGTTGAGGCCGGCCAAGCGAGCCAGTTCGGCAATCGTCCAGGGATGGGCAAGATCGCCGCGCATGGCCCGACGCACCTCGTCCAGACGGGCGGCGTCGCGCAGCCGCGTCGCGGTGCTGACCGCTTTCTGTGCCCCCGTGTGCATCAGGTCCAGCACCGTCTCGAACAGGGAAAGCGCCCGGCTTTCCACGCGGAGATCGGCCTGGGCACCGTCCAGCACGTCGCGGAACATTGTCTGCGCATCCGTCAGGATGGCGCACGGTGCTGGTGCAATACCCAGCCAAAGCCGGACGTTGGAGGCATGGTGCAGCCCGTGCTTCGCATCGGCCTGCATGAAGATGTCAAGCGCCCCTGTTCGTTCCAGGAAGGCCAGCGACAGTCGCAGTTCCACCAGACGGAAAGGTTCATCACCAACAGCGCGGGCCGTTCCCGTTACCGTCTCGCGCGCCAGCGAGATATAAAGATGCCCGGCCCGATAGGGGGTAGGCGGCAGTGGCGTGTCGCCATTCGGATCAATCTGACCCTCACCGGCACCGGATAACAGCACGACAATGGCCAGACAGGGCTGTGTCGTGGCGGAGACCGGCGGTCGCCCGTTCACCTCCAGCTCATAGACCGACAGATCGAAGCCCGGGCGGACGCTCAGGCGCACGCCACGCCCGCAAGGACGCCCGGCACCCTGGAAATGCTGTTCCGGCCGCAACCCGACAGGCTCTGACACAAGGTCGCCCGCCTGTGCCAGGGGGCGCTGCGCGATATCAAGGCTGGAATGGGTAAGATTGGATGAAAGAGACATAAGCGGATTATGGATGCGAATGAAAATCACAGTCAATTAAGTTCTGATCACATCGGTTCCGTCCCCGATTGCGTTAGCGCAGACCGGTATGACCCGACACTCTGCGCGCCGCCAGTCCCTATCCGCTCGTTCGTCCGCAGGAGATGAGTTTGTCCGCCGTCCGTATCTTTGCCTTCATGGGCTCGATCAGCAGCCTAGCCCTGCTTGCCGGTCCCGTCCGATCCAGCGAGCCTGTCCCCGTGATGGAGGAAATCATCGTCACGGCGGGCAAGCGCCCGCAGCTTCTTGCCAGCATTGACGGGCAAGTGGCGGTGGCCGTTGCCGACCGGTTGGACCCGCGCGGATTGCAGGGGGTGGAGCAATTGGACCGGCTGTTCACCGATCTGTCACTGCGTGCCCGATCCAGCCGCGCTTATGCCAATGTCACCATCCGGGGCCAGTCCTCGGTCGATTTCTATAATCCTTCCGCCCAGCTTTACGTTGATGGATTGCCGCAGGATCAGGCGCTGTTCTTCCAGCAACTGCCGGTCGGGCTGGACCGGGTGGAACTGCTTTATGGTCCCCAAGGCACGCTCTATGGGCGTGGTGCCGTCGGCGGGGTCATCAATGTCGTCACACGGCGGCCTGGCGGTGATGCAGCGGTGGAGGCGGCCGGTGCCGTTACGGAACTGGGGGAGATGGGGCAGGCCCTGGTAACGCTGCCCGTCATTGCGGACACGCTGCATGTTGACGGTCTGTTTGCTGCGCGGCGGGAGAAGGGCGAATTGACGGGCTTGACCAGCGGCGGTGACCTGGGTGGGTCCAAGGGGGAAACCGGCCGGCTGCGGGCACGCTATGCGCCCGAGGGCGGGGTGGCGGATATCCTGCTGTCCGCCCAGCGCAGCGTGGTACGCTCCGACGAGGAATATTTTGTGCCGGAGGCCTTCCTGGATCAGCGCCGGGCGCTGGAGATGCCGTCCCATTACCGGTTGCAGACCGACAGTTTCGGGATCAATGCTGATTTTGATCTTGGCTTCGCGTCGCTGACCGCTCTGACCGGCTATCAGGACCGAGATTTCGACCGCACCGTGTTCGGCAGCTATACGCCGGAGGTGCAAAGGACGTTCAGTCAGGAACTGCGCCTTGCATCGAAGACGCAAGGGGCCGTCGATTATGTTGCCGGTCTTTACTATGAGGATCTGCGTTTCCGTCGCACGGTGCCGGCTTATGCGCTGGGATCGCGCCAGGATATCCGCACCCTGGCCGCCTTTGGGGAGCTGACCTGGCACGCCACGGACGCCATCGACGTTACCCCTGGCCTGCGCATTTCCAACGAGCGGACCAAGGCTGACACCTGGTTCGGGACCACGGCGCTGAATAACCAGGATAAGGCGACCAGCCTGCTGCCCAAACTTGCCCTTGGCTATCAGGCCAGCGAGGCGCTGCATCTCTATGCAGTATTCAGCACCGGCTTCAAGGCGGGTGGTTTCACCCGCGCCGTGACGCCGGCCACCATCGCCTTCAGCTATGATCCGCAGCACAGTTACAATTATGAGGTCGGGGGGCGTTTGCGCAGCGCTGACGGGCGCTTTGAGTTGGGCGCGGCGGCCTATTACCTTGTCAGTACGGACTTCCAGCTTTCCGTCGGGCCGGTCACCGGCATGTATCTCCAGAATGTCGGCACGGCCAAAAGCAAGGGCATCAATCTGACCGCCCGCGCGGAGCCTGTGGACGGCCTAGTCCTGACCCTGGCCGGGTCGCTGAATGACAGCTGGTTCAGCCGCTATGATAATCCGGCCAATCCGGGGATGGACCTGTCGGGCAACAAACTGCCCTATGCACCCTCCGCCACACTGAATGCCAATCTGGAATATGGGTTCGACCTGCCGCTGGGCCGGTTCAGCCCCCATGCCGGGATCAGCCTAGTGGGTAAAAACTGGTTTGACGAGGCGAACAGCATCGGTCAGAGGGCCTATACGCTGCTGGATGCTGGCTTACGCTGGCAGGTGAGCCGGAATTTCACCCTTGATCTCTATGGCGACAACCTGTCCGACCGCCGCTTCGCCACCTATGCCTTCAATGCCGGCCCCGGCATCGGCAATGCCTATCAGTTGGGCAAGGGGCGCGAGTTGGGTGTGCGGCTGCAGACAGCCTTCTGATCCAGCATGACACCGCAAGCCATTCGCCGCTGGTCGGTTCTGCATCGCTGGTCGTCGCTGCTGTGCACCCTGTTCATGTTGCTTCTGTGCGCAACCGGTCTGCCGCTGATCTTTCGGGAGGAGATTGACCGGGCGCTGTCAGGTCCGGGCGCGGAAGCTGGTGCCTCCGCTGCACGGCCGCTGGAGGAGATCGTTGCCACCGGTTCCACCCTGCAGCCTGACCGGGTTGTGCAGTTCATCGTCTGGGAACCGGAGACACCCGGACATATTACCCTGTCCATGGCCGCCACGGCCATCGCCTACCCGTCGGATAATGTCAGTGTTGTGCTGAATGCAGCGACGGGTGAACCGGTGGGCGGGGGCGATGCCGGTATCATGGAACTGGTGTTGAAGCTGCACGGGCAATTGCTGCTGGGACCGGCGGGCCCGCCGCTGCTGGGTCTGATCGCCATTGCCTTCCTGCTCTCCCTCCTGTCCGGCATCGTGCTCTATGCCCCTTTCATGCGGCGGCTGCCTTTCGGTGCTGTCCGGCGTGATCGCAGTGTCCAGGTGCGGCGGCTGGATTGGCACAACCTGCTGGGCATTGTCACTGCCGCCTGGTTGCTGGTCGTCGGCGGCACGGGCTGGATCAATGCCTGGGGTGGCTATATTTTCCAGATATGGCAGGTGACGGCCATGGCACCGACCCCACCGGATGCGGCGATCCGCCCGCCGCTGGTGTCGGCTGGTACCGCCCTGCATACGGCCCTTGCGACCCTGCCCGGCCATGCCCCCGCGATCATCGCCATGCCGGGATCGCTGATGAGCGATCCCGATCATTATGCGATTTATCTGCACGGCGGCAGTGCCCTGGAAAGCCGATTGATGCAGGCAGTTCTGGTGGATACGCAAAATGGGGTGGTGGCATCGGTACCCGACATGCCCTGGTACATCATCGGGCTGTTGCTGTCGCAGCCGCTGCATTTCGGCGACTATGGCGGTCTGACGCTGAAGCTGCTGTGGGCCATTCTGGATATGGCTGCCATTGCCGTGCTGTGGACGGGGCTGCGGCTCTGGTGGCGGGGAAGGGGTGTTGCATGAAGGCGGTTCAGATATTCGCTTTTCCCGCCCTCTGCGCGGCCTTAACCCTGGCGGGCCTGATTCTGGCGCTGGTCATGGATGGGGTCGGTGATGCGGCGGCCACCCTGTTCCTGTTGGTGCCACCGCTCATCGCCGCCATCGCCAATTACCGGTTCCGCACCCGGATGAAGCACCGAGAGGATACTGGATCGTGATGTAGCATCACTGCAATTGGTTGTCGGCATGGTGAATATGGGGATGTCCGGTCGCGCCAGGAATTTGCGGGCCCGTATCTCATGTCTGGCGGCAGCGGGATGGCTTCATGCCCCGATAGCGCTGATAGGCAGTGCTGAACTTGCTGGGGTTTGTGTAGCCCACCGCTGTTGCCGTTGCCGTTACGGACAAGCCCTCGCGTAACAACGCTTCGGCCTGTGCCATTCTGGCGTTTGTCAGGAACTGGTGCGGTGGCAGGCCCGTCGCATCCCGGAAGGCCCGACTGAAACTGGCAGGGTCGCGGCCGACCAGGGCGGCCATTGCCGGCACGCCCGGCCCTTCTTCGAGATGGGCTGCAATAAACTCCTTGACCTTGGTGACCTGGACAGCCGTCAGCGGCCGGTCGCGCCGTCGCGCGGGCGGATCACCGGCTAATTCCCCCAGCCGAATGAAAACCTGACCGATGCAATGGTCGAAGAATGCCCCCGAAAGCCCATGTATGGCGCTTTCATGCCAAAGGGTGGTCATGATGGCCGTCAGCAAGGGATCGCGGTGGATCCGCATTGCGGCTGATGACAGCAAGCGACCGCTATCCGCAAGGCTCAACCGGTCATCCAGTCCTGTCGGATCAATGCCGATGGCGACCATCCGGCAGCGGTCCCAATGAACGCACGCCCCGTCGTCTGGTGGGCAAACAACGACCGATCCTGGTCGCAACACACCCGCTAGGGTTCCGTGCCGTGACTGGCGTTGGATCGGTGCCACTGACCGGGTGCACAGGCCGAGGCTGATATAGTCTGCTGGCGGCTGATCGCCGGAAAAGCGGGTATAATCCAGCACCGCCATGCGCACCCGTCCATCCGGTGCCATGGCAATCTGTTGCGGGGTGACACCCAGGCCGGCTGCGCGTTGACGCAACGCGTCAAATTCAGCCTGCGCATCCATATCCAGGTCCGCCTGTGTCGATTTCGACATGATTGGAGCAATTTCCCCAGGAGTGGAGTGGCGGGCATCGCCAGATGCGGTAAGGAAACACGGACTGCGAATTATTCGCAATATCGCTTTTCGCGCTTGGGGTATGAGAGAGATGAGCCGTTGGATCGCCAGTGTCGGTGCCATTTCCGTGTTGGCATGTGCCCTGCCTGTTGGTGCCCAGGAGGATGAGGGGGTGGTTGGCATACCGGAAATCATCGTCACAGCGGAAATGATCCGCCGCCCGCAGATGCTGACGGGGAATAGTGCGGTTATCCTGACCCGCAAGGATCTGGAGGATCGGTCGGGCCTTGATACCGTTCGCGATGTGCTGGAAACGGTCCCCAATCTCACGTTGGTGACGGGGACCGGCAAGGCACCCACCGTGCGCGGGGTGGATGGCACCGGGCCGGCGGAAAATGCCAACGCCTTCTTCGCGGGAAGCCGGGCGCGTCTGAACTGGCGGATTGATGGTCGGCCCGCCAGTTACAACGAGGTGGTGTTCGGCGATGTCGGGCTGTGGGATATCGACCGTATCGAGGTGTTGCGTGGCCCGCAAAGCACCCTGGTCGGGCGCAATGCCATTGCCGGTACGGTGGTGGTGGACACGATCGACCCGACCTTTGTGCGCGAAGGGGCGGCCCAGATCGCCGCTGGCAGCGATGACCAACGCCGGGCATCTGCCATAGTCAATCTGCCGATCCTGGCCGACAGCGTCGCCCTCCGCCTTTCCGCGGATCGGTATCAACGCGATTCTGTCACCAGCTATGATGGCTATGAAGGGGTGAGCGATCCCGGCCGGGTCAAGTCAACGACGCTGCGGGGCAAGCTGCTTTTCACTTCGCCTGCTGATCCAGATCTGCGTGTGCTGGTGACGGGGGCGCATGTCGACCATCGCGGGCCCAATGGCGAGATCATTGTCCGACCGTTTGCCGACCGCCGCTCCAATTTCCCCCAGCAGCCGGTGCATGAACCACGCACGGACAGCCTGAGTGTGGAGGCGGGAATTCCCCTGTCGGACGGTTACAGGATCGAGTTGTTCACCTCCTATACGGATTTCCGGTTCCGCCGCCGGGCTGTGCCCAACAGCTCCAATGCCCGCATCGACACAGACGAATTTATTGCCGAGCCGCGCCTGCGGTACGAGGCAGCGGATGGTGCGTCGTTGGTCGGGGGCCTTTACCTGTACCGGGCGCGGCAGAAGGAATTCATCGAGTTCATTGCGGCCCAAAATTTCCGCGACAACACCGACACTGCCGCCGCCTATGTCGAAGGATTGCTGCCGGTCAGCGAGACGCTCGACCTGACGGCAGGGCTGCGGTACGAGCGGGAAGAACGCGAGCGCAATGGTGGGGATGCCGCCGGGGCCATTGCTCGCATCCAGTCCGATGCGACCTATGATGTGTTTCTGCCCAAGCTGGGCGTGACCTGGCACCCCAGCGACCGTCTGAGCTGGGGTGCCCAGATCTCACGCGGATACAATGCCGGTGGTGGCGGCATCGCGTTTGCCATCCCCATCGTGAACTATGAATACGGGCCCGAATATGTATGGACGGCGGAGCTTTTCGGCCGCCAGAAATGGGCCGACGGGACCATCAGGACAACACAGAACCTATTCCATTCCCGGTATCGGAACATGCAGTTGCCATTCGACCTGACACCTGCCAACACCCATGACGAAGCCTTTGTAGTCCGCAATGCCCCGCGGGTTGAAACCACGGGTGCGGAGTTGGGCATCGAGGGCACTGTTCTGGATGGCGTTACGGCGCGCGCCCAGCTTGGCCTGCTGCGAACCCGGATCACCCACTATCCGGGCTCCGGCCTGGAGGGGAACGACTTGCTGACGGCGCCTGACGTCACGGCGGGCGGCAGTCTGGAATGGCGCCATGGCGATTTCACCGCCTCCGGTGCCCTGACTTATACCGGTGCCTATTTCACCGATGTCAATAATCGCCCACGTGGTCGCACCGACGGGCGCGTTATCGCCGACATTCAGGCTTCCTATGATCTGGGCCGGTTCCGCTTCTTCGGGTCGCTGAAGAACCTGTTCGACAGTGAGGCGGCCCTTGCCCGTTATCCCGGTGTCGTCCCGACCGGCGGCAGTGGCGTGGAGGCCGACTATGACAGTGCGGTGCTGGTTCAGCCGCGCACCTTCCTGGCGGGTGTCAAGGTGACGTTCTGATGAAGCCGATCCAGACATCGCTTACCCTCTGGCCCCTGGTCATCGCGGTTTACCAGGGGCACGCATCCCTTGACGATCACCTGGCCCATCTGGCCGCGTGGAACCTATGGTTCACGCGCGGCCCGCGCTTCATTGTGTTGCGGGTTTTCATGGATGAAGCGTCGCTGGATCAAGCGGATGGCGTCGCCAAGGCGACAAAGCAATGGCTGACCGATGGGGCAGGAGACGCCATCCGGTCACAGGTCGATGCCATGGTGAACGTCGTGCCGCCATCCGCTTATGGCCGGATGGCGGCCCTGAGTGTGGAGAAGGTATTTGGCGTACCGGGCCTGATTACAGCGGAACTGTCGGAAGGGGTGGAGTGGCTTCGGTCACAGTATCCAAAATTCTGTCAGTGGGAGCATGTTCCTGATACTGTACAGAAATGTTCAGTGATCAAGTCCTGTAAGGAAGATTGATACGGAGGTCTGAAATTACAGCTGAACCTCGCCCTATCATCCCTACATCGATACCCTTAAATTGACCAATACACGGCGCGGTTGTCCCCAGAGGCCGGCATTGAAATAGCCGACATTGCGATAATACTTCCTGTCAAAGATATTGGTGGCGTTGACGCCAACGCTGACCTGCTCGCTGACCTGATAGCGCGCCATCAGGTCAGCCAGGAAATAGGCCCCTTGGGTGACCCGGCCCTGGGCCGTGATCGGTGTGCCATTGGCGTTGAAGCGGCCCGTGGGGATGGCCTGATTCTGGTAAATCTCGCTCTGCCAGGTAACGCCGCCGCCAAAGCTGTAATCGCCCAGTCTGTAGTTGCTGAACAGGCGCAGCATATGGGCTGGGCTGACGGTGAAGGTCCGCGCGCCCGTCTGGTCCTCACTGCGGGCATAGGTATAGCCGCCGGTCAGGCGCCATTCTGGTGTGATCGACCCCGAGACCTCGGCCTCCGCTCCCCATGTTTCGACACCCTTGACAGCGCGATAGGCGTCGGCCCCGTCGGGCAGCATGCCTGGGGTGGCGGTCGGGTCCAGTTCCGCCACATTGTCCTGCTGCATATGAAAGCCGTTCAGCGAGCCATAGAGCCGCTTGTCAAAGAACTCGCCCTTGAATCCAGCCTCGTAATTGGCGCCGGTCAGGGGCGCCAGTTGCTGATTGTCCCGGTCACGCTGGCTCTGCGGCCGGAACACCTGGGAATAGGACACGAAGGCAGAGATTTCTTCGGTCAAATCGACCACGGCACCCAGATAGGGGCTGAGCTTGGTGTCGGCATTGACGGCACTGATCGATGTCCGCACGCCGGCGGTGGAGAAATTCTCCGTTTCCGTCTCGAAATCCGAATAGCGCACACCGGCGATGACCTTGACCCCGTCCATCGGGTTCAGCCGGATGGCGCCATAGACGCCGCTTTCCGTGGAATGTTCCAGGGTGCGGGGAATGCCCAGATTCTGCACCGTGGGCATGCCGATATCGCCCGTCCAGGTGTAAATGCTGGGGAAGGTCGTGCCATAGGGCCGGCTGATGATGCTGGCATGCATCGACGCGAAATCACGGTCATAATAGTTTGCACCGAACACCAGTTCATGGCTGCGCCCGAACAGCTCAACGGGCCCGGACGCATAGGCATCCAGCGAATCCTCCCGCGTCTCGCCCACGCCATAGGTGTCCGACCGGCCCAGACCCAGGCCGGTGGCCTTGTTGATGAAGCTGGTGGCACCGGAGTTGGAGCCGACATAGAGCAGGCTTTCCGTGTCGGTCCAGCGCTTGTTATAGGCAAGGCGCGCCACCCAGTCCCCGATCGACTGTTCCAGCGAGCTGGACAGGTTGATATTGTCGCGCTGCCACCGGCTCCACTTGGATGCGGCACTATAGGAACGGTCGGTGCGGATGCGGGTACCATCGCTGTAGAATAGCGGTGAGGCGCCCCAGGAGCCGCCCTGGCTGTCGGTGCGTAGATAATCCACGCCCACGCGCAGGCGGGTGGTCTCCGTGATGTCCCCCTCGATCACGCCATACAGGCTGGGCGACTTGTCGCGCTGGAAGCGGACATGGCTTTCCCGGTCGGTATAGGCACCAACCAGGCGGGCGCGGATGCGGCCATTCGCCAGCAGCGGCCCGCCGATATCGGCCTCGGCCCGCTTATAGTTCCAGCTGCCATAGGTCAGGCTGGTGCTGGCCTTGACGGTCTCCTGCGGCCGCTTGCGCACCATGTTGATGGTGGCGGATGGGTCGCCGGTACCGGTCACCAGACCCGTGGCACCACGCACGATCTCCACCCGCTCATAGATTGAAGTGTCGCTCATCACCGAGTTGGCGGCAGCCCCGGTCTGGAACACGGTTGGCACGCCGTCGAACTGGAAATTGGTGATGGGGAAACCACGCGCCAGGAAGCGGGTGCGATTGCTGTCATAGGATTGCACCGTGATGCCCGGTGTCTGTTCCAGCACGTCGGCGACGGTGATCAGGTTGTAATCCTCGATGCGCTCCCGGGTCATCACCGTGACCGATTGCGGCGTTTCGCGCAGAGAGAGCGGCAGCTTGGTGGCCGTGTTGGCGGCGCGCGCGTGATAGCCCTCGGTCCGATGCAGCACCAGGATCTCGTCCAGCAACTGCTCGTTCCCCTCCGTCGCCGTCTGGGCCAGCGTCGGACCTGCCAGCAATGCCAGCGACAAGGTGAGGGCGGTACCGGCCCGCACGCACGGGCGGCCTGAATGAGGACGGGACATTGGGTTTCCTTCGAATTTCGTAAAGAAACGGCGGTCAGGCACGGCTCAGCGCCGCCTTGGAGTTACGTAGGTGCGGGTCAGCACCAGAGGGCCTGCGGCGACGCTCAACAATCCGCACCAGGCGATGCTGCCCAGTGCTGGCCCCCAGGACGCGGCGGCGGACCCCCAGGACAGCGCCAGCAGCGACCAGCCCAGCAGGCGCAGGGTGAAGGCCCCCCGTCTGGAGGGGCGGCGGCCCACCAGCCAATGGTGATGGTCTTCCATGGCCAGCGCTAGACAGGCAAAGCCGGCCAGGGCCAGCAACCAGGATATCAGGCTCATTCCCCGGCCACGGCCAATGCCGCCTCCCTTGGGGCACGGCCCTTGGCGGGGGCCACGCGCGGTTTGTGACGATGGACCTTCACGGCGATGGCCGCCAGCGACAGACCCAGAGCCATGAAGGTGATGTCGGTCCAGAAGCGGGTGGCGTCACCATGGGCTAGGTGCTGCCACATTCCCTGGCCGGATAGCTGGTCAAAGATCGGCAGGGCCACAAGCGCTGCCCCGGTCAGGCCGAACTGTTCCACCCAGCCGCGCTTTGGGGGGCGGAGAAAGGCATAGGCCAGGGCGAGGCCCCAGGCGATGAACATGGCGTTCACCTCCCCATGCCAGCGCCCCTCCATGTCCACGGGCAGCAGCCGGTTGGCCCACAGCATGGTGACCATGCCCAACGGCAATCCCGCCACCGTGCCGACATTCAGCCGTTCCACCAGCCGGAAGCCGATATGCGGACGAGCCGGATCGGGCAGCTTTTCCCGTCGCTTGGCAGTCCACATCACCAGCCCGGTGCCGACCATCACCGTGCCCGACAGTCCGGACAGGAAGTAGAGCCAGCGGACCGTGATGGGGGAGAAGCGGCCGGCATGGATGCCGACCATGGCATCACGCGTGGCCGTGCCGGCACCGCTGGCCGGTGCCTGGCCCAGCAGCGTGCCGCTCACCCCGTCGAACACCAGCGGTTCGCCATCATCCAGGATGGAATGGTGCAGGTCGCGGCCCATGGTCACGCGGGCGGACGCATCGCCGGGATTGGCGATGCGGATGCTGCCGGGGCCGACGCCACCCCACACCTGACGCGCCTTTTCCAGCATCACGCCCATCGGTGCCATTGGTGCCGACGTGGCGGCGTATGTGGCGGGCGGCACGTTGGGCTGGGTGGCGGCGAACGCGGCGTTGCGGTCATCGAAATTGGCCAGCATGCCCCAGGGCATATACAGCGCCATCAGCGTGACCAGCCCGGTATAGGTGATCATCAGATGGAAGGGCAGGGCCAGCACGGCGGTGGCATTATGCCCGTCCAGCCAGCTGCGCTGCCCCTTGCCGGGCCTGAAGGTGAAAAATTCCCGGAATATCTTCTTGTGCGTGATGATGCCGGTGACGATGGCGATCAGCATGAACATCGAACAGAAGCCCACGAACCAGCGCGCCCAGATCACCGGCATGTAATGCAGGTCGAAATGCAGGCGGTACCACAAATCGCCACCGCGCGTTTCCCGCACGGCCACGGGCTGACCGTCACCATCCACCCACAGGCTGTTGGTGGCGTCGGGCCAGCGGAATGGACGGCGTGGTTCACCGGGGGGCAAGCGTTCGGTCCACACCCCCTGGACGCCCACGCCACGCGAACCCGGCAGGGTGATCGACCAACTGGTGGCATTGGGCGCGCGGGCGGCCAATGCGGCCAAGGCACCCTCTACCATCCGCCGTTCATCCTCAGGCGTGCGCATTTCCGATGTCACGGACAGTTCCGGCCGCATCCAGCGGCTGATTTCCTCGCGCCAGAAACTGGCGGTGCCGGCGATGAAGATCAAGAACAGCACCCAGCCGACCAGCGGGCCGGTCCAGGTATGCAGGGCCGATTGCGTCTGGCGGAAACCCTTCATGCCGGCCATCCCGCTTGCATGGAAAGCCAGGCCAGCCCGCCTGTCAGCAGTGCCAGCCCCCATATCCACCCTGTCACCAACAGTGCCCGGCTAGCGCCGAAGGTCCAGACCACGGCACCCGCGAACAGGGCGAAGGACAGGGTCGTGGCCGCCATGGCGGTCTCCAGCGGCGAACCGGGCAGCATCCGGGCCAGCAGCGCCGTGGCCGCCGCCGTCAGGGCATAGCCGCCCACCGACGCCGTCAGGATTCGCAACGGCACGTCCCAGACGGGACGTGCTCTGGTGCTATTGGTGCGGTTGGCCTTGCTGCTTTGGGTCATCGGGTTACCTGTCTGCTGTCCGGCGGTCAGAAGCGATAACCGACGCTGCCCACCACCGATCGGCGGGCACCCAGGAAACAATCGCCACGAGCAAGGCAGGTGGAAATGTATTTCTCGTCTGTCAGATTGTTGACATTGAGGCTGAGCCGCCAAGCATCCTGATTATAGGACAGCATCAGGTCGGCCAAGGTGTTGGCTGGCGTATTGATGATGATGGTTCTTGCACTGTTTTGATCGGTCTGGCTGCCGACATAGCGCACACCGCCGCCCAGCTTCACCTCAGCACCGTTCTCCAGCGGGAAGGTACGGGTTACGAAGGCTGACGCCATATGGCGCGGGGTGGAACTGGCCGGCTTGCCGATCTCCGTCGCCACATTGCTCTTGGATGTTTTGGCGTCGGTGTAGGTATAGCTGGCGCTGATCGTGTACAGCTCCAGGAAGGCTGCCTGCGCCTCGAATTCAAAGCCCTGAGCCTTGATTTCACCTGTCTGTACACGGTCCAGCGGGTTGGTGGGGCTGGTGGTGACGCGGTTGGTGTCGCGAAGGTCGAAGATGGCGCTGGTGAGCAGGATATCCTGCATCGGCTGCCATTTGACCCCGGCCTCCCATTGTTTGCCGATCTGCGGATCAAACGGCTCCCCGGCCAGATTGGTTCCGGCCACGGGCAGGAAGCTTTCTGAATAGCTGACATAGGGGGCGAAGCCGCCTTCGACTTCGTATAGCAGGCCAGCTCGGTAGGAGGTGGCGCTGTCCTTCTTCTTGGTCTCCACCCCCGCCGGGGTCAGGGTCGAAGACCGAGCATTGTCATGACGCAGACCCAGCAGAAGGTTCCAGCCCTGCCATTTGATCTGATCTTGAAGGTAGAAGCCGATCTGTTTCTGTTCGGAGGTATTGCCCTTGGCGCGTGCAGGGGCAGTGAAGCCACTCGTATAGACGGGGTTGAAAAGGTCGATGGGCGTGGTCAGGCGCGTGGTGATCTGGTCCAGCTCCTGCCGGTATTCCTGCCAATCCATACCGGCCAGCAGGGTATGGCTGATGCTGCCCGTGGCGAAATTCCCCTGAAGCTGGGTGTCGGACGACAGGATGCGGACATCGGGATAGGACCCTGTCAGATAGCGCCCGACATTGCGCTGTGCGCCGGTATAGCCGGCCTGGCCCGCCGACAGGAACGGCTTCAGCGGATTGCTGAAAGAGTTGGAATAGATGGTCTGATAGGTGACCTCGCTCCAGGCAGCGCGGAAATTCTGCCGTGCCTGCAGCCAGTCGGTGACCTGCTGCGCCAGGAAGGCGGAGACATTGGTCTGCTCGGTCTTCAACTGGTCATAGTCGGGTTCCCCGATGAAGGTGGAAAAGCCGATCTGGCCATTGGGATTGTCATACAGCGTCCCGGACCAGGGAAAGAACTGGGTGGTCAGGCCGGTATCATCCTTCTGGTGGTAAAGCTGGATCGTGGCCTCGGTTTTCTCGGTCGGACGCCAGGTCAGTTGCGGGGCAATGAACCAACGGTCGTCATCAACGTGATCAACCTGGGTATCGCCCTTGCGCGCCAGCCCGGTTACACGGAAGGCGAGGGTCTCTTTCTCGTCCAGCGGGCCGGTCAGATCGAACTGCACCTGTTTGCGGTTATAGCTGCCATAGGACAGGATAACCTCGTTCGAGGCGGTGAAATCCGGGCGCTTGCTGGTCAGGTTGACCACACCGCCGACGCTGCCCTGACCGTAGAGGACCGAGGCTGGTCCCTTCACGACCTCCACCCGTTGCAGCATGTAGGTGTCGGCGCGGGCGACATTATAGCTGTCATAAGATGTGCGCATCCCGTCCAGATATTGCAGCGGGCGGGTGCCGCGGACCAGATAGCTGTCGACGCGGCTGTCATTGCCATAGGCGTCGGACCGCACCCCGGCGCTGTATAGCAGCACATCCTGGATCGACAGGGCCCCCCGTTCTCGCATCTGTTCGTCAGTGATGACAGCGATGGATTGCGGGGTGATGGCCAGCGGGGTGTCGGTCTTGGTCCCGCCACTGGCCCGCCTTGCGCGCTCTCCCACCACCACGATCTGATCCCTGTTGATGGCCTCCGCCACCTGCTGCGCATCGCCCGACGCGGTATCGGCCAGGGTCGGGGCAGAGACGCTGCCCAGCAGCAAGGACAGAAGCAGCACGCGCGGTGCCGCTACGGAGGAGGGCCGGACAACAGACATGATAGGGCTCCAAACCGAATTAAGAGCTATTCGCATCTTGTTTACTGGTGTGGGCGCAGAATGCGAATGACTCTTAACCGCATATGTGTGCTGCATTTGTTGCATGGGTGTTTGTGCCGCTTTCGCTACTGAATGCCCGTAAAACAGCATATGCGAATGCGATTGACTCTTATTAAAATAAATGGGTACCACAAGGGCGACCCGTGGGGGAGGGGTAATTATGTCCAGATCGAATGTTGTTTGTGCCAGCACTGTCGCCTTGCTGGCGCTGTCAAACGCTGCTGTCGCACAGCCTGTCGCCGCCACGATGGAAACCGAGATCATCGTGACCGGGGAGAAGGTGGCGCGGTCGCTTCAGGATACGGCCTCTTCGGTCGCCGTGACGACCGATCAGCGCCTTGAGGACGAGAATATTCAGTCTTTGCAGGAGATCATCCAGCGCACCGCCAATATGGCGGAGACGTATGGTGTCTCGGGCTTCACCATCCGTGGCATCGCCAATCGCGGCGTGTCGGCCGGTGGAGACGCGCCGTTGGCCACCATCTATCTGGACGGGGCAGCCTTGCCCGATGGGATCATCGCGTCCGGTCCCACCGACACCTGGGACTTGGGCCAGGTGGAGATTTTCAGGGGTCCGCAATCGACGCTGCAGGGCTTGAACGCACTGGCCGGGGCCATCGTGCTGCGCACACAGGATCCGACCTTCCATTGGGACCTGAAGGGCCGCGCCATCCGGTCGAGCGGCGACACGACCAGCTTCGCCCTGGCCGGTGGCGGGCCGCTGGTTGCCGATGAATTGGCTTTCCGGGTCGCGGCGGAGAAGCGCGACAGCGACAATTTCATCCATAATGTCACGCGCGACACGCCGGAGGAGCCGTTGGACAGCACCCTTGTGCGGACCAAACTTCTCTGGACGCCACAGGCGCTGCCCGAACTGGAGGCGCGGCTGGGCTTTACGCATTTCAAGAAGGAGGCCGGGTACACCTTCACCTATGCCAGCACGGCGGCGCCAGACTTTTATGACGACCGTGTCGCCTATGGTGATTATCCCAACAGCAGCGATACGCGCGCCGATATCGTCAATCTGGAGCTGGACTACGCGATCGCTGACCGCACGTCGCTCAGTGCTGTCAGCAATTACAGCGATGTCGACCATCATCGGACCTATGATGGCGACAATACTACCCAACCTGTGAGCTATGGCATCAATCCGGCGCAGTACAAGACCTTCTCACAGGAACTGCGGCTGCATCATGATGCGGATTGGTTGAAGGGGCTGGTGGGTGCCTATTATTACCATCGCGACCAGCAGACCAATTCCGAAAGCCGGACATTGGTGCCGACCCCCGTCAATCAGGTCTCGCTGCTGTTGCAGGCAGCTGGGTTCGATGCTGCCACGGCGGGACAGATCGCCTCGCTTTACGCAACCGCCCTCCCCAACATTACGGTGCAGTACGCTGCCGACATGCCGATGAAGGTGGAGACAATGGCTCTCTTCACCGATGGGCGGGTGGAATTGACCGATCAACTCTCGCTGCTGGGTGGCCTGCGTTATGATCATGAGCGCAATACGGTCACGGTGACGCAGACGGCCAGCTTTGCGGGCACCTATCCCAACCCCGCCGCCTTTGGCCCCTATGCCCCGCTGATCACCGCCATCAATGCCGGTGTGCAGGGGCTGGTGGATCAGGCGTCGGGCGCGACACCGCGCTCCACGCGCAATTTCAACGCTTGGCTGCCCAAGCTGGGGGCCGAATGGGCCTGGACGCCGGACCTGTCCACGACCTTCCTGGTCCAGCGTGGCTACCGATCCGGCGGCACAACGGCCAACACGGCGCGTTCGCTGGCCTTTGCCTATGATCCGGAATTCACCTGGAACTATGAACTGTCCCTGCGCTCACAATGGCTGGACGGGCGCCTGACCCTGAATGCCAATGCCTATTACATCGACTGGAAGGATCAGCAGACGACGGTCAATTTCGGCCTTAACCTCTATGATTATCATACGGTCAATGCCGGC
The DNA here is from genome assembly GCF_058793615.1 of Niveispirillum sp. GW835-FHT14G11. NCBI lineage: Bacteria > Pseudomonadati > Pseudomonadota > Alphaproteobacteria > Rhodospirillales > Azospirillaceae > Niveispirillum > Niveispirillum sp. GW835-FHT14G11. The sequence goes on from NZ_JBXAFZ010000024.1 coordinate 53,938, forward strand.
CGCTCCCATGTCTATGGCGGCGAGGTGGAATTGAGCCACCGGATCACCGGCGATGTCGACTGGTACGCCTCGCTGGGCCATACCAGGACGAAGTTCGATGAATTCCAGACCAATGTCGGCTCGGCCACGGACCTGTCCGGCCTGGAATTCCCCTATGCGCCGCGCTGGACGCTGGCGGCCGGGGTGAATGTCCGCTTCGGTGACGGTTTCGCCCTGAACGTGAATGGCAGCCACCGCACCAAGGTCTTCGGCGACGTCTCGCGTCCGCAGGAGAATATGCGGCTTGAGGCCCGGACGCTGGTGAATACGAAGCTGGCCTACACCTATGAGGATTGGACCATCTCCGTCTTCGCCAACAACCTGTTCGATGAGAAGTATAAGCAGTACGAGTATGCCGCGACACAGCAGGCCTTGCTTGGGGCGCCACGGGTGATCGGCGTGATGCTGGAGGGGCGGCTGTGAGCGACCAACTGCCATTCGCGCTGATCCTGGCGGCTGGGCTGGGCGGGGTTTGGGCCTTGCGCCAGTCTTGGCGTCTGGGCGGTGGTCAGGGACGGTGGCCCTGGCTGCTGTTCGGTTGGACGCTGATCCTGGTCAGTCTTATTGCGCCGGCCTGGATGCTGGGTCCGGCTCGCGGACCCTTCATCGCCCTGTCACTGGTGCCTGTGGCAGCCCTGTATCTAGTCGCGTTGGGCCTGCAGGTGCGCAAGGCCCGTGCCGGAAGGGCGGGACGTGAAAGCCTGGCACCTGAACCGCTGGAACGACCTGGCACGACCTGGCGCACCATCCTGCGCTGGTCGCTGGCCGGTCCCATTGGCATGGTGGCGGCCCTGGCTATCGGCATTGCCTATGCCGTGTGGGTGCCGGGCGAGGCGCAGACGCGGCTGGTCGTGGGCGGGCTGCTGGTGCCCGTCGTCTGGGGCGGGGCCATGGCCTGGACGCTCGCCGACAATCGCATCATCCGGGCTACCGCCGTGCTGCTGGGCACGGCGCTGGTCGGCTTCACCGCTTCCATCCTGAAGGGCTTCGCATGACGGACCTTCCCAATAGTGCCAATCGCAAGCGCCGCCCCCTCCTGCCGCCCGGCTTCGTGGTTGCCGTCCTGAAGGGACATAGCGGGCTGGGCCTGGCCTTCGCCGCCATCCTCTATGTTGTCTGCTTGACCGGCAGCATCGCCGTCTTTGCCCATGAGCTGCAGCGCTGGGAAAGTGCGGGCATGCCACGCGTGGATGCTGTCTCGCCGGAGACGGTACAGAAGGCAATGGCAGCGGCGGTTGCGGCCACAGGGAAGGGGGTGGAGCATGTCTATATCACGCTGCCCGGCGACGACCTGCCCTGGTTGAAGGTGACGACCGATGTTGCCGGCACCACCCGCCACTGGATCGCTGATGCCGATGGTACTTTGACGGAAGGGGCCGCAAGCCCGTGGACGGAGTTCCTGACGGCCCTGCATATCCATCTGCATCTTCCGCGCAGTTGCGGCATGTTCCTGGTCGGATTGACGGGGGTCGCCCTGCTATCCTCATTGATCTCCGGCCTGCTGGCGCATCCGCGTATCTTCCGCGACGCCTTCCATCTGCGCTTTGGCGGGTCGCGGCGGTTGCAGGAGGCCGACCTGCATAACCGGATCGGGGTTTGGGCGCTGCCCTTCCATTTCACCGTGTCATTGACAGGGGCATTGCTGGGGCTGACGACGCTGATCGTCGGTGTGCTGGGCCTTGCGGTTTTCCAAGGGGACACGGAAAAGGTCTATGCCCTGTTCGTGCCGCCGCACCCGGCGGACGACCCGCGTCCGGCCCCGCTGCTTGACCTTGTGCCGATGTTTGCGGAACTGGCGCGGCACACGAACGGGCGGATTGAGTATATCTTCCTTGAACACCCGACGGAAATGGGCGGGGCCGCCCTGTTCAATGTCGATGACGGGTCACAACGTCTGGCTCACACCGACGCCTATACGTTCGACCGTGACGGCAAGCTGTATTTCAGCCAACGCGCCGATCAGGCAAATGTGGGGGAAGGGATCATCGGCTCCCTGGGTACCCTGCATTTCGGCTGGTTCGGTGGCGGGCTGGTGAAGATCGCCTATGGCGTGCTGGGTCTGGGGCTGACTTATATGGCCATGAACGGGGTGACCATCTGGCTGGCGCGGCGGCGTGACAAAGGACGACCGGCACCGGGATGGGAACGGGTCTGGACGGCCACCGTCTGGGGTCAGCCGCTGGCGCTAACCGGTGCAGCGATCATTGTTCTGGCGGTGCCGGAGGCGACGCAACAGATGGCTCTGGCCGTATGGGGCGTTTTGACCTTGGCGGTATTGGCCGCGGCGGCCTTCCTGAGCGTCGATGTGCTGTCGCGTTGGGGGCGGTTGCTGTCGGGGCTGCTGCTTGCAGCGCTGGCGTTGCTGCATGCACTATTACGGATGGGGCCGGGCGCCGACCCGATGGGCTGGGCCGTCAATGCGGTACTGCTGGTGATGGCGGTCCTGCTTCTTGCCAGTATCCGGTTCGGCCGAACTGTTGTTGATAATCAGTCGCAACCCAGCTAACTGAGGTCTGTGCATCTTATCGTTCTGCTGGGGGATAAAGTGGGCGACGCCGTCGCGGATATCGGGGGGCTATATGCGACCCATTGCGGATGGTTGCGCGACTGGCTGCGCCGGTACACGCATTGTCCGCAGCGGGCGGCCGATCTGGCGCATGACACTTTTTGTCGGCTGTTGGAGAAACGGCCCGTACCGCCGGAGGATGCCAAGCGTTACCTGGCCACCGTCGCCCGTCGTCTGCTGATTGACGATATCCGCGCGCGGGAGGTGGAGCGTGCTTATCTGGATATCGTTGCTGACCGATATGGCAGCGCCGACCACCTGACGCCAGAGCGCATTGCCGAAGCGGTGCAACTTCTGGACGGCATACTGCGGCTGCTGGAAGGCTTGCCGCATCTGGTGCGGCAGGCTTTCCTGCTGCGGCGAATGGATGGGTTGGCGCATGCAGAGATCGCGTCGACCCTGGGGGTATCGGATCGGACGGTGAAGCGCCATATCGCAGCCGCCTATTCCCGATGCTACATCCTGGCCTATGGGGAAGCCTGATGCGGGCGGCAACTACCCCGACGCCAGAGATCGTGGCGCGTGCTGCCCATTGGGCGGCATTGCTTGACGACGAAGGCGTCAGTCATCGGGTACAGGAGGCGTGTGAGCGCTGGTGCGGCGAGGATCCGCGTCACCGTTTGGCGCTGGAGCGGATGCGGGGGCTGGCGGGCCGTTTCGACCGGCTTGACGGGGCGGAGCGCGCGGCATTGGGCATGGCTGCCAAAGGCCGGTCGCTTTCGAGGCGACGCCCGGCCATGGTGGCGCTGGGTCTGCTGCTTATGCTGGTGGGGGCAGGCTGGCTTTCGGCTTCCCCCTGGTTGGCACCGCTTTTCCCCGATCATCAGACCGGACGTGGGGAACGGCGGTCGCTGGTCCTTTCCGACGGCTCTGCCCTTACCCTTGATGGGGGAAGTGCCGCCGATGTCGATATGGCTTCGGCGGAGCGCCGGGTCACGCTGTTCCGGGGACAGGTTCAAACCACAGTGTCACCTGATGCCGCCCGCCCCTTCACCGTGGCGACGGTGGACGGCACGGCAACGGCCCTGGGCACAGCGTTCATTGTGCGTAAAGAGGGTGGGCGCACTCTTGTTACGGTAGTGGAGTCCCGCGTGCGTGTCTGCGCACAGGCCAACCCGGCGGATTGTCGGCAACTGATGGCAGGCCAACGGGCGATGATCACCCAGGCGGGTGTGACGCCGCTGTCCGATGTTGATCCGCGCGCGGCCACGGCCTGGACGCGCGGCTGGCTGGAGGCGGATGATATGCCGGTGGCGGATCTGCTGGCCGAATTGAACCGGCAGCGGGAGCGACCGATCCGGTGTGATGCCAGTCATTTGACCGATCGGCGTGTGACCGGCAGCTTTCCTCTTGACGATACCGACCGTGCGGCACAGGCCCTGGCGGCGGCCACCGGCCTGCGGTTGACACGCGACAGTCAGGGCAACCTGCTGCTTTCCGCCAGCCGCTGAAAATATTTCGACGACAGCCTGTCCCGTTTCGCAAACTCGCCCGTCCTCCATGGCGGAAAGACATTCTTACCAAGGATTGGGATGATGGTTTGCGATTGGAAGAAGATGGGCCAGATGGCCGCCACCGTGGCGCTGCTGTCCGGGGCGGGCATTGCGACGATGCAACCGGCCAACGCACAGACAGCCTCGGAGCAGGGTTTTGACATTCCCGCCGGCCCCCTGGGTGCTGCCGTGGCGCGGCTGGGACAGCAGGCGGGGATGATCATCACCGTTGACCCCGATCTGGTGCGCGGAAAGCAGACGTCCGGTCTGTCCGGGCGCTTCACGCCTGCGGTGGCCCTGGAACGGCTGCTAGCCGGTACTGGCCTGCGGGCCCAGGCGGGGGTGGGTGGAACGTGCAACCTGTCGCCCTTGCCCGCATCCGCCCGGCCCGCCGGGCGGGTACAGGATGCGGCGACTGATGACCTGCCGGAGATCGTGGTGGTCGGCGTACTGACCGACGTTGCCATTGACCAAAAAGAGATCGAGATGCGGCAGGCGTCCGACCTGTCAGACCTGTTCCGGCAGGTGCCGTCGGTATCGGTGGGCGGATCGGTAGGCATCGCCCAGAAGATCTATGTGCGCGGGCTGGAGGACAGTCTGCTGAACGTCACCGTCGATGGCGCGCCCCAGCATGGGACGCTGTTCCACCATGTCGGCCGGGTTTCCATTGAGCCCGAATTGCTGAGAAGCGTCGAGGTGCAGGCGGGGGCTGGCGAAGCGACCGCGGGCTTTGGAGCCATCGGTGGTGCCATCCGCTTCCGTACCAAGGATGCTGATGACTTGTTGGCGGCTGACCGCAATATGGGCGGTATCGCCAAGGCGGGCTGGTTCAGCAATGATGCCTACAAGCTGAGTGGCACGCTGTACGGTCGTCTGGCCGACGACATCGGGTTTGTCGGTTCCTATGTGCGGGTCGATCGTGACGATATGAAGGATGGTGCCGGTAAGCGCCTGCGCGGTACGTCGGCCGAACAGGAACTTGGCTTCGTGAAGCTCGGCGGGCAGGTGGCAGACGATCATCATCTGACCGCCAGCTTTGAACAGCGAAATGAAAAGGCATCCTTTGGTCAGCGCCCGAACTGGCCCGTGCTGGAGGGGGCGCGTCTGTTCCCGGCAGAGGGCAAGCGGCAGACGGCGGTCCTCAACTATCAGGGGGAGTTTGATCTGGTTGACCTTGAGGCGACCGGATACTGGACCCGCTCGCGCTTCGTTCAGGATCGTTATGACCGCTGGGGTCTTTATGGCGGCAACATCCGCAGTCAGGGGGCCGACATCCGCGCCCGTTTTGACGTCGATGCTCATGCGGTGACGGTGGGCGGTGAATATCGGGATGATCAGGTTGTCGGCGAATATCTGGGCGATCCGGCGGTCTGGGGCGGCTGGGCGTGGAATGCCGCTATCGGTCGTTTCAAGGAAAAGGGGGAATTGCTGGGCCTTTACGTGCAGGATCATTGGCAGGTGACGGAGCCGCTGTTGGTCAGCCTGGGCGCTCGCTATGACGCCTATGATCTGGATCAGGTGACCTATGCCAACGGCACCGACAGTGACGGGATCAGCCTGAATGCGGGCCTGAACTATCAGATCACCGACGCGGTATCCGCCAATCTGGGTTATGCCGAGGCCTTCCGTGGGAAGGAGATCGGCGATGCCTTTACCCTGGAGAAGCGTCCGGGCCGCATCTCGCTATCCCCGACCCTGAAGCCCGAGAAGGTCGGGAATTTTGAGACGGGTCTGGTTTATGATCTGGATGGGTTCCGCGCCTCTGTCGCCTATTACAACATGCGCATCAAGGATGTGATCCTGGATCAGATTGGCAATGGCGCAGCACCGCAGGACGCCGTCTATTACGAAAATGTGGGGCGGTTCCGGGCCAAGGGCATGGAGTTGAGGGCCGGATATAGCCACGGCCCCTTCGCCATCGACGCCTACTATAACCACTACCGGTCCCGCCTGAATGGCGACCTGATCGAAGGCTATGAACATATCGGCCTGGGCAATTCCGTCGGCGATAACTGGAGCCTGACGGCGGGTTACGCGCCCGCGCCCAATCTGGGGTTCGAGGTGGCGGTGACACGGTTCGATGCGCTGAAGGATATCGAGGTTTTGCAGCGCGGTGTCTCCATCGGCTGGATCGACGAAACGCAATATGTCAGCAAGCCCGGCTATACAGTGGTCGATCTGTTCGCCCGCTGGCAGCCGCTGGCTGATGACAGCCTGACCCTGACAGCCGGCGTCTATAACCTGTTCGACAAGCTGTATCGGGCGCATGCCAGCGTGGCCGACTATAATGCCATTGCGGGTTGGGAAGGGGTCGCTGGGGTCTATGAACCGGGCCGCGACATTCGTCTGTCGGTTGCCGTTCGCTACTGAGATGGGCAAGGCGGTTGGAGAAACGGGGGCGGCATTCTGGCGATGGCGTCCTCTGGCGCGGCGGCTGCATCGCTGGTTTGGGCTGCTGGCTGTCCTCTGGCTGTTGCCGCTGGCACTGACCGGATCGGCAATCACCTTCTACGACGAACTGGACCGCTGGCTTAACCCGGACTGGCGGACAGTGTCCTTCCACGATGGTCCGTCGGCCTTGGACCAGGCATTGGTGGCGGCGTCACAGCATTCGCCGGGCTTCACCGCGCGCTTCCTGGATATCCCCAACCGCGCAGGTGACGCTATCGCCATGATCGGCACCGCGGAGATCGGTGGCGGCGAGGCGGTCGCTGTACAGCTTTTCGCGGATCCGCGTGATGGGTCCGTGCTGGGCTGGCGGCAGACAGAGGTCCTGTCGTTTGACCGCCGGCATCTGATGGACACACTCTACGCCCTACATATGGATCTGATGTTGGGGCCGGTCGTTGCGTGGGTGCTGGGCCTGATGGCTCTTTTCTGGATCATTGATCACGTCATTGCTGCGGCACTTTCATTCCCCGCCTTTGCCAAATGGCGGGCATCCTTCGCGGTGGCTGGGCGCAGGTTCAGCCTGAAATGGTTGTTCGACCTGCATCGGGCCGGCGGTTTGTGGCTGTTCCCGGTCACGCTGATACTGGCCGTCACCTCTTTGACCCTGATCTGGCACGACCAGACGCGGGACGCGGCCCGGCTGCTTATTCCGGTATCAGAACGTCTACATGAGCATTTTCCATCCCATTCGGTATCCAAACCGGAGGTGAGCGTGGAACAGGCCGTGGCCTTGGCGGGAGGGCAGGCCGACAGCGTCGTGCTGCTGCATCGTCTGGGGGTCTACGGCGTCCGCTTGTTCGATGAACGCGATATGGACGACTACGGACGCCTGTGGGTCTATGTGTCGATGGTCGATGGCGGCATTGCTGGCCGCCGACATGACCGGGGGGAGGGGGCCGGCGATCTGTTTTTCGCCTGGCAGTATCCGCTACACTCAGGCAAGGGGTTAGGCATGATGGGCCGGGTTCTGGTGCTGTTGGCCGGATTGTTGACCGCCGGACTTTGCCTGACAGGCCTGTGGCTTTGGTGGCGACGACGCTGAGCGGCTGCAGCCTCCCGCATCTTTTCTGCAATGTGATTGGCGACGCAGGCCCAGGTGTCATCGACGATCCCGCCACTCGGATTTGGTGACTGCGCATCGACTGGCAATCCTGAACCGACGTCCTCGTTCCGACTTGGTGCCTTGGGGAATCGCAGCCTGTTTGGCGATGAAGCTGGACACCTTCTCCGCTGCGCTCCTGACCGGATCAAGTGCCAGATGGGCATATCGGGCGGTGGTCTGCACCTGAGTATGGCCCAGCAGTTTCCCGATCATCGGCAGCCCTTCGCCCAGGAACAGCGCGCCGCTGGCAAAGGAGTGCCGCAAATCGTGAATTCGAACATCGTCCAGCCCCGCCCGTCGCCGAATGCGTCGCCATGGTGGTTGCAGGTCAGTCAGCCTGGCTCCGTCCTTTGTGCCCGTTATGACCCAGGGATTGTCCGGCAGCTTCGGGATGGCGCGCAGGACGGTGGCAACAGCGTCGCCGAACATGACGACTTTGGCCCCCGTTTTGGAATCCGGCAGCCTGAACGCCTTGGTTTGCCAGTCGATATAGGCCCACTTTAAGGTCATGATTTCGCCAAGCCGACATCCAGTCAGCATCAGCAGCCTGATGGCCGCGATGACGGACAAGGGTTCCGATCCCGCTGCCTCCAACTCGGCGAGGGTTCGGCCGAGCGCGGCATACTCGTCGGCGCTGAGGAAGCGCTCCCGCTTCTCCTCCGGGAACTTCTTCACATGCAGACAGGGATTGCTGCCGTCAGGGCGAAGGCCCCATACCTCAGCCAGATTGAACATCTTGGATAACACGCCAAGGGTGTCCGTCGTCAAAACAAATGGGACGGTTGGCTGACTTTGTGAACGGAGGTTCCGGCTCTTATCCGGCGTGAGGCCCTACTCGACAGAACGGTCTGATGGGGCAGAAATCCGTGGCGCCGAAATCGGGAACCTACATAACGGAGCGACTGGACGACGGTGTCGGCCAAGCTGTCCGGGGCAACAAAATGCTTATCCGTCCGCGTGCGTGTTGCCACCGTGCGCGGCGATGAACATGGCGACGGCCGACCGGCAATAGGATTCAATCTCGTTGTCGTCCTCCGCTCTCGCCTCATCGAAGCGTGCGATCAGCAGGAGATCGGAGCCTTTGAAAAGCGCGGCAAACAAGCGTGCGGACTGGAGCGGATCGGGCACGTTCAGAACCGCCTTCGCGTGCAACTGACGCAACAGGGCCTCGATTTGGACCAGGATATGAGCGGGACCGGCTTCGTAATGGAGCTTGCTCAACGACTTTTGACTCGTCATGTCGGCCATGACCATGGCTTCGACATTGCGGACGTCCGAGCGCAGCAGCGTGCGAAGCAGTGATGATCCCACCGCCATGAGCTGATCTTCGGCCGAACCGTCGACGCCTTCAAAAAGGCCCTGCGGTATTAACTGATGGCAGCGGGCTGCAAACGCCGCGCCAAACAACGCCTCCTTGCTCTCGAAGTGCCGATAGATGCTGAGCTTGGATATCTTCGCTCGCTGGGCGACCTTGTCCAAGGTCGTCGCTTGAAAACCCAGTTCCGCAAAAAGTTCGCCTGCGGTGTCGACGATCGTTTGGCCAAGCGCTTCGTTGGTGGGCCGGCCACGCCGGCTCTGTCTGTTCTCGGTCACGACAATTACAGTCCTTGACGGTATCATAATTCTTTGATTACAATACCACTAGGTATCGTAAATGTGCAAGTCGGCCCTGCCCAACCCCAACACGGAGCCCATCCTCATGGATGACGTCATCATCATCGGCGGCAGCTTTGCCGGCCTCGCCGCCGCTCTGCAGCTTGGCCGTGCCCGCCGCAAGGTCACCGTTCTCGATACCGGCCTGCGGCGCAATCGCTTCGCGGGCCGCTCCCACGGTGTGCTTGGCCACGATCATAAGCCCCCGTCGGACATTTGGGCCGAGGCGCGGCAGCAACTGGCCCGCTATCCTGCGATCAGGCTGCTCAATGCCCGTGCCGACAGCATCTCCGGCACCATCGACAATTTCTCCGTCCTCACTGGCGATGGCGAAAGCCTTAGCGCGCGCCGCCTGATCCTGAGCTATGGCGTTGTGGACCAGATGCTTGACGTACCGGGCTTTGCCGAGAGCTGGGGTACAACCATCATCCCGTGCCCCTATTGCGACGGCTTCGAAGTTGCCGACCAGCATTGGGGCCTTGTCTGGTCGGGTCCGCAGTCGATGAACCAGGTCAGGCTGTTTCACGATTGGACCAACAATTTGACGGTCTTCGCTGATGGTCATGACATCACACCCGAGATCAGGGCCGATCTTACGGCCCGACAGGTACCTCTCGTTGATGGTCGGATCATCGGGGTCGCCCGCCACGGGAACCATGGCGCCACCATCAAGCTCGATACCGGCCTCGATGTCGCAGTCGATATCTTATTCGCGCATCCGCGTACCAAGCCTTCCGCAAGCCTGCATGACTCACTGGGCCTCGCCACGGTCAATACGCCAACCGGCATCGCCCTCAAGACTGACGAGCGCCGCGAAACCAGCATGCCCGGCATCTACGCCGCCGGCGACCTCGCCAACCCCGGAATCCCTTCGGTCACCACGGCAATGTGGCAGGGTGCGATGGCGGGTATCTTTGCCCAGCAGTCGATGCTGGTTTGAGAGCAAGCAGCATTGATCACGCCAGCTTCAATCTCACGACAGGCAGGAGTGAACTGATGGTGTGGATGCCCCTTCACCTTGGGATGGTTGGTTTCCAGGTTAAGGTTTCCGACGGGCGTCACACTGGAGGTCATGATGGAGGCGACATATTTGCTTGCGATCGACCTGGGCAAGCGGCATTTCCAGGTCTGCGGGACGGACGTTGGCGGCAAGGTGCTGTTCAATCGGCCTTTGTCGCGACTGAAGCTGATGGAATTTCTGGCAAAGCAGCCTGGCTGCATCGTCGCGATGGAGGCTTGTTCGACCAGCCATCACTGGGGCCGCATCGCCCAGGGTGCCGGGCACGAAGTGCGACTGATCCCACCGATCTATGTGAAGCCGTTCGTCAAGCGGCAGAAGAATGACGCGGCGGATGCCGAGGCCATCGCGGAGGCTGCCCGTCGACCAAACCTGCATTTTGTGGCGGTGAAGAATGCCGAGCATCAGGCGCGGGCGGTCACCTTTCGCACGCACCAATGCTTTGTGCGGCAGCGGACCCAGTTGATCAACGCCCTGCGCGGCCATCTGGCGGAATTCGGCGTGGTCGCGCCGGTCGGAGCGGCCAACATCAAGCAGCTGGAGCAGGCGATTGCTGACGAAAGCTGTGCAGTGCCTGTCGTCGTCCGGGAAATGGCCGGCTTCTACCTGGATCAGATCAAGGCCCTGACGCTGAGGATTGATGAACTGGTGCAGCGTCTGCATCTGGCATCGCGGACGGATGCGCTCCTGCGGCGTCTGTGCACCATTCCCGGCATCGGGCCGGTCACCGCAGGGGCGCTTGCGGCCTTCGCGCCGGATCTGCGGACCTTTACCGACGGCAGGAACTTCGCCGCCTGGCTCGGCCTGGTGCCGAAGCAGTTGTCGTCCGGCGGCAAGACCCGGCTCGGCGGGATGAGCAGGATGGGCCAGGACGACATTCGCAAGCTGCTGATCGTCGGTGCCATGAGCCGCATCCGGTGGATATGCCGACGGGGCGCGACGGCGGACAGTTGGCTTGGCCGCCTGCTGCTGCGCAAGCCCCGCATGGTTGTCGCCGTCGCGCTGGCCAACAAGATGGCGCGGATCATCTGGGCGATGGTCACCAAGCAACAGGATTATCGAACGGCGTGATCCGGCAATCGACCAGCGCGGTTGACGGGTTGCGTTGCGGGCCCCCGCGGCCCGGGCAGGAAGATCGACTGACGGTATAGGCGGCAAGGACTTCAATGTTCAGGTGGGGAGAACCAGTCCCGGCGCGCGGGCGGCAAAGCTCTCTGAACCGATGTGGACCCCACCTCTCGAACAGCATACCGGCCCGTGGCCCGTTCAGGCCACATCACGAGGCCTGACACACGACCGATCGAATTCCTCGCAGCTGATACGATGTCAGAAGTTTCCTCTTGCTTAACCGGGGGCATCCACACACGCGCCGGGATTGTCCGCGGCATCCGTCTTGTTGCGTTTGACGTAGGGTTTTACATATTGCGGCGGAAGCAGCCGAACATCGTGGCCCAATCGGGTCAGTTCCCGCGCCCAATGATGAGCGCTGGAACAGGCCTCCATGCCGACAAGACAAGGGGGCAGCTTGGCAAAGAACCCCGACAACTGCCCTCGGGCCAGCCGCTTGCGCAATACCGGCTGGCCGACACTATTCACACCATGAACCTGGAAAACCGACTTGGCGATATCAAGACCGATCATCTGCACAGACATGGCACGCCTCCTGTTGGTGCATGGCACGCCTCCTGTTGGTGGAACCGTCATTGCCCCGATACCGAGATATGGAGATGTGGGGCGGTCCATGCCATCAAATGGCAGGCACAAAACCGATACATGCAGATCGAGGCCATGGCCGAGATCGCCAGCCCGACCGAAAACAATCAAACCCTCAATTTGCCACCAAAGGCCGCCTGACCTTTGACCACCTCATGCGCCAACCAGTTTTACACCACCTTGACGGACGGGATCACGGTCGGGCGCTCGGTGCGTTCAGAAACCATGTGGCCGAGCTTTGGAAACGGGCGCAGAGGCACCGCAGCCAAAGGACCCGCCTGACATGGGATCGGATCGCAAAACTGGTACGCGACTTCCTCCCCCCGCCCAGGATAATCCACCCCTGGCCAAACCAGCGCTTCGCCGTCAGACACTCAAGGTAACAGCCGTATGCGGGAGAGCCGCACGTACGGATCTGTGAAGGGGGCGCTCAGCAATGAGGGTCCCTACCGCGATTCGGCACGCCCTTGCCTGGCAGCACGGGCGCGGGCAGTAAGTGTCAATCACATTAAGGTTTGGCTCTGATATCAGACATGAATTCTGCGAGGCTCATCAAAGGTTTGGCACCGGCCATCACTTCTGCATGGGCGAGCATGGCGAGAGGGCCAAGCCTTTCCAACCAATAACCAGCCGCAGCACGCATGCGCCGATGGGCGGGGCCATCATCCGGGAGGCAGAGGAACCGCGATGCGACCCAACCGGCGGCCGTCAGGGTTGCAAGACGCAGAAAGGCGGTCGCAGCGCCATCAATGTAGTCATCCGGCCTCTCCTCATCCAGATGTCGCGCCGCATCCGCAAGCCGATCCAGCGACGCGATCAGAGGCGTTCCAGCGCCATCAAGGCGCGCCCGAGCCAGAAATGCATCCAACCCACGCCGGTCCCGCCGCACGCGGCGGTGAACCAGATCCAGCGCCTGAATGCCGGTTGTCCCTTCAAACAGTGTCAGCACACGAGCATCGCGCAGCATCTGCTCAATCGGCCAGTCGGTCGTATAGCCCGCCCCGCCCAACACCTGGATAGCACCGCTGGCATTATCGAACGCCACCTCCGCCCCAAAGGTTTTAATGATCGGCAGAAACCATTGCAGCAATGCCGAGGCAGCGATCCGATCCGCTTCTACGGACGACCGGGCGGCGATCTCCGCGATGTTGGCCGCATTCAGGGTCAAACCCCGCAACATCTCCGAACGGGCGAACAGGTCCAGCAACTGCCGCTGCACATCAGGGTGGTTGATGATCGGTTTAGGATTGCCCGGCGGCCCGCCCTGCCGACGCTGCCCGGCATAGTCATATGCGATATCAGCCGCCGCAGATGCGATGCCCAATCCCATGGCACCAACAGCCAAGCGCATCTGGGTGATCATCACGAACATCTGCGCGAGGCCGCGCCCACGTACGCCCAACAACTGCCCGCGCGCGTCATCGAAACCCAAAGAGCAGGTCGGGGAGCCATGCAGACCCAGCTTTTCTTCAATCCGTCGGACATGCACTGCGCCCGGCTGCGATGCCTTGCCTTCCACCAGAAAAAGGCTGACCTCCGGTGTCGCCGTACCTGGGGCATCGCTGCGAGCAAGAACACAATGGATGATGGTGTCGGTCAGATCATGGTCACCAAAACTGATCCAGCATTTTTCACCCGTGATATGCCAACTGCCGTCTTCCATCGGTGTGGCGCGGGTGCGCAACTGCATCACGTCGCTGCCCGCACCCGCTTCCGATATGCAGATGGTGGCCCCAATCGTTCCGGCAGCCAATCCAGGCAACCAGCGGGCCTTGGTATTGGCGTCCGCGAAAGCCTCAATCAGGCGGGCAGCGGAACGCTGGGGCACTGGCAGCATGCCGAAGGCCGGGCAGTTGCGGTCGAAAATCTCCTGCACAGCCATGCACAGCGCCAGCGGCATCTGCTGCCCGCCATGCTCAAGACCATGGTCCATCGCCGGCCAGCCCGCCTCGACGAAGGCTTTCCAGGCCTGTATATGACCAGGGCTGGTGCGAACCCGTCCGTCAATCAGCGTAGCTCCGATGCGATCCATATCCCGGTTCAGCGGTTCCAGCACCGCATTGCTGAAGCGCGCTGCTTCCGCCAGCACTGCATCAACCAATTCCCGGCTGCATTCAGCAAAATGCGGGGCCAGGCCCCGCACATCGCCGATGCGGAAAGATGCCTCTACATGTGCCAGAAGCAAGGGGCCATCGGCCCTGGGTATCGCGGCTCGCATGATCGGCTCTCCCGAACTGGTGGTCATATCCGGGCGTCAGCGGGCCAGACTGACAACCCGTGTATTGACGAATTCCTTCATTCCGTATCGGCCTTGTTCGCGGCCAATGCCGGATTGTTTGACGCCGCCGAACGGCACATCGAAACGAAGGTCTAGGTGCTTGTTGATCCACACTGTTCCCGTTTCAATCCTTCCGGCCACACGCGCCGCGCGCTGCGGATCCGCACCCCACACGGTTCCAGCCAGACCATATTCCACGGCATTGGCCCGCGCTACCGCTTCGTCCACCGTGTCATAGGCCAGGATCGGGATCAGCGGCCCGAACTGTTCCTCACGCACCAGCCGCGCTTCTTCGGGTAAATTGCGGACGATCATGGGCGGGATGAAATAGCCGGGACGGTTCAGGATTTCCCCACCGGTCAACACATCGCCCTGCCGTTTGCTATCCTCGCAAAGGTCTCGCAGCTTGTCGAACTGCATGCGGTTCTGGATGGGGCCGATCTGGGTGGCCGGATCCATCCCGTCGCCCACCACGGTGGACTGGGCCAGCGCCACCAGCCGGTCACACAGCCCGTTGACCAATGGCCGAGGGACATAGATGCGTTTGGCCGCCATACAGACCTGACCGGCATTGTAGGTGGCGGCCTGGAATATCTTGGGCGCGACATCGTCAAGATCGACATCGTCCAGCAGGATGGCGGCGTCATTGCCCCCCAGTTCCAGCGTCAGGCGTTTCAGCGTCGCCGCTGCATTGGCCATCACCTTGCGACCGGTTGCGGTCGATCCGGTGAAGCTGATCTTGGCGATATCCGGATGCGCGCTCAACGCTGCGCCCAGGTCATTGGCATCGACAATGGTGTTGAACACCCCCGCCGGCAGGCTCCCCGCAGCGCAGGCGCCCAGCAGCAACGTCGTCAATGGGGTGGTGGGGGCCGGCTTGGCCACCACTGTGTTGCCGGTGCTGAGTGCCACTGCAACCTTGATGGCCAGGAGGATCAGGGGAAAGTTCCAAGGCGTGATGCAGGCGACGACACCCAGCGGGTAGAATTGTTCGACCACCAGACTGCCGGCTTCATCCACCAGGGTTTCCGGCAGCAGTTCTTGTGCTGCAAAATAGCGGATGGCGGCAATTGACCCGCCGACCTCGAACTCCGCCTGGGCCAGCGGCTTCCCCTGCTCGGCCGTCAGGGTCCGCGCAAATTCTGCAAACCGCGCCTCCATTGCGTCGGCCAGCCGTCCCATCGCTTCATGCCGGGCTGCATGGCCGGCGTCCCGCCACCCGGGGAAGGCTCGACCGGCTGCCGCCACCGCCTGCTCCAACTGCGCCAGATCGGCACGTGGGCAATCGGCAAACGCTTCGCCCGTTGCCGGGTTGATGACAGACATCCGTGCCGCCCCATCGACCAGGGCACCGCCGATCAGCAGTTTGAAATCCATAATGTTTCCTCCCAAGTATGACTGTTGCCGTGGCGCTGGGGCAATCACAGCAGCGCAAAATAGCGGATGGTGTTGCCGGTCTTCTGCCGGCTGCCGATGCCGACAATCACGGTGCGCATCAGCCAGTCATAGGGTCCCTCCGCCACCTCGAATGTAGGGCAGGTGCGCAGGTAATAATCCTCAAACGGCACTTCCGGCCCGTTCTGGAACATCCAGGCCTGGATGCGTGGCAGCACATCGGGTGCACGCCCCGCCAGATAGCCTCGGTTTCGGATCAGGATAAGGGTGCCATCATCGACTTCCAGCATGTAGCGCGCATCCAGCGCCAGCACCTTGTCGGGTCGGAACTGCGCCCAGTCGGCCCCGCTTTGTGGGACAACTCTGCCATTCAGGTGGGGGCCGCGCATCACGCCGGTTTCGACATAGGTGCCGCCACGGCCAAACCCGGCTGGCGTCATCCCGACATTCAACAACCGTTCCCATTGCTGCTCGATTTCGAACAGGAATTCGAATTTTGGCTCTGTCGGAAGGGATACATTCTCAAAGTAAGGCATGAATGTTGGTTCCGATCTCAGGGGGTCGGGAAAAGGGGGCGGACAAGCGAAGGTAGTGACAGCAGCCGTCAGGACCGGTTGCCCGAGCCCGCCCGTATCGTTCCCGCCGCCGCCAGCAGCCGGTCGCGGTTTGCTGCCAACAGATTGCGCAGGGAACCGGGGGGCCGACCCGTCAGCCGTTCCACATCATCGCTGAGGATGGCGAAATGCCCGTCGCGCACTGCCACCTCAAAGCTGACCATGTCGTCCGAGTTCCAGGGCACATTCGATACAACCATATTGTCCACAGGCTGCCGCGGGATACCCAGGGAATCGAACAGCGCGTAAAGCCCTTCGAGATCGGTATCGACAAAACTCACCGGTTGTCCCGAAACATCTGCCAGAAGACTGGCCACTTCACCGTAACTCAGCAGTTCGGGGCCGGTGACATTGTACGTTTTGCCTGCATGCCCAGAACCAAGCAGCACGGCAACGGCGGCGGCCACGCAATCCTGCCGACAGACGAAAGCCATCCTGCCATTTCGAGCCACGCTGACCATGCGGCCGGTCGCCAGCGCCAGCGGTCCTATTGCATCTAGTACCGCCTCGGCATATTGCGCATCGCGCAACACGGTCCAATCCAGACCGGATTTAGCCAACAGCGTTTCCGTGAAAAGATGGTCCTTCACCGCCAGCGATGGATTGTCGGGATCGGCGGCGATGAAGGAGGTATAGACAATGTGGCCCACGCCGGCCGCTTGGGCCGCCTGGACGGCATTCGTATGCTGCGGTTCGCGAAAGCCCACACGGGTGCCGCTGATCATCAGTATCCGGTCGGCTCCGGACAGGGCGGCGGTCAGTTCATCGCGATTGTCGAAATCGCCTTTCCTGACGCTGCATCCCCGTGCTGCGAAATCGGCCAGTTTCTCTGGCGAACGCGAAATCAGCAGCAATGACGCCGGTTCGATATGGTCAAGCAGCATTCCTGCCGCGAGCCGCCCGAACTGGCCGGATGCACCGGTGATTGCGATGCGCATGGCTCAATCCTCCCGTGCCTGGTTCAACAGATGCCGGGGGACCCAGGTGCCATGAACCTGCCCACAGGTTCGGAATGGCATTTCAACCTTGGCGACCGGACCGCGTTCAATGTCATCCGCGTCCAGAATCCACACTTCCTGGGCGATGTATCCAGGTGCAATGACGCGATCCACCATCATCAGCAGCCAGCCCCCGTGGTCTGGATTGACCGCCGGGACATGCGCAGGTTCGTTGAAGCTGTAGCCTGTCCCTTCGCCATAGAAGGACAGGGAACCATCGGGCAGGCCGACACGGACCAGAAGGTTGAAGGCGAAATCGCCGGGTCCATTGGCCAGATGCGTCATGCGCGCCGGGTCCACCGTCAGATACCAGCCCCGGCTATAGTCCTTGCCGGTATCGGCATGGGCGATCAGCGGCATTTCGCCGAAGGGACCGATGGGCCGTTCGGTGATGCCAGCACCGGGATCGGCCAAATCCATGGTCCAGCGGGTCAAACCACCCTGCGGCGGCCCGACGATACCGGAATCCGCTGCGATGAATGGGATCAGGTTGGTGCTGGCCATGCACTGGTCCAGGTGAACCTTGCTGCCCTCGCTCCAGGCATTCATCACATGATAACTGTGGACACCGGGCGGCCCCTTGAACCAGACCATCTCTGTAACTCCGCCATGGCGAGGCATGATACCGATGAAGCTCTCGCCCTCAGGATCGTGAATCCAGTGCGGTCCCCCGTCTTTCAGGCGTTGCAGGTCGGCCTTGGTCGGATAGACGGTGAAGATGGCATGATCTTTGGTGATGGCGAAGTCATGCATCATCGCGCAATAGGGGGCATTGAACCATTGTTCCGACACCAATTCACCCTGAGGTGAAATGATGCAATAGGCAATGGTGGGGCTGGCCAACCCGTCCGCCTCATACCCGAACAGGAACAGTTCGCCGGTGTCGGGATCAATCTTTGGATGGGCAGTCAGCGTGTGTGACCGCAGCTTGCCGCCATAATCCCAGCGCCCCAGCGTCTTCAGCGAGGTGGGATCCACCCGATAGGGTAACCCATCCTCCTTCGACATGAACAGCCGACCGGCATGGTAATAGGGAGTGGTGTTGGCAACGGTCCGATCCACCCCGGCCACGCCGGGATCGTCAGTGAAGGGGTTGCGATAACGACCGAACAGACTGCGCCCGGCCTTCTGTTCGGCCAGGAACCGCTCTGTTTGGACATAGCGGATCCCGCAATTCACCCGGCCATCGCGAAACTCGACCTTGCCGATCATCCCGTCGCGGGACAGCACGACATCATCATCGCGCATTGGTACATAAGCCGGGTCATGGACGGCACGGAAGAACGCACCGTCGATATCGCGGGGAATTTCGCCCTCGACATAAAGATCGTGGGCCGAGGCCTCGATATGGGTAGGGCGGTTCAAGCCCCGGTAATGCACCGTATCGGGATAGCTAGGGTGAAGTGCCATCGGTTCCTCACGCAGCCGGAGGGAGCGTCTGTTCGACAAAGGCATGGAAGGCTGTGAAGTCTGCCGTTGGGCCAAGGCTGGCCAGGGCGCGCTGCCATTGGGCGTAGGTCTGCTGCAGCATCGGCAGTTCCAGACCCAGCCGTTGGCGCAGCGCGTCGGCAATGCCCACATCCTTGACCATCAGGCCCAGCGCAAAGCCCTGGGCATAGGTGCGGGGAACGATCTGGGTGCGGAACACCGATTCCGACACGGCGCTGCGACCGGTCGAACTGTTGATGACGTCCAGCAGCACCTGTGGTGTCAGGCCGAAACGTTCGCCCATCAGCAGCCCTTCCGCCGTAGCCGCCAGGGTGGCAGCGGCGATGGTATTGTTGATGGCCTTTGCCGCGTGGCCGGCACCCAGACCGCCGACACGGACAATGCGCTTGCTCAGCATTTCCAACAGGGGCAGCACCCGACCAAACAGCTCATCATCTGGACATCCGACCATCAGGGCCAGTGTCCCCTCCCGCGCCATCGCAACGCCACCGGACACCGGCGCGTCAATCAGGTCGATCCCGCGTTCAGCCAACATGGTGCCCAGATGCACGGTGCCATTCGCATCGGATGAACTGCAATCGATCACCACGGTTCCCGGGGCGGCATGGGTGAGAGCACCGCCGGGGCCAAGCAGCACATCATGAACGATGCGGCCATTAGGCAGCATGGTGATGATGAAATCGGCCCCTTTCGCAGCTTCGGCGGCATCTGGCGTATAGGCGGGCCCGAATATTTCCGCCATCGCCGGGTTGCTGTCGCAGACCCTTGGGGCCAGCCCTTGCGCGATCAGCCTTTCGGCCATGGGGCGGCCCATCATGCCAAGGCCGATGAAAGCGATCTTCATGCTTGTTTCGCTCCCTCGATCTCGGCCAGCGCGGCCTCTGCCGCGCGCAGCGCCGTGAAGGAGGCGGGGACGCCGCAATAGATCATCGCGTGCAGCACGATTTCCCGGATCTCACCCACCGTCAACCCGTTGGCAAGCCCGCCCTTCACATGCATCTTGATCTCCAGTTCCTTGCCCTGGGCGATCAGCATGGAAAGGGTGGCGATGCTGCGATCGCGCCGGCCCATGGCCGGACGGTTCCAGGTTTCGCCAAAACAATAACGGGTCATAATGTCATGGAACGGCTTGGCAAAATCGCTGGCCGTGGCTACTGCGCGTTCGGCCAGCTCCGGACCGAACATCTCGCGGCGAACCTGCATACCCTGTTCGAATAGGTCGCTCATGGAAGGCGCTCCTTCATTTGTGTGACGGGTCAGAACTCGTACCGGACGTCCAGGAAGATCTGGCGCCCCGGCAACGTCGCCGAATAATGGCCATAAAGGGCATCTGCCACCGATGGACCGCTGAAGCCGCGTGCCGCCTTGTTGGTCAGGTTCTTGCCGCTGAGGGTGATGCTGTAGCCGCCATCCATCTGGGCCAAGCCGACAGAGGCATCCAGGAAGGTATAGCTGGGCACACGGTCCAGCGGGTTCTGGTTGGAGCCGAACTGGGCACCGTCATTGTAATAGACACGCCCGCGTGTCTGCAGTTCCAAAGTATCGGTGATCGGGTGGACATAGGCCAGACTGATGCTGCCGGTGAATTCCGGCACCCCTTCCAACCGCCCGCCCTTGGCATTGCCCGTGGCGGGGTCGCTGCAGTTGCGATCCCCCACCGCACAGGCGCCAGGATAGTCATCGTACCGGGCATGCAGATAGGCGGCGTCGGCCGTCAATGTCAGGCCGTGGGTGACCAGCCATGTCACGTCGACCTCCAGCCCCTTGGCGGTTGCCGATGCCGCATTGGCCGTCAGCAACGATCCCCCCGACAGCACCTGTGTGGCCTGCAGGTCGGAATATTTGGTGTAGAAGGTGGCGACATTGGCCCGCAACTGCCCGGTGTCGGCCTTCAGCCCCAGTTCAAAATTGCGTGCCTTCTCCTTGTTGTATTCAAAGAAATCGCGGGCACTGCCTTCCTCCGGGACCAGGCCGGATTTCTCCTGATCGTTGAAACCGCCCGCCTTGGTGCCGGTGGTGAAACTGGCATAGCCAGAAAGGTCGGGTGAGAATTTGTAGTTCAGACTGATCGCGGGATTGAAAGCCTCGTCCGTCCGCTTGCGATTGAACTGTGACGCCCGGAAGGTGGCGGGAACTGCTGGGTTGAACCACTGGAAGAAGCTCAGCGGCGGCCCGTTCAACACAAAAAGGCTGGCCGGATCGAAATTATAGCCCGTTGCGGGCTGGCCGGCACTGGTGGGGGCGATCACATAATCCGCCTTCTTAGTGATCGAACTGACGCGCCCGCCCAACACGACATTGAATTCCCTGGTGAAGTTCGCCGTCGCTTGCCCGAATGCCGAATAGCCATCGGTCGTCTGGTCAAGCCCGTTGCGGATGCCGGCCCGCAGGCCCGGCACGCCGAACCCGGTGAAATCCATGTCAACACCCTGGTTGATCTTGGATTGCTGATGGTAATAGGTGGCACCGACGATGTAATCGATGAACCGCCTCTCCCCGGATACCAGGCGGACTTCCTGATAGAACTGTTTGAACGTCTCGTCATCAATGGCCGTGCCCACAGGAATGGCATGATTGCCACCCGGCAATGCTTGGGCAAAATCGTAGCTGGAATACCCTGAGGATGATGAAATGATCGCCGAACCTGTATCATAGCTCAGGTTCAAGATGGCGTTGTCCGTGTCGAGGCGGGTGAATTCAGGGCCGCCACTGCTGGACTTACGGAAATCGAACTTGCCATCTTCCACGCTGGGCGCAAAGGGCACCGCGCCGAGTGCCGTCAATTGAAAGGTGGTGCCGTTGATCTTTTTATGCCCGATTTCATAGGACAGATCAGCGGTGAATGCTTCGGTCGTTTGCCAACTGGCCAGGATGCGACCGATGCGGCTGTCGGCGCGGCCCTGGTCCTTGCCGGACGCTGTATCGCGGACATAGCCGCCATCCCGTGTGGCTTTGCCCGACAACCGGACACCCAACGTCTCTGAAAGCGGGACCGAAACGGCGCTTTCCGTGTTATATCCCTGGTTTTCAAACTCGTAGCCGGCGGTGGCATATCCCTCAAAATGCGGGCCGGGGCGCTTGTTCACAATGTTGATGGCACCGGCATTGGCGTTGACGCCGAACAATACGGACTGTGGACCGCGCACGACCTCAAGCCGTTCAACATCGAAGAAGGGATTCATGAACTGATTGGCACGCCCGGCATAAATGCCGTCCACATATGTGGCCACCGATTGCTCGAAGGCACGACCACCGCCACCGGAGCCCAGGCCCCGAATCGCCACGAAAGGTTGAAATGGAGAGCGAGTTACTACCAAATTTGGAACTGCCGAGTTCAACGTTTCCAGGCTGTTGATATGCTGTTCGCGTAGAAAACCGTCATCCATCACCGCGACGGCGACCGGCACGTCCTGCAGCGTCTGCTCACGCTTCTGGGCGGTGACGACGATTTCCTCCAACTGATCCAGGCCGCCGGCATCTCCGGTAGAGGGTGGGGTTCCCTGCGCCTGGGCCAGCACTGGAAGCAATACAGTGCCGGTCACCAGAAATGAACGGATAGTCTTTAACGAATTCATGTGTAACCTCCCTAAGCTTTTTGGTTTTGATTGATCCCGTGATCAGAGGATGATTGTTTTCGTTTCGGTGAAGCTGGTCAGGCCGGCCTCTCCTCCTTCCCGTCCGATACCCGATTGCTTGAACCCGCCAAAGGGCAGCGACGGATCGAACAGGAAGCCGTTATGGGCCACCGTGCCGGTACGCACCTGTCGGGCCACTGCATAGGCCCGTTGCGGCTCGGCGCAGAAAACCGCGCCGTAAAGGCCAAACGGACTGTCATTGGCAATTCGGATGGCCTCATCCTGGTCACGGGCGCGCAGGACCGTCTGCACCGGGCCGAAAATCTCTTCCTGCGCGATCCGCATGCCGGGCGTGACGTCCATAAACAATGTCGGATCGAAGTACCAACCCCGATCCATCGCTGCGGTGCGCGTGCCACCAAAAATGAGCCGGGCGCCTTCCACCTTGCCGGTGGCGACATATTCCTCCACCCGGTCCCGCTGTCGCCGCATGGCCAGCGGTCCCATGCGCGTCGCCGGATCGCGCGGGTCACCGACATTGACCAGCGCCATCTGCGCCCGCAGTGCTTCCACCAGCCGGTCATGGATACTGTCGACAACAATGACCCGGCTTAACGCCGCGCAAACTTGGCCCGCCGACAGGGTGATGACAGTCGCCAGGATGGCCGCTGCATGGTCGATATCCGCATCTTCCAGCACAATGGCCGCGGATTTTCCGCCAAGTTCCAAGGTGCAGCGGGCGAAGCGTTCGGCACAGGCCTTACCGATGGCGCGTCCGGCCGCCACGCTGCCGGTAAAGCTCACCTTGTCGATGGCCGGATGGCGAACCAGTGCCTCTGAGGCCGCCCGGTCCGCGCA
Organism: Niveispirillum sp. GW835-FHT14G11; assembly: GCF_058793615.1. Lineage (NCBI taxonomy): Bacteria > Pseudomonadati > Pseudomonadota > Alphaproteobacteria > Rhodospirillales > Azospirillaceae > Niveispirillum > Niveispirillum sp. GW835-FHT14G11. The sequence continues at coordinate 77,140 of NZ_JBXAFZ010000024.1, forward strand.
GACCAGATTGACGACACCGGGGGGAAGCCCCGCCGCTTCCGCCGCCTCAGCGATGATGTAGGCCTCCAGAGGGGTTTCCGGTGCCGGCTTCATAACGACGGTACAACCGGCCATCAGTGCGGGTGCCAGCTTGCCCGCCATGATGCCGAAAGGATTGTTCCAGGGAGCAATGGCCGCCACCACCCCCACCGGTTCCCGGGCCAGCCGGGCGATGCCCTTGCCATCCAGCCTCGGCACCTGACGCACCCAATCATAGGTCTCAGCCAAGCCGACATAATAATCGAACCAGAATTTGCCCCCACCGGTGACAAACGGTGCCGCGGTGGCCAGCGCCCCGATCTGGTCGACCCAGGCTTGCGCCACTTCGGGCATGCGCGGAGCCAGGGCGTCCGACAGACGACGAATATAGGCGGCCCGCTCCCCCGGTGACAGGCGCGGCCAGGGTCCCGCATCGAATGCGCGGCGCGCGGCATTCACCGCACGGTCGATATCACCGGGGGAAGCGACGGCGATACGGGCAATCTCCCCTTCATTATGGGCCGATATGACGGAGAGCTCCTCCCCATCTTCCGGCACCACCCAGACGCCATCAATGAACAGGCGGTCGGGATGGGCGATTGAAATGGCTGTTGTCGTCATTGGCGAACATCCTTCCTGGCAAAGGCGGGTAAGGCTGGTTCGTGCGCTCGCTTGTGTCCCCGCCCCAGGATCAGATCCGCCGCCTTTTCCCCGATCATCATGGCCGGGGCGCTGGTATTGCCGCTGACGATCCTGGGCATGACCGAGGCATCGGCCACCCGCAGCCCGCTGAAACCATGGACACGAAGATCGGCATCCACGACCGATTTCTGGGGATCTGCCCCCATCGCGCAGGTGCCCACGGGATGCTGCCCGGTCATGAAGGTTTGGGCCAGAAAACCGTCAATTGCCGCCTGTTCCACCACCGTCGGCCCTGGAAACAACTCCGCTGCGATCAGACCGCTTGCGGCTCGGGTGGCAAAAAACCGTCGTATGAACGCAACCATCTCATGGGCGAAGCGGCGGTCGTTTACATCCCGCAACAGGCCCAGCCGGATCATTGGGGCTGCCAGCGGATTGCCAGAGCGAAGGGTGACCTCTCCCCGGCCCCTGGGCTGCAATTGCAGCGCAGTGATGATGAACATATCCGGGCTTTGCGGCCTCAACCGGGGGAACCATGGGCGGCTGGCCGGGGACCCGGTGGTGATCTGTATCTGTGCATCGGGACGGTCGCTTTGTGCGTCGATACGCACGAAGCCCTGTGCCGCCATGGGCGCCTCTGACAATAGGCCACCGCCTCCCACCATCCAGCGAAATGCCGCGCCGGCCAGACGATCAACCCGCAACCGTGCTTCAAACCCCAGGGGCTGGGTGGCGGCAAATCCCATGACCACCATGGGATGGTCGTGAAGATTGCGGCCTACCGCCGGCAAGTCCACCTTTGCCTCGATACCATGGGTACGCAGCGGACCGGCTGGCCCGATACCGGATAGCATCAGCAGGTGCGGGGAATTGAAGGCGCCGCCACACAGGACGATCTCATCCGCCGATACGATACTGGTCTGACTGCCACGCGATAACACCACGCCTGTTGCCCGGGCACCATCCAGCACCACCCGCAGCACGCGCGTGTCGCGCCAGATGGTGAGATTGGGCCGATCGGCCGCCATGCCTAGGTAACCGGTGGCTGCACTTTCCCTTTCACCACGTGGCCCGATGGTGAAATCGGGCATGCCGAACCCGTCTTGGGTTTCGGCATTGAAATCACCATTCTCCGCGTACCCGAGTTCGGCCGCAGCGGCAATCATGCGTGGATAAAGCTCCTTGGGTTCCACATTGCGAACAACATGGATTGGACCGGACCCACCATGATACCGGCTCTCGCCACGCCAGTTCGTCTCACCCCGGCGGAAATAGGGCAGCACCTCCTCATATCCCCAACCGGCAAGGCCCGCCGCTGCCCAGCCGTCATAATCGGCCCGGTGGCCGCGGGTATACATCATGCCGTTGATAGACGATGTGCCGCCCAAAATTCGACCGCGCGGCATATCCAGCCTTCGCCCTCCGGTCTCCGTTTCCGGTTCGGTCACATAGCCCCAACCGAACCGGGGCATCGCCGAGGCAAAGGGCCAGGCCGCCGGGATACGGATGGGCAATGGGCGGTTGCTGCCACCGGCTTCCAGCAGCAGAACGCGGCAGTCCGGATTTCCCGAAAGGCGCGCCGCCACGGCGCAGCCAGCGCTGCCGGCACCGACAATGATGACATCAAAGCGGCTCACGCGGGCAAGCCCTTGCATTGGCGCGCAGTCAGGCCGCGCAGCCACAAACAACATTGTGCTGACATTGAAAATCCTCCCGGACTGCATGGGCAATCGTGCTTGAGTGAAGCGCGTCGCTTTCTTTTTGCAGGAACCGCTATTTTGTATGCTGAGAAAGCTGTTGCCCGGAATAAGGAAAAAGGTTATTGGGTGTTCGGTTTTTCCGAACACCCACCTGAGGCAGGAAATGATCACCCTGCGCCAACTGGAAATCTTCGCCGCGGTGGTCAATCATGGCAGCCTCCGCCGCGCAGCAGAGATACTCGGTCTTTCACAGGTCTCGGTCAGCGAACATATACGAGCGTTGGAAGCCCAGTTGGGGGTCCAGCTCTTTGACCGTGTGAAGGGTGGACCGGTCACCCTGACGGCTGCCGGTCATCGCGGCCATGACGGTGTTCAGGAGTTGTTGTCCCATGTGCATGATTTCGCCGATTTTGTCACCGGCGAAACGTCCCGCCAGGCACCGCTTTCCGTTGCCCTGCATGGCTTCATGATGCGCAATCTGGGCCCTCACGTGCTGGAATGGAACCAGGGCACCGGTCGCCACATCCAGATGCACAGCAATGAAAGCTCCCCCGATGTTCTGCAACGTCTGATCATCGCACGTGAACTGGATGTTGCTTATTTTTACTGGGGGGAGGGGCTTGGCAACGTCGGGGAGTTAGTTGCGGAGGAACCTCTGGCTATTTTTGTTTCAGAACATCACCCGCTGGCGACACTGCCCATTGTCACATCCAGCCAACTCAGCGCCATACAAGCTGTTAGCTTGACACCGGACAAGCCGATCCGTCGCGCCGTTGATTCAGTCATGGCGCGGGTTGGTATCCAACCGGCTGGACATGCGGTTGAAACAGCGGAATTCGGCCTGATCCTCAGCAGCCTGCATCGCGGCATGGGTTTTACCTGCATGTTTGCCACTATCGAGACTGAGGAGATGCAGACGCGGGGGCTGAAATCTATCCGTTTCGAGCGGCCGTTGCCCCCGCTTCAAATCCGCCGCATCACGCGCCGAACAGCGATGCGGGCAAAGGAGGCCCGCGACGCTGTGGCGATGATCGAACGTGTCTTAAAATCATAGCTCACCCTGACTTGTCGGTTGGCCGGCAATGCGCTCCGCCGTCTGTCAGCCGGTCACATCATTGGGGTCACGACATATAAGGGGCGAAAACCATGCGAAGCAGACCAAAAGAAAACATCAGGTCGTGAGGCGTTCAGTTGGCCTCCGGGAATAACTCGTGATCATTCAATCGGAGGGAGGCGCGCTGCGTCGAACAGCTTGCGGCGTTGTGCCGGTCCACCCACGGAAGGCCCGGACGAAGGAATTTGCATCCTCGAAGCCAAGCAACAGGGCAATCTCCGCACTCGACATCATCGTCTTGCGCAAATAATGCTCGGCCAGCGAGGATCGTACCGCGTCAAGGGTCAACTGAAACGAGGTGCCTTCTTGTTGAAGCCTGCGTTGGAGGGTGCGCGTCCCGACACCCAACCGTTTGCCGACCGACGACATGGAGACGTCGCCCGCCGGCAGTGCCTCAAGCAAGGCACTTCTCACACGCTCGACCATGCTGGCTGTACGTTCAAGGTCGGCCAACCGCTGGCGCAGGGACGGTTCAAAGAACAGCCAGATTTTATGGTTCTCGGTCAGGAAAGGCTGCTCAAAATCGTCAATCGAGAATACCAGCGTTGCCAGAGGGGCCTCATCAACGCAAACACTGAAGAACGCCCCATATAAGGCAACATCATTGGCGGACAATGTGGTTGCAGAAGGGCATGCGACCTTCAACGGCTTGATGCCGGTGCGCGTGGCAAGGCGGCCAAGCTGGACAAAGAAAACCAGCTTGAATGCCAGGAAGACCGGTGGCGGCGGCCTAGTCTGATCAAGGAAGTCGATGGTGACGGTTGCCTGTGCTGTCGTCCGCTCGACCTTTATGATCATTGGCGCGATCAACCGCACATATTTGGCGATACGATCAATCGCGCTGCCAAGATTGCTGCTGCACAGCGCTGCGAACAGTTCCGGCTCGAACCAGTCACTGGTCATGACCTTGGCAATGCGCAGCGGGGCCGGCAACATGGGGTCCTGCGATCGGGCCTCCTCCTCAATCGCCACCCATAGCTTGAAGAAATCGTGCGACGTCAAGCGTACCAGATCACGAGCAAACAGATCGCCGGGCAGATCGGCGCGGCGCAGAACCGGCGCCGTGGCCAATCCCGCATCTTGCATCAGCAAGCGCCAGCCGGGCCAGACAGCATAATCCAAGGTGGCAACCGATCGACCGGCAAAGGCGGTATCTGCTTTCATCATGGCCCGATTGTATCTTGCAGATCATGCCAGAACAATCGCGGATGGCGCCAATCTCACCCGAATGCCGTACTCCTAGCAAAGTCCGAACGGTAGACGGGTCGGTATGACGTCGGCGCCACAGATTGACGCAATCGGCATTTTCTTTGGCATGTTCGGCTAGTGATAATGGGGGCCACACGGCGCATATTCGTCTTACCCCATTATTCATCACCGCGACGATGCGGACGATGCGACGGATGCAATGACATGACAAAGACAGTTCTCATCACTGGTGCGTCGTCAGGTTTCGGCCTGATGCTCGCCAACAAACTGCACAAGCAAGGCTACAAGGTCATCGGCACCAGCCGTGACCCGCAAAAACATCAGGGGACAGTCCCGTTCACGCTCCTGCGCCTCGACATTGATGACGATGCGTCCATCCAGGCGTTTCCCGACGAACTGTTCCGGCATGTCTCGCAGTTGGATGTGTTGGTCAACAATGCCGGATACCTGGTGACGGGGCTGGCGGAAGAAACCCCGCTTGAGGTGGCCCGGCAACAGTTCGAGACCAATTTCTGGGGAACCGTGAAGGTCACCAATGCCATCCTGCCCTATTTCCGGCGGCAGAAATTCGGCAGGATCATTACGGTCAGCTCGATCGTTGCCCTTATCGGCCCGCCCAACCTGTCATTCTATACGGCGTCGAAACATGCTGTTGAGGGCTTTTTCAAGTTGCTGCGCTTTGAGTTGAACCCGTTCAACATCCAGGTCAGCATGGTTGAGCCGGTATGGTTCAAGACAAACCTTGGTGCCAATGCCATCAAGGCGACGTCGGCCAGGATCACCGATTACGACACTTATCGCCGCAAGGCCGATGCCGCGACCAAGAAGGGCATTGACGATGCCGAAAGCCCGGATGCGGTCGTCAAGAAAATTGCCGAACTGATCCATGCCAGGGATCCGAAATTCAGCAACCCGGTGGGCAAGATGACCGGCATGTTCCTGTTCCTGCAAAATTATGCACCCAAGATGTTCGAGGGGGCGATCCTCAAGAGCGTGTCGACCGCAGCCTGAAAGCAACAGAATCGTTGATCATCCGCGCCTGAAGGAGTGAGTTCCGATGAAATACTATCTTTGCAAATATATGCCGCCCCGTGCCGACTTTCTCCAGACGCTGAGCGACGCCGAAAAAACCTGGATGAAGCAGCATGGGGCTTACATGGACGATCTCCTTAGAAAGGGCATGATCGTCGCACATGGCCCGGTGCTGGATCCGGCGGGCGCCTATGGTGTCTCGCTCTATCGGATCACGGATGATCAGGACATTGCCGCCATCACCGCCCAGGACCCCATCGTGGCGAACGGTGTCGGTCATTACGAACATCATCCGATGCTGCATCTCAAGGCCCGCGACTGATACCACCGGTCATAATTTATGACCGGTGGTACGGCGGCGACTGCCGCCGCGCGGCACGTGCCGCGTAGCCAAGCCAACGGATGTTGGCACCGGCGATTGAGGGGCACTAAATATTGATCACAGATCAATATTTAGTGCCGATAGCATGAGGTTTCACAACTTCAGAGAGCGCCGGCGCTGCACAATAACGGGACGGTCGTGGCCGTCGCCAATCTCAGGAGATACCAATGACAACCGCCCTGATCACCGGTGCATCCAGCGGCATTGGCGCCGTCTATGCAAGCCGTCTGGCAGCCCGTGGCCACGATCTCGTGCTTGTTGCCCGGGCAACTGACCGGCTGAACGCCTTGGCCGATGCGCTTCGCGCCGCCCATGGGGTGGCCGTTGAGGTCATCACCGCGGACTTGACCGATGCTGCGCAAACGGCAACGGTGGCGCAGCGACTGCGCGCCGATCCTGCCATCGACATCCTGGTCAATAATGCCGGCGCCAATGTCAGCGGCGGTTTCGCCCATGCCGATCCGGGGGCACTGGAAAATCTGCTGCGTCTCAATTCGCTGGCCCCGACATTGCTGACCGTGGCGGTGTTGCCGGGCATGCTGCAACGCGGATACGGGTCGATCATCAACATCGCCTCCGTGCTGGGGCTGCTGCCGGAATATGTGCACGGCATCTATGCCGCGACGAAATCCTATATGCTGACCATGTCGCAGAGCCTGCACGCCGAAGTCGGCTCCAGGGGCATTTATGTCCAGGCCGTCCTGCCCGCCGCCACCCGCACGGAAATCTATGCACGCGCGGGCGGCGACATCAGCAAGGTGCCGAACGTGATGGAAGTCGATGATCTTGTCGATGCAGCACTTCTCGGCTTTGATCGCAGGGAACTGGTCACCATTCCGCCTGTGCCCGATGTCGCCGACTGGGAAGCCTTTGAACAGGCCCGCATGGTACTTGCCCGCGGGTTCAGCAACGCAAAGCCGGCGGAACGCTATCGCGGTTGAAGGGCCGCAGCCGATCGCGACCCTTCCCAATCACTCGAAGTTTGGTTTGGGTGGCGCGATCTACCCAGCCAACATCGCACAAGGCCAGGGCTCCAGCCTTCCATATCGAGACGGGCGTAGCATTGGTCAACACGCCCACCATCCCCCGACCTGGGAACTCCCCTTCGGTGGGGTCAAGCACTATGGCTATGGCCGCGAGCCGGTATGCACGACTGAACCGCTCCGAGTTTGCCGGAGGCTTGACGTCAATAGTTACGCGGCCATGGCTTTAGTTTCCAGAGCTGCGTAGAAGTTGGCCTCGGCTTCCGCGGGCGGAATGTTCCCGACTGGCTCGAGCAGGCATCGGTTATTGAACCAATCGACCACTAGGTGAGCAGTTTTGTCCGAGGGGAGCCACCGAGCGGGGGAGGAAAGTCCGGAATCCATTATCTGAGCGCGAATACCCGCCCGTCCGCAAACGGCCCCGCAGCGGGCGTAAGAGGTGATCTCCCGGCCACAGCGTCCTGGGTGAATGCGAACGGCTTTATGACCGGCAACCAGATGAGGTTTCACTCCTTTACACTTGGGGACGTCGTCATGATTCTGGATCTTGCCCGTGAGGGCCTGGCCCTCATGTTGGCGTTGGGCCTCTTCCTGTTGTTTCCTGCCAGCGGCCTATCCTTCATGTGATGTAGAGGCAGGCTACTTCACCACACTCGCCAGCCACAGGAACAGGCGCGGGAAGATGTACGGCGCAAAGGCGCACAGGTACATGACGGGGAGGTTCAGCAACTGGATATAGACGGGTTCCGTCATGTCCAGCCGCCAGGTCACCGCGAAGATCGCCGCCGCCAGCATGGCTGCGTAGCCGTACCAGAAAAGCGTATTGCGCTCTGCATCCATCAATGCCCGGCGGGCTTTGCCGGATATTCCCAACTGACTGAACAGCACCGCGGCATAGGCGATGCCGACCAAGGCGCTGAGGCACACGCTGATAATGGCGTCCTCTACGGTGGTGTTGATGAACAGCAGGATGGTGCCGAGTAGGAATGCCAACGTGGAGGCGCTGAACAGCTTCAGGGACTTGGTGCCGATGACCTTCATGCGTTCGCTGATACCGTAATATCCCTGAAGCCGTGGCTGAAGGCGTGCAACCATATATCCGGCCGGAAGGCCAAGGATGAAATAGGCAATGCCCTTGTAATCACCCGTGAACACGTCTGGGATAACTGTTTCGATACCCATGATGTCCCCCTGCTTTTCCTATTATTTCGAGATAGGGGTACATCTGCGGGTGGGCAACGCCGCCTGAATGAGTATGCCGGATGGAGGGAAAGGCGGGCGATGCCGGGTGGGCCTCGACCCACCCTGACCAGAAGCTTTCATGTGACGGGCACGGCGGATGACGCTATGAGCAAAGCATCCATCGTCCCGGAGCATGCTCATGCGCACCCTGATCGCCGCTGCCCTCGCATTGTCCCTTCTTGGCGGGTGCGCCAGTTCGCCGCCCCCCGCGGACATCACGCTTGCGACGTGGAACATGGGCTGGCTGAGCGACCGGATTGCCGAAATCAATGGGCCGAACCCAGACCCGAAGCGCGCGCTTTACCAGCGCACGCCGGCGGACTATGCGGCGCTGAGAACCTATGCCGACCAGCTCAATGCTGACATCATCGGCGTGGAGGAGGTGGACGGCCCCGGCCCACTGGCGAAGGTGTTCTACAACAGCCGGTACGAACTGTTGTTCACGGAGGAAGATGACTACCAGCGCCCCGGCCTCGCCATCCGCAAGGGGCTGCGTTTTACCCGTCACCCGGATCTCGCCGCGTTGGATTTGCTGGCCGGGCAGCCGCGGAGCCTGCGCCGTGGACTGGACGTGACGGTGCATCTGCGCGGTGGTGACCTGCGCGTGCTGGTCGTGCATCTGAAAAGCGGCTGCTTCAGCGAGAAGTCCAAGGGCGAGGCGTGCGAGCAGATCGCCCGTCAGGTTCCGATGGTGGCGGACTGGATCGACCAGCGTCAGGCGGCAGGCGAGGCATTCGCGGTGGTCGGCGACTTTAACCGCAGGCTGGGCCTGACGGGTGATCCGCTATGGAAGCTGCTGGATAACGGCCCGGTACCGCTGGTGCTGCCCACCGGGTCGATGCGCTCCGCTTGTTGGAACGGGGAATATCCAGACCTCATCGACCATGTCATTCTGGGCGGCCGCGCTGCCGACCGGTTGCGTGCTGATAGTGCGCAGATGCTCGTCTATAAAGAGACCGACAAGGCGCGTAAAAGCGCCCTGTCGGATCATTGCCCGGTGTCGGTGCGGTTGGCGGCGAACTGACGCCGAACCTAACCGTCAGCGGCAGTCGTGCCATGGTTTATGGGCGGGGGCTATCCTTCCTTCAGCCGAACCACCCCGCCAGCCACACGAAATACCGCCCGAGGATAAACGGCACCAAGCCTCCGGCGGACATGCATAGAAACTGCAATTGACGGATAGAGTACGCGTCGGAGATGTCCACGGACGGCATGGCAATGACGGCAACGAACAGCGCCAGCAGGCCCAGCCGGACGAACGGCCGTCTGCTGATTGCCATAAAATAGCTACGCCCGGCCGACGGCTTGGACACCAGCATGAACAACAGCCAGGCCATGCTGAACCCAAGCATCGCGGCGGCTTTAACGCCGTCCAAAGCAAGGGGTACGGTATCCTTTCCATTCATGCCCCAGACGATGATCGATGCCATCATGAGCATGCCGCCGTTCCACATCCCGTATAACGGGGCCAACCGCCAGAACCGCCCATCGACATTGGCGGCCAATGGATAAGGAAGGCGCTTTTGCGTGTATCCGGCCATGGTCGTTCCGATGACCAAGGCCAGCCCCATCGCGATGTAATAATTCAGTGAATGCCCCGTTGCCTCCAACATGATTTCCCCTTTGTGCGGTTGGTGAGGCTTGTAGATTGGTGCCTGCCCAAGCCGGTCAAGAAGCTGGGTGGCGCTGGTATAGTCTATGACTCACAGTCACATGGTTCACCGATGTAAGCCGGCAGGCGCTGGAACTCCTGTTGCACGCTGGCCGGCCGCTTTCCGCCTACCAGCTCATGTCCGGGCTGGAAAGCGCAAGGGGCCGGCCGGCGACGCCGCCCACGATCTATCGTGCCCTGGAGTTTCTGGTGGAGCATCGCCTGGCGAGCCGTATCGAAAGCCGGAATGCCTATGTTTCCTGTGCTAGGCCCGGACGTCTGGATGCGGGGATCTTCTTCGTCTGCGATGGTTGTGACATGTCCATAGATATCGAGAACCCTACGCTGCTGCGACTGCTCGACGGTAATGCCCTCGATCTCGCCTTCCAGGTCACGCGTCCGGTCCTGGAGAATGAGGGGAACCTGCGCCCATTGCCGGTCCCGTTAGGAGGGCTTGAGGCGCGAAGCGGTCATGAGTGGACCGGGGGACAGGAAAGCGCCGCAACTCGTTCGTTCAGGATGCGGGTCACAGTTCCCGAAACCAACCAGCTGCCGGACCAAAAGTGACCTGCCTCCTCTTGTTTTGCGCATCCTTCGCAGCTGCCAAAGATTGCAGCAGCATTCCTGAAAGCTGAAATTTCTGATCGATCTACATAGCCTTTCCTCTACCAACTGATCTGCCCGCTTGACCGTGAAGTGGTGTTCGTGGACAAATGGCGAACATGACCTATGACTTCTCTTCACTATCACCCGCCGACTTCGAAGATCTGGCCCGCGATTTGCTTGGTCGGGAATTGGAAATTCGCTTCGAATCATTTCCAGACGGGCCCGACGATGGCATGGACGGACGCCATGCGACGGCAGACGGCGACGTGATTTTGCAGGCAAAGCACTATTATCGGTCCGGCTTTGCCCAGCTTAAGAGAAAGATAGCGCAGGAGCGCACGGCGATCGATGTATTGCGTCCCAAGCACTACGTCCTTGCGACATCGGTAGCTCTAACTCCCGCCAACAAGACGCAACTGGCAGAATTGATCGGCCCGGCACTTAACCCGGATTATGCACCGATGTCGTTACGCTGCCGTTATCGCGTAGCGGTTGTTCTGCGAAGTGGCGTTTGGAGACACT
>NZ_JBXAFZ010000025.1:0-73712 GCF_058793615.1 Niveispirillum sp. GW835-FHT14G11
TTCGGTCACTACGATGAGCCAGAAATCCTCCCTTACGCAATCAGCCACTTCTGTCCCAAAGGGGCTGACGGCGGACACCGCGCCACCATCAAGGACAGCATCGGCGCCATTGAGGCCGCCACGATCCTGTCCGTCGCCGCCTTCCTGACGGCCACGTTGAATGCCCTGATCTGATCTGGACTGCTCTTCCCGATCCGCCGCCTCAGACGGCGGGGGGAAGGAAACTGGCCGGTGCATGGACCGGCGCCTCGCGCGGGATACGCAATGTGGCCACGGTCCCTTGGCCCGGCACGCTGTCGATACTGATGGAACCGTTCAGACGCTGCGTGACCTGATTGAACGCGACATGCAGCCCCAGCCCCATGCTGCCCGCCGCGCGGCGCGTGGTGAAGAACGGGTCGAAGACCTTGGGCAGGATGTCCGCCGGAATGCCGACCCCCTGATCGACCACCGCGATTTCCACCATATAGGCGTCCAGCGAGCGCCCGCGCAGGATGATCCGCCCCGGCCGTTCCGGCGCATAGGCATGGTCGGCGATGTTGGACACCAGATTGGTGATCACCTGTGCCAGGGCGCCTGGATAGGTGTCCATCTGCACCGGCGCCACATCGATCTCGATCTTGTTGCCATTGCCGGCGACGCGAGCCCGGATCAGCGACATGATCTCCGACAGGTAATCCCCCAGTTCGAACACACGACGCTCGTCGCTGCCATGATCGACCGCCACCCCCTTGAAGGTGCGGATCATGTCGGCGGCCCGCGTCACATTGCGCTGGGCCAAAGCCGCCAGCTCATGGCCATTGTCCAGCGCCTCGGTCAGGGTCGACCGCGTCAGGCTGCCCTTGTCCACCTGGCCGCGCAGCAGGCGGATCGTATCGTTCAGCTGCGATACCGCCGACAGGGTGACGCCCAGCGGCGTGTTCACCTCATGCGCCACGCCGGCCACCAGCTGGCCCAGGGCCGCCATCTTCTCCTGCTGCACCAGCCGCTTCAACGCCTCCCGCGTCTCCCCCATGGCGCGGTCAAGCTGCTGGTAGGCTTCGGCATTGGCCATGGCGATGGCGCCATAGGCGCAGATGGTGCGGAAGATCAGCAGTTCACGTGGACCATAGGCATCCGGCTTGTCGCTCTGCACCGACACCACACCCAGCACCCGGTCACCCAGCGCCAGCGGCCGGAACAGCACGGTGCGCATGTGGCGCGTGCCCGGCACGCTGTTGGGATTGCTGCGTTCCCCCCACGCGACCAGAATCTCGTCATTGTCACGCACACAGCGGGCCGACAGATTGTCGGATGCCAGCGGCACCTGACGCGGCGGCAGGCGGTGACCGTCCTCCATCCGATAACGGATGTCGAGGACCTGATTGGCGTCATCCTTCAGCCCCACGAACAGCGTGCTGGCATGCATCAGGTCATGGATATGGCGCGAGAGCATGGTGAACACGGCCTCACTGTCCAGCCGTGCCGTGATTTCCTGTCCGATAACACCCAGCCGCTCCAGCGTCTGGTTGGCACGATCCAGCTCAGCGGCCCGCGCCGCCTCGGCCTCTGCCAGCTTGCGGTGATGCTCCGCCTCCGCCTTGGCGCGGGCCGTGTCGAAGCGGACCTGCATGGCCAGAATGCGGGCACCGTTCTGCTTGTCGAAATTGCGCTGCCAGCTGTCACGGGCCCGGCGTTCGTAATGCAGCGCCTTGCGGTGGTCGCCCATGCTCTCATAGTCGCGGGACAAGGCGTTGTAGATATCAGGCTGAAGCGTGAATTGGTCCAACGTATCCCCGAGGGCTACTGCCTCTTCCAGCACGACCACAGCACCGGAAGGGTCTCCGGGCTCGCTGGCACGCCGTACATTGGCCAATGCCTGCAGGGCGCGGATCTGATGATAGGGATGATGGATCTGCCGAGCAATGTCCACACCACGCTGGGCGACGGCAGCGGCTTCATCCGCCCGGCCCAGCTTCAACAGACAGGCGGCCATCCCAACCACGCTGGACAGGTTCACATCCTTCTGGTGAGTAGCTTGGGAAATCTCCTCTGCTTTCATGAACCATGGCAGCGCCTGATCTGCCTGACCGATCTCCATCAACAGGTTGGCATAGGCGTTATAGATGATGACATGTTTGCGGCGCTTACCCAGATTGATGACGAAGGGCAACGCTTCGTCGAAGTAGAGCTGAGCGCGGTCATACTGTCTCAAGCTGGTTGTCGTTTCCGCCATGGAGGCAAGCGCACTACCGATGGCCATGGGCCATTCTGTGGGCTTGGCGATCTCGTATGATCGCTCCTTCCATTCCATGGCAGTCGCCAGATCGAACAGATTTGCGTAGGAAGCACCGATGCTATTGGCCAGTCCGGTAGCCAGCCAATAGGCGCCGATCGAAAGGGCCGTATCGAAGCCCGCCGTCAGGCTGGCAATTGCCGCCGGGAAATTGCCCAACTGGAACTGCACGCCGCCAATATACGCCAGCCGAAAAGCCTCGGCCGTCGGATTGCCACCTGTATCGACAGCCTCCATGCGGGCACTCCAACGCCCCTGCGCTGCTCCCACATTCTGATATTGATGGTTATATGCCAGACGGCATTCCGCAATCAGGGCTCTGTCATAATCCCCAGCATTGCCATAGGCAGCCAACGCTGCCTCCAGGTCCGCATTTGCCTTATCGACATCGCCCAGGGAAATATGCAGTTCAGAAAGGGCCTGATGGACATCCCCGATGCCAATAGTATCGCTGCTGGAGGTGAAGCCAGCCAAGGCTTTATCCAACAGCGACCGCGCTTCCACATCACGAGAGAAGAGGATGCCGACCTCCCCCCGGATCAACAGCAGGCGGGAATGCCAATACTGGTTGTCAGCATCGTCGGGCTTTTCAGCCAAAAGCCGTTCAGCCTCATGGACCATAGCAAGTGAATAACGGCTGTCACTCTGGCGGAACAGCCAAGCGGTCCGCACACACCCGGGCAGATCAACGGACTGGCCAGGTGCGGTGGACACACGGTCCATGTCCGGCAGGTCGCTGATCAGGGCGAAATAGTCAGGGTCCCGGTGCGCGATCCGATCCTTCATTCTCGGTCTGCATCGTCCTTGCGATGAGAACATCAGGCGGCTTTTCCAAAATCCGAACCAGACGGGCTTAAGCCCAAAGAGCCACAAGGGAAAGATATCCCTCGTGGCCCTTCAGCAATTTAACTGTTTTTCAACGCATTAGCGAGTGGGTTTGCTGTCCACTTCACTAACATGGTCTTCAGTCGCGTCATGATCCTCGGCGGCATCGGAGACATGGTCCTCCGTCGCGTCGTGATCTTCGGCCGCATCATTCTGCTCAGTCGCGTCATGATCTTCACGGGCGTCGGAGACATGGTCCTCCGTCGCGTCGTGATCCTCTGCAGCATCGTTCTGCTCAGTCGCGTCATGATCCTCCGCAGCGTCATTCTGCTCAGTCGCGTCATGATCTTCACGGGCGTCAGAGACATGGTCCTCCGTCGCGTCGTGATCCTCTGCAGCATCGTTCTGCTCAGTCGCGTCGTGATCCTCCGCAGCGTCATTCTGCTCAGTCGCGTCATGATCCTCCGCAGCGTCATTCTGCTCGGTCGCGTCGTGATCCTCCGCAGCATCGGCCTTGATCACCGGCAAGGCGGCGACGGGGCCATACACGACCTGCAGGGACACGCCGTGCAGGGCAGCGGCGCTGCGGTTGGAGAGCGCGTTCTTCTCTTCCTGCGTCAGGCCGCCGAACAGGCTGACATAGGCCGCCGGATCTGCGCGGAAGGCCTCGGTGGCATGCGGGCTGGACGCCAGCTGCGACAAGATGCGGTACAGCGCCTTGTTGGTGCGACGCTCACGACCCGTCGGCGGATCACGGTCAATGCGGGCCACGGCGTCCATCTCGAACGGGCCATAATCGGACTGCCCGGACGGCAGCCGATCACCGGCCGGCTTCACCTGACCACCCGGCGGGTGCATGCCCAGGCGCTCCGCCATGTCGGGATCGACGGGAAGGACATCCTTGGGCGGCAGGTACAGGCTGCTGGCCGAATGGATCGTGGCGCGGATGGCCGGATCACGATAGGCCTTCAGCGGACGGCGGATGACCTGGCTTTCCAGGCCCGGGAAGGTGGCGCCCAGGTAATAATAGCAGGGATGGTTCTCGCCATAGATTTCGATCAGGCGGCCGAACAGCACGTCACGCTTGTTGTTGACGAAGCCCTTGGACGAATAGGCCACATCACCGACCGAACCGATCTGCAACAGCACCACATGGCTGGACGTGACCACCGGACGATTGCGCAGCAGCATGTCGCTGGCTTCCAGGATCTGGCAGCCATGGACGGAGGGATCGACACGCAGGTCGGCGAACAGATAATCGGTGGAAGAGATGCCGGGCAGCATTTCCGTCCGGTGACCTTCCTTGCGGGCGATCGACAGCGCGCGGCGGACCGGCGACACGAAGAAGCCGGGATGGCCGTAGAAGACGGTCGTGACGCGCTTCCCCTCGCGCACCGCACGCAGCATCAGTTCAGCCATCTGAACATAAGTGACCTGGCGGCGCTTGCCCTCCCCATATTGCAGCGACAGGTTGACGGCATTGGGATTCAGGTCACGAATGAAAGAGGCAGTCACACCATCGGGAACGGAATAGAAAACCGCGTCAGCATCGCGGATATGACCAATGGCTTCCTGCGTGAAATGCGAGATCGAACGAATACCGGTGCCGACCACGGTCAGGCTGCCGTGGGTCTGGCCGGCGACAAGCGGCTTGGACACATCGATGGAATTAGGCATCGTCCTTGTTCCCCCTTGGGTGCGAAGATCAAGCTGGATTGATTTCCAAACGGGCTACGCCGAAGGTGCCATGACCCTAACGCATTCGAGGCATGAATGCATTCCGTAAAATTAGAGGGACTTGAATCGTCATACATCTCAGGTTTGTTACAGGTCATGGTTCTCCGGGCCGTGAATATTTGTGTCGTAAAGGAAAGCCCGCAATGAAGGGTGGCAACGGACAGATGCCGGTCGTCGTGCTGCTGGCCGGTGGATGGGCCAGCCGCATGGGCGGCAGCGACAAGGGATTGCGGGACATCGGGGGCGTGCCGGTGCTGCGCCGCGTGGTCGAAAGGGCGCGCGGCTGGACGGACCGGATGGTGCTGTCTGCCAATGACGATCCGGCCCGGTTCGCGGGGCTGGATTGGCTGGCCGGCGTGCCCGTGCTGGCCGATAGCGTGCCGGGGCGGCCGGGGCCGCTGGCCGGAATCCTGGCTGCCATGGACTGGGTCGCGGACCGGGTGCCGGATCGATCGCATGTCCTGTCCCTGCCATGCGACACGCCGTTCCTGCCGGCCGATCTGGGACCGGCGCTGGCGGCGGCGGGGGGCCAGGGTATCATGATGGCTGTAGGGCCGGACGGCATCCGGCAGCCGATTGTGGCACGCTGGCCCGTCAGCCTGCGCCATGACCTGCGCCGGGCGCTGGTGGATGAAGGGCTGCATAAGGTCGGGGCCTTTGCCGCCCGGCACGGGCTGGTCGAGGTGACCTTCCCCCTGGCGCCAGGCGGCATCGATCCGTTCTTCAACATCAACAGCCCGGCCGATCTGGCCACGGCTGAGGCGCTTATTCGTACCGCAACGCCTTGACCGGCTTTTCCACCGCGACACGGGCGGCATGGCCGGCCACGGTGATCCAGGCGATCATCAGGGCGCCTGCCCCCGCCGCCAGGAAGACCAGCGGGTTCAACTCCACCCGGTAGGCGAAGCCCTCCAGCCAACGCGACAGCCCGTACCAGGCGGCCGGCCAGGCGATCAGGTTGGCCACCAGCACGGGGCGGGAGAATTGCCAGACCAGCAGCCGGATCAGATCCGGCACGGAAGCGCCCAGCACCTTGCGGATACCGATCTCCTTGGTCCGGCGCTCCGCCGTGAAGCTGGCCAGACCGAACAGGCCCAGACAGGCGATGATCACGGCCAGCCCCGCGAAGGCGGCGAACAGCTTGCCCTGGCGAATATCATCGGCATAGAGCCGCTCCACCCCGTCATCCAGGAAATGCCGGCGCAGCGGCACATCGGGCACCATCTCCCGCCACAAGGCGTCGATACGGTTCAACGTCGCCGAGACATCGCCCGGCCGGATGCGGACCATCAGCACACGGCTCTCCGACGGTTCCGCCTGATAGATGGTGGCCACCGTGCTGGTGCGGGCCGACTTATACTGCAGGTCGGCGACGACGCCGATGACCTGCAGGGTCACGTCGCCCTCATCCTGGGGATAGTTGATGGTGCGGCCGATGGCATCGGCCGGGCTGCCCCAGCCGAATTGCCGGGCCGCGGTGGCGGAGATGATGGCGGCCGCGGTACGCCCCTCCATCCTTGTTCCCTCCGGCACCGGCTTGACCTCGTCCGTGCCGCGCGCCTTGTCGAAGCTGCGGCCTGCCACCATGCGGGCGCCCAACACCTCGAAATACCCATAGTCGACGGGTTCGGTGCGGACGGTCATCGTCTCGTTCCGCCCGTCGCTGATGATGCCATAGGTGGAGGTGCGTTCCGACGGGTCGGACGGCGCCCAGGGCGCGCCGGCCACCGATGCCACCGTCGGATCGGCCAACAGCCTTTGCTTCAACGTCTCCAGCTTCGCCCGCGCGGCGGCATATTCGAACCCGCGCAGCAGCACGACATTATCCTTGTCGAAGCCCAGTTCCTGGCTGCTGGCGTAACGGGTCTGCTCCAGCACGACCAGCGTGCCCACCGACAGGCCGATGGCCACCGCAAACTGCGCCACCACCAAGGCGGCCCGCAGACGCCCGCCGCCACCAGCAGCCGACTTGTTGGACCGCAGCACTTGCGCCGGCCGGAAACCCGACAGGACGAAAGCCGGGTAAAGCCCACCCAGCAGGCCCAGCAGCACCGACAGGCCCAGCGTCACCCCACCCAGCAGACCCATCCCACGGAAGGCCGGGTCCATCTTGATCCCCAAGGCCGACTGGAACGGGTCCAGCCCCAGTTCCACCACCGCCATGGCCAGCAGCCCGGCCAGCAGGGTCAACAGCAGGCTTTCCCCCAGGAACTGCACGATGATCAGGCGGCGGGGTGCGCCCAGCGTCTTGCGCAGGGCCACTTCCCGCGCCCGCATGGTGGCGCGCGCCGTGGCCAGA
Source organism: Niveispirillum sp. GW835-FHT14G11 (assembly GCF_058793615.1). Taxonomy (NCBI): domain Bacteria; kingdom Pseudomonadati; phylum Pseudomonadota; class Alphaproteobacteria; order Rhodospirillales; family Azospirillaceae; genus Niveispirillum; species Niveispirillum sp. GW835-FHT14G11. Next base: position 7,137 of record NZ_JBXAFZ010000025.1, read on the forward strand.
TTGACGAAATTGATGGCGGCGATGGCCATGATCAGGACGGCCAGCGCGATCAGGCCGGAAATCACCGCCATGCTGGTACCGGCCCCACCGGGCAGCGGATGGGTGCGGATATCCAGCAGCGGCTGCAGGCTGAGTTCGGCGCGGTAGCCGCCATCGGAATCCGGCGTCGTACTGGGCCGGACACGGGCCATGAAATCCTTCAGATTGGCTTTCAGACGGTCCATATCGGTACCGGGGACCAGCTGGATATAGATATGCAGCCAGTTGCTGCCCCAGTTGTCCCGCTGGCGTTCCAGAAAGGGCAGCGGGGTGGACATGGAAAGCAGGGCCTCCACCTCATCCGTCACGTTGGATGGCGGGTCCTGGATGACGCCCGTGACCGTCAAAGCCCGACCATCGATCAGGGTCACAGTGCGGCCCAGCGCTTCCTGTTCCCCGAAGATCTTGGTGGCCAGCGCCTTGGTCAGGACGGTGCTGTTGGGCTGCGACAGGGCCGTGCGCGGATCGCCCGACAGGAAGGGCCAGTTGAACAACCGCAGATAATCGACATCCACGGCATGGAAACCGACATAGAGGCTTTCATCCCCCCGGCGCACAATTTCCCGCACGCGGCCGAAGCGCACGATGGTGTCGATCTCCGCGAATTCCTGCTTCAGCGCCGCCGCCGCAGGCATGGGCATGGCGGCGTGGGTATCGGGCGAGCGGCCGGGCATATGCTCCGTCCGCACAACGCGCAGGGTCCGGTCCGCATCGGTGAACATGCTGTTATAAGACAGCTCATGCCGCACGAAGACCGTGATCAGCAGCGCGGCCGCCAGCCCGGCGGCCAGTCCCAGGACGTTGATGGTCGTATAGAGCTTGTGGCGCAGCAGATTGCGCAGCGCCACCATGAACCAGTTTCTCAGCATATCCCCAGTTCCCCCTGTCTATTCATAGCGCAGCGCGCGCACCGGCTTTTCAGCCGCGACCCGCGCCGCATGGGCGGCCACCGTGGCCCAGGCAATGATCAACCTGCGGATACAACAGGATGCAACCGATGGCGTCCTGCGGGCTGCTCCAGCCCAGTTGCCGTACCGCCGACAGCGACAGCAGGGCCGCCGCCGTGCGCCCCTCCATGCGCTGCCCCTGCGGCACTTCGGCGGCCGCGTCGGCCCCATATTTCTCATCAAAGGTGCGGCCGGCCAGCAGGCGGGCCACGCGCACGGCCTGCACCACCTCCGGGAAGCTTTGTTTCAGGGCCGGGGCCAGGGGGATGGCCTGCGACGCGGTCGGTTCCGGCGCCCGGCCATTGATCATCAGGATGCGGTTGAGGCGCCAGGTGCTGTCGACATTGGCGAACCGGTCATTGAACGACAGCTCATGCCGCACGAACACGGCAATCAGCAACGCCGCCGCCAGCCCCGCCGTCAGGCCCAGCACATTGATCGCCGTATAGAGCCTGTGTCGCAGGAGGTTGCGCACCGCCACCATCAGCCAGTTCCGCAGCATGGCCCCTCTCCCCGTTGGACGGTTCAGTCTATTCGTGCCGCAGCGCCTTGATGGGCGGGGCCATGGCGGTGGCGGCGGCGTGGCCGGCCACCGTGACCCAGGCGATGATCAGGGCTGTCAGGCCGGCGGCCACGAAATAGGCCGGCGACAGTTCCACCCTTTGTTCGAAGCCGTCCAGCCAGCCGCGCAGCAGCCACCAGGCGATGGGCCAGGCGACGAGGTTCGCGATCATCACGGGGCGGGAGAATTGCCAGACCAGCAGGGCCACGATCTGCATCACGGTGGCGCCAAACACCTTGCGCAGGCCGATCTCCTTGGTCCGCCGCCGGGCCGCAAAGCCCGACAGGCCGTAGAGACCCAGGCAGGCCACCAGGATAGCAAGGCCGGAGAAGGCGGCGAAGACGGTCGCCTGCACCCGTTCCTCATTATACTGAGCGGCGATCATGTCCTCCATAAACGCGGCGTTGAAGGGCCGGTCATTGATCATACGGGCCCAGAGCGACTGCACCTGTGACAGCAGCGCCGACGGGTCACGCCCGTCAAAGCGGATGGACAGGGTGTCGTAAAGGCGTTCGAACTGGAACATCACCGTCGGCTGAAGCCCGTATTTCAGGGACCGGAAGCGGACATCCGGGATGACGCCGACAATCGTCAGGTCGATGGGCGTGGTGCCGAAGGCATTGGTCTTCAAGGTACGGCCAACCGCCTCGGCCGGATTGCCGACACCCAGCAGACGGGCCGCCGCCTCGTTGATGAGGGCGGATGCGCGGACGGTTTCGCCTTCCGTTGGCGGACGGATCATGTCGGTGCCGAAGGAGGGGTTGAACAGGCGGCCGGCCATTGGGGCAATCTTGTACAGCTCCAGGAAGCCGTCCCCCAGGCTCTGATAGTTAATGACCTGACCCTTCTCGCCGGAGCCTTCCAGCGTGAAGATCATGTTATTCTCGTTATTGTCGGTCGGCACATCGGACGACAGGGCGACGTCCGTCACGCCGGGCAAACGGTGCACCTGCTCCATCACCGCCTCTCGCGTGGACTGGAACCCTGCCCCGCCCAGGTTGCGCAAGGCCAGCACATGCTGCCGGTCAAAGCCCAGGTCGGCATTGGTGGCGAACAGGGTCTGGCGATAGACGACCAAGGTGATGATCGACAGGCCGATGGCCACCGCGAACTGCATGACCACCAGCAGCTGACGCAGACGTGCGCCGCCGCCATCGGCCGCATCCTCACCTTTCAGGATGCGGGCCGGCTGGAACCCCGACAGGTACAGTGCAGGATAGGCGCCACCCAGCAGGGTGACCAGCAGCGACAGGCCGGCCAGCGCCGCCAGGAACAGCGGGTCCAGCAGCGGGATCGACAGGTCCTTGCCCGTCACGCCATTGAAGGCCGGCAACGCCAACTCCATCAGGCCCAGCGCCACCAGAATGGACAGGGCCACCATCACCGACCCCTCGGTCAGGAACTGTGCCACCAGCGAGCGGCGCCGCGCCCCCAGCACCTTGCGGACCGCCACCTCCCGTCCGCGCAGGGAGGAGCGGGCGACGGCCATGTTGGTGAAATTCACACAACCCAGCGCCAGGATCAGCACGGCCACCAGCGACAGGGCCGCCACCAACGCGGCATCGCCTGCCGGCTTCATATCGCCGATATCGCCGGCCTGTTGCTTGGCATGCAGGCGGATGTCGCGGATGGGCATGAAGAATTGCCGCGAACTGTCGGACGCCCGCGCGCTGTTGCTCCTGGTGGGGATCATCCGGTCGATGAAGGCTGGATTGTCGGCGGCCAGACGGACGATATCGTCGGCACGGCGCAGCTTCAGATAGGTGAAGACATTGACGGACGTCCAGGTTTCCAGAATGTTGGGCAACCCGGCCAGACGCTGCGGCACGATGGGCGCCAGCATCTCGATCTTCAGATGCGTGGTACGCGGCAGATCGGCGATGACCGCCGTGACGCGGTGATCATAACGATCGGGTCCGATGCAGCAAAGCGTGAGGGTCCGGCCAATGGGATCGGCATCACCGAAATATTTGCGCGCCGTACTTTGCGTCAGAACCAGGGAGGACGGATCGGCCAGCGCCGTCGCCGCGTCACCTTCCAGAAAGGTCAGGCCGAAAATGGCGAGTGCGGAGGGATCGGCGTAGGTGACGGTCTGCGGGATGGCACTGCCGTCCCGCAGGATGGAGGTGTCATAGGGGATCAGCCGGGCCGCACTTTCGACCTGTTCTGCATAGGCGGCGGTGAAGGCCTCCATCATCCGGCCGGCGGAACGGACCGTGTGGAAGGGGGCGCGACCCGGTATCTCATAACTGGTATGGACGCGCACGATGCGGTCGGCATCGGGCACCCAGACGTCGTAGGACAGTTCGTCCCGGACATGCAGCATGATCAGGAGGCAACTGGCCAGACCCACGGCCAAGCCCACAACATTGATGGTTGTGTACAGCTTGTGCCGCAGCAGGTTGCGAATGGCCACCAGGACCCAGTTTTTCAACATGATATCCCCCTTTCCCCTTTATGGTTACTCATACCGCAATGCTTTGACCGGCTTGGCCTGGGCCACGCGGGCGGCATGCAGGCCGACCGTCACCCAGGCGATGGCCAGCGCCGCCGAGCCTGCGCCTAAGAACAGCAGCGGGTTCAGGTCGATCCGATAGGTGAAGTCCGACAGCCAGCGGTCCATGCAGAACCAGGCCACGGGCCAGGCGATCAGGTTCGCCACCAGCACCGGCTTGGAAAACTGCCAGACCAGCAGGCGGACAATGTCCATGACGCTGGCGCCCAGCACCTTGCGCAGCCCGATCTCCTTGGTCCGGCGTTCGGCCGTGAAGCTGGCCAGGCCATAGAGGCCCAGGCAGGAGATGAAGATCGCCAGGCCTGAAAAGGTGGCAAACATCTGCGAAATCTTCTTTTCGCGCTGATACTGGTTGGCGATATTGACGTCGAAGAAGCTGCGCTGGATGGGCCGGTCGGGAACCAGTTCGGGCCAGATGCGATCGATCCTGTCCACCACCGCCTGCAATTGCCCGGCCTTGGCGCGCACGGCAACGACACGATGATTGGTCTCGTCGTTGAGGTACATGGCGGGGCGGATCAACTCATGGACCGAGTTATAGTGGAAATCCTCCACAACGCCGATGATGGTGCCATTAAGACCGGGGAACGAACCGCGCGTTATGACCACCTTCTGACCGATGGCTGCTTCGGGACTGTCAAAGGCCAGGGCCTTCACGCCGCTGCGGTTCAGGATGACACCAGCGGAAAGTGCTGTGTCCTTCGCGACGCCATCAGGCGGCGTCTGACCGGCCTTTATCCCGTCCGGACGCGGGATCGCATCAGTGCCACGGGCGCGGTCGAATGTGCGTCCGGTCACCATCCTCATGCCCAGCGCCTCCAGGAAGTCGTAGCCGACATCATCCTGTCGCATCGCCATTTCTTCAGGCGCGCCATCACCAGTGCGGCGGATCATGGCATAGCTTTCTCCTTCGTCGCCGGGGGTAAAACTGGCAGCGCCGACCCCAGCCACCATGGGATCGGCGCGCAGTATCTCCATGAACGTGTCGCGTTTCTCGCTGACCCCCTCATCGGTGAAGTTATCGACGACGACGACATTTTCGGTCTGGTAGCCCAGGTCCTTTTCCTGAGCATAGATGAACTGCCAATAGACGACGGTCGTCGCCACCATCAAGGCGATCGAGATGGCAAACTGGGCAACCACCAGCAGGGCGCGCAGCCGGCCCGAACCGGTCGGGCCCGTGCTGACGCCTTTCATCGCTTGTGCCGGAGCAAAAGAGGAAAGCAAAAAGGCCGGATAGGCACCGCCCCCGATTCCGACCAATGCCACCATCAGCACTGGCATCACGGCCAGCCAGGGGTCAACGCCGAAATTCAGCGTCAGATCTTTGCCCAGGAGGGCATTGAAGAAGGGCAGTGCCAGCTCAACCAGCGTCAGAGCCATGAACAATGACAGCACGACCATGAGCATGCTTTCGCCCAAAAACTGGCTGGCCAGTTGCGCACGACTGGCACCCATCACCTTGCGCATGCCGACCTCGCGTGCCCGCTGGGTGGCGCGTGCCGTCGCCAGGTTCATGAAATTGATGCTTGCGATCGCCAGGATCAGAAGGGCCACGATCGTGAATGTAGCAAGCTCATTGTGCGTAATGCCCGGCGTGACGTCCGCGATCAGAGGTTCGAGATGGACATCGGTCAGGTGTCTCAGCGACGGCCAGGCCACCTGTGCGACGTCTATCAGGCCTTGCGACGTCTGCAACGGGGTGAAGGTGCGCTCCACCCAGGGGCGCATGCCGGCCAGCAGGGGGTCGACCTCGGCGCCGGGTCGCAGTCGGATATAGGTATGACCATTTGCCGATCCCCAATGATTCTCCAGCTCACGCATCCATGCAGCGACAGGCGAATCCTGTGGCAGCAGGACATCAAAGGTCAGGTGCGTGTTAGGCGGCAGCTTGGCCACCACAGCGGTCACCCGCACCTCGTGTTTGCCGTCCACGGTCAGCAGGCGGCCCACAGCCGGCTCATCGCCGAACAACTTGCGCGCCACAGCTTCCGTCAGGACGATTGAGGACGGATCGGCCAGGGCGGTGGCGGCATCCCCCGCGAGCAGGGGAAAGGGGAATATATCCAGGAATGTGGGATCGACAGTTGTAGTCCACTCATAGAACTGCCGGTCACCAGCGCGCAGAATATTGCGCCCGCGCGTAAAGCGGGTGAAATCTTGCACCGCATCCGGATGCGCATCCCTGAAGGCGGGACCGAAGCTGTGCGGCGCCAGGGAGGCGGCTTCCGAGGGGCGACCGGGAAGCCGCCACTCAACTGTCACCTGATAAATGCGGTCGGCATCCCTGAAAAAGCCATCGTAGCTCAGTTCGTTGCGCATAAATAAAAGGATGAGGAGACAGGCCGCCATACCCACGGCCAGCCCGGTAAGGTTAAGAACCGTATGCAGGCGATGACGCAGAAGGTTGCGAACCGCCACTAAGAAAAAAAACCGAAGCATATGCGCCGCTCCCCCATTTCGACACGCACCACTTTCACCAACTGCACCCTGCTCACTCATACCGCAGGGCGTTGATCGGGCGGGCCTGGGCCACGCGGGCCGCGTGCAGGCCCACCGTCGCCCAGGCAATGGCCAGCGCCGCCGAGCCTGCGCCTAAGAACAGCAGCGGGTTCAGGTCGATCCGATAGGTGAAATCCGACAGCCAGCGGTCCATGAAGTACCAGGCGGCGGGCCAGGCGATCAGGTTCGCCACCAGCACCGGCTTGGAAAACTGCCAGACCAGCAGGCGGACAATGTCGCTCACGCTGGCCCCCAGCACCTTGCGCAAGCCGATCTCCTTGGTCCGGCGTTCGGCCGTGAAGCTGGCCAGGCCATAGAGGCCCAGGCAGGAGATGAAGATGGCCAGGCCCGCGAAGGTGGCGAACATCTGCGAGGTCTTCTGTTCGCGCTGATACTGGTTGGCGATATTGACGTCGAAGAAGCTGCGCTGGATGGGCCGGTCGGGGACCAGTTCGCTCCAGATGCGGTCGACCTTGGCCACTACCGCCGGCAGCTGCCCGACCTTGGCGCGCACGGCCATGGCGTGGTGGTTGCCCTCGTCATGGATATACATGACGGGGCGGATCGGCTCATGGATGGAGTGATAGTGGAAATCCTCCACGACGCCGACAATGGTACCGTCCAGGGTGATGGTCGGCCCGTCAGTGATCTTCACCTTCTGGCCCAGCGCCGCCTCCGGGCTCTCGAAGGCCAGGGCATGCACGGCGCTACGGTTCAGGATGATGCCGGCGGTCAGCACCACCTCACTCGTGCCGTCGGGCGGCGGCTTGTTCTGCTTCTGCCAGTCGGGGCGCTGGATGGCGTCGGTGCCGCGGGTACGATCGAAGGTGCGGCCCGCCACCATGCGCATCCCCAGCGCTTCGAAGAAGCCATAGCCGACGCTGTCCTGGCGCATCACCAGGTCTTCCGGCGCCCCGCCGGAGGCGCGGCGGATCAGGGTGTTGTTCTCGCCCCCATCGCCGGGAATGGTGCTGGCCACGCCCACGCCGGCGACGTTGGGGTCCTGGCGCAGCATGTCCATGAAGGTCTCGCGCTTCTCGCGCACGCCCTCATCGGTGAAATGGCCGATCACGACGACATTCTCCGTGTCATAGCCCAGGTCCTTGTTCTGGGCATAGACGAACTGGCCATAGACGACGGCAGTGGCCACCATCAGAGCGATGGAGATGGCGAACTGCACCACCACCAGCACGCTGCGCAGCCGGCCCGACCCGCCACCCACCCCGGCACTGGCGCTCTTCATCGCCTGGGCGGGATGGAAGGAGGACAGAAGGAAGGCCGGATAGGCCCCGCCGCCCAAACCCACCAGCAGCACCAGCCCGGCCAGCATGGGCGCCAGCCAGGGATCGGCCGCGAAATCCAGCGACAGATCCTTGCCCAGAAAGGCGTTGAAGCCCGGCAGCGCCAGTTCCACCAGAGCCAGGGCCAGCAACAGCGCCAGGAAGGTCAGCAGCAGGCTCTCGCCCAGGAACTGCGCCACCAGCTGCGCGCGGCTGGCGCCCACCACCTTGCGCACGGCCACTTCCCGCGCTCGCTGGGTCGCGCGCGCCGTGGCCAGGTTCATGAAATTGATGCTGGCGATGATCAGGATCAGCAGGGCCACGGCGGTGAAGGTGGCCAGTTCGGTGCGGCTGACGCCCGGCGTAACATCGGCGGCCATCGGTTCCAGATGCACGCCCAGCAGCGGGCGCAGCGACGGGTACGCCACCTCCGCCAGATCGACGGGGCCATTGGGCGTCTGCAATGGCGTGAAGGTGCGCTTCACCCAGTCGCGCATGCCGGCCAGCAGCGGCTCCACCTTCGCGCCTTGCCTGAGGCGGATATAGGTCTGGCCGTTGGACGAGCCCCACCGGTTCTCGAAATCCTTCATCCAGGCGGCGGATGGGGAGCTTTGCGGCAGCAGCACGTCGAAGGTGAGATGGGTGTTGCGCGGCAGCTTGGCCACCACCGCCGTCACCCGCAATTCATACTTGCGGTCCAGCGTCAGGGTGCGGCCCAGCGCCGGCTCGTCCCCAAAGAATTTCCGCGCCACCTCTTCCGTCAGGATGATGGAGGACGGGTCGGTCAGGGCCGTGGCCGCATCGCCCACCAGCAGCGGAAAATTGAACATGTCCAGGAAATTGGCATCGACGATGGTCGTCCATTCATAGAATTGGCGGTCGCCATGGGTCAGGACGGACCGGCCGCGGGTGAAGCGGGTATAATCCTGCACCTCAGGATAGGCGTTCTTGAAGGCGGGCCCGAACCCGTGCTGGGCGATGGCGGCGCGTTCCGGCATGCGGCCGGGCAGGCGCCATTCCATGGTCACCTGATAGAGACGGTCCGCATCCTTGAACATCCGGTCGTAACCGGTCTCATGGCGTACGAACAGCAGGATCAGCAGACAGGCGGCAAGGCCCACGGCCAGACCGGAGAGGTTCAGTATGGCGTGCAGACGGTGGCGCAGCAGATTGCGCAAGGCCACCATGATCCAGTTGCGAAGCATGTTTCCCCCCTACCCTCTTGCGGCCCCGTCCTTCAGTGAAGGAAGCCGCCCTCGGCCCGGTCCCCACCGAGCCGAGGGCAGCCTTGACGCTTTTACTCGTACCGCAGTGCCGACACCGGCTTGGCCTGGGCCACGCGGGCGGCGTGCAGGCCGACCGTCAGCCAGGCGATGGCCAGCGCCAGGGCACCCGCCGCCACGAACAGCAGCGGGTTCAGGTCGATGCGGAACGTGAAGCCGCTCAACCACTCGTTCATGAAGTACCAGGCCACCGGCCAGGCGATCAGGTTGGCCACCAGCACGGGCTTGCTGAACTGCCAGACCAGCAGGCGGACAATGTCCATGACGCTGGCGCCCAGCACCTTGCGCAGCCCGATCTCCTTGGTCCGGCGTTCGGCCGTGAAGCTGGCCAGGCCGAACAGGCCCAGGCAGGCGATCAGGATGGCCAGGCCGGAGAAGGTGGCGAACATCTGCGAGGTCTTGGCTTCGCGCACATAGAGGTTCTGGATACGGTCATCCAGGAACTCCCGCTGCACGGGCCGCGACGGGTACATGTCGCGCCAGGTGCGGTCGATGGCGGCCAGGGTCCCTTCCAGATCACGGCCCGAGACGCGGATGATCACATCGGAATAGGTGCCGTTATCGACGGTGAACATGGCCGGCGCGATCGGGTCATGGACGGAGCGGAAGTGAAAATCCGCGACGACGCCGATGATGGTCAGCTTCAGCGTACCGCCGCCACCCGCGCCGGACTCGAACTGCTTGCCCAGCGCGTCCTCGTTGCCGGTATAGCCCAGGCGCTTGACCGCCGCCTCGTTCAGGATCACCGAACCGGCATAGGATTGCGCGGCGGCATCGGCGGGTGCGGGCTCGCCCGGCGGGCGGGGCGGCGGCAGGATGACCTGATCGGACGGACGGTTGCGGTCGAAATCGCGCCCGGCCACGATCCGCAGACCCATGGTCTTCACGAAATCCCAGTCCACCGTGCCCTGGCGCAGCACCAGAAGCTGGTTCGGGTCGGCGCCCGGCACGCGGACATTGGTGTTGTTCTCGCTGCCGCTGCTGGGGGTGGCGTCGCTGCCGGCCACGCTGACCACTCCGTCCAGCTTGGCCAGCGAATTGGACAGGGTCTGCTGGCGCTCCCGCTCGACATTGCGGGGGAAGCCGTTCAGGACGATGGTGTTCTCCTTGTCAAAGCCCAGATTCTTGTTCTGGGCATAGAGAAGCTGGCCATAGACCACGGCCGTGGCCACCATCAGGGAGATGGAGATAGCGAACTGCACCACCACCAGCGCCATGCGCAACCGGCCGGAACCGCCGCCCACGCCGCTGGATGCCCCCTTCAGGACGCGGGCCGGATTGAAGCCCGACAGGAAGAAGGCTGGATAGGCGCCGCCGGCAACGCCGACCACCAGCGCCAGACCCAGCAGTGCCGGGGCCAGCAGCGGGTCGGTAAACAGGTTGAAGGTCAGCTGCTTGTCCAGGAAGGCGGAATAGGCTGGCAGGGACAGTTCGACCAGGGCCACGGACAGGATCAGGCCGATCAGGGTCAGCAGCAGGGATTCACCAATGAACTGCATGATAATCTGGCCGCGGCTGGCGCCCACCACCTTGCGCACGCTGACTTCGCGGGCCCGCTGGGTGGCGCGCGCCGTGGCCAGGTTCATGAAATTGATCGACGCGATGGCCAGGACCAGGGCCGCCACGGCGGCGAAGGTCAGGATCTCCGCATAGGAGGTGCTGGGCCGCATCGAGGTCTGGACCGGATCGGTATGGATGTCCTTCACGTTGCGGATGCGCGGCGTGAAGATCTCACCCAGATTGACGCTGCCGGTCGGGCCGTTCAGCGTCGGTGCCGCCGTCTTGATCCAGGCCGCCAGGCGCACATTGATGTCGGCGGCGTTGGAACCCGGCTTCAGCATCACATAGGTTTCGCAGCAGATGGCGCCCCAGTTGGTCTCCAGGCCGCGCAGCGCCGTGCCCATCGATGCATAGGGGACGATGATATCCAGGTCGAAATGCGTGTCGGACGGCATGTCCGGGATGACACCCGTCACCTTGGCCGGCTCCGCCCCTTCCAGTTCCAGCACTTGGCCCAGCGGGTCGGCGTCCTTGAAGAACTTCTTCGCCATGCGCTCGGTCAGGACGATGCTGTTGGGATCGTCCAGCGCCGTCATGCGGTCGCCGCGCAGGAACTTGAAATCGAACATGCGGAAGAAGTCGGGATCAACGATGCGCGTCGTCTCCGTGAAGGTCTGGTCGCCGCGCTTGACGATGGCCGAACCCTGCACCACGCGGGCCGTCTTCTCGATCTCCGGGAAGCCTTCCTTCATGGCCGCGGCCAGCGGCAGCATCGTGGAGGCCACATGGTCCGCCTGGCGGCCCGGCAGCTGCGCCCGTATCGCGACCTGATACAGCCGGTCATGCTCGGCAAAGAAACGGTCGTGCGTCGTCTCGTTGCGCACGAACAGCAGGATCAGCACGCAGGTGGCCAGGCCGACCGCCAGACCCGAAATGTTGATCGCCGAATAAAGCTTGTGCTTCAACAGGTTGCGGAACGCAACCATCAGATAGTTCTTGAACATGGCGGAAAGCGCCCCCCGGCGCGGATCATCAGGCTGCGCGCAGGTTCTCGGCGACGACCTGTCCGTCGAACAGGTTGATGATACGCGTCGCATACTGGGCGTGCGGCATGGAGTGGGTGACCATGACGATGGTCGTGCCCTCGGCGTTCAGGTCGGTCAGCATGCGCATGACCTCGTCGCCATTGGCGCTGTCCAGGTTACCGGTCGGCTCGTCGGCCAGCAGCATCTTAGGCTTGGCGACGACGGCGCGGGCGATGGCCACACGCTGCTGCTGACCACCGGACAGTTGCTGCGGCAGGTGGCTTTCGCGGTGACCGATATTGACCTTCTCCAGCGCCGCCTTCACCCGCTCCTTGCGCTCACGCGCCGGGATATCGTGATAGAGCAGGGCCAGCTCGACATTCTCGAACACGGTCAGTTCGTCGATCAGGTTGAAGCTCTGGAAGATGAAGCCGATATTCTTCTTGCGGATGTCGGCCAGCTTGCGCTCGCCATATTTCGACACTTCCTCACCATTGAACCAGTACTGGCCGCCCGACGGCGTATCCAGCATGCCGACAATGTTCAACAGAGAGGACTTGCCACAGCCCGATGGGCCCATGATGGCGACGAACTCCCCGGTCCGGACATGGATGTTCACGGAATTCAGCGCCGTGGTTTCCACTTCCTCGGTACGGTAGGCCTTGACCAGATCAACCAGCTTCAACATCTCTCTCGTTCCTTCCAGCTGTAGCGTCTCGTGACGATTTATCGTTTCAGTTCAATTGGATGCGATCCATGCGGATCATGTCGCCATAGGCCGAGGTGACGACGCGCTCGCCCTTGTCCAGGCCGCTCTTGACCTCGATCACCTGGGCGTTGCGGCGGCCCAGCTGCACATTGCGCTTGGTGGCGTACTGGCCGTCGGCACCGACGACGAACAGCCAGGCCCCGCCCGTATCCTGATAGAAGGCGCCATTGGGGATCAGCAGCGCCGTCGTCGTATCGCCCAGCTTCAAACGCAGCTGCAGGCTCTGGCCGGGACGCATGTCCTTGGGCGTCTCGCTGGCAAATTCCAGTTCCACGCGGAACTGGCCGTCGCGGACCTGCGGGAAAATCTTGGCGACGCGCAGGATATGGGTGCCCGATCCGATGGCGACCTCCGCCGTCTGACCGGTGGTCAGGCGCGGCAGGTAGAATTCATCCACCTGGGCCACGACCTTGAACCCATCCATGCGGTCGATACGGCCCAGCCGCTCACCGCGCGTCTTGTTCTGGCCCACTTCGGCTTCCAAGGAGGTCAGCTGGCCATCGACGGGCGCCTTGACGATCAGATTGTCCAGGTTGCGGCGGGCGAATTCCAGATTCTCCTGCAGCTTGCCGGTGCTCTCCTTCAGCTTGCCGAACTGCTCACCACGCAGCCGGTCGGTGACGGTCTGCGTCTCCCGCAGCACTTCGCGGCGGCGCTGCAGATACTCGAATTCGTCCTGCGCCTCATCATATTGCGCCTGACTGATCGCCTTGCTCTTGATCAGCTCCGCCCGGCGGTCCAGCGTGCGCTTCAACTGCACCAGCTTGTACTCCACCTCCACCAGGCTCTGGCGGTTATTCAGGCGGGACACTTCCAGGTTCAGCTCCACGGTGCGAAGCTGGTTCAGCTGCTCGATCACCTGCGCCTCGCGGCTGATCACCTCCAACTGCAAATCGGTGTTGGTCAGTTCCAGCAGCGGCTGGCCCGCCTTCACGAACTGCCCGGCCTCGGCGAAGCGGCGCTCCACGCGCCCGCCCTCGACACTGTCCAGGAAGATGCTGGTCAACGGCTCGACAGAGCCGCGCACGGGAATGAAATCCTCGAACTGGCCCTGGTTGACGGTGGAAACGATCAGGCGGTCCTCCGCCACACGCACCGTCTGACCACCGGTACCGCCCAGCGCCAGATAAAGGCCGCCGGCACCCGCCAGCAGGGCCACGGCGGCGCCGGCGATGGCCTTCTTGTGCTTCTGCAAACCCGTCTTCTCGATCCGGCGATCCATCGCCATGATGCCACTCCCTACCCTGAAATCCGTCTTGTGCGTCAGGCCAGCCAGTTGAGGGCCAGGACCAGAACCAAGGCCCCCAGCCACAGGTCGGGATGCACGCTCAGCACCGCATCCTCCACCCGGTCCAGAAGCACCGCTTCGTCGCCCCTCATTTCCATCTGGTGCATGATCGTCCCCATCCCTTGCCACCGGCCCCGTCTCCGGCGTTCCGCACCGTGATTGGCAATCACTGTGCCAATATTCAAATCGTTGATTTTAAATGATAAGTTCACCGAGGCCGTTTGTCCGGAATCGAACAGTGTCCGTTTTCGGACAAGCGCTGAATTCAAAGACGGACACTGGACGTTCTCCGGCTTTTTAGGTAAATCTATATGGTTAAAGTTGGCAGGAAGAATTCCTGGGGCTTTGATGTCGGCTTCAGCGATGGCGCCGGCCCCGAAACGTCAGCCTAAAGGGCGGCACAGGCATGGTGGATATGTCGGTCAATTTACCGGCATCCCTGCGCAGCACCACGATGATGCTGCGAACCCTTACGGCTGACCAGAATTCGGCGCTGAAGCGGCTGGCCAGCGGCCAGAAGATCAATACCGCCATCGAAGGACCGCAGCAGTTTTTCCAGGCCCGCGACCTGAACCAGCGGGCAGGCGACCTGGACAAGCTGAAATCAGGGATCGCGCAGGCGATCTCCACCTTGCAGGCCGCCAGCAAGGGCGTTGATTCGGTGAAAGCAATGATGGATCAGGCCCGCGGCCTGACCTCTGTCGCCTTGTCGACGCTGGACAATACGCCCAATGCCATCGCCGCCCGCAAAAGCCTGGCCGATCAGTTCAACACCATTCTGGACAAGATCGACGATATCGTCGGCGACAGCTCTTATGGCGGCAAGAACCTGCTGCGCGCCCAGCCCGCGACATATTCCGCCACCCATGAAAGCCTGCGCGACGCGGCGGAAATCACCGGTGTCACCAAGGTTGAGATGACCAGCGTCATCGATGACAACAATTACGAGATCCAGGTGACGGGTGGCGGCGATATCACCGGCAACGCCACCGACATTGTGGAAACCCAGGATGCCATGGGCCTGGCGCAACTGACCGTGGGTGGCGTCAACAGCCTGACTGCCGGCCGCATGGACAATATCAAGTTCGAACTGCACGGCACGCCGGGCCGCGACGCGCGCCTGGTGGTGCTGGACGGGGACGAGAGCTGGACGACGAAGCTGACCCAGGAACAGCTGAAAGCCGCCGCCGACAGCGGCAACAAGATCCAGCTGACGCATGAGTTCGGGTCCGGCGCCCAGATCAACCTGCTGGTCGATGGCAACAGCATGCGCAACGCCCTGCAGCCGGCCGGGGTGGTGGAGGCCGAGGTCCGGCGCGACATCGACCTTTCCATCAGCGTCACCAATGACAAGGGCATCACCATCACCCGTGACGCCTCCACCCAGGATTCAGCCACCCGGCTGCGTGAGGGGGAGAATAGCTTCCGTTTCGACGAAGGCACGGTGCGCCTGACCATCGATCCGGCGCAGATCCAGGATGCCGCCGTCGTAACGGGCGGCATCTATGGCGATCTGGGCGTCCTGAAAGACGCGATCACCCGGGGCCCCGCAGTCACGCGCGACTTCGAAGACAATATCGTGCGGCTTGAGGTGGAGAAATACGGGTTCGGCGCCAATGCCGTGGCCTTGAACCAGTATGCAAGAACCGGACAAGGCGCCACCGAATGGTCCTACATCGATACGACGAGCGGAACCGCCATCATCGGCGGGAATGGGGCCCTGGTCAGTCAGGCCGCGGCCGGCATCCGGCCCGGCTCCCTGACGGGCGTCACCAGCAGCGCGACCTTCGTGGTCAACCGCGATCCCGGCCTGGGCGGCTTGACCACCGTGGCCGACGGCGACTGGGATGATGGGGAACTGACCAACCCCTATGTGCGCGGCTGGCAGCAAAGCGTGGAATTGAACGTGGTCTATGGCGCGACCGTCAACGGCAAGCGCACGGTCGCCGTCACTGACGGGCGGGGCGGCAGCTTCAATGGTACCGTTGAAGACAAGGGCAACGGTCAGCCCAGCGTCATCCGCTTGTCCGGCGGCGTCAATAACGGTGCCACGATCGGCCTGTTCCACAAGGACGCCTCTGCCGGTACCCGGACCATCGAGATCTATACCGGTCAGGATTCCTGGGTCACGGCCAGTGACGCCGACTCCATGGCACAGCTGAATTTCGATGACATTCCCGACTGGACCGGTTTCCGGATGGACACGGCCATCAATATCTCCGTGGGCGGACCCGACAGCGCCGGTGTCGGGTCCCGCAACCTGGTCATCACCCAGACGGCCATCGATACGGGCGCAACCGGGACCGAGATCATCCCGATCGGCAATGCGGGCTTTACCGATCTGATCCATACACTGACCACCGGCCCCAATGCCGGGGCCAGGATTCATTTCGACGTGCCGGCGACGGGCGCGGACCTGAACTACCGCGTCGCGGCCATGAGCACCACGCCGTTCCAGGCAACCACGCTGGTCGTGCGCAGCGCCGCAGATGGAGAGAATGCGACCATCTCCACCCGGCAGAACAGCGTGGCGACGCCGGAAAATGACCTGAGTGTCAATTTCAACGCCAATGGCAGCAGCAATCTGGAGATCAAGGCCGTTCGGGTCGATAGCGGCGCACTGGGCTTGGGTGTCGACCGGTCAGCCAATGACTGGCGCGACCGCAGCGACGTCTATGTCGCCATGCAGGACCTGACACGGGCCGATGCAAGATTGGAATCGGCCACGCGCAGCCTGCAGGTCAATATGGACATCCTGAGCGCGCGCGACAGTTTCTCATCGGAATTCTCCACGGTGCTGCGCAGCGGTGCGCGCAACCTGATCGCCACCGACGAACATGCCGAAAGCGCCCAGGTACTGACCGCCAATGTCCGCAGCCAGCTGGCCACCACGATGGTCAGCCTGATGGTCCAGCAGCAGCAGCGGATTCTGAGCCTCTTTTAAAGCGGTTTCCGGTCAGCCGAAAACAGGTCCCGGGATCACTCCAATTTATGCTCGGGCCGTCGGGCAGCAGGCCAGGCATCGCCACGGTCGGCAATGCGGCACTCGATCGCCTCTCCCTCCAGCTTTATGTCGGCTCCCCCGGACAGGCGCAGCAGCACAGCCCCTTCCGCCGCCTCCAGCGCCAGCAGCGACAGGAAACGACCGCGGCGGCGCAGGTCGATTCCGCGGCGGCGCACGGCGGTGACACCCGTGAAACGCACGACACACTGGATACGGGTTGCCCCCTCCCCGCCTTCATCCGGCGTGGGACCGCCATCGGGCGTTGGGCCTTCCCACTGGAATCGACTGGCCATCAGCACGAACAGATGATCGTCCGGCAGATAGGCGATGTCGGCGATGGGAATGATCGCGTCCTGCAACAGGGCGGAAACCACACAGAGATCATCCGCATCCACCGCCCGAAGTCTTATCGCCGTCGTCATTGCCGTCCTCCATTCCGCCCAGGCGCCAAATTAAGGGCACCAAGTACGCTTGCCAAGGGCAGGCCCTTGAAGCCGGGGTCGGGTTTTGTCAGAATCCCGCTCGCCGGCCACCCATGCACGCGGACGATATCGCCCGCGCTGGCGACGGGGGCGGGATGTTGGTAGTTTCCCGCCACGCCCGGGCGCCGTCCGGGCACCCGATCCCGGGTCCGGGTATCAGCCCGGACACACGACCCACCGCCCGTCAGGACCCGACCCTATGAAGTTCTTCGTCGACACCGCCGATCTCGCTGAAATCCGCGACCTGGCCGACACCGGCCTGCTGGACGGCGTGACCACCAACCCCTCCCTGGTCGCCAAGGCCGGCCGCAACTTCGTCGAGCTGATCGCAGAGATCTGCGACGTGGTCGAAGGCCCGGTCAGCGCCGAGGTGGCCGCCACCGATTTCGACACGATGCTGAAGGAAGGCCGCTACCTGGCCCAGATCGCGTCCAACGTCGCCGTCAAGGTGCCACTGACCCCGGCGGGCCTGAAGGTGTGCCGCACGCTGGCGAACGAGGGCACCATGGTCAACGTGACCCTGTGCTTCTCCGCCGCCCAGGCCATCCTGGCCGCCAAGGCCGGTGCCGCCTTCATCTCCCCCTTCGTCGGACGCCTGGATGATATCGGCCAGAACGGGCTGGGCCTGATCCAGGAGATCGTCGAGATCTATTCCAACTATTCCGCCTTCACGACGGAAGTGCTGGTCGCCTCGGTGCGCAACCCGATCCATGTGGTGGAATCGGCCCGCATGGGTGCGCATGTCGCCACCATGCCGCCCAATGTCATCCGTCAGCTGGCCGGCCATGTCCTGACCGACAAGGGCTTGGCGCAGTTCGTTTCCGATTGGGCCAAGACCGGCCAGACCATCCTGGACCAGCCGCTGCCCAAGCGCGGCTGATCCGTCACCCCGATAAGAACAATAAGGACAAGGCCGCCCATGAGCACCGGACCCGGACAGATCATCACCAACCCGATGGATGAGCTGACGGCCGATGACGTGGCGGCTTTTCTTCTGGACCATCCCGACTTCCTGGCGCGGCGGCCGGAGCTGCTGCGCCACCTGCTGTCGCCGGCAGCACCCGACCGGGGCCAGGGTATCGTCGATATCCGCGAACGCATCCTGGAAAAGCTGCGGGGTGAGGTTGGACGCCTGTCCGACCAGCAGCAGCTTCTGGTCGATACCACCCGCGCCAACATGATGAACCTGCGGCGCGTCCATGCCGCCGTTCTTCACCTGCTGTCCTGCCGGGGGCTGGAGGCCATGGTGCAGGCCATCACCGGTGATCTGGCCGTGCTGCTGGACCTGGACGCCGCCAGCCTGGTGGTGGAACAGCCGGCGGGGCCCATCGCCACGATCGGCCCCGCCGGGCTGGGCATGGCGCATCACGGCACCATCAACCGTATCCTGGGTCGCGCCGATGTGGCGCTGCAATCCGATATCCTGGGTTCCATTGAGGTTTGGAACCATCAGGCCGGGCTGATCCGCAGTCAGGCCCTGGTGCGCCTGCGCCTGGGTGAAGGGGGTGATGCCGGCCCCGCGCTGCTGGCCTTCGGGTCGGCCGATCCCGACATGTTCCATCCAGGACAGGCCACCGACCTGCTGCTGTTCCTGGCCGGCGTGGTGGAACGTGTCATCGCCGCGTACCTGGACCCGGCATGGTGACCGCCGGTCTGGGCTTTGCTGCACAGGCCGACCTCCTGGAGGCCATCGACAAATGGCAGCTCTGGCTGGCGACCGAGAAGGGCGCCGCCCCGGCCACCATCCGCGCCTATAACAATGATCTGGCCAGCTTCCTGGCCTTCATGGCGCAATACCGGGAGCGCAAACCGGGTCTGAACGACCTGGGGTCACTGTCATTGGCCGAACTGCGTGCCTGGCTGTCCGACCGCGCCATGGACGGGGCGGGCGCCGCCACCCGTGCCCGGTCCATTGCCGGGGTGCGCAACCTGTTCCGCTGGCTGGACCGCAACGGCATTGTCCACAATCCACATATCACTGTGCTGAAGGCCCCCAAGCTGAAGGCATCCTTGCCCCGTCCCCTGACGGCACCCGACGCGGCCATCCTGCTGGAGGAAGCAGCAAGCCTGCCCGAGGCACCCTGGGTGGGCCTGCGCGACCGGGCATTGTTCACCCTGCTCTATGGCTGCGGCCTGCGCATATCGGAGGCGCTGTACCTCAATCGCGACGATCTGCTCCCCGGATCGGGCAGCGTTCGCGTGCTGGGCAAAGGATCGAAGCAGCGGCAGGTGCCGGTATTGCCGGCTGTTCATGATGCCGTCGCCCGTTACCTGAAGGCTTGTCCCCTACCGACACCCGACGATGGCGCCCTGTTCCTGGGCAGCCGGGGCGAACGCTTGAACGCTTCGGTGGCGCGGCGGCAGATGCAGGCACTGCGCGGCCAATTGGGCCTGCCCGACAGCGCCACGCCGCATGCCCTGCGCCACAGCTTTGCCACCCACCTGCTGGGCAGCGGGGCCGACCTGCGTGCCATCCAGGATCTGCTGGGCCATGCCAGCCTGTCCACCACCCAGCGCTATACGGATGTGGACACCGAAAAGCTGTTGGCGGTCTACGATCAGGCCCATCCAAGGGCCCGCGGCTGATATCGTTGGCGCCGACAGTCTCCGGCAAAATCATCGCGCGATCTCTTGCACGAATATTTGTCCACCGTACGGATACATCGCGTCCGCTTTGCATAAACCCGCGCAAACAAGGCAATGAATAGCTCCAGCCATGCACATGATGCATGTCAAACCGGAAACGCTATTTCTCCCTCCCCATTCCGAGTTTTCGTGCCCCGGAAACGCGAATTAAATTAACTCATTGTAATAGAATGAATATTTCTCATATCTTTGATTGGAGGATGTCGGAACCTGTCAGTAGCTGGAGTTTTATGCCCAAAAATTAGCCAAATCCCGGAGTCCCGCAGGGCGCCACGCACGTACGCGGTTAGAGACCCATTAGCCACAGACTTATCCACAGATTCTGGGGAGATCATTGGGCGGGGAGTTGGACACGCAATCCCGCTTTAGGCACTGCGATACATCCTGTTCGGGCGCGTGCAACGCAAATGGTGCGAACGCCAATTTGTATTTATCCATAGATTTTGCGCAACCCACCATCGACCACCCTGTCGAACGCCTGCGTGTCGCAATCCGACCCGCCCGACACCGATTAGCGCACCATCGCCCAGTCGGCGATGGCCGATGCGTGCAGGCCCGTCGTGTCGAACAAGGGCAGGTCTGTGTCCTGGGGCCGGATCAGCAAGGTGATCTCCGTACAGCCCAGGATCACCGCTTCGGCACCCCGGTCCTTCAGGCCCCGGATGATGTCGGCATAGGTGGCGCGGCTGTCGTCACGCACCTGACCCAGGCACAGTTCTTCATAGATGATGCGGTGAACCTCTGCCCGATCCGCCGCCTCCGGCGTCATGACGGACAGGCCGGTGGCGGTCAGCCGGTCGCGGTAGAAGGCCTGTTCCATGGTGAAGCGGGTGGCCAGCAGGGCCACGCGCGACAGGCCGGCGGCGCGGACAGCCTGGGCCGTGGGATCAGCGATATGGATCAGGGGCAGCCCGGTGGCGTCCGCCACCGCGTCCGCCATCTTGTGCATGGTGTTGGTGGCGATGGCCAATGCCTGTGCACCCGCGGCCTTCAGGTCGCGGCCCGCCGCCGCCATCATGGCGCTCAGCCCGTCCCAATCCCCCGCCGCCTGCATCGCCGCCACCGGCGCGAAATCCACCGAATGGATCAGCAGTGGCGCCGATGACAGGCCGCCCCTTACCGCGCGCACCCGTTCATTGATCAGCCGGTAATAGAGCTGGGTCGATTCCCAGCTCATGCCGCCGATGATGCCGATACGCCGCATGATGGACCTGCCTGATGAAGGATAGGTCCCTCCCTTGGCTCAGGCGGGCCGTTGCGGCAACGGCGAACTTGTCCCCATCACAAAAGGCTTCACGCGGCGCGCGGCAGGGCCGATGGCTCCAGCATCATGGTCAGGGCCGTGCCGCCCCGGTCCATGGCTTCCAGCGCCAGGGAGAAGGCATCGGCCGGCGCAAGCTTGAAATCGCAATGCACCTCACCCCCGTCGAACCGGGTCAGAGCCTCCAGCCGGCCGGCGATGCGCAGCATGCGGTGATTGTCGCCCAGACAGTAAAGCTCGATACCACGCATGCCGCGGTTGCGGGCCATGGTGAAGGCACGGCGGACCAGCATGCCGCCCAAGCCCTGGTTCTGCCAGCCCGCCTCGATGGAGATGGCCAGTTCGGCCCGGCCGCCGCCGAAGCGCAGTTCCACGGCACCCCGCACCTCCCCCTCCACAATCGCGGTCAGGACGATGGCGCGGCCCCAGTCGATGCGGTCCACATGCCCGCGCACCGCCGCATCGCACAAACCGCCCATGAAGCGGGAACGACGGTCAGACACCGACAGGCGCAGAAGATGGGCGGCGTACCGGCCGGCTTCGGACGGCAGCAGGGGACGGAACACGGTCATCACAACAACCTCGGTGAAACCAAAGGACACAGGCATCCCCTTCGGTGTCCCCTCCCCCGAGGCATTCCCGTCCTTGCGCGGGATCGTTTTTGTGCACTGCAATATAGAACGGGAAGCCCGACCTGTGAAGCTTTGGGCAGCCATGCTGAAATCGCTGTTCACACGAAATGGCTACCATCATCGTTGCATCGCCCCCGCCGCCCGCTATCCTGCGCTGGTCGAAGCGGACAGGCGGACGATCATGAGCATCTGGGGCAAGGTCATCGGTGGGGCAGCGGGTTTTGCCATTGGCGGGCCGCTGGGGGCATTGGCGGGTGCCCTGGCCGGGCATGCCGTCGATGAATATCGCGCCGCCGAGCAGATGCCGCGCGGCACGGACGGGCAAGGCCGCCCCGACCAGACACAGACCATTGCCTTCACCGTGGGCGTCATCGCGCTGTCGGCCAAGATGGCCAAGGCCGACGGCGTCGTGCACAGGGTGGAGATTGACGCCTTCAAGCGCATCTTCCATGTGCCCGATCATGAACTGAGCAATGTCGGCCGCCTGTTCGACGCCGCCAAGCGCGACAGCGCCGGGTTCGAGGCCTATGCCAAGCAGCTGGCCCAGATGTTCCACGACCGGCCAGAGGTGCTGGAGGAATTGCTGGCCGGCCTGTTCCATATCGCCGTGGCCGACGACATCGTGCATCTGGCCGAACTGGCCTTCCTGCGCCGGGTAGCGGAAATTTTCGGCTTCCCGCCTGACGAGTTCGAGCAGGTCTGGCGCCAGCACGGCACGCGGATCG
This sequence comes from Niveispirillum sp. GW835-FHT14G11, assembly GCF_058793615.1. Lineage (NCBI taxonomy): Bacteria > Pseudomonadati > Pseudomonadota > Alphaproteobacteria > Rhodospirillales > Azospirillaceae > Niveispirillum > Niveispirillum sp. GW835-FHT14G11. The sequence goes on from NZ_JBXAFZ010000025.1 coordinate 29,597, forward strand.
AGGGCGGCAGTGAGCCCGATGACGATCCCCACGCCATCCTGGGCGTGCCGCGCGATGCCGATTTCACCACCGTGAAGGCCGCCTATCGAAGGCTGGTGCGCGAAAACCATCCCGACGCGCTGATCGCCAAGGGCCTGCCGCAGGAATTCATCGACTTGGCGCAGGAAAAGATGGCGGCCCTGAACACCGCCTATGAGCGGATCGAGCGGCAGCAGAAGAAATGAAAAAGGCCGCCATCCTCACCGGATGGCGGCCTTTCTTGGGATCAGGCGATCAGCCCTCGGCGGGGGTTTCCGCCGCCGGCGCGACGGCCGGGGCCGTCTGCCGGGCGATCTCGTCCAGGCGTGCATAGAGCTGCGGGACGATGGGGCTGTCCGGGTGGGTCTGGCGATAGATGTCGGCGGCAGCCTGCGCCTTGGCGAGGTCGTAACCGGCCATGGTGACGATCAGGCCGGCCAGTTGCACATGCGCGACCTGGACCTGCGGGGCGATGCGGGTGGCGGCCAGATAGGCCTCCACGGCGGTGTCATGATTGCCCGCCTCCTCATGCACGCGGCCCAGCGCATAGACGGCTTCCGGCATGTTGGGCCGGCGGGCCAGGCAGCCGTGGAAGGCGGCGGCGGCATCGGCCATCTGGCCCAGGCGGAACAGGGCGTTACCCAGGTTGAACAGCGGCTCGATGGCGTTGGGATCGGCCTGGACTGCGCGCTGCCAGCATTCGGCGGCCAGCGGGATTTCGCCCGTCTGCTCACGCACCAGGGCCAGCCCGGCCCAGGCGTCACGGAAATTCGGGTCCAGCTCCACCGCACGGGTCAGGCTCTCGATCGCCTCGTCCAGCTTGCCCTGCTGGGCCAGCGCCATGCCCAGATTGTGATGCGGCGGCGGATGGTCGGGCTTCAGCGCGCGGGCCTTCTTCAGGGCGGAAATGGCGTCGTCGATCTTGCCCAGCCCCTGCAGGGTGGCGCCCAGGTTGGACCAAGCCACACGCACATCCGGGTGCTCGGCATAGACCTTGGTGATCTTGCGCAGCGTATCGGCCGCTTCCTTCAGCCGACCCTGGCGATGCAGCTCCGTCGCCGCCCGCATGTCGGACGGGAAGCTGTTATACATCGCGTCCGACTTGGTCAGGTCGGAAAGCTGACGACGGCGATCTTGGCGATTCATTAAAACTACCCGGATGCTTGGTGGAACTCCCTGTCGGCCTTGATAGCAAGCCGGCAGGCAAAACGGAACCGGGGAAGCGCCCCCGGCCAGCGGTTTTTCCACATAATACGCGTTCCCGGTGATCGTAACCGATCACCGGGCCTCAGGCGCCGGCGCCCACATCCGTGGGCTTGGCTTGCGCCGCACGTGCGGCGCGGCGGCAGTCGCCGCCGTATCAAATCCCAATATTGGGATTTGATATAAAACAGGGCCGGTCCCGTAAGGGAACCGGCCCTGCCTTCCATGATTGCGCATGGACGATCCGCTTTGGCGGTGGAACCGCCCGCGGACGCTTTCCGATCAGCCGGAGATGCCCCGAATGCCGGAGAGATCCGCGCGGGTCCGCAAAGTGGAACGAGACATCGGATCACCTCCTTTCAGTCAGTTGCGACGACAAGGAGAAGGATGGCGATGATCGCGCCTCCCGTCAAGAGGGATTCATCCGATGTCGGAAGTGTTTTCCTCAATGCTCGTGACCGTCATGCCCCGCTGCATCGTCCGCCGGCTTCCACTGATACCGGGCCGGCAGCGCGCCCTTGCCGGCCAGCGTCACAATGGTGGTGATGCGGGTGCCGGCGGGGACCGCGCGGTCGAGCTTGCCGGACAGGCTGTTGGGACCGGCCGGCGCCAAGGCCACCTGCACCGGTGCGCCGTCCAGCAGCAGGGTGACGGTGCCGGTCGCCCCCGCCGTCTCCACGGGCTTGTCCTCCATGGTATTGAGATAGACGGTCACGCCGCCATCCTTGATCACCAGTTCCTGGTGCAGGGGGCCGGCATGGACCTGCATGCCGCCATGCACGCCCACCGGCGGGGCATGGCCGAAGGCGGCGATGGGGGTCAGCGTCAGCAGGGCGGCCAGCGCCAGGGTGGAAATGGACTTCATGATGCATCTCCTCAGAAAGCCTCGGCCGTGTGGCCGGTGGTGGATGGGGTGGAGGGGGTGAGCAGCCGTGCGACGGACGGGCCGCCGAAACGGGCGAACAAAAGTGGCGTCAGCACCGTGTCCAGGATGGTGGCGCTGATCAGGCCGCCGAAGATGGTGACGGCGACGGGATGCAGAATCTCCTTGCCCGGCGCATCGGCCCCTACCAGCAGGGGTACCAGCGCCAGACCGGCGGACAGGGCCGTCATCAGCACGGGCACCAGCCGTTCCCGGCTGCCGCGCCGGATCATGGCGGGGCCGAACACCTCCCCCTCGATCCGGCAGAGATTGATGTAATGGCTGATCTTCAGGATGCCGTTGCGGGTGGCGATGCCGGCCAGCGTGATGAAGCCCACCATGCTGGCCACCGATAGCGGCAGCCCCGCCAGCCACAGGCCGGCGACGGAGCCGACCAGGGCCATGGGCACCGTGCCCATGATGATCAGCACCGGTATGGCGGACCGGTAACGGCTGTACAGCACCAGGAAGATCAGGGCGAAGGACACGGCCGACAGGGCCGCGATGGTGCGGGCCGCCTGTTCCTGCGCCTGGAAGGTGCCTTCCAGGCTGGCATGGGTGCCGGGCGGCATCGGCGTGGCGTCCAGCACGGCGCGGATATCGGCCACGATGGCCGCCATGTCACGCTGGCCATCGCCATTGCCCAGGATGGCCAGCCGGCGGCGGCCATTCTCGCGCAGCACCTCGTTCGGCCCGTCGCCCTCCCCCACCTCGGCAAGGTTGGAAAGCGGCACCGGACCCAGCGGCGTGTCGATCAGCACCCGGCCCAGCATGGCCGGGTCGCGGTCGCTGTCCAGCAGACGCAGCACCAGGTCGTGGCGGCGGTCACCATCGATGATCTCCGTCACCACTTCCCCGTTGCTGAGCGTCTGCAAGGCTTCCAGCACGGTGGCGGGCGCGATAGCGTGGGCGCGGGCCTTGTCGGCATCCACCTCCACCCGCAGCTGCGGGATCAGCACCTGCTTTTCGATCTGGAGGTCGACCAGCCCCTCGATGCCCGACAGTTTCTGCTGCAACCCGCCGGCCAGTGCGCGCAGCGACACCATGTCGTCGCCATAGAGCTTGACCGCCAGCTGTGCCCGCACGCCCGACAGCATATGGTCCAGGCGGTGGGAGATGGGCTGACCCAGATTGACGCTGGCCGGCAGGACCGACAGGCGGGCCCGCAAATCGGCCAGGATTTGCGCCTTCGACCGGTCTGACGGCTTCAGATGGGCTTCCATTTCGGACATGTGGACGCCCATGGCATGTTCGTCCAGTTCGGCCCGGCCGGTGCGCCGGGCGATGCTGGTCACCTCCGGCACCTGACGCGCCAGGCTTTCCGCCATGCGCCCCAGGGCGGCGGACTGGTCCAGCGAGATGCCGGGGTTCAGCGCCAGAGTGATGGTCGCCGTGCCCTCGTTGAAGTCGGGCAGGAAGGCGCGCGGCAGGAAGGGCACGGCCACCAGGGCCGCCAGCACGGCACCCGCCACCGACGCGATAACGGCGGTGCGGTGCGCAAAGGCCCAGTCCAGCAGCCGGTCATTGCCGGATTTCAGCCGGCGGACCAGGCCATTGTCATGATCCGCCGTCGAGGCCAGCCGGGGCAGCAGGTAATAGCAGAGCACCGGCGTGACCGTGACCGCCGTTGCCAGACTGGCCAGGATGGAGACGATATAGGCCACGCCCAGCGGCGCGAACAGCCGCCCTTCGATCCCCGACAGGGCGAACAGCGGCACGAACACCAGCACGATGATGGCTGTGGCATAGACGATACCCGACCGCACCTCCGTGCTGGCGGACAGCACGATGGACAGGGTAGGCAGCGGGGCCGGCCGGGCGGCATTCTCCCGCAGGCGGCGGAAGATATTCTCCACATCCACCACGGCGTCATCCACCAGCTCGCCGATGGCGATAGCCAGGCCGCCCAGGGTCATGGTGTTGATGGTCAGGCCCAGGGCCTTGAACACCAGCACCGTGACCAGTAGCGAGATGGGGATGGCCGTCAGGCTGATGATGGTGGTGCGGACATTGCCCAGGAACAGGAACAGGATGACAGCCACCACCAATCCCGCCTCCACCAGCACGCGTTCGACATTATCGACGCTGTTCTGGATGAAGTCGGCCTGGCGGAACACCACCTGAGGGGCTGCCACACCCTCCGGCAGGCCGACGGACAGTTCGCTGAGCGCCTGTTCCACGGCCCGCGTCACCGTCAGCGTGTCGGCGTCGGGCTGCTTTTGCACCGACACCAGCACGGCCATGGCGGCATCCAGCCCGGCATCGCCGCGACGCGGGCGGGCGGCGTGATCCACCAGCGCCACATCGGCCAGGGTGACGATAGCGCCATCGCGGGCGGCGACGGGCAGCTTGCGCAGATCGTCCAGCCGGCTGGTGCGGCCGATGCCACGCACCAGCAACTCCTCCCCCCGCCGGTCGACGATGCCGCCACCGACATTGCCGCCATAATTGGCCAGCGCCGTCCGCACCTCTTCCAGCGTCACGCCCAGCAGCGCCATGCGGCCGGTATCGGGGGCGACGCGGAACTGCCGCACCTCCCCCCCCATGGGGATGACCTGGGACACGCCGGGGATGGACAGCAGGCGGGGACGCAAGGTCCAGTCGCCCAGGTCGCGCAGGCGCATCGGGTCAATGCTGGCGCCGGGTGCGGGGGTCAGGGCCACCAGCATGATCTCCCCCATGATGGAGGAGATGGGGCCCATCTGCGGAATGGCGCCGGGCGGCAGTTGCCCGGTCAGCAGCGACAGCCGTTCCGTCACCTGCTGGCGGTTGCGATAAATCTCCGTGCCCCAGCCGAATTCCACCGTCACCACCGACAGGCCAGCGGAGGAGGTGGAGCGCACCCGCTCCACGCCCGGCATGCCGTTCATGGCGGTTTCGATGGGGAAGCTGACCAGCCTTTCCACCTCTTCCGGCGCCATGCCGGGGCTTTCGGTCATCAGCGTGATGGTGGGGCGGTTCAGATCGGGGAACACGTCCACCGACAGATGCCCCAGGGTGAAGGCGCCATACAGCGTCAGCAGCAGCGAGGCCACCAGCACCATCAGGCGGTTGCGCAGTGCCGTGGAGACGATGGTGTTGAACATGCCCGCCCCCTATCGGATCTGGGCCAGCAGGGAGGCCCCCTGCACGACGATGCGCGACCCCGCCTCCGCGCCCGCCAGCAGGCGGATGCTGCCGACGCCCGCCGGCTCCACCCGCACCGTGCGTGGCACGAAGCGCTGGGCGCCCTCATGCACCAGCACGGCCGGCAGGCCGTCGGCCCCCCGCACCAGTGCGTCGCGGGGCAGCAGCAGCCCCTCCACCGCCGCACCGGCCGGCACGGACAGGGTCAGCAGGGTGCCCAATGCCGGCACGTGATCGCCGAAGGCGCCCGGTTCGGGGCGCAGCAGTAGGCGGGTGGCGCCCGGTGCCGTCCCCACCCCGCGGCCCACCAGGGACAGCGGGATGGCCCTACCATGCAGGTTGGCGGTCACCTTGGCGCCCACGGGCGGCGGTTCGCCAAAGCCCAGCGCCTCCACCAACACCGTTCCCGGTTCCGCGATCTCGAACACCAGGGTAACGTCGCGATCCTCGATCATCAGGCCGGCAACGGCGTTGCTGGTGACGATGACGCCATCGATCGGGGCGGTCAGGGGCGCACGCTTGGCAATGGCGCGGGACAGCGCCTCGCGCTGGCGGGTCACGCCGTCCAGCGTGGCGCGGGCATCATCGATCTCCGCTTGGGCGACGGCGCCCTTCAGGTTGGACAGGCGGTTCCATTGCTGCTGGGCCAGGCGGATATCCTTGTCCAGGCCGGCCAACTGTTCGTTGATGCCGCTGCCATCCTCCGCCCGCAGCACCAGTTCGACATAGGCCAGGACATCGCCCGCCCTCACCCGCGTGCCGGGCAGCGGAAAACCACCCTCGGGCGGCATCAGGCGGCCGGATTGGGGGGCCTGCACGCGGCCCGACCGGTTTGGATCGGCGATGACCCGGCCCGTCAGGTCGGCCATGGGCGTCACGCTGCCGGGCGCCAGGGCCGCCGTGCGGATGGTCAGCAGGCGCTGCGTCGCCTTGGGCACGAACAGGCTGCCATCGGGCAGGCGCTTGGGATTGTTGCCGGCCACCGGCTCCGGGGCCGGCGTGCCATGATCGTGCCCTTCATGCGCCGGGGCCTGGGTCGCGGGCACAGCCGCCAGGAAAGCCAGCAGCAGCACGGCCAGACCCGCGCGGCGCGACCGCCAAGCCAGCAGCGCCGCCCCCAGGACCAGCCCGGCCAGGAAGGTGCTGGCCGCCAGGGCCAGGGGGGCACCACCGGAAGATACTGCAACCGCAGCGGCGGCGGCCGGCACGGTCAGCGTGCCCACCAGCAAGTCGGCCACACCGTCACCCGTGACGGTCAGGGTCAGGGCATGATCGCCCGGCATGGCCCAGGGTGCGGCGGCGCGATAGGTGCCGTCGGCGGCCGGGGTCGCCGTGACCGGCTTGCCGCCATCGACGGACAGGGTCACCACGGCCTTGGTCACGGGGCTGTTGTCGGACAGGCGGTCGATATAGAGGGTCAGGTCGGCGCCCTGCAGCAGGGCGACAAGCTGCACATCGCCGCCATCGGCCTCCAGGGTCGGGACGGCGGTGGGCGACGGGGCCAAGGCGGCGGGGTCGGGGGTGCCGTGATCATGCCCCTCATGGCTGGCGGCCGGCAGGGCCGGGGCCAGGAACAGAATCGCCGCCAGAGACAGGCGCGACAGGATTTTCATGGGTAGATTCCATCTGACGAAGCAGCAGAGGCACCGGCGGCCAGGGGCACGCGGGCGCTAGATCGGCCGTGTCAGATGGAAAGCGGTGGGCGCGGATCGGGCGGTGTGGTCAGGCCGGCCGGATCGATGGCGCGGCCCGGCACCAGCAACGCTGCCGGTACGGGACGCACCGTCGCCACCGCGTCGGACAGGCCCGTATGCATATGCGCGGCACAGGTGAGCGCGCATCCACAGGCACACGCATCCTTGCAGCAATCGTCGCCCGTCCCACCGCCATCATGGCCATGATGGGCATGGCGGTCGCCATTATCCGTGGGCGCGGACGCCTGCTGATGGCAATCGACGGCAGCGGCGACCAGAACGGCCGGGGCCGCTTCGGCATGCTGATAGGCGGTCGCAACCGGCGGCACCGGATGGTGCGCATGCGCGTCATGGGCCGATGCCGTGCCGAAGCCGAACAGGGCCAGGACCAGCGCAATGGCGCCCGCCTTCAGCAAACCTGTCCAGATTGACCTGATGCGCGACATCATAGCCCCGTATGGTGCGATGGTGGCAAAGATGGGCGCAACCGGCGGCAGACGCAAGATGCAATCGCCGGCCATAACGGCGCTTTATGCCGCCATTCCTCAATGGCCGTCGCCGCCCAAAGAAAAGGGGCGGGCACTGCCATCGCGATGCCCGCCCCTTTTTCGGTACAAGCTGCCCGCCGTTCAGCGGCGGGGCGGCTTGCTGGCGCCTTCGGCGATTTCGGCCTTCAGGGCGCGGATGCGCTCCGCCATGGTTTCCTTCAGGCCCGGCGTCGGCTTGGGGCCCAGGGCGGCATAGGCCGCTTCCAGCTGCAACAGGGCGCGACGCTTTTCGTCGTCGTTGCGCTTCAGGGGCCGGTTGTCGCTGCGCTGTCCATCCATCGAACGCATGATCAATCCCTTGAGTTGAGAAAAGAACGCAATGTCGGCAACGAAAAAGCCCCGGCCTTTCGGCGCGGGGCTTTTTCCGTATCCGCCAAATGGTGCTCAAGTCATCCATCCGGCACCGCCACCGGAACCCAAGAATTCATCTCTTGGAAGGTGGCGTCCCCAACGGGATTCGAACCCGTGTTACCAACGTGAAAGGCTGGTGTCCTAGGCCTCTAGACGATGGGGACGTCGTCGGTGGGCGGTTAATTAGCCGGACCAGCCGGGCCGTTCAAGCACTTTTTTTGACGAAACTGCATAACGCCCATGCCACCCGGAACCGCGATCAATTCTTGTAGCGATCAAGCGTGCGTTCGACACGATATTCCAGGTCACGGATGATGTTCAGCGACGGCAGGCCCTTCAGCACCTTCTGCACGCTGCGCAGATGGGCCAGCGCCACCCCATGCTTGGGCCGGGCGCGCAGATATTCGACGCGGAAATTGATCCCGATCTCCAGCCTCTGTTCCAGGTCCGCTTCCTTGGACCGCATCTGCCGGTCCTGGCCTTCCTGCTCCATCAGCTTCTTCACGGCCGTGAACAGCACGGTGGCGGCCTGGGCGATGCCATCCTCCTCCTCCGTGGAGATATGGGCCATGTCGGGTTCCAGCCGGACCTCCGATCCCTTCTTCTCCTGCAACTGCTTCACGGGCAGGACCAGGGCAATGTCCTGCAGCGCCGCCAGCAGGAACCCGTCGACCGCCTGCATGACGCGGGTGCGCGCCTCTGTCAGCAGTTTCTGCCATTCGGGATTGGGTTCGACATGAACCTCCTCCGACAGACCCTTGATCATCAGTTGCGCGTCCGACACCAGCCGGGCGCAGGTCAGCAACCAGACCCGCCGCGCCATGACCGGCCCACCTGCCGCCCGCCCGATCTCCGACAGGGTGCGGGTCAGGTCGGAGAACAGGCGCGCGGGGATCAGCTTGGCCGGATGGTTGCCCGATACATGGCTCATGTCCTGCGACAGCATGCGGACCAGGCGCAGGGCCTGGAACGGCTGCACCAGCATGGTCATCAACCCGAAGAAGAAATATTCGACCAGATCGGAACCGCGATCATGGACGTTCAGATACGCCGTGCGCGCCGCCACCACGGCGTTGGGCGTGAAGTCTTGAATGCGGCCGCCACCTTGGACCCCCGCCACGCGGCGCACACGATCCAGCGCCGGGGTTAACTGGGCATGCAAGGTCAGCAGCAGCCCGATCTCCTTCATATCCTCCAGCGCGCGGTCGCCGCCCAGGATGGAGGACAGTTCACCGCGACGGCCATAGGATTTCTGCGCCTCATCCAGCAGGATGTTGGTGGCCTGGGCCGCCGCCCACACGCCCTGGTCGGCGATGGCGGGCAGGTCGGTCCAGCGCTGTTCGCGCACGGCTTTGCCATAGTCCGCCTCCAGTGCTGCCAGCGGCCCGCGATGGGGGGAGCCCATCAGCACCCGCCACCAGGGGTTCAATACCTGCCGGGCCAGAGATGCCTTACGCTTTTCTTCATGCATGTCACCGTCATAGAGGAAGATTTCCACAGCCACGCAGACGGAACGCTGGAAGGTGGGCACACGGTTGGGGCGCAGGTTGCGCAGCCGCGGGCGCAGCGTTTCCAGAATCTGTTCGTCGGTGGGGTCGCGGCGTTCAGCGGCCCGCGCCAGTTCCACGGCGCGGGCAACGCGCAGCAGCGACCCTTCGTCCAATTGTTCGAAATGCGCCTGCAGTTTGGAGACGGCGGAGGTCGGTTCGGACGGCGTCACCGCCGTGTCCTTGGCCTTCCCCGCTTCCGGCCTTTCGGCCGGTGACCCCGCCGCGCGCACATTCATGACACTGATCGCCCCGCACAAAACCAACGCGACCGCCCTGCCCCGGCAGTGATGATGCAAGCGGCAATTTGGCGATGCGTGATTATATGCTATGCGGAGATAGCTGTCTTTAACGATTTGGCAATAATTTGTTGAAGTCGGATGACGATGGCGTGAATAGTCATCCGGGTTTCCTTTACCCGGCGGCGCCGGAAACCGCAGCGTCATCAATCAACAACTGCACGCCGTCATTGCCGTTCCACCGATCGGGCCGCAAAGTGCCCGCCAGATGCATGGGCCGCCCACCGCTTTGCAACAGGGCCGACCCCAGATCGCTGTCCATAGCGCGGAAAGCGATTGATTTTAAACGACTTCCGTCATTGCCGGTCAGGATGCAGCGCACATGCTTGCCCTCGCCACCCACCACATCCGCCTTCACGATTCGAGCATCGGTGACGGCGAAGCGTGGTTCTGAATTGCCGGTGCCATAGGGGGCCAGCCTTTCAAGGTGGCGCATCAGGTCCGTATTGGCCCCGCGTATGGACAGGGCCCCATCCAGCGACAATGACGGCACCAGCGGCCCCGCATCCTCCAGTTGCCGGGCGATCCGTTGGCGCAGGAAGGTGCGCAGATCGTCGATCTTTTCCCGTTCCACGGTGAAGCCGGCCGCCATGGCATGACCGCCGCCGGCGACCAACAGGCCTGCCTGCCGGGCCGCAATAATGGTCGACCCCAGGTCGACACCGCGCACGGACCGGCCCGACGCCTTGCCCAGGGCGCCATCCAGCGCCACGACGCAGGCCGGCCGATTATACCGGTCCTTCAGGCGCGACGCGACAATGCCGATGACGCCGGGATGCCAGCCCTCGCCCACCGCCAGCACCAGTTCCGGGCTTTCATCGACGGTGGTTTCCATCAGGGCAATGGCATCCTCAAGCACCGCTGCCTCAATGGCGCGACGCTCGGCATTGAAGGCATGCAGTTCCTTGGCCAGGTCTGACGCCTCTGTCGCCGACTCCGTTGCCAGCAATCTGGTGCCCAGATCGGCCCGGCCCACACGCCCACCGGCATTGACCCGTGGCCCGATGATGTAGCCGGCATGATAGGCGTCCATCGCCTCGTTCACGCCTGCCACATCGGCCAGCGCCGAAATCCCGATATTGGCCCGTTTGCCCATGATGCGCAGGCCCTGGGCCACGAAAGCGCGGTTCAGCCCGACCAGCGGGACCACGTCACAGACCGTGCCCAGCGCCACGATATCCAACCAGGACATCAGGTCGGGCTCCGTCCGGCCATTGCTGTAATAACCACCGGTGCGCAGCAGCCTGTTCACCGCCACGATCAGCAGAAACGTGACGCCCACGGCCGCCAGATTGGACAGGGGCCCGCCCGCCGGCTCGTCCATGCGGTTGGGGTTGACGACAGCGGTGACATTGGGCAATCGCGGCTCGGCCTTGTGATGGTCGACCACCACCACCTCCAGCCCGGCCGCGACGGCGCCGTGCAAAGGATCGAAGCTGGTGACCCCGCAATCGACGGTGACGACCAGATCGGTACCTTCGGCTTTCAGCTTCAACAGGGCCGGCAGATTGGGGCCATACCCCTCCTCGATCCGGTCGGGGATATAGACGCGCAATTGCCGCCCGATCGCGCGGAAGAACCGGTTCAGCAGGGCGGTGGAGGTGGCGCCATCCACGTCATAGTCGCCGAAGACCGCCACATTCTCCCCATCGCGGATGGCGCGAGCCACGCGGTCGGCGGCCTTGTCCATGTCGCGCAGCACCGACGGGTCGGGCATGAAGGCGCGCAGGGTGGGCGACAGGAACCGCTCCGCCTCCTCCACCGCAACACCGCGCCCCGCCAGCAGACGGCCCACCAGTTCCGGCAGGCCATGGGCCTGCGACAGGGTCAGCGCCAGCCGGTCGTCGGTATTGCGGGCCTTCCAGCGGCGGCCGGTGATGGAGCTTTCAACGCCGAGGAAGGCGGGGATGGGCATGGACATGAACCGTCTCTGAAACGATGAAACGATATAGCCATAAAACGTCATCCCGGCGAAAGCCGGGACCCAGGGGCCACATGACCGAACCTAACGGCCGCGTCGGTAAACGCAACGTGAAGGTTCATGCCTGTGGCCCCTGGGTTCCGGCTTTCGCCGGGATGACGATCAGGTGGCAATCGGAGAAACGGTATTACCGCTTGGCGTCCGGGATCATGCTGGTCTTGGTGCGGAAATTATGGTGCGCCTCGACATAGCGCACCGTGCCCGACTTGGACCGCATCACCACCGAATGGGTGATGGCGCCACCGGCGAAACGGCGGACACCTTCCAGCATCGGGCCTGTGGTCACGCCGGTGGCACAGAACATCACGTCGCCCTTGGCCAGATCGTACAGCGTGTACTTCTTGTCCAGGTCGGTGACGCCCCAGCGCTTGGCGCGCTCGCGCTCCGCGTCGTTGCGGAAGATCAGGCGGCCCTGGAACTGTCCACCGATGCAGCGCAGGGCGGCAGCCGCCAGCACGCCTTCCGGCGCCCCGCCCGACCCCATATACAGGTCGATGCCGGCGTTAGGCTGGGCCGTGGCGATCACGCCCGACACGTCGCCATCGCCGATCAGCATGATGCGGGCCCCGGCCTCACGCACGCGGGCGATCAGTTCGGCATGGCGCGGGCGGTCCAGGATACAGACCACCAGCTCCGACACATCCGCACCCTTGGCAAGCGCCAGATTGCGCAGGTTGGTCTCGACCTTCTCGTCCAGGTCCACCACGCCGCCCGGCAGGCCACCGCCGACGGCGATCTTGTCCATATAGACGTCGGGCGCGTTCAGGAAGCCGCCGGCCTCCGCCATCGCGATGACGGCCAGCGCGTTGGGACCGCCCTTGGCGCAGATCGTCGTGCCTTCCAGCGGGTCCAGCGCGATATCGATCTTGGGACCATTGCCGGTGCCGACCTTCTCCCCGATATAGAGCATCGGGGCCTCGTCGCGCTCACCCTCGCCGATGACGACGGTGCCGTCGATGGACAGGCTGTTGAGCGCCTTGCGCATCGCGTCTACGGCGGCCTGATCGGCCGCCTTCTCGTCACCGCGACCCATCAGCAGGGAGGCGGACAGGGCGGCGGCTTCCGTGACGCGGACAACCTCCAGCGCCAGATTGCGGTCCATCACCAGGGAGAAATCGCCCTTCGGATTGCTCTTGTCACTCATATCGTTCCCCTATTGCTGAGATCGGCGTCTTGTTCGCGGGCCTTCAGGCCGCTTGGCGCCGTTCCTGGGTTGAGTGTGTATCAGAAATCCTCAATGCGGATCATGCGCGGCGGTTCCAGAACGCTGTCCAGCGACGCGATGGTGGAAAGCGCCTGCTGCATGGCGGCCTCGTCTGTGTCATGGGTGGTCCAGACCACGGGCACCGCCTCGCCGGGTGCGCGGCCGCGCTGCAGGAAGGCCTCCATGGAGACATTCTGGTCACGCAGGGTCGCCGCGATCTCCGCGATCACGCCCGGACGGTCGACCACCATCAGGCGGACATAGTAACGGCCACGGCGGCGGCTGAGCGGGGCGGCCTTGGCCGGCTCCAGTTCTCCCACCGGCACGCCGAAGGTCGGTGTGGACCGGCCACGGGCGATGTCAACCAGATCGGCAACAACGGCGGACGCGGTCGGACCGGCACCGGCACCCCGGCCGACCAGCACCACCTTGTCCACGAAATCGCCATCGGCGACGACAGCGTTGAACACGCCGTCAGTGGCGCCGATCGGGCTGTTGATCGGCACCATGCAGGGATGCACGCGCTGTTCGATCCCGCTTTCCGTGCGCCGGGCAATGCCCAGGAGGCGGATGCGATAGCCCAGCTCCTGGGCATAGTTGATGTCCAGCGCAGAGACGTGGCGGATACCCTCGATATGCACCGATTTGAAATCGACATGCGCGCCGAAGGCGACGGCGGTCAGCACCGCCAGCTTGTGCGCCGCGTCCACCCCGTCCACATCGAAGGACGGGTCGGCTTCCGCATAGCCCAGGCGCTGGGCATCGGCCAGCACATCGGCAAAATCGCGACCCGTAGTCCGCATTTCGGTGAGGATATAGTTGCAGGTGCCATTCAGGATGCCGTGGATTTCACGGATATTGTTGGCCGCCAAACCCTCGCGCAGGCCCTTGATGGCCGGAATGCCGCCGGCCACCGCCGCCTCGAATGCCAGGGTCAGGCGCGCTGCCTCCGCCTGCGTGGCCAGGGCCGAGCCATGATGGGCCAGCAGCGCCTTGTTGGCGGTGACGACATGCTTGCCGGCGGCCAGTGCCGCCTCCACCGCTTGGCGGGCGATACCGTCGGACCCGCCGATCAGTTCCACGAACACGTCGATATCCGGATCGACGGCAAGGTCGGCGGCATTCTCGTACCAGCGGATATTGGCCAGGTCGACGCCGCGATCACGGGTGCGGTCGCGGGCAGAGACCGCCGCCACCTGGATCGGGCGGCCGGCACGCCTGGCCAGCAGATCGGCATTCGCCGCCACCAGCTTGAGGACCCCACCGCCGACCGTGCCCAGGCCGGCGACACCGATGCGCAAGACTTTGCCCTCAACCATAAGTCTGGATCCTCACTCAGCAACGGCGGGTTCGGACGTGATGGGCGCGTTGACCTTGCGCGCCTTGTCCAGGAACAGCTTGATATTGTTGGTGGCCTGCCGAATACGCTGGGTGTTTTCCACCAGCCCGAAACGCACATGCGTGTCGCCATATTCGCCAAAGCCGATGCCGGGGCTGACGGCCACCTTGGCTTCCTGCATCATCACCTTGGCGAATTCCAGGCTGCCCAGATGCTTGAACGGCTCAGGAATCTCTGCCCAGACAAACATGGAGGCGTTGGGCGACGGCACCATCCAGCCGGCCTGATGCAGCCCCTTGATCAGCACGTCGCGGCGCTGCTTGTACATCTCGCGGATTTCCAGCACGCAATCCTGCGGCCCGTTCAGCGCGGCGGTGGCCGCCACCTGGATGGGCGTGAAGGCACCGTAATCCACATACGACTTAAACTTGGCGAGCGCACCCACCAGCTTCTTCGACCCCACACCAAAGCCCACGCGCCAGCCGGGCATGTTGTAGGTCTTGGACAGGCTGTTGAATTCAACGGTGATGTCGCGCGCTTCCGGGATCTGCAACACCGACGGCGGCGGATTGCCGTCGAAATAGATCTCGGCATAGGCGATGTCGGACAGGATATAGATGCCGTGCTTCAGGCACAGGTCCACGATGGGCCGGTACCAGTCCAGCGTCACCGTCTGCCCCGTCGGGTTGGACGGGAAGCTGACGATCAGGGCCGTCGGCTTGGGCACCGAATGCTTGATGGCCCGTTCCAGGGCCGGGACGAAATCATCCAGGCCGTTATTCACGGGGATGTGGCGTAGCGCGGCCCCGGCCAGCATGAAGCCGAACGGATGGATCGGGTAAGACGGATTCGGCACCAAGATCACGTCGCCGGGGCTGGTGATGGCCTGGGCCAGATTGGCCAGACCTTCCTTGGAACCGATGGTGACGATGGCTTCCGTCTCCGGGTCGATATCGACGTCGAAGCGGCGCTTGTAATAGGCGCTGATGGCCTTGCGCAGGCCGGGAATGCCGCGGCTCTGGCTATAGCGGTGGGTCTTGGGGTTCTGGACCGCCTCGATCATCTTGGCGACGATATGCGGCGGGGTCGGCTGGTCCGGGTTGCCCATGCCGAGATCGATGATGTCCTCCGCGGCGGCCCTAGCTCGCGCCTTCATCGCATTCACTTCAGCGAAGACATAGGGCGGAAGCCGCTTGATGCGGTGGAATTCAGTGTCGCTCATGGACCTGGGCACCGGGGTAGAAAGGGAAAGGGGCGAAATATGTAGCGCACCCCAACTGCCCCCCGCGACATGAATTTGCGCGAGCCCGTCGCCATTCTGCCATGACGGGGCGGGATGGCGGGGGACATCACCCCGTCATCTTTGGCGCAGGCGCTTAATTCCCCTCCGGCCGCGGCAGTGCCTGCGGCACCTCCGGCGGCGCTTCCGGCACGTCAGGAATATCCTCGGCCCGGCCGCGCGGATCGGTGGGACGGGCGCGCAGGGCCTCGCCTTCCGTCTGGCCGCTGTCGCGGTCGGCCTGCAACCGGTCCATCAGGGCCTGTCGCTCGATGGGGCTGGAGAATTGTTCCGGCCGGGGCGGCACGGTTCCCAGGTTGGCGCGGCCCTTCAGCGTGGGGTCGGCGCGGCGGATGGGTCGGGCACCGGTCAGCGCCCTGACGGGATCGGCATCGGTGATTTCCGACGGTTTGGCCGGTGCCGGACCGTCATCGAACACGATGTCGGGTACCGGAACCTGGGCGCAACCCGACAGTCCCAGCAGGACCAGAACGGCCAGTGCTGTGAAGTGTCGGGGCGATACGTATGCAGCGGTGAAAATCATGGGCGGATCGTGTATGAAAAAAAGCGGGACGGCAACCCGCCCGCGATACCGCCATCGGACAGGCTGGCATGCGGGCACCGTTCTGGACAACAGCCGACGCCCCACCCCGTGGGACACAGAATCGGCATGTCCTCTATGTCAAGGAAACGTGTTTCAAGGAAATCAGCATGGCCGAGCCGCAAGCCCCCGAGATCAAGATGCCCGATCCGGTCGAGATGTCCCGCAATATGGCGCGCATCGCCGAGCAGAGTCAGCGGCTGGTGTCGGATTTCCTGCAACGGCAGAATGGCGGCGACGCCTCCGCCTCCCAGGGCATGATGCATATCGGTGCCGCCTTCATGGAGATGACGGCCCGGATGATGGCCGACCCCGCCAAGCTGATGCAGGCGCAGATGTCGCTGTGGCAGGATTATATGTCCCTGTGGCAGCGCACGACCCAGCGCCTGCTGGGCCAGGAGGCCGCCCCCGTGGTGGCACCGGCGCGCGAGGACAAGCGATTCAAGGACAGCGCCTGGGACGAGAATGCCCTGTTCGACTATATCAAGCAGTCCTACCTGCTGACCGCCCGCTGGCTGCAATCCACCGTGCAGGAGGTGGAGGGGATGGATGCCAAGACCGCCAAGAAGGTGGATTTTTATACCCGCCAGTTCGTGGACGCGATGGCGCCCAGCAACTTTGTGATGACCAATCCGGAAGTGCTGCGCGCCACCATGGAGTCGGGTGGCGAGAATCTGGTGAAGGGGCTGGAGAACCTGCTGGGCGACCTGGAGCGCGGCAAGGGCCAGCTCGCCATCTCCATGACCGATTACAAGAAGTTCGAGGTGGGCACGAACATCGCGGCCACGCCGGGTCAGGTGGTCTATCAGAACGAGTTGATGCAGCTGATCCAGTACAATCCGACTACGGAGCAACAGCATAAGCGCCCCCTGCTGATCGTGCCGCCCTGGATCAACAAGTTCTACATCCTGGATCTGCGACCCGCCAATTCGCTGGTGAAGTGGCTGTGCGACCAAGGGCACACGGTCTTCATCGTCTCCTGGGTCAATCCGGATGAGGATCTCGCCGCCAAGACCTGGGAAGATTACATGACGCTGGGGCCGCTCACCGCCATCGACGCCATCGAACAGGCGACGGGGGAGAAAGAGGTCAATCTGGTCGGCTATTGCATCGGCGGCACCCTGACCGCCTCCACGCTGGCCTATATGGCGGCAACGGGCGACGACCGGGTGAAGAGCGTCATGTATCTGGTGACGCTGACCGATTTCACCGAACCGGGCGAGCTTTCCGTCTTCATCGACGAGGAACAGCTGGCCGCACTGGAGGAGAAGATGAACAGCCAGGGCTACCTGAACGGACAGTCCATGGCGACCACCTTCAACATGCTGCGCGCCAACGACCTGATCTGGTCGTTCGTGGTGAACAACTATCTGCTGGGCAAGGACCCGTTCCCGTTCGACCTTCTTTACTGGAATTCCGACGCCACCCGCATGCCGGCGGCCATGCACAGCTTCTATCTGCGCAACATGTATCAGCGCAATCTGCTGGTGCAGCCCGGCGGCCTGACGCTGAAGGGGGTGGAGATCGACCTCAGCCGGATCAAGATACCGACCTTCATGCTGTCCACGCGTGAGGATCATATCACGCCGTGGAAATCCACCTATGCCGCCACCCAGCTCTATGGTGGGCCGGTCAAGTTCGTGCTGGCGGCAAGCGGCCATATCGCCGGCGTCGTGAACCCGCCGTCCGCCAACAAATACAGCCATTTCATCAACACCAAGCTGCCCAAGGATCCCGAGCAGTGGCTGGCCGGGGCCAAGCAGGTCGAGGGCAGCTGGTGGCCGGAATACAGCAAATGGGTGCAAAAATATACCGGCCCCAAGGTCCCGGCCCGCACGCCCGGCGATGGCAAACTGAAGGCGATCGAGCCGGCACCCGGCTCCTATGTGAAGGTGCGGGTGGTGGAGTGATCCGCCACCGTCATTTTTCTGGCCGCCACGCGAACATCGTCAGCAATGTCCGCTGGATGACCGGTTTGAAATTGTTGTCGGCAACCAGATAGATCGCGACCCCGCCCCCAGCCAGGGGGCGGGCGTCGATGCCCTCGTAATTCTCCGTCGCCATGGGGGCCGCCAGCCGCGCGATCTCCCGTCCCGCCAGCACGCCGCCGGGCACCAGCGCCTTGGTCAGATCGGCGGCGGACACATGCAGGATGCGGCTGCCCCAGCCGCCCATCAGCCCGACCCGGCGTTCCAGGATCAGGATGCCGCCATCGGGCAGGCGGGCCGCATCGACCGGCAGGAAAGGCGACAAAGCCTGATAGGCGAATTCCGTCCAGGCGCCCGGCCCCCCGACCCAGGCGCGATGGCGGGCGCCCCCCACCTCCCCCTCGGCAATGGCCAGCAGGCGGCCGTCGGACAGGGACAGCAGCGTCTCGATCCCTGCATTGAACGGCAGGTCGGCGAAGCCGGCCGGCACGTCCAGCATGGCGGCCGCCGAACCGGCCAGGGACGGGGGATAGCGCAGAATGGAATGGCGGCGTTCCATCGACACGGCCCAGCCGTCGCCGGGCCAGTCCCCGATCAGGGCCAGCCCCTCCGTATCGTTGAACAGGGTGGGCAGCGGCTTGCCCTCGTCATTCAGCAACGGGGCGATGCTGAAATCCCCGGCCCCGGCCAGATTGCCGTCGCGATCATAGGACAGACGGCCGGCGATGCGCTTGCCCCGGTCGCTGATGGCAACGAACTGGCTGCCATCGGGACTAACGCGCAGGCTGGACAGGCCGCCGAAATCCGGATTGGCATCGCGCAGATGCAGGGTGCCGCGCCAGGTCAGCTCGCCCGCGCGTACCGGTGCCCTCGTCGCCTCTTCCAGCAGTGTGACCGGCGTGCTGGGCGGCCCGTCCTGGCCGATGGCGCAGCCGGATACGGATAGCGCCAGCAGGAGGACCACCGGCAGGCGGCGAAGTGTATGGTTGATCAAGGGCTACTCCCTTCCGCCAAAGCGGCACGAATGGCCTATCTCGCTTGGATGGGGTGATGCGCCACCCCTTCCTATCGCGGTTGCGAAGCGTTTATCTTGACCGCCGACATGGCAACAATATGCATCATGACAGGCGGTTGGCGCGATGAGTGACGAAATCCTGACCCAGCAACCCGATCCCACGGCGGAAACCTCGCGCCTGGACCGTATCGAAGCCCGGCTGGCAGCGCTGGAGGATCGCCTCGCCGGGGCCGGCGCCGCCCTGCCCCCGCCGCGTGAGCCCGAACCGGCCGCCAGCGGCGCAGCTGCTGCGTCCCCGATCGTGGGGCCGGCCATCCTGGGCCAGTTGAACGATTTCGTGCGCAACAACCCGGTGCTGACGCTGATCGGCGTCATCGTCGTGCTTGTCGTGCTGTCGCACCTGTTTGATTGAGGGCCTGAGGGATGAGCAGCTACAGCTTCGAGACCACGATGAAGTTCAAGAATCGTGGCGACATGGAGAAGGCCGAGGACTGGATCAGCGCCAATATCAAGGGCCTGTGGGCCCTGGAATTCCTGGGCATGCAGGAAGAGATGAGCGTGGATACCGGACTGCGGACCAACATCCTGAAGGTCATGTTCAAGTTCGGCCGCAAGGAGGATTTCGAACGGTTCCGCACGGAATATGTGCTGGGCAAGACCTATGCAGCACCCAAGGCGGCAGCCAAGGTCCAGGCCAAGCCCAAGGGCTTCTTCGCGCGCCTGTTCAGCTGAAGCGGATCGGTTCCCCGATCAGGACCCGGATGGTCATGCCATTCGGGCCTTGCCCATCTCCACCGGATGCCGCGCTTGTTCCAGCGCAACAATCTTCCCGCCGATCTGTTATGATGGCGTCGGTGCCGGGTGATCCATGTCAATGCCCCGGCACGCATATGGCGTGATCCTGGATCAAGCGTTTCCAGGCGGCAATGGCCGCGGAACGGCAGAAGGGGGACCGGTCATGGCTTTCCGCAAGATCACCTGTTTCGTCACCGGCGGCCCGCGCGATGCGGCAGCCCTGGGCTCTGCACTGCTGCTGGCCGGCCCGGCCAAGGGCAATGTCTCGGCATTGTACCTGCGCGCCGACCCGCGCGACGTCATGCCCATGGTGGGTGAGGGATTATCGGGTGCCCTGATCCAGGATTTGCTGAAATCGCTGGAACAGGAGAACAAGGCCCATGCCGCCAAGGCGCGCACGCATCTGGACGCCGCCCTGCTGGCGGCCGGTGGTGTCTATTGCGACCGCCCGCCCGGCAGCGACCGGGTCAGCGGATGCTTCGCCGAAGCGGCCGGCGTGACGGAGGACATCATGGCCAGCACTGCCCGCCTGTCCGACGTAACCGTCTTCCCGTCGGTGGCGAAGGAGGATCGGACGGCGGTGCTGGTGGGGCTGGAGGCGGCGCTGCTGGAAGGCGGGCGGCCGTTGCTGGTGGCACCGGAGGCGCCGCCCGCCATCCTGGGCCGCACGGTGGCCATCGCCTGGAACGGTCGCACGCAAAGCGCCCGCGCGCTGGCGCTTTCCATGCCGGTGCTGGCCACGGCGGATGCCGTGCATGTGCTGGGTGTGGACACGCTGCGCACCGACGCGGACGAGGCGGCACCCGTTGTCGATTATCTGGCCTGGCACGGCATCCCCGCCCGTTACCACAAGCTGTCGGGTTCCGGCGGGGTGGCCACACAGCTTCAGGATAGCTGCGCAGAGGTCGGGGCCGACCTGCTGGTCATGGGCGGTTACGGCCATTCACGGCTGCGCGAACTGATCCTGGGCGGGGTGACACGCGCCATGCTCAGCCAGACGACATTGCCGCTGCTGCTGGCGCATTGAAGCGCGATAACGCATGTAGGTCGGGGTGAGCTTCGTGAACCCCGACGCCCCGACGTCACCCTCATGTCGGGGTTCGCGATGCACATCCCGACCTACGCATCCTTCCTCACCAACGCCTTCGCCTGTTTCCTCACCCCGTCCAGAATGCTCTCCGACAGGGCAGGATCACTGGCCGCCAGGGCACGTGCCAGCGACAGGCCGCCAACCAGGATGGAGACCAGGGCCGATGCCCTGCCCTCGGCCAGCGGGTCCCCTTCCGGCATGAAGGCCCTCAGCGCCGCCACGTAGCGCGCCACACCCTGGCAGAAATGCGCCCGCACCGGCCCGCTGAGGCGGGACACGTCGGTGCCCAGCGCCACCATCGGGCACGGCCCCTCGCGGTCGCGATGCTCGGCCGAGGCGTAATAGTCGATATATTCGTCCAGGCTGGCCGATGCCTGCACCCGGCGCACGGCATTACCGAAGCTGAGGTCGCAGACCTCCGCCGCCAGCGCCTCCTTCGAGGCAAAATGGCCGTAGAAGCCGCCATGGGTCAGGCCTGCAGCCTGCGTCACCTCCGCCACACCGACCTTGTCAAACCCGCGGGCGCGGAACAGCCGGGACGCCGCCACCAGGATGGCGTCGCGATGTTCGCCCATCTTCTGCTTCGACACCCGCACAAATCACCTCCTGCAAAAAAGCCGATGATCCCGCTTGACCGTTTAGATTATAGCAATCATGAATATTTTATCATTATGCTCATCATGAAAGCCAGCCCCTTGCGGCCGGCGAAGGGGGCGGGGTTGACGATTTCCGATCGGTTGGCGGCCAGGCTGGCCGCGCGCGGCATCCATTATGGCTGGGTCGTGGTGGCCACCAGTTTCCTGACCAGCCTGACCGTGGCCGGCGCGTTGGGGGCACCCGGCGTCCTGATCCTGCCCTTGCAGCAGGAATTCGGCTGGACCGCGTCGGAGATTTCGGCGGCGCTGGCCTTGCGGCTGGTGCTGTTCGGCCTGATGGGGCCGTTCGCGGCGGCACTGATCAACCGGTTCGGGGTGCGCCGCATGGCGCTGACCTCGCTGACCGTCATCAATGTCGGCATGATCCTGTCGCTGGCCATGAGCCAGCTTTGGCAGTTGATGCTGCTCTGGGGTGTGGTCATCGGCATCGGTACCGGCATGACCGCCCTGGTGATGGGGGCGACCATCGCCACCCGCTGGTTCACCCATCGGCGCGGGCTGGTCATCGGGCTGCTGACCGCAAGCACGGCGACCGGCCAGCTGGTCTTCATCCCCCTGATGGCCTGGCTGGCACAGGAGGTGGGCTGGCGCACGGCGCTGGGCATGATCTGCGTGCTGATCACATTGGCAGCGTCCTGCATGCTGCTGCTGATGCGCGACCGGCCGGGCGATATCGGCCTGCGCGCCTATGGAGAGGAACCCGGCGCGCCGGAGCCGGCCCCGCCGCCGCCCGCCGGCTCCGTGGCGTTCGCCGCCATCGACACGCTGCGCGAGGCTGCGAAGACCCGCGTGTTCTGGATCCTGTTCGCCACCTTCTTCGTCTGCGGGGCCAGCACCAACGGCCTGATCCAGGTGCATATGATCCCGCTCTGCGTGGATTTCGGCATCCCCGCGGTACAGGCTGCCGGCATGCTGGCAGTGATCGGTATCTTCGATTTCATCGGCACCATCCTGTCGGGCTGGCTGTCCGACCGGTACGATAACCGCTGGCTGCTGTTCTGGTATTACGGCTTGCGCGGCCTGTCGCTGCTCTACCTGCCCTATTCGGACTTCACCTTCTACGGCCTCTCGATCTTCGCCATCTTCTATGGCCTGGACTGGGTGGCCACCGTGCCGCCCACCGTCAAGCTGACGGCGGAGCGGTTCGGGCGGGAAAAGGCGGGCATGGTGTTCGGCTGGATATTCGCCGGACACCAGTTGGGGGCCGCCTGCGCCGCCTTCGGCGGTGGCTGGTCGCGCACCGCCCTGGACAGCTATCTGCCGGCCTTCTATGTGGCGGGGCTGCTGTGCCTGGGTGCCGCCCTGCTTTGCGCCACCATCGGCAAGAAGGCGGCACCGCCGGCGACAGCTTGACCTACAGCCGTCGCAAGAACGCCCCCACACCGGCGGCAACCTGCTGACGGTGTGTGAAGATGGCGGCATGGCCGCCCTCTTCCACCGTCAGCAGCTCCGCCCCTGCGATGCGCCGGGCCAGTTCCGCCCCATGCCGCTTATAAGGCAGAAGCGGATCGCGCGTGCCATGCACCACCAGGGTGGGCACCGCGATCTCCTCCAGCGCAAAGCGCTGCACCCGCGTCACCTGGATGTCATTCTCCGTCCCCGG
The DNA here is from genome assembly GCF_058793615.1 of Niveispirillum sp. GW835-FHT14G11. Lineage (NCBI taxonomy): Bacteria > Pseudomonadati > Pseudomonadota > Alphaproteobacteria > Rhodospirillales > Azospirillaceae > Niveispirillum > Niveispirillum sp. GW835-FHT14G11. The sequence continues at coordinate 52,796 of NZ_JBXAFZ010000025.1, forward strand.
CAGCCTTTCCGCCAGCCGGTCGAACATGCCGACCCGCAGTTCGCGGTAAAGCCCCATGGCCACGGGATCATCCAGCAACGCCCGCCGCTGTCCCTCATCCGGGATGGAGCGGCTGGAGATACGATCAGGGTTCTTCAAAGCCCGGCGCCGCATCCACCCGACGAAGGCAGGCCAGCGGGCCAACGCACCCATCAGGCGGAAGCCCGGCGGGATGGGCATCGGTTCCGGCCCCGCGCAGGTGGAGACCAGCACCAGCGCCCGGCAGCGCCCCGGATGGCGCAGCGCGAACATCAAGGCCGATGCGCCCCCACCTGACACGGCGATGACCGCCACCCTGTCCAGACGCAGATGGTCCAGCAAAGCGGCATAGAGGTCGGCCTGCGCCTCCGGCATGACCCCGGACTCCAGCGGCGTGCCGGGATAGCCCGGCCGGGCCGGCGCGATGACACGGCCGGCATCGGCCCCGGTGACCCGGGCCAGGATCATCCCCTGGTCCACCCCGCCCATGGCCCCGTGCAGGGACAGGATGACCGGGCCGTCCCCAGCATCGGCATAATGGATAAGGCCGCGCGCGGTGGCGGCAATGCGTTCAGCAATCGACATGGACATGGCTGTTCCCCGTCTGTCGTGCCGATCCTTGATGGATGTCGGTGGTCGCCGGCTTCCAACCTGGCACGGCTTTTCAGGAAAAGCGGTCGGTCGATGGAAGGTTGAAAAGAAAGAAATCGTGAAGCACTGTTCTCGATGGCAGGTTTAGCTTTCCCGGATGGGAACGGCGACGCCTGGGGAACTGCCGACCATTGGTGAAGATAGACAAACTTATTCGGCTTGGCAACAAAGTCCACCTACCGGTTTTGGACACTTCTTGGCACACGCTCGGTTTTGACGATGCGGCCCAAGACTCAGCCATCTGCCGCGGGTCTGGTGCCAAGTTGAGCCATCAGTCTATTGGCCACACCTGGGGGGTCCGCCCGATACGCATCGACGAATGCCGAGGGTGCCTCGGTGTCGGGATCATATTTTGCCGACCATTCGATCATCGCCAGGAACATCGGGACAAGCGCCGCACCCTTCTCAGTCAGTTCGCACAATACCTGGCTACCCTTTTTCGGATCGCGGCGCCGGGCAATCAGCCCCGCCCGCTCAAGCCTGTCCAGACGGTCGGCAAGAATGTTCGATGCCGGCCCCTCCTCGGTCAGGAACTCTTTGAAGAAGCTCTTCCCCTTGAACATCAGGTCGCGCAGCAGCACAAGCGTCCAAGGGTCGCCAAGGATGCCAGCAGCATAGCGCACTGGACATCCTCTCCATTCGTGTTTCGGTCTCAAGAGACGATCTCGCCCATATCGCTTGCGGATTGCAAGTAAATATGCGATGGAACGGTATCAATCAAGGGAGGGCCCGATGACGCCGGTCGTAACGCCTGTGATTCTTGTCATCCTGCTGGTTTTCCAAGTCCTTATTACCAATGTCGTCGGATATCGCCGCCTGAAGACGGGCATCCATTTTCTCGATGGCGGCGATGTCACGTTAATACGCAGAATGCGCGCGCATGCCAATTTTACAGAGACGGTCCCCATTACACTGATTGGAATGCTGACAGCCGAACTTATGGGCGTGGAGACAAGTTTGTTATGGGTTGGCAGCGCCCTGCTTCTTGTGGGCCGGTTCTGGCATTACTGGGTGATTGTGCACCAGGGCTGGGGCAACGGCCGCGCGTTCTCCATGGTGCTGACATTTGCGGCAATGTTGGTCGTCGCCGGTTCTATCTTCTGGAAGATTGTCTAGCTTTCCCGTATGGAAACGACGACCCCTGGGAACTGCCGACCGGGCAGCAAGATGGCGCAATGTCGATCATCACGCCATCATCCTCCTGTCAAACCGTAAGTCCCTCAGCGTCATCCATCTCAGCCGATCCGCATGGAAAGCTCGACATCCCCGGCGAACGGCACCGACATGTAGCCGCTGGTGGGCGACCTGACCCGCGCCAGATATTCCGGACTGTAATCCGCATTGTCCGCAACGATCAGCGCGCCGGGACGAAGGCGGGGTTCCAGCAGATCGAGGATTTCAGGATAGAGCGCCTTCGCTCCATCCAGCAGCAGCAGGTCGACCGTTTCGGGAAGGTCGACGCCCAGCGTCAGCATCGCATCGCCTTCGCGGATCTCGACAAGATCGATCAGGCCACCTTCGGTCAGGTTCCTGCGGGCACCGGCCACCTTTGCGGGCTCAAACTCGGTGGTGATCAGGCGCCCGCCGCCATTGTCCCGCAACGCCGCCGCCAGATGCAAGGTGGAGATTCCGAACGAGGTACCGAACTCGATGATCGTACGGGCGTGGGTCGCGCGAGCCAGCATATAGAGCAGTACACCCGTATCGCGCGACACCGGCAGCCAGAGATCTTTCAGGCGCCCGTAAAGGTCGAGATATTCCGTCTTGCTGCGCATCAGGCGCTCCCTTTCCTCAGCGGAGGTCCCCGCCATCGCCGAGCTGGTCGCTGAGTCCGCCGCCATGAATAAGCGGTCCAGAAGGGACGCCAGCGGTGGTGCGGTAAGGCTGTTCATCATGGTCTCCGGTGTAAAACGACGCGTCTTGCGTCGGGCTTAAAAAGTACGAATACTCTGTGGCGTTTCCTAATCGCATTGCCGGAGTGTGTGATGGCCAACCCGCCAAGTGTCCGGATTTCTTCACGAAAGCAGCCCCAGCAGGCTCGTTCGGAGGACTTGGTCGCGGCCATTCTGGAAGCCGCTGTTCAGGTTCTGGCCAAGGAGGGGACGCGGCGTTTCACCACGGCACGGGTGGCGGAAAAAGCCGGGGTCAGCATCGGCTCGCTCTACCAGTATTTCCCGAACAAGGCGGCCATCCTGTTCCGGCTTCAGACTGATGAGTGGCGCCAGACCACGGGTATGTTGCGCGGTATCCTGGCAGATAGCCACCGGCCGCCACCCGACCGGCTGCGCGCCTTGGTCCGTGACTTCATCAAATCGGAATGCGGCGAGGCCACGGTGCGTATCGCACTCAATGATAGCGCCCCGCTTTATCGCACGGCCCCCGAAGCGCGGGAGGTCCGTGCCGGAGGTGATGCGGTTATGCAAGCTTTCCTGCGGGAAGCTCTGCCCGATGCCCCGGAAACGGTCATCGCGACGGTCGGCGATCTGATCACGGGCACGATGAGTGCGCTGGGCAAGCAATTCTCCCAGTCACCGCGCAGTATCGATGAAATCACGGCCTATGCTGACGCGATGGCCAACATGTTCTGCGCCTATATCCAGTTCCATGGGCATGATCCCGGGAAACAGTCGTAAACGCAAAAACGTAAACGCAAAAAGGCCGGCAACCCGAGGGCTTCCGGCCTTTTGGAGAATGGCGGAGGGGATGGGATTCGAACCCACGGTACCAGTTTCCCGGTACGACGGTTTAGCAAACCGTTGCCTTCAGCCGCTCGGCCACCCCTCCGCACCGTCTGCGACAACCGGACTTCGCCGGGTCGCTTCGGTGAGAGGGGTGTTTAGTGGCACGGAGCGGGCTTGTCAACGGCGCTGCGACATACCATTCTTAAAAAGTGATCCTGGCGCCTTGCGCCCGGGACATGCCGGAACGGGGGCGGTCCGGCGATCCGCCGCAACAACGCGGTTCCGCACGGGGGGAAGCAATCCACCCGCGCCCTGTCTTATGGAGTTCGACAACATGTTCGGACATGGAAATTCCATTGCACTTGCTCAAGCACCTGAAATCCACTCAAAGGGTATCGGGTTCAAGGCCGGCCTGTTGGCTGGCATCGTCGGCCTGTCCCTGATGGTACTGGCGGCCGGCACCGCCGGGGCGGCGGAAAGCGCGTGGGACGGTATCCCGTCCAAGAAGGCGCCGCCATTGCCGACCCAGGGCCTGACGGAACAGGACCATCCCAATCTCGACAAGGTGTTCGTGAAGCCGGGTGTCAACCTCTCCTCCTATGGCAAGGTGGTGCTGGCGCCGTTTGATACCGCCATCGAGCGCCGCTTTGATGAAGTGCTGGTGTCGGTGCGCGAACGCGATCATGCGTTCGAGTATATGACCAAGCAACTGACCGAGGCGCTGGGGCCGGCGCTGGTGAATGAACCGGGGCCGGGCGTGCTGACACTCGCCATCACCTTCACCGACTATGTGCCCAACCGTTCCTTCCATGCGGAGAAGGCCCGCGGCGGCGGCACCATCGACCGCGTCTATGCCGTGGGTCGCGCCGCCTTCCAGGCGACGCTGACCGACAGCCAGACGGGCCAGATCGTAGCCGTCATCGCTGACGCCGACATGGGCCTGCCCTTCCCCGACAATATCAACGCCTACACGATCTATGGCGACGCGGACCGGTTCACCCGCCGCTGGGCCAAACAGATCGCCAAGCTGGTGACGGGCGACGCTGCCAGCTGAGGCTGACGGCCGGAAGCGTGCCAGCACTCGTTCACCGTGATGCTCAATCCCCCGGATGTGGGCGCACGGCGAACGATGGAACATGAACAGGCGCCAGGGAGGCAACTCCCGGCGCCTTTCTTGTGCGCCCTGGGCAAGGCACACCGGTGTAATGAGGGGTGTCGGGCCAACGCCGGAGGCGGGCATACTGTTCTACTGCCCTCCTGAAGGTTCGCCCATGAAACAGTTCTTCAGCGCCGTGATCGACCCGTTCCTGTTGGCCCTTCTGGCAACCGTGGGGCTGGCGGCATTCCTGCCGGTGCAAGGGCAGGCCGCGCAGATCGTCGATATCGTTGCCGATCTTGCCATCGCGCTGCTGTTCTTCTTCCACGGCGCCAAGCTGTCGCGGGACGCCATTCTGGCAGGTATGGGCCATTGGCGCCTGCATCTCAGCGTGCTGGCCTGCACCTTCGTGCTGTTCCCGCTGCTGGGGTTGGCCACGGGATGGCTGTCACCGGGGCAGATTTCCCCCGTCATCGCCGCGGGCATCCTCTATCTCTGCCTGCTGCCCTCCACAGTGCAAAGCTCCATCGCGTTTGTCTCCATCTCCGGCGGCAATGTGCCGGCGGCCATCTGTTCGGCCTCGGCCTCCAACCTGCTGGGCATCTTTGTGACCCCCCTGCTGGTCGGGCTGCTGATGCAGACACAGGGCCAGGCCGGCGTGTCGCTGGGCGCGCTGGAGGCCATCATCCTGCAATTGCTGGTGCCCTTCGTGGCGGGGCACCTGGCGCGGCCGCTGATCGGGCGGTTCGTGCAGAGGTACAAGCAGGCCATCTCCTACACTGATCGGGGATCGATCCTGCTGGTGGTCTATTCGGCCTTCAGCGCGGCCGTGGTGGAGGGGCTGTGGCACAAGGTCGATCTTCGGGATCTGATCACCATCGTCATCGTCAGCATCGTCCTGCTGGCCATCGTGATGTATGTGACGACGCTGGCCGGCCGCCTGCTGGGCTTCAGCCGCGAGGACAGGATCGTCCTGATCTTCTGCGGATCGAAGAAAAGCCTGGTGTCGGGCGTGCCCATGGCCAGCGTGCTGTTCCCCGTGGCGCAGGTCGGCCTGATCATCCTGCCCATCATGATCTTCCACCAGATCCAGTTGCTGGTCTGCACCTGGCTGGCGGCCAGATACCGTAGGTCAGGTCAAGCCGCAGGCGAGCCCTGACAGATCAGGCTTTCAATCCATTGCTGTCAGGGCGAGGCTTACGCCTCGACCTGACCTACGGCACAACAAAAAGGCCGCCGGGTCGCCCCGACGGCCTTTTCATCACAAACCTGCCCGCGGGCTCAGCCCTTCAGCTTGACCGCCAGGATGTCGTTCACCATGGCCGGGTTGGCCTTGCCCTGGCTGGCCTTCATCACCTGACCCACGAAGAAGCCGAACAGCTTATCCTTGCCGGACCGGTATTCGGCCACCTTGTCGGGGTTGGCCTCCATTACCTGTGCGATGACGGCGTCGATGGCGCCCGTATCGGTGACCTGACGCAAGCCCTTCTCGTCCACGATGGCGATGGCCGACTTGCCCGTCTCCAGCATCAGGGCGAACACATCCTTGGCCAGACGGCCCGAGATGGTGTTGTCGGCGATCAGGTCGATCAGCCCGCCCAGGTCGGATGCCGAGATCGGCGATTCGGTGATGTCCTTGCCGGTCTTGTTCAGCCCGCCCAGCAGGTCGCCGATGACGAAGTTGGCGGCGATCTTGGGGTCGCGGCCCTTGGCCACCTCCTCATAGAAATCGCCCCTCGCCTTTTCCGCCACCAGCACGCCGGCATCGTACACCGGCAGCTTGTACTGCTCCATGAACCGCGCCTTCTTGTCGTCAGGCAGTTCCGGCAGGCTGGCCTTGATCTGGTCGACCAGTTCCTGCTCGATCACCAGCGGCAGCAGGTCGGGATCGGGGAAATAGCGGTAATCATGCGCCTCTTCCTTGCTGCGCATCGACCGCGTCACGCCCTTGGCCGTGTCCCACAGGCGGGTTTCCTGCACGACCACGCCGCCTTCCTCGATCAGCTCGATCTGGCGCTGCGCCTCATACTCGATCACCGCATGCATGAAGCGCATGGAATTGACGTTCTTGGTCTCCGTGCGCGTGCCCAGCGGGCCGCCCGGCTTGCGCACCGACACGTTGATGTCGCAGCGCATGGAGCCTTCATCCATGTTGCCGTCGCAGGTTTCCAGATAGCGGACGATGGTGCGCAGCTTGCGCACATAGGCCACCGCCTCTTCCGGGCTGCGCATGTCGGGCTTCGACACGATCTCCATCAGCGCGACGCCGGCCCGGTTCAGATCGACATAGGTCTTGGACGGGTGCTGGTCATGCATCGACTTGCCGGCATCCATTTCCAGATGCAGCCGCTCGATGCCGATCTCGCGCGTCTCGCCCTCGGCCAGATCCAGGATGATCGTGCCCTCGCCCACGATGGGCTGCTTGAACTGGCTGATCTGATACCCGGACGGCAGATCGGCATAAAAATAGTTTTTGCGGTCGAAGACGCTGCGCAGGTTGATCTGCGCCCTCAACCCCAGGCCGGTCTTGATCGCCTGCTGCACGCAGAATTCATTGATCACGGGCAGCATACCGGGGAAGCCGGCATCGACGAAGCTGACTTGGCTGTTGGGGGCCGCACCGAAGGCCGTCGCGGCCCCGCTGAACAGCTTGGCATTGGAGATGACCTGGGCATGGACCTCCAGCCCGATCACCACTTCCCATTCACCCGTCTCGCCCTGAATCCGGTAAGCCATCGTCTCTGCACTCTGTGATAGTCGGAAAAGACAAGGGCTTTTCATGGCCGGATTCGGGCCAAAGGGCAAGGGGAATGGATAAAGTGCGGGTCTGTCAGAACCGCCTCGCCCCCCTGACCGCCAGCATCACGGCATAGAGCCCGCTTGTCGCACATATATAAAGTCGGTTGCCTCTAGGCCCGCCGAATTCCACGTTTGCCACCCCTTCCGGGACCAGGACGCGGGCGATCAGGTTGCCATCGGGATGGTAGCAATGCACCCCGTCAGCCTCCGCCATCCACAGATGACCCAGCTCGTCGCAGCGCAACCCGTCAAAGCCCGCCTGTTCGGACACGGCGAAGACATCACCGCCCGACAGGGACTTTTCCTCCACCGTGAAGGCCCGCACATGGCAGGGCCCGTCGGGCGAATGGGTGCGGCCCGTATCCACGATGTAGAGAATCTTCTCGTCAGGCGAGAAGCAGATTCCGTTGGGCTTGACGAAATCATCGGCCACCACCGTCACCGCCCCCGTGACCGGATCGATGCGGTAGACATGGCTGGCCCCGATCTCGCTCTCAGCCTTGTGGCCCTCATAATCGCTGTCGATGCCATAGGTCGGGTCGGTGAACCAGACGGAGCCGTCGGACGTCACCACCACATCGTTGGGGCTGTTGAAGCGCTTACCCTGCCAACGGTCGGCCAGGATAGTGATCGACCCGTCATGTTCGGTGCGCACCACGCGCCGCCCGCCATGTTCACAGGTAACCAGCCGCCCCTGCCGATCGATGGTATTGCCGTTGGAAAAGCCGGACGGACGACGGAACTCCGCCACCCCGCCCGTCACCTCGTCATAGCGCAGCATGCGGTCATTGGGGATGTCGGACCAGACAAGGGTGCGGTGGGCCGGAAAATAGGCCGGGCCTTCCGCCCAGCGGCAATCGCCATGGAGCTTTTCCACCTTGGCACTGCAGCGGATGACGGCACGGGCACGGATGGGGTCGTGGATGATGAAGTCGGCGGCGGACATGCGGGCTCCGGAGGGCGGCGGACAGTGCTTATCCTACACTGCCGGTTCGGTCGCCGCGCAGCCATTTCCACCCGATTGACGCTTCACGCAACCCGGCCCTTCGCAGCGGCGGGTGGACGGGTGCGCAATGGCATGCCATGTAAGCAGCCCGTCGCAACCCCACCTGGAGACCCCAGGACATGATGTCGCCTGCCGCCAATGACCTGCTGGTGCTGGCCCTGCCCAAGGGCCGGATTCTGGATGAGGTGAGGCCGATGCTGCATCATGTCGGCATCGAGCCGGAAGCCGATTTCGACAATCCGAAATCCCGCGCCCTGAAGTTCGACACCAATCTGCCCCATGTGAAGATCATCCGCGTGCGCAGCTTCGATGTCGCCACCTTCGTGGCCTTCGGTGCGGCGCATCTGGGCGTGTGCGGCAGCGACGTGCTGATGGAATTCGACTATCCGGAGATCTATACGCCGCTGGATTTGGGCATCGGCAAGTGCCGCATCGCCGTGGCGGAGCCGGTGGACCTGTCGGAAAAGGATGATCCGTCGCGCTGGTCCCATGTGCGGGTGGCCACCAAATACCCGGATATCACCCGCCGGCATTTCGCCGCGCGTGGCGTGCAGGCCGAATGCATCAAGCTGAACGGTGCGATGGAACTGGCGCCCAATCTGGACCTGTGCTCGCGCATCGTCGATCTGGTCTCCACCGGCACGACCCTGAAGGCCAATGGCCTGGTGGAGATCGAGCATATTGCCGACATCTCCTCCCGCCTCATCGTCAACCGGGCGGCGTTCAAGACGCGCCATGGTGAAATCCAGGGCTGGATCGATCGTTTCAATGGGGCCATCGGCAATGCCGGTTAAATTCTCCACCCGCGACGCGGATTTCGAAGCCCGCTTCCAGGAACTGCTGGGCGCCAAGCGCGAGACCCAGGAAGACCTGAACAACGCCGTCACCGCCATCCTGAACGATGTGAAGGCACGCGGCGACGCGGCCGTGCTTGACTATACCAAGCGCTGGGACCGGCTGGAACTGACCGAGGCCGGCATGGCCTTCACAGCCGCAGAGATCGACGCCGCCGTGGCGCAGTGCGATGCCGCCACGCTGGACGCGCTGAAGCTGGCGGCCGAGCGGATCGAGGCTTTCCATCGCACGCAGTCGGTGGAAGCCAGTTTCTACACCGACCCGGCCGGCGTGCGGCTGGGCGCGCGCTGGACGCCGGTGGGCGCCGTCGGGCTTTACGTGCCGGGCGGCACCGCCTCCTACCCCTCCTCGGTCCTGATGAACGCCATCCCCGCCAAGGTGGCGGGCGTGCCGCGCATCGCCATGGTGGTGCCCACGCCCGACGGTGTGATCAACCCACTGGTCCTGGCCGCCGCCAAGCTGGCCGGTGTTACCGAGATCTACCGCATCGGCGGCGCGCAGGCTGTCGGCGCGCTGGCCTTCGGCACGGCAACCATCAAGCCGGTGGACAAGATCACCGGCCCCGGCAATGCCTTTGTCGCCGCCGCCAAGCGGCAGGTCTTCGGCACGGTGGGCATCGACATGATCGCCGGCCCGTCGGAGATCCTGGTGGTCGCCGACGGTCAGAACAACCCGGCCTGGATCGCCGCCGACCTGCTGTCGCAGGCCGAACACGACACATCCGCCCAGAGCATCCTGATCACCGACGATACCGGCTTCGCCGATGCCGTGTCGGCGGCCGTGGATGCGCATCTGGCCACCCTGCCCCGCGCGGAGATCGCCGGTGCCAGCTGGCGCGACCATGGCGCCATCATCCTGGTGGACGACCTGGACCAGGCCGTACCCCTGGTCGACCGCATCGCGCCGGAGCATCTGGAACTGGCCGTGGCCAACCCGGATGCCCTGGCCGCCAGGGTCCGCAATGCCGGCGCCATCTTCCTGGGTCGGCACACGCCGGAAGCCATCGGCGATTATGTCGCGGGCCCCAACCATGTGCTGCCCACGGCACGGTCCGCCCGCTTCTCCAGCGGCCTGAACGTGCTGGATTTCATGAAGCGCACCACGCTGGTGGGCTGCACGCCGGAAAGCCTGGCGAAGATCGGCCCGGCCGCGGTGGCACTGGCCAATGCCGAAGGCTTGGGCGCGCACGCCCTGTCGGTTGCGATCCGGCTGTCGCCGAACGCGTGATCCGGCTTGCCAAGCGCATGGCTGGGCAGGCAGGTTAATAAAAACTGAACGCCACCATCGGGGAGGGATGATGAACGCGCCGCACCACCGCATCGTCCATGTGGAGTTGGTGGAGAAGAACGTCATCCGCCGCAACATGGAGGTGGAGCATGAGCGCGCCGTCGCCCTGTTCGACCTGCTGGACGAGAACCGTTTCGCCCTGGTCGAGACGCCGGATGTCGGCCCCTTCCGCCTGTTCCTGTCGACCGAGGATAACCGTCTGGTCTTCGATGTCCGACGGGAGGATGACGAGGCGCTGACCCGCATCACCCTGCCGCTGACCCCGTTCCGTACCATCGTGCGGGACTATTTCATGATCTGCGACAGCTATTACAAAGCCATCAAGACGGCCTCTCCCTCCCAGATCGAAGCCATCGATATGGGGCGGCGGGGCCTGCACAACGAGGGATCGGAACTGCTGCGGGAGCGGCTGGCCGGCAAGGCCGAAATGGATCTGAACACGGCCCGGCGCCTGTTCACGCTCATCTGCGTGCTCCATATCCGGAACTGACGGTCGCGTCGCGATGGCCGAGACCAACCCGACCCGGATCTCCAGCGTTCTGTTCGCCTGCACCTACAATTCCATCCGCTCCCCCATGGCCGAAGGGCTGTTGAAGAAGCTGCTGGGCAAGCAGATCTATGTCGACAGCGCCGGCGTGCGCGAGGGGGAGATCGACCCCTTTGTGACGACCGTCATGGCCGAACTGGGCGTGGACATGTCCCGCCACAAGGCCAAGACGTTCGAGCAACTGGAGGATGACAGTTTCGACCTTGTCGTCTCGCTGTCGCCGGAGGCCCAGCACCGGGCCGTGGAAATGACCCGGACCACGGCGTGCGACGTAGAATTCTGGAACACCTTCGACCCGACATTGGTGGAGGGCAGCCGCGAGGCCCGACTCGATGCCTATCGTCAGGTGCGTGACACGCTGATGAAGCGGCTGAAGCAGCGGTTCGGGGTGGAGTGAGCGGAAGCTCATGACTTGGCCGCCGTTCCAAGCCATGCCCAGCGCGAGGAACGTCCTTGCTTTGCGCTGAAAACACTTGACCCGCGACCCTCCGGCGCTCACCTATGTGCGCGTTTTACCATCCCGAAATCAGGAAAACATGGCCAAGGAAGATCTGATCGAGTTTTCCGGCACGGTGACCGAACTGCTGCCCAACGCGATGTTCCGCGTGAAGCTCGATAACGAACATGAAGTGCTCGCCCATACCTCGGGCAAGATGCGCAAGAACCGCATCCGCGTGCTGGCCGGCGACCGCGTCAATGTCGAGATGACGCCGTACGACCTGACCAAGGGTCGGATCACCTTCCGCTTCAAGTGAGCGGAAGGGACATCATGACGACGCGCGCGGCGGCGACGCCCGGGACATCTGGCATCATTCGTCCGCGCCTGATCCTCGCCTCCGGCTCTCCCCGGCGGCGGGAGTTGCTGGCTCAGATCGGGCTGGTGCCGGACGTCATCGATCCGGCCGATATCGACGAGACACCCCACAAGGACGAGGTACCCACGGCCCATGCCCAGCGCCTGTCGCGGGAGAAGGTCGGGATCGTGGCCGCGCGCCATGCCGGCGCCATCGTGCTGGCCGCCGACACGGTGGTGGGGCTGGGTCGCCGCATCCTGCCCAAGGCCGACGATGCCGATACCGCGCGCCGCTGCCTGAACCTGTTGCAGGGCCGCCGCCACCGCGTCTATACGGGCGTGGCTCTGGTCGCCGCCGATGGCCGTGCCTGGAGCCGGGTGGTGGAAAGCCAGGTCATCTTCCGCACCCTGTCGCGTGACGAGATTGAGCAGTACATCACCACCGGCGACTGGAAGGGCAAGGCCGGCGGCTATGCCATCCAGGGGCTGGCCAGCCTGTTCGTGCGCCAGCTGTCCGGCAGCTACAGCAATGTCGTGGGCCTGCCCCTGACGGAAGTGGCGGGCGCCTTGCGCGCCGCGGGTATCGACGCGCTGGCACTGGCCGCCACGCACGCCGCCACCCAAGCCCCCATCGGGGGCTGATGCGCCGGCGGCTGCTGATCGACCGGCGCGGGCCCCTGCGGCGCTGCGCCATGCTGTCCGACGGCGTCCTGACCGACCTTGCCATCGACCATGATGACCGACCCGTCTGGCAGGGCGCCATCGTCCAGGGCCGCATCACACGTCTTGTGGCGGGGCTGGATGCCGCCTTCGTGGAATTCGGCGACAGCGTCCCAAGTTTCCTTTCCGTCTCCGACGTGCGTCCCCAGCGCCGTGACGCCCGCATCGGTCAAATGCTGCGCACCGGCCAGATGGTCACCGCGCAGGTGAAGGCCGACGCCCATGACGGCAAGGGCGCGGTCCTGACCATGGACCTGTCGTTGCCGGGCCGTTTCCTTGTCTACACTCCGCTGGGCGACGGTATCCATATCTCCAAGCGCCTGGGGAAAGGACCGGAGGTGGCGGCCCTGCGCCAGCGCCTGTCCGACACCCTGCCCAACATGGGCGGCTGGATCGTGCGGGCCGAGGCGCTGCATGCCGATCCCGCCCTCGTCCTGGGGGAGGCGGAGGGGTTGCTGGCCGACGCACACCGGGCCCGCATGGCGGCAGGCACCCCCTCCGGTTCCTCGTCCCCCGGCACCCTTCTGCCCCCGCCCGACGCGGTGCGCCGCGCCTTGGTGGAACTGCCGCGCGACGGGCTGGCGGAAATTATCGTGGAGGGGCCGGAAATGCTGTCGGCGGTGAAGGCCGCTGCCATGGCCCTGGCGCCCGACCTGTTGCCCCTGATCGCCCCGCACAAGGGCGCGCGGCCGCTGTTCGACCAGGGCGACATGGACAGCGCCATCTCAGGCCTGACCGACCGCCGCGTCGATCTGGGCCATGGCGGTTCCCTGGTCATCGACCGGACGGAGGCGCTGACCGTCATCGACGTGAATGGCGGGGAGCGGGGCAACCCGCTGGCCACCAATCTGGAAGCCTGTATGGAGATCGCCCGGCAGTTGCGCCTGCGCAATATCGGCGGCATCGTGGTGGTGGATTTCGTGAACATGGCGCGGGCCGGCGACCGGGAGGCGGTGATCCAGCGCCTGTCATCGGTCGTTTGTGACGACCCCGTGGCCACCCATGTCTATGGCATGTCGCGGCTGGGCCTGGTGGAGGTCACCCGCGCCCGCCGCGGCCCGCCGCTGGCCGACCTGCTGCTGTAAGGGACTGTTCTTGCCATGAGTGACGACCCTATCGACCTGTCCGCCGTCCGCCGCCCCAGGAAGGCCGCCGGCTGCCCCATCTGCGGCCGGGCCCCCGTGATGGATTTCCGTCCTTTCTGCTCCAAACGCTGCGCCGATGTCGATCTGTCGCGCTGGCTGGGCGAGGTCTACCGTGTGCCTGTGGAGGACGCGCCGGGCGAGGATGAGCCGGGGTAAGAATTTTTGCGGATGTCGCAATTCAATGCTTTACAGCCCCCAATGCCTTGTCTATAAGGCGCTCCACACCGGCGGCGGTGACCGAAAACGCCCCCGGAGAGTACGAAGTAAGATGTGCCCAGGTAGCTCAGTCGGTAGAGCAGGGGATTGAAAATCCCCGTGTCGGCGGTTCGATTCCGTCCCTGGGCACCATACTTTACAACATTTCCAATAGCTTACGCAATATTCGACAGGGTGCTTGTCCCCCACTGCGCTAGAAGCTAGCGTAGCACAGGGTAGCACAGTCGGTTTCCTGGCTCAACATTTCCAACAGGTTCCCACCATCTGCGTTGCCCCGATTAGCGCAGTGCTAGCACAGCAGCACCAGCAGCGTAATCGTAGGAGTGCACGGTTTCAGACGTTGGTGGAGGCTTGCAATTGGATATTGGGGAACCGGATTTCCAGCTATTCCAGCGCGAAGGCACGTCCAACTGGTCGGTGCGCTTCTCGATTGGCGGTCACGGCCAGATCAGGAAATCCCTCGGCACTCCAGTTCGTGAGATCGCTGAAAAGCGGGCGCTTCAGATTTGGTTCGAGGCGCACATCAGGGTCCGCAGCGGATTGACTGCGAAGGTTCGCACGTTTGAACAGGTCGCTGAGGAATATATCAGCCACATCATCACCCAATCGGAACGCGGCGAGCGATCCAAGACCGATGGCGAAAAATTCCCCGCAATCATCCGCCGCTATTTCATCGGCTATTTCGGTCAGAAGCCCTTCGATACGATCAAGGAATCGGACGTCACGCGCTATCTGGAATGGCGCAAGGGCTACTGGATCACAGGACCCGGTAAAGATGTCAGCCATATCGAGTATGTGCGCAGCGGCAGGCGGCTGCGCCGGCCCGCAGCGAAGGTCGTGCCCTCCCTGAGCCGTCAGAGAGGGGAAGCTGTGCTTCTGCGTGCCCTGCTGCGTCAGGCCGCGAAATGGGGCTATTGGAAGGCCGCCCAGGTCCCCGAGGTGTCCGTACCTAAGGTCACCGCGAATCCACGTCCCAGCTTCACGCTTGGCGAATTCAGCCGGCTCCATGATCTGGCCGTGCAGCGGGTCTCTGATTTGGAGATAACTGATTATCTGCGACGGGATCGAGCGGTCCTGTTGGCCTACATCAATCTGGCCGCTCATACGGGCATGCGCCCGACAGAGATCAAGAACCTGAATTGGGGCGATGTGCTGAGCTACCGACAGGTTCGGGACAAGGCATTTACTCATCGGGAGGAGATTCGTATCCGGGTTCATGGGAAGGGGAAAAGCCGCACCTTCGTCCCAAAGGAAGAGGCTAACACCTATCTGGATTGGCTATGGGATTTCTGGCTCAAGGACCACGACCAGAAGCCCCCAGGGGATCGAGACCCCGTATTTGTCGGGCGCGATGGGAAGCGGCTGGAATCGCCGAAAAAGGGCCTCATCGAGCTTCTGAAGGCTGCGGACCTGCTTTTTGATTATTGTGGCAACCGGAGAAGCGCCTACTCGTTCCGACACTACTATATCAGCCAGCAGATCATGCACGGTGTCGACGTGTTCCTGTTGGCGAAGAACACCGGCACATCGGCTGAGATGATCGAGAAGTTTTATGCCGATGTGAAGCTGGAAACCATGAAGGACGAGCTGCGTCCGGTTTGGACCAAATAGGCCGAATCAAATCCATAGACCCAATAGGCTGAAACGCATGCGCTTCAAAGGGGGCGCATCCGTTTCAGCGGTATGGCTTCACTCAGAGTGAAGCCCTCCTGCTCTGACAGGTCGAATCAGCGGAACGCGCCTTCTAAAAATTTATCAACAAAATTTGTTGACAGATTTCAAAAGTGTGAGAAAGTCCGTTCATCACGTTCACACACAGTCATTTTCGCCGGAATCGAAAGAAATCCGGTCTATTTCCATCTCAACAGCAAATAAAACTGTTGGTGATTTTGGACATAGGAAAGCCGTGTCTGAATGAAAGAAGGTCAATTTTCAAAATTGGTCTTTTTGATCGCCTACGATCACTGCGTTAATGTGATCTTACATAGGAGAAAAATGTGAGCATCAGCACTGTTAGTTCGAGTGTTTCTGTAAACACCGTGAGCATTATGCAACCACCGTCTTGTGAGTTCCATAAATTCCTCGATAGTCATCACTATGACTACAATAAAATGGAGAAATACCTCGAAATCCCTGAAGAGGGACAAGGGTATGGACCCCAATATCACATTACCGGAGATAGTTGGGGTAAACACGAATCTATCGTTGGATTGATTCGAGAGTTTGAGGAGTTTCGAGATAGTCATTCTGGGAATGAACACAGGCGAGATGAAGTAAAATATCGACTCACAGAATTGGCCTACGGTATATCACTGTGGGCAGTTGGTCGGCATTCAGATGATTTCAAAGAATTGGCAGCCAAGCGGAATGTGAGTACGGTTCTTCAGCCCGGCGAGAATCAATTCTTGCCTGTGGTGAGGGTACTGTGGGGTCCGCGGGAACAGCACTGCGATATTCCTGCAAGCAAAATCCGCCTTTATGATCCAAAGCGCGATTCTCTGGCCAATGTTTTGAATTACTTCTATTCGAAACGGCTTCATCCGCGCGATGTCATTCAGCACATGAAGTCGATATCTCCACGTTATACACCAGCCTATGATTTTATGGCACAAACAGACATGTACAGTGATAGTTAACCTAGCTGATGAAAATGGCGACCTGGAAATCGGGTCGCCATTTCATCAAACCAAGTTTACCGCGCTTTTCAGCATCTCATCGTTGACATCGATATAGCGCTGCGTGGTGGAAAGATGCTTGTGGCCCGCAAGGGTCATGATCACCTTCGCACTGACACCCGTGTGAGCCAGCTTCGTGATGAAAGACCGTCGGCCGCTATGGCTCGTCGCCCCATCAACGCCCGCGTCCGCGTAAAGCTGTCGGAATAGCTGGCACAATGTGTTGGGTGAGAACCCCTTCCCTTTCTGCGAACGCAAGAAGGGCTTCCCCGATGGCGCAGCTTGGCCCACTGCCCCCACGTAACGCTCCAGTTCCCTGCGCAGCTTGTCACCGACGAACACGAAGCGGGCTTCCTGGGTCTTCGTCGTCTCGGCGCGCAACAGGATGCGGTCCTTGACGGCCCCATTGACCGACAACACATCAGCCCAAGTCAGTTGGGCAATCTCACCGACCCGCATGCCGGCATAGTAGCTCAACATCAGAGCCATCCGATTGCGCACCGCGTGCTTCCTCTGGCTCGTCAGCGCGACGACCCGTTTGAACTCGGCATCGCTGGGAACTTTCGCCTGCTTCATCGGGAACCTCACATAGGACATATAATCTGCTGTAGAATTATATTTCCAACACCAGCAAAGAGCTAGAGGTGATTGAGGCCCAAGGTTTCTGCGGCTTTCCCAAGGAATCTAAGAAAATGTAAGTTTTCTTAGATTCCACGTAAGAAATATATATCGGGCTCACTCCAAATTCAGTGTTCTTGATCGCCACCGATCACCGGTCAAAAATCCTAGCGTTACCGAAGAAAATCCATCACGCACCTATAAGTGCTCGAGTAGTATCACCATCACAGCAGTAAGTTCTGACGTAAAAATTACCTGATTTACCAACAAAAATTTGGATTTAGCACGAAATCCAAAATAACCTATGGCTCTATAATTAAACTCTTGGTAATTTCTGGACTTGATTCAATAATATTCTGGAAAAGATCAGATTCAGATTCACTTATATTTCCAACATCTCCAACAATAGCGTTCTTTATACAAACAATATCTGGAGAAATCTTTCTATTCAATTTTGCGAAATGCTCAATAGCATCTTCCATTTTATTTATGACAAAAATCGCTGAATTCCGATCTATACGATCTAGCTCCTTAGCAAAATGAGCGGCAACACGTAGCCATTCCATAGACAATTTATGTTTATTTGCTCCCATCAAAGCCATATTGTATAGCTTTATACCGTTATCGATATTACCCCGCCTAAATTCTATTAATCCGGCTGTAGCATTTAATGTTATATCCCTTGACACGTCGCTTGCGAGCCTTTGAGCTTTTATGAAACTTGCATGGGCAGCATCAATATTGCCCCTACAAGCCTGAGCAACGGCGACATTATTAAGAAGTCCAGGATCGCTTGGGTTGGCCAACAGCCCGTCATCAAGAATTTTAAGTGATCTCTCCAAATCACCAAGCAAAGATATAGAGATAAAGCTACCCAATATATACGGATCTGGGTCAAATCGCTCAATAGAAACCCACTTTTCCGTAGAAGACAAACTATTTTGCCAATCTCCAGCGATATAGTACTCCCATGCCTGCGCCTCAAAGGATCCCGTCATTTGAATAGATCTCGAATCAATTTGAATCGCGCTATCACGCCTACTTGCCCATTCAGCTTGAGCAACCGCATTTTCAGTTGGTGACTCAAGACTACGTCTGAATTCCTGCCGTGAAAGCTTATGGCTCCCTGCATGAAAATGGACTGTTGCCACTGCCGACGCAAGCTCTGAACGGTCAAATGCACTAAAATTCAAGTCACCTGCTAAACTTCTAGCCCTCTTAAAGTCTACTATCGGGTCTTTATTTTCAGAGAGCCCTAGCGCCGCCGAAAGAAGCCACGGGTCTCTATAGATAAAATTGGAGTTTTTGACCAAAAACCGAGCATAATCATTTTGATCAAGATGATTGAAGAGCCTTATTGCGCTTCTAAAAACATATCTATTGCTAGAATTTAATGCTAATGCTTGCCGCATCAGCTTAATTGCTGATTTCCCACTACCAATTTGAGTAAGAAGCAGCGCCGTTTCCGTTAAAAGTATTGAATTTCTGGGATAACATTGAAGTATCTTGCGTCTTCTATGAATATGAGCTGCTATAGATGTTTCCTTATAACCTATTTGACGACCATCTTCAGACTTCAGACCTAAATAACCCAGAGCTAGAATCTTTGATGATGGCATTACATTATGATGATTTACTATTAACTCAGATGCATCCGCAACATCAGTGGACTTAAAGCCAAATACTACAGAAGCAGCAACCAATTCTTCTGCCGCTCCAAGAGAATGTTCCCAACGCCATTCTTTAACTCTTTCGTCGAATTCATTCTTTATTTCTTGTTGTGTTGAAGCAGCCTTTATGGGCGCCGGCACAGCACCTAACTCTCCAGCTTGAGCCGCCTCAGATACCGGTCGCCACCGAGGCAGAATGAGACGATCTTTATCTTCATCAGAACGAATCATTATGCACCCCTACGAGCGAGAATCTCGGCGCGCTTTGCAAGCAGATCAAACTTAGATACGTATCTGGACAAGTCATGGGGGTTTCCAAAGTGCAAAGCGCGAGCTTTTGGATGACCACGAAGAAGTGGATCAGGTTCACAAAGTTGAGTTACAATTGGTAAAATTTCATCCACAAGATCATTCGGAACTTCATCTTTTAGGATCTGAATCACATCTCCAAAGGCAGTGGAGATATACGGAAGAACATCGATAAATGTTCCATTCCATCGGCCATTTAAGCTTATTGGCTTATGCTCTGGCAACATCTTTTCCATCGTCAAGACTGTAGCTCCATGCCCCAGGAAAAAGAATACTACCATGCTTCCCAAGAGATATAGATCACATCCAACTCTTCTTCTTCTCCAATCAGAGTCAAAATGGCCATACAAAAGTTCGGGTGGTGCATATGCCAATGCACCGGCCACTCCACACCCTTCATGAGGCGGCTCCAAGCCACGTTTGGAGGAACGCCCAAAATCTCCGATCTTAAATACAGATTCTGCTTCAAAACTCATAACATTTGAAGGCTTCAAATCTTGATGAGCAATGTCACGTGCATGGACCTGCATCAAACCCGTTGCCACGTGATGCAAAGCGCGTAATTTCCATGGCAATGCAAACTGCGGCTTTACGGTCTCCAGACGCCGTCGAACATCTCCATCGGCTAGCTCAAGTATTAAATACGGAACACGATCCTGTATGTTCTGCCCTAGCTTTATTTCTCCAGTATCAATAGCCCTAACCACTCTATCCATCCTGTGTTTATTGCACTCAAGATGAATGGCTTTTTCGAACTCAACGGTGTCTGTTAGTTCTTTCATCGCGGTCAGAACATCCGTTGATTGATTAATTTTCTCCAAATTTATGGCCTTCATAAAGGCACGCCTGCCATCACGCTCCACTACATAACCAATACTAAAATGGCCCCCAAGGCCATACCAATCGCCCGCTGGAGTACCGCTTGAGTCGACAGTCCAATTGAATCTCTCTACTATCTTCCATCCTCCCTTAAGCTCTTGCCCAAGAAGAGTATATGCAGGGGGAATGATAGTAGTTTTATGTCTCATAGCATGTTCCTTTTTGACCCTATGCACATAATACCTTAAGTGGAAAGAAGCGCAAGCGGAATACACACCATTATGCCAAGAAGACAATTCAGGTAAATTGCTGCATAGAAATCCCGATTAAAATGGTTCCTTAGCCTATCGCCCACCACTCGTTTATTGGTGTTGTCGCCCTATCTTGCCACCTTTCCAATTTTGCATCATCAACTTACGGCCCGTTGATCTACGTCAGAATGCCTTTGTCTGGTACCAAAATTCAGAATATGTTCCGTGGTGATATATTCGTCAGTCGCCCATGTGTCCGTCGTCGAAACAAATGGGACGGTTGGATGATTTTGTGAGTGGAGGTTCTGGCTCGTTGCGGGTTGATGTTAAATGGCCTGGCGTTGGTGGCACAAGCGCCTGTGTTGGACGGTTCGTTTCTTGATTTTGGCGCGCCGTTCCAGGATGGTGGCGGCACGGCCGAAATAGACGTCAGCCGGCGTCAGGTTGCCGATGCTTTCATGATATCGGCGGTGGTTGTAATGGTCGACGAAGCCCTGGATTTTGGCCTCCAGGTCGCCGGGCAGGAAATAGTTTTCCAGCAGGATGCGGTTCTTCAGGGTCTGGTGCCAGCGCTCGATCTTGCCCTGGGTCTGGGGGTGGTTTGGCGCGCCGCGGACATGGTCCATGCCCTTGTCTTCCAGCCATTCGGCCAGATCGCCGGCGATGTAGGACGCGCCATTGTCACTGAACCGCGCCGGGATTGTCGGCGGCAAAAGTTCGTGAGTCACGCCGCCATTTGCTGAGTGCTCACGGCATCATGA